>JBKJHV010000030.1:0-25101 GCA_046598445.1 Lysobacteraceae bacterium
GTCGTCGACGATCAGAATGCTCCTGCCAACCATGCCATGCCGCACTGCGCGAGCGCTTCCCCGATATCGAAGGGCCGCGCAAAGACGACATCTGCTACGCCACGCAGAATCGTCAGGACGCTGTGCGCCGTCTAGCCGATGCGGTCGACCTGATGCTGGTCGTGGGGTCCGTCAACAGCTCAAACTCTAATCGCCTGCGCGAGCTGGCCGAGAAGCAAGGTGTGCGTTCGTACCTGATTGATGGTGCCGAACACATCGAGCGCAGCTGGCTCCAGGGCGTCAACCGGATCGGTCTCACCGCCGGCGCATCGGCACCGGACAAACTGGTGCGCGACGTGATTGCGCGCCTGCAGTCGTGGGGCGCGGGCGATGTGAATGAGCTGGATGGCGAGCCCGAAAACATCACCTTCGCGCTTCCTAAAGAATTGCGCATGATCGACGGCGACGCTCCCGCTGCAGCCTGATCGCCGCGCCCGAAACAAAAAAAGCCCGCAAGATGCGGGCTTTTTTCTTGTCTGGTGCCGGAAAGAGGAGTCGAACCTCCGACCTACGCATTACGAATGCGCCGCTCTACCAACTGAGCTATTCCGGCGTTTGAAGCTTGCGTCCCGGGCCAGCGGTCCGGGGCGGGAGGTGAATTCTAGGTTTCGCGGGGGTGGCGGTCAATCGATCCGTCAATCGACCAGTTGCAGCCGCAGTTCCTTGGGCAGCGCGAAGATCATGTCCTCGGGCTTGCCGTCCAGTTCGCGCAGGTCGCCTGCGCCCAGTTCGCGCAGGCGGGCGATCACGCCCTGCACCAGCACGTCGGGGGCGGAGGCGCCGGCGGTGACGCCGATGTGGCGGCGACCTTCGACCCAGCGCGGGTCGATCTCTTCGGCGCCGTCGATCAGGTAGGCCTCCACCCCTTCCCGCTCGGCGAGTTCGCGCAGGCGGTTGGAGTTGGAGCTGTTCGGCGAACCCACCACCAGCAGCAGGTCGCATTGCTCGGACAGCTCGCGCACGGCGTCCTGGCGGTTCTGGGTGGCGTAGCAGATGTCGTCGTTGCGCGGCCCCAGCATCTCGGGGTAACGGTCGCGCAGGGCCTGGATGATGCCGCGGGTGTCGTCCACCGACAGCGTGGTCTGGGTGGTGTAGGCCAGATTGGCGGGCTGGGCGACTTCAAGCCGCGATACGTCGTCGATGTCCTCGACCAGATAGATGCGCCCGCTGCCGGTTTCGGCCAGCCACTGGCCCATCGTGCCTTCGACCTCGGGGTGCCCGGCGTGGCCGATCAGCACAACGTCGCGACCGGCGCGGCAGTGGCGGGCCACTTCCAGATGCACCTTGGTCACCAGCGGGCAGGTGGCGTCGAACACCTTCAGGCCGCGGCGGGTGGCTTCGGCACGCACCGCCTGCGAAACGCCGTGGGCGCTGAAGATGACGGTGGCGTTGTCCGGCACTTCGTCCAGTTCCTCCACGAACACCGCGCCGCGCTGACGCAGGTCTTCGACCACGAAGCGGTTGTGGACCACCTCGTGGCGGACGTAGATGGGCGCGCCGAGGGTTTCGATGGCGCGTTTGACGATCTCGATGGCGCGGTCGACGCCAGCGCAGAAGCCACGGGGATTGGCGAGGATGATTTCCATGCCGGGGATTATCCCCCTTCCGACGGCGTCTTGCCGCGACCGCTGAACACCCCGAACACCACCAGGGCGATGGCGCCGCCGACGATGGCCGAATCGGCGATGTTGAACGACGGGTAGTAATAAACGTCTTTCCAGTGCCACTGGATGAAATCGACGACGTGGCCGTGCAGCAGGCGGTCGATCAGGTTGCCCAGCGCCCCGCCGATCACCAGCGAGAACGGCAGCGCCTCGCGCCAGTGGCCGCGCGCGGTGCGCGAGAGCCAGTAGGCCAGCACGCCGCTGATACCCAGCGCGAGCGCGGCGAAGAGGTATTTCTGCCAGCCGCCGGCATCGGCGAGGAAGCTGAACGCGGCGCCGCGGTTGTAAGTGCGGTACCAGTTCCAGTAGCCCTCGATCACTGTCACCGGCTGGAATTCGGGAAGGCTGGTCAGCACCCACTGCTTGGACCACTGATCGATACCGATCACGACCGCTGAGAGCAGCAGCCAGATGAGGGCGTTGGGTTTGGGGGCTTGGGTCATATCAATGCGAAATGTCTGTTGTTGTGTTGTGGGAGCGGCGGAAGCCGCGATGGTGGACTCATCGGCCTGTCATTCGCGGCTTCCGCCACTCCCACAGAAATCATCAGAACCACTTCCGGTCTTCGCCCGGGCCGTCGACGTTGCTCACGCAGCGGCCGCAGATCTCGGGGTGATCGGCATGCGCGCCGACATCAGCGCGGTGGTGCCAGCAGCGGATGCACTTCGGCTTGGTGCTGACGACAGCGGAGACCGCATCGCTGCCCTGCACCACCGTTACGTCGCCGCTGATGAAATAGAACCGCAACTCATCGGCGAGCGGCGACAGCCACGCAAATGTCTCTGCATCGCACTGAACGGTGATTTCGGCATCGAGCGCAGCGCCGATCTCGCCGCTGGCGCGCATCGGCTCCAGCGTCTTCGCGACCTGTTCGCGCAGCGCGAGCAGGCGATCGAAGCGTTCGCTGTCGAGTGTGAGGCCATCCGGTAAGACATTCTTCGGCAACGGCGCCAAGCCTTCGTACCACGTCGCGAACAGCACATTCTCTTCACGCTCGCCCGGCAGGTGCTGCCACATTTCGTCGGCGGTGAAGCTGAGGATCGGCGCGACCCAGCGCACGAAGGCTTCGCTGATCCGGTACATCGCGCTCTGCGCGCTGCGGCGGCCGCGCGAGTCCTCGCGCATGGTGTACAGGCGGTCCTTGGTCACGTCGAGATACAGCGAGCCCAGATCGACGCTGCAGAAGTTGATGAGCGCCTGCACGATCTCGGCGAAGTTGTAGCGGATGTAGGCGTTGGCGATCTGGTGCTGCAGCGCGTCGGCGCGATGCACGATCCAGCGGTCGAGCGCCAGCATGTCCTCGTGCGCGAGCAGATGCACGGCCGGATCGAAGCCGTGCAGGTTGCCCAGCAGGAAGCGCGCGGTGTTGCGCAGGCGGCGATACACGTCGGCGTTGCGCTTGAGGATCTCCTGCGACAGCGTCATCTCGTTGGTGTAGTCGGCGGACGCGATCCACAGGCGCAGGATGTCGGCGCCCAGGGTCTTCATGATGTCCTGCGGATCGATACCGTTGCCCAGCGACTTCGACATCTTGCGGCCGTGTTGATCGACCGTGAATCCGTGGGTGAGGCACTGCCGGTACGGCGCGGCCTTGTCGATCGCCACACCGGTCAGCAGCGCACTCTGGAACCAGCCGCGGTGCTGGTCCGAGCCTTCCAGATACAGGTCGGCCGGCTTGCGCAGACCATCTTCCGGCCGCTGTGCGAGCACGCAGTCGTGGGTGACGCCGGAGTCGAACCATACGTCGAGAATGTCGGTGACCTTGTCGTAGTCGCCCGCGAGTTCGCCGAGGAGATCGGCGGCATCGAGCGCGTACCACGCATCGACGCCCTCGCGCTCGACGCGCTCGGCGACCTGGCGCATCAGCGACGGCGAATTGGGATGCGGTTCGCCGGTTTCGCGATGCACGAACAGCGCGATCGGCACGCCCCAGGTGCGCTGGCGCGAGATCGTCCAGTCCGGGCGGCCTTCGATCATGCCGGCGATGCGCGCTTCGCCCCAGCCGGGGAACCATTCGACCTGTTTGATCGCGTCCAGCGCGTCGGCGCACAGATTCGCCTGGGTCATCGAGATGAACCACTGCGGCGTGGCGCGGAACGCCACCGGTTTGTGGTGGCGCCAGCAGTGCGGATAGCTGTGGTTGATGTCGTGATGCGCGAGCAGCGCGCCGATGCCGCGCAGCGCCTCGACGATGACCTCGTTGGCCTTCCAGATATGCAGGCCGGCCAGCACGATGTCGCCCAGCGGCTGCGTCGACGGCAGATACACGCCGCGACCGTCGACCGGGTTCAACTGCGCCGCGGTGTAGCGCTCGACCAGCCCGTATTTCAGGCCGACCGCGAAGTCTTCCTGACCGTGACCAGGCGCAGTGTGCACGGCGCCGGTGCCGTCCTCGGCGGACACGTGGTCGCCGAGGATCAGCGGGATGTCGCGTTCGGCGTAGAAGGGATGCGCGAGGACGATGCCTTCGAGTTCAGCGCCCTTCGCGCGGCCGAGCAGCGCGTACCCGGGCAGTCCCTGCACGTCGATCAGGTCGGCGATACCGTAACGACGCAGGCACTTCGTCCAGAGGGCCTCGGCCAGCACCAGCAGCTGGCGTTGGCCGTTGCGCACCGGGCCTTCGACCAGCACGTAGTCCAGATCCGGGCCGAGCGACACCGCCAGCGAGGCCGGCAGCGTCCACGGCGTGGTGGTCCAGATCGGCACCGCGACCGAGGTGTCGCCGTCGATGTCGACGCCGAACTTCGCCGCCAGCGCATGCGCATCGCGCGCGGCATAGGCCACGTCCACGGCCGGCGAGTCTTTGTTCTCGTATTCGATCTCCGCTTCGGCCAGCGCCGAGCCGCAGTCGAAGCACCAGTACACCGGCTTCACGCCGCGCAGCAGGTGACCGTTCTCGATCACTTTCGCCAGCGCGCGCATTTCGTTGGCTTCGAAGCTGAAATCGAGCGTGCGGTAGGGGTTTTCCCAGTCGCCGAGCACGCCCAGGCGCTTGAAGTCGCGACGCTGGATATCGATCTGCTCGTTGGCGAATTCGCGGCACTTGGCGCGGAACTGCGCGGCGTCGAGCTTCACCCCGACCTTGCCGTGTTTCTTCTCGACCGCCAGTTCGATCGGCAGGCCGTGACAGTCCCAGCCCGGCACGTACGGCGCGTCGAAGCCGGCCATCGTCTTCGACTTGACGATGATGTCCTTGAGGATCTTGTTGACCGCGTGGCCGAGATGGATCGAGCCGTTGGCGTATGGCGGACCGTCGTGCAGCACGAAGGTCGGCCGGCCCTTGGCCTTCGCGCGGATGCGCGCGTACAGGCCGTCGGCCTCCCAGCGCGCCAGGGTGTCCGGCTCGCGCTTGGGCAGGTCGCCGCGCATCGGGAACTCCGTCGCGGGCAGGTGGATGGTGGATTTGTAACGCTGGTTGTCCAACTTGCTGTCCAGCTTGCTGTCTTGTTGCTTGTCTTGGTCGCTCACGCGGGGGCTCGTTCGGTCGTCGGTATCGATTGCGGCGACCCCAACAGGCGTCGCGCCTGTTCGGCATCGCGGTCCATCTGCACGACCAGGGTCGGCAGGTCGGGGAATTTTTCCTCGTCGCGCAGGCGGGCGACGAATTCGATTTCGATATGGCGGCCGTAGAGGTCGCCGTCGAAGTCGAACAGATGCGCTTCCAGCAGCGGCTCCTTGCCGTCCACGGTGGGACGGGTGCCGAAGCTGGACACCGACGGCCAAGGCGTGTCGGCGACGCCATGCACGCGGGTGGCGTAGATGCCGCGCAGCGCCGGCGTCTTGCCGCCGAAGCGCAGGTTGGCGGTGGGATAGCCCAGCGTGCGGCCCAGTTGCTTGCCGCGCACCACCCGTCCGGCGATGGAATAGGGCTGGCCGAGCAGGCGCGCGGCGCTGGCGAAATCGCCACTCTGCAGCGCAGCGCGGATGCGGGTGCTGGAGACCGGCATGCCGCCCAGTTCGACCGGGGCGATGGTTTCCGCTGCGAAACCAAGCCCTGCGCCCATCTGTTGCAGCAGCGCGAGGTTGCCGGCGCGGGCGCGGCCGAAGCGGAAATCCGGGCCGACCCAGACTTCGCGCGCATGCAGACGCCCGACCAGCAGGCGCCGGACGAAATTTTCCGGCGACAGGCTGGCGAGCGCGGCGTTGAAGCGCAGCAGGCCGACGCGATCGACGCCCAGCGCCGCGAAGCCGCGCAGTTTCATCCGCGGCAATTGCAGACGCGGCGGCGGCGAACCGCCGGCGAAGAATTCGCGCGGCAGCGGCTCGAAACTCAAGGCGACCGCGGGTACGCCGAGTTCGCGCGCACGCGCCACCGCGCGGCCCACCAGCGCCCGATGGCCGATGTGCAGGCCGTCGAAGGCGCCGATGCAAACCACGCTGCCGTCCGGGCACAGCGGCCCGCCGTCGAGGTCGCGGAACAATTTAGGGCCTGTCAACACGATTGGGATAGGTCACGTTGCTTGCCTCTGGCCGTCAGGTGGTTGTGCGTGGCGCTGCGACAGGCTGGCGGCCTGTTCAAGCCGCGCACGGCCGCATGGCGGCCAGAGGCAAGCAACCCAAAGGGCCGCGATTGAGTGCGCACGGTACTGCGTCATCACTCGGGCATGTATCGACATACATTTCCTCATTCTTCCTTGTCCCGCACGCACTCAATCGCGGCGTGACCTATCCCAATCGTGTTGACAGGCCCTAATCATTCGGGTCCGGGCTGTCCGGCCATGACGCCCGGACAAGCAAAGTTCAATGAATTCCGAAGTATAGCGAGCGCGGCCGATTCTGGGCCGATGCCGCAAGCATCGATCGGCGCCGCATCAGTGGCGCAGGTCGCGCGGACGCAATCCCAGCGCGATCAAGGCTGCGCCGTACGCGCCCGCCCCTGCCGCCACCGTCGCCAGCAGCCAGCCGACGCGATGCCACGGGTTGGCGATCGCGGTCCAGTCGCCGACCCACTGCGAAATCGCCAGCACCACGGCGGTCATCGCCGCGCAGCCCAGCGCGATCCGCAGCAGATGTTTGCCCCAGCCGGGCTGCGGCCGCAGCAGGCCGTCGCGACGCAGGTAGCGCCACAGCAGCCAGGCGTTGAAGATGCCGGCCAGGCCGGTGGCCAGCGCGATGCCGCCGTGGGCGCCGTCGATATCGTTCAGCCACAGCGGCAGGGTGAATGCGATGGTCATCAGTACATTGGCGATGACGGTGTAGATCGCCGCCCGCATCGGGGTTTTGGTGTCCTGGCGGGCGTAGAACGCCGGCGACAGCACCTTGCTGAGCATGAATGCGGGAATGCCGATGCTCATCGCGCTCAGACTGATCGCCGCCATCCGGGTGTCGTGTGGGGTGAACTTGCCGCCCTGGTAAACCACCGAGGTCAGCGGTTCGGCCAGCAACAGCAGCCCCACTGCCGCCGGCACACCCGCCAGCAACGCCAGCCGCAGGCCCCAGTCCAGCGCCGCCGAATAGCCGTCGGCATCCGCCGCAGCATGGCGGCGCGACAGATGCGGCAGGATCACCGTACCGATCGCCACCCCGAACAACCCCAGCGGAAATTCGACCAGCCGGTCGGACAGATACAGCCAGGTCTGGCTGCCGGTGACCAGCACCGAGGCGAAGATCGTGCCCACCAACAGATTCAATTGCGCCACCGAGGACGAAAACAGCGTCGGCACCATCAGTTTGGCGACGCGGCGCACGTCCGGATGACCGAAGCCGGGCTTGAAGGTCGGGCGGATGCCCAGCCGCCCCAGCGCCGGCCACAGCACCAGCAATTGCAGAATGCCCGCGGCCAGTACGCCCCACGCCAGCGCCACGACCGGCTCATCGAAGTGCGGCGCCACCCACACGATCGCCACGATCATCACCAGGTTGTGCAGTACCGGCGTGACCGCCGGCAGCGCGAACTTGCCGAAACTGTTCAGCACCGAGGCGACCAGCGCCATCATCGAAATGAACAGCAGATACGGGAACGTGATCCGCAGCATCTGCACGATCAGGTCGAATTTCTCGGGTTCGGCGACCGATCCTGGGGCGAACAGCCCGGCGATCAAGGGCGCGGCCAGCATGCCGATGCCCGAAACCACGAACACCACTGCGAACAGCGCCCCGGCCATGCGATCGACGAATTCCTTGAGCGCAGCGTCGTCGCCGCGCTCGCGGATCTCGTTCAGCACCGGCACGAAGGCCATCTGCATCGAGCCCTCGGCGAAGATCCGGCGCAGGTAATTCGGGATGCGGTAGGCGATGACGAAGGCGTCCATCGCCGCCGAACTGCCGAAAAACCTCGCCTGCAGGGCATCGCGGGCGAAGCCGGCGATCCGCGACAGCAGGGTCATGGCACTGAAGATGGAGGTGGAGCGCAGCAGCCCGCTGCGGGACGCCGGTTTGGGGTCGGAACCGCTCACTGTGCCGTCCTTTGTACTTCCCAGTTGACCCAACCCACTGAATCCCCCATAATTTTCTGTCTAGCTGTCCGCATAGCGGCGGCCTGCCCTCTCAAATGTGTGCGATCGGGCAGTGAAAGAACCGCTCGGTTCCAAACCTCCCGACCCAACCGATAACCCCAGGATTCCACCGTGGCCAACATCAAGTCCGCCAAGAAGCGCGCCAAGCAGACCGTCGTGCGCAATGCGCGCAACACCGCCCAGCGCTCCATGCTCCGCACCGCCGTCAAGAAAGTGTTGAAGGCGCTCGAAGCCAACGACGCCGCCGGCGCCGAAGCCGCTTTCGCCGTCGCCCAGCCGATTCTCGACCGTTTCAGCGCACGCGGCCTGATCCACAAGAACAAGGCCGCCCGTCACAAGAGCCGCCTCACCGCCCGCATCAAGGCCATCAAAGCCGCCGCCTGATTGCGTTGGTGAAGCGACAGCCAAAAACCCGGCCTTGGCCGGGTTTTTTGTTGTCGGCAAGCCGCCGCTCAAAGCCGAAACTGTAGAGCGGCCTTCAGGCCGCTGTTCCGTCATCCAGCGGCCTGAAGGCCGCTCTACGTGGACCGGCTCAGCCCACATCGGTCACGTTGCCCGCCGCCGCCGCAGCGGCTTCGGCATCGGCTTCCAGCTGGTCTTCGCGCAGGCGATCGAAGAAGCTCTGGATTTCCAGCATGATCGGCCAGGTGCCCTCGCGCGACAGCGCCGACACCAGGAACCACGGCTGGGTCCAGCCGAGTTCAGCCACGATCTCATCTGCCAGCGCGCGCGCCTCGTCCTCGAACATCAGGTCGGCCTTGTTCAAGACCAGCCAGCGCGGCTTTTCCAGCATCGCCGGGTCGTACTTCCGCAGCTCGTGCTCGATCGCGCGCACCTGCTCGGCGGGCGTCGCTTCCACCCCGCCCTCCATCGGCACCATGTCGACCAGATGCAGCAACAACCGGGTGCGCTGCACATGGCGCAGGAACAGGCTGCCAAGTCCTGCGCCATCTGCGGCCCCTTCGATCAACCCAGGAATATCGGCGATGACGAAGCTGCGATGGTGCTCGACGCTGACCACGCCCAGATTCGGATACAGCGTGGTGAACGGGTAATCCGCGACCTTCGGCGTCGCCGCCGACACCGCGCGGATGAAGGTGCTCTTGCCTGCGTTCGGAAAGCCCAGCAGGCCGACATCGGCCAGCAGCTTCAGCTCGAACTTCAGCGTGCGCTCTTCGCCCGGCAGGCCCGGCAGCGCTTTGCGCGGCGAGCGGTTCACCGAACTCTTGAAGTGCATGTTGCCCAGACCGCCTTTGCCGCCCTGCGCCACCAGCAGGCGTTCGCCGTGACGGGTCAGGTCGCCGATGGTTTCATCGGTCTGGACGTTGATGATGACGGTACCGATCGGCACCGTGATGGTCAGGTCTTCGCCGCCCTTGCCGTAGCGCTGGGCGCCCATGCCGTTCTCGCCGCGCTGGGCGCGGAACGAACGCTGGTGGCGGAAATCGACCAGGGTATTGAGGTTTTCGTCGGCTTCGACCCAGACGCTGCCGCCGTCGCCGCCGTCGCCGCCGTCTGGGCCACCCAGCGGGATGAATTTCTCGCGTCGGAAACCGACGCAGCCGTTGCCGCCGTTACCGGCAGTGACGTTGATTTCGGCTTCGTCGACGAGCTTCATGGAATAGACAACTTATATAGGAGCGGCTGCAGCCGCGAACAAAATCTGCATGAGCGATGAGCAGAATAGACCACTCTGGTTTTTACCGCTGACCGCGGAACACTCACGTCACAAACGAAAAGCCCCGCCGAAGCGGGGCCTCTCGCGAACCATGCTTCCTCAGAAGCAGGTACAACGAATCAAACGACGCTGACCGTACGACGCTTCTTCAGGCCTTTGACCGAGAACTCGACCTTGCCGTCGAGCAGCGCGAACAAGGTGTGGTCGCGGCCGAGGCCGACGCCCGGACCCGGATGGAACTGGGTGCCACGCTGACGGACGATGATGTTGCCGGCGTCGACGGCTTGGCCGCCGAACAACTTCACGCCGAGGTATTTCGGGTTGGAGTCGCGGCCGTTGCGCGAGGAACCTACGCCCTTTTTATGTGCCATGGCGGCTTCTCCTTACTTGTTGCCACCGGCAATGCCGGTGATCTGGATTTCGGTGTAGTGCTGACGATGGCCCATCTGTTTGCGATGGTGCTTACGACGGCGGAATTTGACGATGCGGATCTTGTCGGCGCGGCCGTGGCCGATCACCGTCGCGGTCACGCTGGCGCCTTTGAGCGCGTCGCCAAGGGTCACGCCCTCGCCGTCGCCCAGCATCAGAACAGTATCGAATTTGATCTCGCTGCCGGCTTCGGCTTCGAGCAGCTCGACGCGGAGCGTCTCGCCTTGCATCACGCGGTATTGCTTACCGCCAGTGACCAGAACTGCGTACATGAATGGGATTCCTCTGTAGTTATTTGATGGAGCTTGTTGCGCTTGCACCCCGTCCAAGCGGACGGAAAGAGGCGGGATTTTAATGACTTGCGGCGCCCATCGCAAGTATTGCCTGCCGCAACAACGCGGCGACCACTGCCATTGCCTCTCCGGCCCAGGCTGTGGATCCCGGCTGGCGAAGAGGGAAACAGGGTCCGCAGGACGTTCAAGAGGGCGAAATCCCTCCCACGGACCCCGGCCGGAAAAGGCACTTGCCACACGCGAATCGTGAAGCTAGCCTCGATTCAGGTTGCAAAGTTGTTGCGACGCGGCACAGGGGGAGCCGCCGCGGTCGTCGCCGGTCCACGGCTGTGGACGGCGCCGGCTGCTCAGTCAATCGCGCGCGAAGGAGCTGCATTTTGATCGATCAGAGTCACTCGGGAGCCCGCACGCCCCCGTACACGACAACCCGCTACACGATGTTTCCGCTGCCCGATACGCGCAGTGCAGGCAGCAGGCAGGCAGCGGACAGAGCGGCCCATCAAGGCCGATGCACCCTCCCCGGCAACCCACCCCCGATCTGAACCGCACCCTTCGTCGGCGCCCGCCGGCGAGGCACAGTTCTGCCCCACGGCCGGCCGTTCGCGCCTGCCGGGAGGCGGCGTCCCCCACCGTCAGTACACCGCCGGTGCAATCAAGAAGGTCAGTTTCAACATCAGTCTGCCCCTAGACCGCAGACAACACGCATGAAGGAGCTATGCAAATGATCCGACCGCAGAAAAACAACGTTCTCAAACTGAGCGCCCTCGCGCTCGCCGCCGCCGCGATCGTCGCGCCGGCCGCCTGGTCGGGAGGCCGCGTTCCGCTCGTCGACCGCAGCCAGACCAGCACCCGCGCAGCCGCACAGGCCACCGCGCAGGAAGAACAGCATGATCGCTTCATCATCACCTACCGCGATAACAGCCGCTCCGCCAAGCTGGCGACCCTGGGCAAGCTGCCGGACGCCTCGAGCCGGCTGAGCATGGGCATCAACACCATGCGCACCCTGTCGACCGGCGCCGATGTGATCCGCACCGACCGCAAGCTCGGCAAAGCCGAAAGCAAGCAACTCATGGTCGAATTGCTCCAGGATCCAAACGTGCTGGCGGTCGAGCCCGATATCCGCCTGAAGGCGAAGTTCGTGCCGAACGACCCGCTGTATGCCCAGCAGTGGCATTACAAGAACGGCGCCGGCGGCATCAATCTCGAGCCAGCATGGGACATCACGCGCGGCGCGGGCGTGGTCGTCGGTGTACTCGATACCGGCATCACCCCGCACAGTGAATTCGCCGGCCAGCTGGTACCGGGCTACGACTTCATCGGCGATCTCGACACCTCCGCGGACGGCGATGGCCGCGACGCCGACCCGAACGACCCGGGCGACTGGCACGACGGCGAGTGCAACATTTTCGGCATCCCCGAAGACAGCAGCTGGCATGGCACCCACGTCGCCGGCACCATTGCCGCGCTGACCGACAACGGCGTCGGCGTGGCCGGCGTTGCGCCGAACGCCAAGATCCTGCCGCTGCGCGTGCTGGGCAAGTGCGGCGGCTTCCTGTCCGACATCGCCGACGCGATCACCTGGGGCTCCGGCGGCGTCGTCACCGGCCTGCCGGCCAACGCCAACCCTGCCGAAGTGCTGAACCTGAGCCTCGGCGGCGGCGGCGCATGCAGCGTCGCGTTCCAGACCGCGATCGATGCGGCTGTCGCGCGCGGTACGACGATAGTCGTTGCCGCCGGCAATTCCGGCGGCGACGCCGCTGCCGAACAGCCCGCAAGCTGTAACAACGTCATCACCGTTTCCGCGGTCGGCCCGGCCGGCACCATCGCGTCCTACTCCAACTTCGGCACGGTGGTCGATGTGGCCGCCCCCGGCGGTACCGGCGCCAATCCGGCCGCGGACAACGTGCTGTCCACGCTGAACCTGGGCCTGACCGATCAGGGCGCGGAAGGTTACGCCTGGTCCGCAGGCACTTCGATGGCGTCGCCGCACGTCGCCGGCGTGGCCGCGCTGATCCAGTCGGCCTCGGCCACGCCGAAAACGCCCGCGCAGGTGAAGAAGATCCTCGAGAACACCGCCTACGCCAACGGCGGCTTCCCCGGCGGCTGCGGCCATGCCAATCCGTGCGGAACCGGTATCGTCGACGCGCGCGCTGCGGTTGCGGTCGCTTCGGGCGCAGAACCGCTGCCGTCCGACCCGCCGCCGCCTCCGCCGCCGCCGCCGGCCACCGAACTGACCAATGGTGTCACCGTCACCGGAATCACTGTCGGTGCGAACGGCGAGGTCAAGTACCAGCTCAATGTGCCGAACGGTGCGACCAACCTGCTGTTCGCGATGTACGGCGGTACCGGCGATGCCGATATCTACGTCAAGCGCGGCACGCCGCCGACCAACAGCTCGTACGACTGCCGTCCGTTCTCGTTCGGCAACAACGAGACCTGCTTCTTCCCGGCACCGGCTTCGGGCGTGTGGTACGTGACCGTCAAGGGCTTCTCGGCCTCCGCGGGCGTGTCGCTGTACCCGAGCTTCGTCGACGCCAACTATCCGTACAAGGAACAGGCGACCGTCGAACAGCTCACCAACCATCGCACCCGCGTGGCGCTGACCTGGGAACACGGCAAGAAGCAGGTGGACATCTACCGCAACGGCCTGATCTACAACAGCCGCCGCAATACCTATACGTTCACCGACAACTTCCGCATCGTCGGCAGCGGCACCATGACCTACAAGATCTGCAACCAGGGCACCGCTGAGTGCTCGAACGACGTCACCATCAACTACACGTCGGCCAAGTAACAAGGCTCCACCCTCCCCCTGCGCAATGCAGGGGGAGGTTTTTCGCGAAACGACCGTCCACGAGACCCCCAATCGATGTCCGACACCCCCCTTTCCCGCAACGGCCGCGCGCTCGCGCTGTCGCTGATCGTCGCTGCCGCCGCCGTCTCCGGCGCCTGCCAGCGCACGCCTTCGCCAGATGCCAAAACAGATTCCGCGCCGACCGCCGCGCGCACCCAGTTCGACGCCATGCTGAGCGTGGTCAATAACAGCGGCGCGATCCGCTTCGACGGCACCATCGGCGACGACGCCAGCAAAGCGCGGATCGAACAGTCGCTATTGGCTGCATACGGCCCCGGCCGCGCCACCGGCGACATCGCCATCGACAGCGCCGCCCGTCCAGCAAAATGGATCGAAGGACTCGCCGGCTTCCTTAAAATATTCGAGCCCTCGACCGGCGCAGCATTGCGCTTCGAGGGCGACCGCATCGTGCTAAGCGGCCAGGTCGCGCTCGACCAGCGCCGCGTGTTGCGCAGCGCCGCCGAAAGCGCCTTCCCCAGTGCGCGTCTGCAGGGTTTGTTCGAAATCCCGGCCGAAATACCCGCCGCCGGCGCCATCGCGCCCGAAGTCCTGGCGAAAAACCTGAACCAGATGCCGGTGAAATTCGACAACGGCGGCGGCAACGTCAGCGTCGACAGCCTGGATCTTGTCGCGCAGGCCGCAGACTCGATCCGCGCCGCGCCGCCGGGCACCCGGCTGTTGATCGTCGGCCCAGTGGTGGCCAGCGCGGATGCCGGCAACGATATGTTCCTGTCGAAACAGCGCGCCGAGGCGCTGAAAGTCCAGCTGATCCTGAACGGCGTCAGCCCGGCGTCGATCGAGACCCGCGGCTGGGGCCAGAACCCCGATGGCACGCAGGTGGAAGGCGCAACGCCGCCGCCTGAAGGCGCGGCGATGCGCTTCGAGTTGGTGAAATAAGCGGCGCCCATCATTCAGCCGGTTCGTTTCGCCGGCTTCCGGCAGGCGAACGACAGCGTTCCAAGCGCCGATTTGCTCTGCGCAGGGGCGCTAGGTAGGCTTGCGGGTTGCTTCTCGTCACGCCCGGCACCATCTCCGGGCCTGCGACGGCTTCCCCCTTCAAGCCCGGACCCCCATTCGATGGCCATGGACACCATCCGCATCCGCGGAGCGCGTACCCACAACCTCAAGAACATCGATCTCGATCTGCCCCGCGACAAGCTGATCGTGATCACCGGCCTGTCCGGATCGGGCAAGTCGTCGCTGGCGTTCGACACCATCTACGCCGAAGGCCAGCGCCGCTACGTCGAATCGCTGTCGGCCTACGCGCGCCAGTTCCTGAGCGTGATGGAAAAGCCCGATGTCGACCACATCGAAGGCCTGAGCCCGGCGATCTCGATCGAACAGAAGTCGACCTCGCACAACCCGCGTTCCACGGTCGGCACGATCACCGAAATCTACGACTACCTGCGCCTGCTCTACGCTCGCGTCGGCTCGCCGCGCTGCCCGGACCACCACTTCCCGCTGGAAGCGCAGACCGTCAGCCAGATGGTCGATCAGGTGCTGGCGCTGGAGCAGGATCCGAAAACCGCGGAACAACGCTACATGCTGCTGGCGCCGGTGATCCGCGAACGCAAGGGCGAGCATGCGCAGGTCTTCGAGCAATTGCGGGCGCAGGGTTACGTGCGCGTGCGCGTGGACGGCGTGCTGCATGAGATCGATGCGGTACCGGCGCTGACGCTGCGCCAGAAGCACACCATCGAAGCGGTGATCGACCGCTTCAAGCCGCGCGCGGACAGCAAACAGCGGCTCGCCGAATCGTTCGAGACCGCGCTGAAGCTCGGCGACGGGATGGTACTGGTGCAGTCGCTGGACGACGCCAACGCCGCGCCGCTGCTGTTTTCGTCGAAATACAGCTGTCCGGTCTGCGACTACTCGCTACCGGAGCTGGAACCGCGACTGTTCTCGTTCAACTCGCCGGTTGGCGCCTGCCCGAGCTGCGACGGCCTGGGCGTGAGCCAGTTCTTCGACCCGGTACGGGTGGTCGTGCATCCCGAGTTGTCGATGGCGGCCGGCGCGGTGCGCGGCTGGGATCGCCGCAACGTCTACTACTTCCAGTTGATCCAGTCGCTGGCCAAGCATTACGGCTTCAGCGTGGACACGCACTGGAACGAGCTGGACGCCGCGACCCAGCATGCCGTGCTGCACGGCAGCGGCGGCGAAGTGATCGCCTTCACCTACCTCACCGACACCGGCGGCCGCAGCCAGCGCAAACACAAGTTCGAGGGCATCATTCCGAATCTGGAGCGCCGCTACCGCGAAACCGAATCGGCGGCGGTGCGCGAAGAACTGGCGAAATACATCAGCGAGCGTCCCTGCCCCGACTGCGGCGGCGCGCGCCTGAACCGCGCCGCGCGCAATGTCTTCGTGGCCGACCGCGCGTTGCCGTCGATCGTAGTGCTGCCGATCGACGAAGCCCTGGAGTTCTTCGGCAAGCTCGCGCTCAGCGGCTGGCGCGGCGAGATCGCGACCAAGATCGTCAAGGAAATCCGCGAACGGCTGAACTTCCTGGTCGATGTCGGCCTCGATTACCTCACCCTCGAACGCAAGGCCGATACGCTGTCCGGCGGCGAAGCGCAGCGCATCCGCCTGGCCTCGCAGATCGGCGCCGGCCTGGTCGGCGTGATGTACGTGCTCGACGAGCCCTCCATCGGTCTGCACCAGCGCGATAACGAACGCCTGCTGGGCACGCTCACCCGACTGCGCGACCTCGGCAACACGGTGATCGTGGTCGAACACGACGAAGACGCGATCCGCCTCGCCGATCACGTGGTCGATATCGGCCCCGGCGCCGGCATCCACGGCGGCGAAGTCGTCGCCCAGGGCAGCTTCGACGACCTGCTGAAGGCGCCGCGCTCGATCACCGGCCAATATCTCAGCGGCAAACGGCGCATCGAGATTCCGGTGCACCGCCACAAGCCCAATCCGAAGATGAAGCTCACGCTGCGCGGCGCGTCGGGCAACAATCTCAAGAACGTCGACCTGACCCTGCATGCGGGCCTGTTCACCGCAGTGACCGGCGTGTCCGGCTCGGGCAAGTCGACGCTCATCAACGACACCCTGTACGCGCTGGCCGCCAACGAAATCAACGGCGCCTCGCACAAGCCGGCGCCGTACAAGGAAGTGAAAGGGCTGGATCTGTTCGACAAGGTCGTCGACATCGACCAGTCGCCGATCGGGCGCACGCCGCGCAGCAACCCGGCGACCTACACCGGCCTGTTCACGCCGCTGCGCGAGTTGTACGCGCAGGTACCGGAATCGCGCGCGCGCGGCTATTCGCCGGGACGTTTCAGCTTCAACGTCCGCGGCGGCCGCTGCGAGGCCTGTCAGGGCGACGGTCTCATCAAGGTCGAGATGCACTTCCTGCCCGACGTGTACGTGCCTTGCGATGTCTGCCACGGCAAACGCTACAACCGCGAAACCCTGGAAATTCTCTACAAGGGCTACAGCATCCACGACGTGCTGAGCATGACCGTCGAAGACGCGCTGAAACTGTTCGAGCCGGTGCCGACCATCGCCCGCAAACTCGAAACGCTGATCGACGTGGGCCTCAGCTACATCCGTCTCGGCCAGCCGGCGACCACGCTGTCCGGCGGCGAGGCGCAGCGCGTGAAGTTGTCGAAGGAGCTGTCGCGCCGCGACACAGGACGCACCCTGTACATCCTCGACGAACCGACCACCGGCCTGCATTTCCACGACATCGAGCATCTGCTCGCGGTGCTGCACAAGCTGCGCGACGAGGGCAATACGATCGTGGTGATCGAGCACAACCTCGATGTCATCAAGACTGCCGACTGGGTGATCGATCTCGGTCCGGAAGGCGGCCATCGCGGCGGCGGGATCATCGCCGAGGGCACGCCCGAGGAACTGGTCGCGGTCGCGGAATCGCATACCGGGCGCTTCCTCGCGCATGTACTGGATCCATCGCTCGCCGTGCGCAAATCGACCTCGTCGAAAGCATCGATGACCTCGAAGGCCGAACGCGCCTTGCCGCCAAGGTCGGACAAAGCCGCCAAGGCCGCGGCCAAGAAGGCCACCGCCAAGCCTGTCGCCAAATCGCCCGCGAAACCGCCTATGAAAGCGGCTTCAAAAACGGTCGCCAAGACCAAACCCCGGAAGACTCCGGCATGACCGAACGCAACTCCGAACCGAACCAGCCCACGCCCGCGGTGCTGTTCCGCATGCCCATCGACCTGCGCTGGCGCGATCTCGATGCGTTCAACCACGTCAACAACGCCAATTTCATGACCTACGTGGAAGAGGCGCGGATCCGCTGGTTCGAGAGCGCGGGCAACGACTGGCTGTCCAACGGACGCATCCCGCTGCTGGCCGCGGTGCAGATGAACTATCGGCTGCCGATTCCCTACCCGGCCCGCGTCTTCGTGGAATTGCTGACCCAGCGCGTCGGCAACAGCAGCCTGACCCTGGGCCACCGCATCGTCGGCGAAGACGATCGCCTCTATGCCGACGGCCACTCGGTGCTGGTCTGGATCGAAATGGCCAGCGGCCGCCCGGTGCCGCTGCCCGATGCGGTGCGCGCGGCGGCGGAGATGGGTTGATCGCAACAGCGCGACGCTATTCGTCGTCGTTGGCGAAGAAGGTGTAACCGTCGGGCTTACGCTTGGTCAATGCCTCGAACCAGCCGATCTCCCAGCATTCTTCGACCTGAAGCGTGGGAACAGCGCCGCGGTTCAAAGCTGCATACGCGCCGTCGCCCTGCCATTCGCAAAGAACCAAGGCACAGGCAACGACCTGCGCGCGCTCGAAGCTTTCAGCTTTGACCCTTCGCGTCGTGAGGAATCCGATCACCGGATCCGGGGTACCCTCGAACGGCATGTTGATGCCTTTCCCGTAAACCATCACATTGAAGTACGGCATCAAAGCTCCGGCTTGCGCACCTCGAACTCGCCCAGCAGCGTGTCGCCGCCGGCGAGTACGAACTCGACCACGATCCTGCTGCCCGGCTTCAGCGCCGCACCCGGGCGCATCAGCATCAGGTGCATGCCGCCGGGCTTGAGCACCGCGGCGCCATCGGGCGCAAGGCGCAGCTGAGGCACCGGGCGCATCCTGCTGACGCCGTCGACGACGCGGGTCTCGTGCAGTTCGACGCTGCCGAACGACGGGCTGCGTGCGGAGACGATGGTCGCCGGCGTCGGGCAGCGATTCACGATACGGCCGAAGCCGGCGAGCATCGGCGCCGCTTTCATCGACATGGCACCCGGGGGCATCCGCACCCAGCCTTCGCGCACCTGCGGGCGGCACGTCTGCGCCGCGACCGGCGCAGAGAGTACGAAAACAAACGCGATGGCTGTGGCGAGGCTGTAGGCAATGGCGTGCATGCGAATATGATAGCCCCTCCCCCCAAGGAAGCATCGACGCGATGACCGCACCCATCGAAACGCCTCTGGTCCGTTCCCGGGATTTCGGCGTGATCCGTTGTCTCGAACTGGCGCGCCCGCCGGTGAATGCCCTCGACCCCGATCTGTGCCGCGCACTGATCGCCGCACTGGAAAACGCCTACAGCGATGGGGTGATGGGTGTAGTGCTCGCGGGCAGCCCGAAGATTTTCTCCGCCGGCCTCGATGTGCCGTATCTGCTCTCGCTCGGCGACGACCGCCGCGGCGTACTGGAATGCTGGCAGGCCTTTTTCGGCGTCGCCCGCCTGCTCGCGGAATCGCGGGTGCCGGTGGTCGCGGCGATGACCGGCCATGCACCCGCCGGCGGCTGCGTGCTGGCGCTGTGCTGCGATTACCGGGTGATGGCGCGCAGCGTCGAAGGCGAACGGCCGTTCGCGATCGGACTGAACGAAACCCAGGTCGGCCTGGTGGTGCCCGATGGCATCCAGCGCCTGCTGCGCCGGGTGGTCGGCGAATACCGCGCCGAACGTCTGGTGGTCGCCGGTGAGATGGTGACTGCCGAACGCGCGCTGGAACTCGGTCTTGTCGACGAGCTGGCTGATGTCGATCAGGTCGTGCCGCGCGCGGTGGCCTGGGTGGAAGCGCTGTTGAAGCTGCCGCACCAGCCGATGCTGCAGACTCGCGCCCTCGCCCGCCGTGCCGTGGTCGAAGCCCTGTCGCCGGACGTCATCCACCTGGAGGCCTTCGTCGAACAATGGTGGGAACCGGAAACGCAGGCGGCGTTGAATGCGCTGGTGGCGAAGCTGAAGAAATGAGCCGGGTGATACCTGTTCTGCAGGAGGGCCTTCAGGCCCGAGCTTTTGACATCGAGCCTAAAGGCCCTCCTACAGAATCAACGTCGCAAGGCGGCAGAAGATCGAGCACGCGTTCCGGCGGACGACACAGACGCGTGCCCATCGGCGAGATCACGAACGGACGATTGATCAGGATCGGATGCGCGGCCATCGCGTCGAACAGCGCTTCATCGGACACACCCGCTGCTGCGAGCCCCAGTTCGGCGAACAGCGCGTCTTTTTCGCGGATCGCCTCGCGCACGCTCAGACCCGCAGCGGCGACGACTTCGACGATGCGCGCTTTCGACAGCGACGCCGTGGCGTATTCCACCACCCGCGGCTCGATGCCGACGTGGCGGATCAGCGCCAGTGCGTTGCGCGATTGACTGCAGGCGGGGTTGTGCCAGATTTCGACCGGCATCGTCCCGGCGAGCGTGCGATCCATGTGCATGCGCAACGCCGGTCGTCAGGCGGTCGCGACCGGGCGCGCCGGGTCTTCAATCCACCCGCTCCACGAGCCGGTGAACAGCCGCGCGCCGGGCAGCCCAGCATGCGTCATCGCCAACAAATGATGGCAGGCGGTGACGCCCGAGCCGCACATCACGATGATCTGCTGCGGCGAACGATCGCCAAGCAACGCGGCGAATTCCTCCGCAAGCTGTGCCGCAGGTTTGAATCGGCCCGCATCCGAATTCGCCGCGTACGGGCGATTGATCGCACCGGGAACGTGCCCGGCGACGCGATCGATGGGCTCGACTTCACCCCGATACCGCTCGCCGCTGCGCGCATCGACCAACACATCGCCAGCCTCCAGGCGCGCGGCGATCTCGTCGGCGTCGAACAGCAGGCTGCGGTCGAACGCACCGGAATACGTCGTTGCCGCAATCGCCGGCACCGTGGCATCGGTCGGCAGTGCGAGCGCGGTCCAGCGGGCCCAACCGCCGTCAAGGACAGCAACGCGACGATGCCCGAACGCGCGCAGCAGGAACCACAGGCGCGCGGCATACGCGCCGTCGCCGCCGTCGTAGGCGACGACCTGTGTTTCGGGCGTCACGCCGCAGCGGCCTAGCCATGCGCCGAACGTCTCGGCCTCGGGCCAGGGATGGCGTCCGGCGCCGTGGCGATGCGGGCCGGACAGGTCGCGATCCAGATGCGCATGCTGCGCATCCGGCAGATGCGCCGCGCGCCACGCGGCTTCGCCGGCGGCAGTGTCGTTCAGCGCGAAGCGGCAATCGAACAGGCGCAGATCGGTGGTGCCGAGCCGACCGGCCAGCGCTTCAGCATCGACCAGCGTGGTCCAATCACTGTTGTCCAAGTCGGTCATGACAGCTCCGATGATCGCGCGAGACGTTCGCGCAGATTGAACAGAATGGAGGCGGTGACGCCCCAGATGCGCTGTTCCGGCGCCTGCGGCGGACTGCGGAACTGCAGCACGTGCCGCGAACGCCCGCGATATTCGATGTCGACGTGTTCGAGATTGTCGGGGTGCATCAGAAAATCGAGACCGACCTCGAACACTTCGGCGACTTCGCCGGGATCGGGCACCGCGACGAATCGCGGATCGATCCGCGCCACCACCGGCAGCACGCGGAAGCCGGTGATCGTGATCAGCGGGTCGAGAAAGCCCAGCGGCATGGCAAGATCCAGGCCGAGGCCGATTTCCTCGTGCGCCTCGCGCAGTGCGGCGGAAACGACATCGAGATCATCCGCTTCGATCCGGCCGCCTGGGAAACTCACCTGCCCGGCGTGGTGACGCAGACTATCTGTGCGCCGGGTGAGCAACACTTGCAGGCCGCTGTCTCGCGGCACCAGACCCACCAGCACGGCGGCGTCCACCGCAGGCGCATCGCCGAGCAGATCGGCGAGTTCGTCGTAATTCCACGGCGCACCCGACGGCATCGCAGCCAGCGGATGCAGGGCGCCGCGCAGGGCCGGCAGCGCAGCGATCATGTGCGGGTGTCTTGGGTGGACGCGGCTTCGACCTGTCGCACTTCGCGCGCCGGCAGCACCACATCCATCATGTGCAGGCGCTGGGCGTCGTTCATCGACATCCAACCGGCGATTTCGTTGCCGGTGCGGAAGCATCCGTCGCAATACCCGGCAGGGTCGAGCGTGCAGACACCGATGCAGGGCGTGAGGACGGGGCGGACAGTGGTCATGCGTCGAAGTCTGAAAACATCACGCCGGCAAAGCGCCGGCGTGAGGGTGGATCATGCGAGAAAGCCAGTCGATGCGAAAAACGCCGTGGATGGATCAGTTGCGCGGCGGCTGTTGCGGCGGCTGGGCCGGTGCGGCAACGACCGGACCGACGTTGGTCAGCTTGATGTTGAAGATCACCACCTGATTGGCCATTTCGCCAGCACGGTCGACCGTGGTGCCGTGGGCAGCAGTGCCCGGCAGGACCACTTCCCAACGCGCGCCGGTGGGCATCAACTGCAGCGCTTCGCGCAGGCCCGACAGCGGAATCTCGCTCAGACGCACGGTGACCGGACCGGCCGGCTGACCTTCGCTGGGCACGCTGGTGTCGGCGATCACGGTGCCGTCGGGCAGCGTGCTTTTGAATTCGACCGAGATCTGGTTGGCCTGTGTCGGCTTGGCGCCGTTGCCCGATTCGATCACGCGGTACTGCACGCCGCTGGCCAGCACTTTCACGCCGGACTTGCCCTTGTTCTGGGCCAGGTACGCATCGCCCTTGGTCTTGTTCTCTGCAGCGCGCTTTTCGAGTTCGGCCTTGGCCTTGGCGACCATGCGACCCTGCAGCGCCTGCATCGCAGGACCCAGCAGTTCGGGAGACACAGCCGGATCTTTGCGACCGGTAGCATCCTGGAAGGCCTTCATCACGGTGGCCATGTCCAGTGGTTCACCGCTACCGATGACGCGGGCGATATCGAGACCGGCGCGATAGCCGAGGGCATAGCTGACTTTGCCCTTCTCGGACGTGGTGTCCTGGGCCGAGGCCGCACCCGCGGTCAGAGCCAGGGCCGCGAAGGTGGCGGCAGCGAGCAGACGCAACTTCATTCAGTAACTCTCCAAGAGTGGACTTGCCGGGAGCGCCGGCATGGAATGGGGCGGTCAGGCCGCCCCGGTGTGGACTGGTATGAACGACGAACTAAACGACAGGCTAGGATACTGTCCGCAGCACTTAACCGCCACTGAGGACAGCGATCCGACCCGTTCCGGTGTGCGCAAGTTCCCGCCTGGCTTGCCGCGGTGGCCCTTTCCCGACCGATTCCCTCGACAGATCCCGCCATGACCCCAGACCCCGTACAGCCCTCGCCCGCACCCGTATCGCCATTGCTCGTCGAAGACCGCCCCGTCGAGGGCCACGGCGTCATCCGCCGTATCGCCATCGACCGTCCCGAACGGCTGAACGCGCTGAACGCGGCCACCCTCGATGCCCTGCACGCGGCTTTCGACGCCGCCGCCGCCGACCCCACGGTGCGGGTGGTCGTGCTGACCGGCAGTGGCCCCAAGGCCTTCGTGGCCGGCGCCGATATCGCCGAAATGAGCGCATTGAGCCCGGTCGAGGGCCGCGATTTCTCGCTGCGCGGCACCCGGATGATGCGGCGGATGGAAACCATGCCCAAGCCGGTGATCGCGATGGTCAATGGTTTTGCCCTGGGCGGCGGTCTGGAGCTGGCGATGGCCTGCCATCTGCGCATCGCCGCCGACACCGCCAAGGTCGGCCAGCCCGAGATCAACCTCGGCCTGATCCCGGGCTTCGGCGGCACCCAGCGCCTGCTGCGCCTCGCCGGTCGCGCCGCGACGCTGGAACTGTGTCTGCTCGGTGCGCCGATCGACGCCGCCCGTGCGCATGCGCTGGGCATCGTCAACCGGGTGTTTCCGGCCGCGGACCTCGAAGCCGAAACCATGAAGATCGCCGAGCAACTGGCCGCATCCGCCCCGCTGGCGCTGCGCGGCATGCTGGATTGCGTGAACGTCGGCGGCGAATGCGGCATCGAGGAAGGTCTCGAATACGAAAGTGCGCAATTCGGACTGATCTTCTCGACCGAAGACATGCGCGAGGGCACGAAGGCGTTTCTGGAGCGGCGCAAGCCGGTATTCAGCGGCCGATGAGCGTAATGCACTGCCCCGCTTGCGCAGACAGCGCGTTGCGCGCGATCGCCGATGCGCTGGCGGTGGACGATCTGGATCGGGCGATGACGCTCGGCCTGCTCGATGCGCGCCCGGAGGACATCCGCCGCGAAAACCTCGTGGCGTGCTGCGATATCTGCATCGCATGCGTAGGCATCGTGATCGTCGCGCGCGACGAACGCCTGCGTGCGCTTGCGGCGCGCGAGCGCTATCGCGTACGGCAGGCCAGACTCGCCGAACGCGCAGCGGCGTGCGCCCGCAGGCGCGAAGCCGCTGCGCCGCAGCGAGCCCTCGCCGCACCCGCGCTGCCGCCGGCCGCCGCCGCCGCGCTGGCACGCGCAAAAGCCCGCGTCGCCGCAAAACGCCCGCTGGACTGAATCGATGGCGACGACGAAAAAAACGACGCGCGCGCCACGCGGCGGCATGCCCGCCGCCGACATCCGAACGATGTTCGAGCGGCTGCGGGAACTGAATCCACACCCGACCACCGAACTCGAATACTCGACGCCGTTCGAGCTGCTGGTGGCGGTGATCCTGTCGGCGCAGGCGACCGATGTCGGCGTCAACAAAGCCATGCGCCGGCTGTTTCCGGTCGCTAACACCCCGCAGGCAATCGCCGCGCTGGGCGTCGAAGGGTTGAAGCCGTACATCGCCACGATCGGCCTGTTCAATAGCAAAGCCGCGAACGTGGTCGCGATGTGCCAACAATTACTCGAAAAACACAGCGGCGAAGTGCCGCGCGAACGTACGTCGCTCGAAGCCCTGCCCGGCGTCGGCCGCAAGACCGCGAACGTGGTGATGAATACCGCATTCGGCGAAGCGACGATGGCGGTCGACACGCATATTTTCCGCGTCTCCAATCGCACCGGGCTGGCGCCGGGCAAGACCGTGCTTGCGGTCGAGCTTGTCTTGCTGAAGCGCGTGCCGGAGGAATTTTTGAAGGATGCGCATCATTGGCTCATCCTCCATGGCCGCTATACCTGCAAGGCGCGCAGGCCGGAGTGCTGGCGCTGCCCAGTCCGCGACGTGTGTCGGTTCAAGGATAAGACCGAAAACTTTGACGAACGTTGAAACCACTCCGTGCTAGCGGAAGGTATGTCAGCCGCCGGCGCGGCCTCAATGCATCGGCGCTTTGATTCTGTCGCGGGCCGGCTGATCCTGCACGGCCGTTACACCTGCAAGGCGCGCAGGCCGGAGTGCTGGTGCTGCCCGATCCGCGATGTCTGTCGTTTCAAGGACAAGACCGTCGGCGGCGAGCGGTAACGCTGATCGGTAGATACCGTCTCGTTCACCCCAGCGCAAGTCTGTTTGGATCGAATGGCGTCTGGTGCTTCAAGACGCCATAAACGATGTGCATGAGCTTGCGCATGACCGCGCAGACCATCACCAGGCCCGGTTTGCCTGCCG
>JBKJHV010000057.1:0-9614 GCA_046598445.1 Lysobacteraceae bacterium
CGACCAGTACCGCGCCACGCTGCGCGAAGACTGGAACGCGCTGGAGAACGTCTCCGAGGGTAAGGATTTCGTCGAGATCAACGGCAAGCAGAAGCACGCCATCGGCTATCTGCAGGATTTCCTGTTCACGCCAGAACGCGCACGCGCGCCGATCACCCGCCTGTCCGGCGGCGAGCGCAACCGTCTGCTGCTGGCGAAACTGTTCGCGCAGCCGTCGAACCTGCTGGTGATGGACGAACCGACCAACGACCTCGACGTGGAAACGCTGGAGTTGCTGGAGGAACTGCTGGGCGAATATCCCGGCACGCTGCTGCTGGTCAGCCACGACCGCGACTTCCTCGACAGCGTGGTGACTTCGACCCTGGTGATGGAAGGCGACGGCCGCGTCGGCGATTACGTCGGCGGCTACAGCGATTGGCTGCGCCAGCGCCCGACCCGCGGCGAATCGGCGCGCGCCACCGCCGCTGCGGCGCCAAAAGCGATTGCGGCGCCCACCGTCGTTGCGGAAACACCCGCCGCACCCAAGCGCAAGCTCAGTTACAAGGATCAGCGCGAACTCGAACTGCTGCCGCAGACGATCGAGACGCTGGAGACGAAGATCGCCACCATGACTGCGGCGATGCACGAGCCCGCGTTCTACCAGCGCGATCATGCGGCGGTGAACGCGCACAACGCCGAAATCGCGGCGGCGCATGCGGCGCTGGAACAGGCCTTCGCGCGGTGGGAAGCCCTGGACGGGTAACTGTAGGAGGGCCTTCAGGCCCGATCTTTTATTGGGGCTCGGGCCTGAAGGCCCTCCTACAGGCGCGGTTTTTTACTCGTCCTGCCCGTCGGCCTCGTTCTGGGTCTCGATGCCCTGCGGCACGCAGGCGGCATCGGCGGCGGCGGCCGGCACCAGCCACCAGCGGCGGCGATTCGACACACCCGCGAACGTCGCTTTCGCCTTGTCGACGCACTGCGACAGCGCGGGCTCCTGCACCAGCAGATAACGCCGCTGCGGCGCTTCAGCCTGCCAGCGCATGCCCTTCGACAACTGCTCGGGCCACGTCGTCTTGAACCCGAAGGTCGCCGCGGGCCGGTCGGCCATCAGCAGGTTCTGTTCCTTCCACGCGACCAGCCCGAGTTCGGCATCGGGGCCGATCCGCGCGCCCACCGTTTCCATCAATCCGCGCGCGGAGCTGGACGGATTCAACAGCGGATACGAGACCACGCCGTACAGCACCCAGATGCCGCCCATCGCCCACAGCAGCCCGGTCACGCCGTTGCGCACGCGATGCCAGCTCGCGCTCGCCAGCGCCCATGCGCCCATCGCCATCAGCAGTCCGAACAGCGCATGGCCGCCGTCGGTGAAACCGCGGTCCGACATCAGTTTAGTTTCGAATTTCGGATCGCCGAACCACATCGTCAGGCCTGCGGTCAGCAACAGCGCGCCGACGATGACCGCAAACCCGAACGCGATCCGTTTCGCCCACAGCTTGCGCACGATGCCCGGCAACAGCGGCCCCAGTGCGAGGCACATCATCGGCAGCGCCGGCAGGATGTACACATCGCGCTTGCCGCTGGGGATCGAGAAAAACACCACGATCAGCAGCCACCAAGCCAGCGGCAGCAGATAGCGCGCGTCGCGGCGACGCAGCCGCCTGCGCCATGCGGGCAAGGCCCAGATCAGCGCGAACGCGGTCGGCAGCCAGGCCGTCGCCATCACCGTCAGGTGGTACCACGGCGGCTGCGCGTGATCCCACGACTTGGCATAGCGGCCGGCGGTCTGCCGGAACAGGATGTCGTTGAGGTAGGCCTTGTATTCCGGGTTGTCCTGGCTCAGCGCGGCGACGACCATCGGCACCAGCCACAGCGCCGCGGCGAATACGAACGCCAGCGGCCCGATCCAGAACTTCATGTCTCGTGCATGCACACGGACACGCGGCCACTGCATGAAGGAGGCGATCGCAGCGGGCAGGATCATCAGCAGCGCGAGGCCGCCGACGCCCTTGGTGATGGTGCCCAAGCCGGCCGCGAACCAGCCCAGCGTCCACAGCTTCCAGTCCGGCCCCCGCAACAGATGACGCAGCAGGCCGTAATTGGCGAGGGTGATGAAGAACGTCACCAGCGGATCGATCTGCGCCTTCTTCGACTGGTAGGTGAACTGCAGCGCGAACAGCAGCGCCCATGCAGCGTACAGCCCGACCTTGCGCGTCCACAGCCGCCGACCGAGGTCGTACACGCACCACAGCGTGCCCAGCGCGGCGAGCAGCGAAGGCAGCAGGAACGCGATGCGCCAGTCGCGGAACACCGTGTAGAACGCCGCCTCGAGCCACATGAGCATCGGCGGCTTATCCGAGTACAGCTCGGTGCCGCGATGCGGGAACAACCAGTCGCCGCTCTCGATCATCTGCTTGGCGACCAGCGTGAAACGCGGTTCGTCCGACGGCCACGGGTCGCGCAGGCCCAGTCCGGCGCCCAGCACCAGCAGGGCGACGATGGCCAGCAGCCAGAATTCTCTCGATTCGCGGGTTTTCAGCATGGGGGCAGTTTAATGCCTCGAACGTTGGCGAAATGTGGGTCCGATGAAATGCGCGGCATGCGCCCGATCGCGGCTGAAGCCCTTTCCTTGCCATCCCGAACGCATGTGAGGGATCTGCTTGTCTTGGAATGCGAGCAGCAGATGCCTCCTCGGTCTACGCCCTCGTTCGGGATGACAGTCGTGTTTTCGCTGGCGGGTCAGGACTTTCTCAGCCGCGCATAGAAAAACCCGTCCATCCCGTCCTCGCCCGGCAGCCGCTGACGGCCCGCGCCTGCGACGTGGCCGAATGTCTCCGCCAGCGGCTCGACGGACGCATCCGGCGTGCGCGTCAGGAAGGCGTCGATCTGTCCGGCGTTCTCGCGCTGCAGGATCGAACAGGTCGCGTACACCAGCAAGCCGCCGGGCGCGAGCGTGGTCCACACCGCATCCAGCAGCCGCGCCTGGGTGACGACCAGCGCCTCGATATCGCCGGGCCGGCGGTGCAGCAGGATGTCCGGCTGACGGCGGACGATGCCGGTGGCCGAGCAGGGCGCATCGATCAGCACGGCGTCGAACGGCACGCCGTCCCACCATGCGGCAGGATCGGCGGCGTCGGCGGCCTTCAGTTCGACAGCCGCGTCGACGCCGACCCGCCGCAGCGTGTCGGCCGTGCGTCGCAGCCGGCGCGAATCGATATCGAGCGCAAGCAGGCGCAGGCTCGGGTCGCGCTCCAGCAGATGCGCGGCTTTGCCGCCGGGGGCGACGCAGGCGTCCAACACCCGCGCGCCGGGCGGCGGCGCCAGCGCATCGGCCACCGCCTGCGCGGAGCCGTCCTGCACCGAGGCCACACCGTCGTCGAAACCCGGCAGATCGGTCACCGCAAGCGAATCCTCGATCCGCAGCGCATCGGGCAGCGCGTCGTGGACGGTCGCGGCGATGCCGGCCGCCTGCAATCGCAGAAGGTAGTCGTCGCGGGTGGTGTTCAGACGATTCACCCGCAGCCACAGCGGCGCGGGCGCGGCGCTGGCATCGAGGATCGCGTCGGCGTGTTCCGGCCAGTCGCGACGCACTTCCGCCAGCAGCCAGTCCGGCCAGACTTGCGCCGGATCGGCCGGGGGAAAGCCCTCGCGCTGCGCGCGGCGCAGCAGGGCATTGACCATGCCGGCCTGATGCGCGCGATCCAGTGCGCGAGCGGCTTCCACCGTCGCGTCCACCGCGGCATGCGCCGGCAGTTTCAGCGCGTCGAGCTGAGCGAAACCGACGTACAGCAGCGCGCGCAGCGGTTCGTCGCCGCGGCCCAGCGGTTTCGGCACCCAGGCGGTCAGCGCGGCGGCGTAGCGCGCGCGGTTGCGCAGCGCCGCGAAGCAGATCGCTTCCACCAGCGCGCGGTCGCGCGGATCGGCGATCTGCGGCAGCTCCGCGCCGAATTCGCCCTTCAGCGAACGTCCGCGATGCAGCACCGCGTCGAGCACGCGCGCGGCAGCGAGGCGGGAGGCGGTGCCGGGGGTCGTTTCGGTCATGCGGGCTGCCTTGAGATAGTTGGCGGAAGAGGCGGCTCTCAACAGCCGAATGGCTGGTCAAGCCCCGATGGGATGCTTTTGTGGGAGGGGCGCAAGCCCCGACACTGTTGCAAGTGCGGCCGGCGTCCCGTCGCGACTCGCGTCGCTCCCACAATATCTTTGCAGCCTGCGCTGTCGTTAGTTTGAAATCAGATCGCGCCGCGCATTCAGATAGTCCGCCGCGGTGATGGTCTTGCCGCCCTCACGCTGCAGCGCGCGGATGCGCAGCGCGCCGTCGCCGCAGGCGATGTCGA
Source organism: Lysobacteraceae bacterium (assembly GCA_046598445.1). Taxonomy (GTDB): domain Bacteria; phylum Pseudomonadota; class Gammaproteobacteria; order Xanthomonadales; family Xanthomonadaceae; genus Lysobacter_I. The sequence continues at coordinate 4,314 of JBKJHV010000057.1, forward strand.
TGCCGTCGCGGCCCGCGGCCAGCACCGTACCCGGCGTGGTTCCGTGAGCGACCGCCAGCGCCACCGCGCCGTGGATGCGCACGCGCTCGCCGGCCAGTTCGGCCTCGGCCACCGGCCACGGATTGAAGGCGCGGACCTTGTTCGCCAGCGCCGTCGCGGGCTGCGACCAGTCGAGCTTCGCCTCGTGCTTGTCGAGCTTGTGCGCGTAGGTCGCGCCGTCGTCCGGCTGCGGCCGCGCCACCGGCACGATGCCCGCGCGCAGCAGACCGAGGCCGTCGTTCAGCACCTGGGCGCCGAGTTCGGACAGGCGGTCGTGCAGCTGGCCGCCGGTGTCGTGCTCGCCGATGGCGAGCGACTGCGACAGCAGCACCGGGCCGGTGTCGAGCCCTTTCTCCATCTGCATCAGGCACACGCCGGTCCCGGTGTCGCCGGCCTCGATCGCGCGCTGGATCGGCGCCGCGCCGCGCCAGCGCGGCAACATCGAAGCGTGGACGTTCCAGCAGCCGTATTTCGGAATGTCGAGAATGCTCTGCGGCAGGATCAGGCCGTAGGCGACGACGATCATCAGATCGGGCTCCAGCGCGCGCAGTGCGTCGCGCGAGACTTTCTTTTTCAGCGTTTCCGGCTGCAGCACTTCGATGCCGCGCTGCAGGGCTTCGAGTTTGACCGGCGATGCCGTCAGCGCACGCCCGCGGCCCGCGGGGCGATCCGGCTGCGTGTAGACCGCCACGACTTCGTGATGCCGCGCGGCGGCGCGCAGGCAAGGGACGGCGAAGGTTGGGGTGCCGGCGAACACGATACGTAATGACATTCCGGGATTGCCTTTTTGCTGTCATCCCGAGGCGAAGCCGAGGGACCTGCTGTTCAAATAAATCGGGTAGAGCGGGCTGACCAGTCATCCGGCTGTTGAAAACCAGCCCGCTGCACCGTCCGTGCAGGTAAAGCAGCGGGCTGAAGCCCGCTCTACGAGGCTCCGAGCCAAGCGGCATTCACGCCGCGCTGTTGCGCCGCGCCTTCTCCAGCGTCTTGCGCACCCGGTCGCGCTTCAGCGGCGAAAGATAATCGACGAAGAGCTTGCCTTCGAGGTGATCCATCTCATGCTGGATGCAGATCGCCAGCAGGCCGTCGGTCTGCAGCTCGAAGGGCTGGCCGTCGCGGCCCCAGGCCTTCACCGTGATGCTGTTGGCGCGGGTGACGTCGGCGAAGATGTTTGGCACCGACAGGCAGCCTTCCTGATAGACCTGATGGCCGTCGGCCAGCACGATCTCCGGGTTCACGAAGACCATCGGCTGGCTCTTGTCGTCGCTGATGTCGATGACCATGAACCGGCGGTGGTCGTCCACCTGGCTGGCGGCCAGGCCGATGCCCGGGGCCTCGTACATGGTGTGGAACATGTCGTCGAGCCGGGTCTGGAACTCGGGATCGGCGATCCGGGCGGGGTCGACCGGCTGCGCTTTGGTCCGCAGACGGGGGTCGGGGAATTCAAGAATTGAGAGGAGCGTCATGTTTGTGGATATGGGGGCGGACATTGGTCGCGGACAAGGCCATTGTAGCGCCTCCAGACTTGCCAAGAGCCGGGTTTTGTGGGCTATAGTGCGGTCGTTGTGTTGGGGAAAATCCCAAGGGGAGCAAGTAGATGGCCAGCATCCTTAAGCGCGTTTCTCACCGTGCCATGGTGATCAGCGCAGCCGCCCTGTTGACATTGGGCACGTACGCGGTCGCCCAGGAGTTCCGTGGCGACCACCCCGACACCTATACGGTCAAGCGGGGCGACACCCTGTGGGACATCGCCGGGCGCTTTCTCAAGCAGCCTTGGCTGTGGCCCGAAATCTGGCAGGCCAACCCGCAGATCGCGAATCCGCATCTGATCTATCCGGGCGATGTCATCAGTCTGGCCTATCTCGATCGCGTCGGCGTCGGCGTGCAGGCCGGTCCGCGCAACGAGGCGCCGGTCAACGCGATCTCGCTGGCCGACATCGAGGCCTATCTGCGCGATCTGCGCGTGGTCGACAGCTTCAAGGAGCTGCCGTACATCGTCGGCCAGGAAGAAGACATCACCCGCGCCGTCCGCGGCCATCTGGTCTATGCCCGCGGCCTCGAAGGCGCGCAGGTCGGCCAGCGTTACGCCGTGGTCCGTCCGACCACCCGCTACGTGCGGATCGGCAAGCGCGAATGCTGCGACATGCTGAGCCGCAACCATTACGACTTCCGCGGCGGCCTGATTCCCGGGTTCGGTACCGCGTGGAGCGATACCGCCGGCAACGAGCTGGACGGCGAGGAGCTGGGCCACGAGTTGTACAAGGTCAATGCCGGCACCGTCACCAAACTGATGGAAGGCGATGTCGAAGTCACGACCCTGAAGCTCGACGACCAGAACGTGGAAACCCGCGCCGGCGACCGCCTGATCGCGGTCGACGCCCAGCCCTACGATCTGCAGTTCTTCCCGCATGCGCCCAAGCAGACCATGGACGAGAACAAGGCCCGGGTGCTGGCGGTGGCCAATTCGCTGACCAGCGGCGGCCCGCGCGACGTGGTCGCGCTGTCGGTCGGCGCGCAGGACGGCATCGACAACGGCACCGTGCTGTCGATCTGGCGTCAGGGCAGCAACACCGTGGATCGCGTCGAGGCCAATTATTGGCGAGGCGACGAAACCGTGTCGAAGGGCTCGCGCGTGCAGTTGCCGGACGAATATTCCGGTCACGTGATGATCTTCCGCACCTTCGACAAGGTCAGTTACGGTCTGGTGATGCGCAGCGTGAAGCCCAGCCGCGTCGGCTACCGCCTGAAGCACCCCGACGCCAAGTAAGGGGCTCCAAGTAAGCGACATCAAGTAAGCGGCATCAAGTAAGCGGCATCAAGTAAGAATTCCCCTACACGAATCAACGACGGCGCCTGACGGCGCCGTCGTCGTTTGCGGGCCAGCATGTCGTCATGGACATGCTCGATGCCGATACCGAAGCTCTGCTCGCACTCACGCTCGCCGGGGGCGCCAGTGCGCCGCGCCGCGCGCTGCTCGACCGCCACGGCGGGCCGGCGGCGGTGCGCGCCCTGCCGCGCCCGCGCTGGCGCGAGGCCGGGTTGGACAGCGCGCAGATCCGCGCCCTGGACGGCGACCCCGCCGCATTCGCCCCCGACCTGCTGCCGCGCTGCCGCGACTGGTTGCGGCAGCCCGGGCATCAGCTCATCGGCTGGCACGACCCCGATTACCCGCCGTTGATGCGCAAGGCCGGCAGCCCGCCGCTGGCGCTGTTCGTGGCCGGCGATCCGGCTCTGCTGTGGTACCCGGCGGTGGCGGTGGTCGGCAGTCGCAGCCCCACCGCCGGCGGCCGCGACAACGCCCGCAGCTTCTCCCGGGCGCTGGTTGCGGCCGGGTACGCGGTGACCAGTGGCCTGGCCGCCGGTGTCGATCGCGCCGCGCACGAGGCCGCGCTGGACGCGGGTGGACTGACGGTGGCGGTCCTTGGCACCGGTCCGGACGTGCCCTATCCCCAGAACCACGCCGTGCTGATGGCGCGGATCGCGGCTCACGGCGCGGTGGTCAGCGAACACCCGCCCGGCACCGCGGCGCGGCGCGAGCACTTCCCCAGCCGCAACCGGATCCTGGCAGGGCTGACACTCGGCACGCTGGTGATCGAAGCGGCCAGCCGTTCGGGTGCGCTGATCACCGCCCGCCTGGCCGCCGACGCCGGCCGCGAGGTGTTCGCGGTGCCCGGATCGATCCACAACCCGATGGCGCGGGGCTGCCACCGCCTGATCCGCGACGGTGCCGCGCTGGTCGAATCCGCCGACGAGGTGACCGCCGCGCTCGGCGCCTGGGCCGGCGCCCTGCGCGGCGAGTTGCAGCGTCGCCTGGGCGTTGTCGACCGGGCGGTTCAAGGGCGGACTGGAGCGGCCGATGTGGTGACAACCGGCGATCCCGCCCACCACCGGTTGTGGCTGGCGCTGGGTCATGACCCCAGCACTATGGATCAGCTCACAGAACGCACTGGATTGACGGCCGCAGCCCTGTCCTCCATGCTGCTGGTCATGGAGTTGCAGGGGCGGGTCGCGGTCGAACACGGCCGCTACAGCCGCCGCACCGCACCCATCCTTTCCAATGCGCCGGCCGGCGCAAGTCAGGGGACATGAAAGAAAGCATCCTCGATGTGCTGCTGTATCTGTTCGAGCACTACATCGCCAACGACGCGGATCTCGCCCGCGACCGCGACTCGCTGCAGAACAATCTGTTGCAGGCCGGATTCAGCCCGGCGGAAATCCACAAGGCCTTCGATTGGCTGGACGGTCTGGCGGACCGCCGCCCCGGCCCCGCCGTTGCGCGCGCCGACGGCCCGGTCCGCGTGTTCTTCGGCCCCGAGCTGGACAAGCTGGACGTGGAATGCCGCGGCTTCCTGATGTTCCTCGAACAGCAGGGCATCCTCGACGCCGACCAGCGCGAACTGGTGCTGGACCGCGCGATGGCGCTGGACCAGGACGAAATCGATCTCGACGACATCAAATGGGTCGTGCTGATGGTGCTGTTCAACCAGCCCGGTTCCGAAGCCGCCTACGCGTGGATGGAAACGCAGATGTTCGACGACGACGGCGAACTGCTGCATTGACGGACGGGCTCATCTAGCCGCAAAACACACTGAGGCTGCGTTTTCGGGGTGGTCGATCCGGGGAGGATCGATCCGGGGGCTCGCAGTCACCGGTCGACCGGGAACAGGCGCCGGGAACAGGCGCCAGAACGCACACGATTGGGGAACGTATGACTGATTGGTACTACCACCAACCCGGCCAAGGCCGGGTCGGCCCGCTGAGCGCGGACGAGATGCGCAAGGCGTATCGCGAGCGCCGGATCAGCCGCGACACGCTGGCCTGGCACGAGGGGTTGCGCGAGTGGCAGCCGCTGGAACGGCTGATCGAAGAACTCGGCCTCACCGGCGTGCAGCCCGACACCTCGCTGCCGCCGCCGGTGCCGCCGCGCCCCGCCGCCGCCACCGCCTCGCACGCAGGGCCGATGCGCGGCACCGCGCCGCCGCCGTCCAATCGCAGCGGCTGCATCATCGCGGTCGTCGTGATCGGCGTAGTGGGTCTGGTGCTGGTGGCGATCCTCGCCGCCATCGCGCTGCCGGCCTATCAGGATTACGTCAAGCGCTCGAAAGCCGCGCAGGCCGGGCAGAAACCGCTGGAACAGGTCCAGGCCTACGACGCCGAGCGGATGGAGCAGACCGATACGCTGGCGCGCGAGCTGGTGACGGTGGCGATGCGCGAGTTCTATGTCGCCAACGGCAATACCTGTCCGGATACCTTCGAATTCGA
>JBKJHV010000110.1:0-10618 GCA_046598445.1 Lysobacteraceae bacterium
CACCGCGGCCTGCGCCTGCGGATTGGGCACCGTGTAGCCGTTGGTCTTGCCGCCGTGGTTCAGCGCGCTGCCGCGGATCACCGCATGGATCGCATCGCCGTCGCGCTCGGCGTCGGAAAGACGCTTCAGCACCACTACCCCCACGCCTTCGCCCGGAATGTAGCCATCGCCGCCTTCGCCGAAACTCTGGCAATGGCCCGTGCTGGAGATGAATTGCCCCGCACTCAGCATGCTGTACTTGTCGGGATGGATGCTGAGATTGACGCCGCCGGCCAGCGCCATGTCGGTGCGGCCCAGCTTCAGATCCTGGCAGGCGAGATGGATCGCGGTCAGCGACGAGGAGCACATGGTGTCGAGCGTCATGCTCGGCCCGTGCAGGTTGAGCGCGTACGACACCCGGTTGGCAATGCTGGCGAGGCTGCCAGAACGGTTGTATTCGCTGTACATCACGCCGGCGTAAACGCCTACCTGGCCGGGCAGCGCATCGCCGTGCGGCATCCGCAGGCTCTTGCGCGAATAGCCCGCGTCCTCGATCGCCATCCACGCGTGCTGCAGGAACAGACGCTCCTGCGGATCGATGTACGGCGCCTCGCGCGGCGAGACGTTGAAGAACTGCGCGTCGAACTCGTCGGCGCCCTGGATGAAGCCGCCCCACTTGCTGTAGTGCCCGGGCTGTTCGCGGTCGCTGGTGTAGTACTCCTGCCAGCGCCAGCGCGACTCGGGAATCTCGACCACGCAGTCCTTTCCGTCGCGCAGATTGCGCCAGTAGTCCTGCAGTGTTTCGGCTTCCGGATAGCGGCCACTGAGCCCGACGATGGCGATCGGCTCGGATGTCGTGCGCGCGGAAGAAGCGCGGCGCACCAGTCCATGGCTCTTGCCGCGCAGCGACGGCTGGGCGGCTGGACGCGCTGCGGCGGGCGCATGCCGCGGACCCGGCGCGGTCTGTAGGGTGTTTGTTGCTGCCGTGTGCCCGTCGGCCGGCGCCAGCAGTGCCTGCAGCGGAGCCCGGTATGCCTGCGCGAGATGTTCGCCGAGCGCCGCGACCGTCTGGTATTCGAAGAACAGCGTCTTCGGCAATGGGCCGAGATGTTTTTCGAGCTGTGCGGTGAGGCTCATCGCCAGGATCGAATTGATGCCGTAGTTTTCCAGTGCCTCGTCGATATCGATCTGCGTCGGCGCGATCTTCAGCAGCGGCGCGAACTCCCTGCGCAGGAAATCGCGGACCTGCGACCGCAGATCTTTGCTGCCGGTGTCGGCGCCGACAACGGCATCGACGGAAGCGTCGACTGCGGAAGCATCGGCGAAAGGAGCATCGACATCGCGCCTCGCGGGCGCTTGCGCGGGCAGGCGTGCGGGCGCAGGGCGCGGTGTAAGGGCTGGCGGCGCAACGGCCGGCGGCGCATCGAACAGACGGCGCAGCCGGCGGCCATCGCCTTCCACGGTCAGTACCTGCGCGTGCGCGGAGGCCAGCGCTTGGCAGAACACCGCGATGCCCGACGCGCTGCGCATCGGCAGCATGCCCGTCTGCGCCTGCAGCCAGCGCACGCCGTCGGCATCCGGACGCATGCCGCCTTCATCCCACAACGGCCAGTCGATCGCCAGCGTCCTGCCCGAACGCCGTCCTTGCGCGACCCGCGTCTGGCGGAAGCCCGCGAACGCGTCGAGGAAACCGTTGGCGGCCGCGTAATCGGCCTGGCCGACGTTGCCGAACACCGAGACGCCGGACGAGAACAGCGCGAAGAAATCGAGGTCCGCATCCGCGGTGGCGTCGTCGAGATGCCAGGTGCCGCGCACCTTGGGCGCGAGCACGGCGGCCACGTCGCCGGCGTTTTTCTTCAGGATCAGGTCGTCGCTGCGCGCGCCGGCGCAGTGCAGCACGCCGCGCAGCGCGCCGATGCCGCCGATCGCTTCTATGACGCGCCGGCACTGCGCAGCATCATCCAAGTCGAGCTGGCGATAGTGCAACCGATCGCCGAAGCCGTAGGCATCCAACCGCGCGGCGATGTCGCCGCCGGGCACCGAACGGCCGGTCAGCACGACCTGCGCGCGCTGCGTGTGGTCGAGGATGTCGCGGGCGAACACGCCGCCGAGGCCGCCGAGGCCACCGGTGATCAGATAGACGCCGTCTTCCCGGTAGAGCGAGTCGCCGAAGTCGCTCTGCGCGTCGTGCGCGTCCGTAGCCGCCTGCGGCAACAGCGTCCAGTCGAGCGTGCGCCAGCCTTCCGCGGACGACAGCAGCGGCGAGCGCTGCGGCTGCGCGGCGGCTTCGGCCAGATCGGCGGCGAGCGCTTCCGGCGTCGCGTGCGGCGGCACGATGACGAGCTGCGCGGTGAGCGCGGGATTCTCCAACGCCGCCGTTCTGAGCATGCCGCTCAGGCCGGTCAGCAGCCGCCCTTCCGCGGTATCGGCGATCACGCATTGCAGTAGTGTCGTTTCGGCGCCGGTCCGCTTCAACGCATCCTGCAGATGTTCGAACACCTGCAGCGCGATGGCCTCGTAGCGCAGCGCCGGATGCGCGGCTGCGGCTGCGGACAGCGACTCGATCGCGCTCCCCGGACGCAGCGCCGACAGCGCGACGGGATCGACGCCGGAATGGTCGCAAAGCAGCACGCGCAGATGCGCGAACTCCTGCGCTTCGGCAGGCACCACACTGCGCGGATGCGGTTCGCTCCATCGCGGCACCGCGACCAGCGTTTCGACGGCGGATGGGTCGTTCGTGGCGGTATCGAAGCGGCGCGCGCAGAAGCCGCGCATCTGCACGCAGATATTGCCGTTCGCATCGCAGAGATCCAGATCAAGGGTGATCTGGGCTGCGTCGTCGGAGGCGACATCCGCGCGGCGCACGAACGCATGCAGCCGCTGCGCGCAGTCGCCGAGGATGCACAGCGATTCCATGGCGAAGGGCAGCATCGGATCGGCCGGCGGCGCGTCGCGCCCGCCCAGTCCGATCGCCGCTTGCAGCGCGCTGTCGATCAGCGACGGATGCAGGATGTAGGCGGCGTTGTCCTCGCCGGCGAGCGCGTCGGGTAGCGCGAGATCGGCGAGGACCTGGCCGTCGCCGCTGTCCAGGGCGACGATGCCGCGGTGCGCCGGGCCGTATTCGATGCCGATCCGCGCGTACTGCCGGTATACCGTGTCGGCGTCCCAGTGTTCGCGGCGCATCGCGGCGCGCAGTGCGGCAAGATCCAGCGGAGCTGCGTCGCCGTCGCCGCCATGGCCGTCGAGACCGTATTGCGCAGGATCGTGGAAACGCACGCGGCCGGAGGCGTGGTCGGTGCGGTGCCCGGCATCGGTTTCGCTGAACACGCTGAATTCGAGCACGTCCTCGTTCGCATCGAGTTCGATCAGGTCGAGTTCGATCAAGATCGCGCGCTCGCCTTCGACCGCGAAGGGCGACAGCCACAGCACGTTCTCGAACGCAATCAGCGACGTGGTCGCCAGCTCCGGTACTGCATCGGCGACCGCCGCGCGGGCCATCTCCAGATAGGCGACGCCCGGCAGCACGCCAACGGCGGCGCCCGACGGCATCCTGACCCGGTGATCGCGCAGGAAGAATTCGTCCCCGGTCAACTGCGTGCGGTAGCGCTGCCGGGTGAGGGTCGAGACATTGAGATGCAGCAGCGGATGCAGCCGCGCAGGCGTCGCCCGGCGGCCGGAGAACTGCCGTATCAGCTCAAGCGCGTTGGCCTTGCCCAGGCGTCTGCTCTTCAGCTCGGAAACAATGTATTCGACGAAATCCACCATGCCATCCGTTCTCTCATGTCCTTATCCGCTGCTTCATTGCAGCAAGTTCAACGCTTTTTCCCACGTATCGCCCATCGCTTCAGGCCAGCTGCTTCACCCGCGCCGTCACTTCCGCGGCGCTCATCGTGTCCTCTTCCAGTTCCGCGAAGAGCCCGGCGATGATGTCCAGGTTGTGCAGGTATCGGCCGGGCGGCGGCGCGGTGGCCGTCGCCGGACCCGCGACGGCTGTCGCCGAACGATTAGCCGCACGCACCCCGTCCTCCGACGGAATCCAGCAGTGCATGCGCGCGAACGCGTAGGTCGGCAGATGGATCCGCTCCGTGCGCCGCGCGCTGTCCGCGTGGGCGTTCTGTGCGTGGGCCGCCTGCCGGTAGCCCTGCGCGCCCAGGTCGGCGACCTGCTCCTGCAGCAGCGGGTGCAGATGCCTGGATTTTTCGCCAGCGCGGCTTGGCATCGGCGCAGGAAGGCTGTCGCCCGGAACGATCCAGTAGGCGTCTTCAGCGAACGGATACGGCGGCAACGCGACCATCGCCGGTGTGCGCGGGCCGTGCAGCCTGCGCCAGTCCAGCACCAGACCCTTCACCCACAGTTCGCAGAGCTTCAGGGCGTTTCCATCGGCGATGCACTTGTCGACGACCAGCGCCGCCATGCCGGCGTCTTCGTTGAGCAGGCGCACGCTTTCGCGTCCCTGGCGCACGTGCGCGGCGAAAACGCCATGCGGCAGCGCTCGGTTCGCACCAGCGGCGTCGATGTAGGCGCCCAGCGTGTCGATCACGTCCTGCACGCTGCGCGCCACGAAGCCCAGCCGTTCGTCCATTGCGTCGCGATGGCACTGCAGGCTGTAGACCAGCGCGGCCGGATCGCAGGCGGGATCGCATGCAAGACCAGCCTGCAGAGCGACGCGAAGATCCTGAGCCTTGCGCAACAGTTGTTCGGGTGTCCGCGCCGACAGCGGCACGACGAAGCCGGCATCGGGCGCCATCGGCGGCTCGACCGCGACGGCCGACGGACGCGCGGCGGGCACGTGTTCGGCCCGTGCGTATTCGGATAACACCAGATGCGCGTTGGTGCCGCTGAAGCCGAAGCCGCTGATCGCGGCGTGGCGCGCGGCGCCGTCGGGCGAAGCCCAGTCGCGCGCGATGGTGTTGACGAAGAACGGGCTGGCCTCGAGATCGAGGTGCTCGTTCGGCGTTTCGAAGTTGGCGCTGGGCGGCAGCGTGCGGTGCTTCAGCGCCAGCAGCAGCTTGATGAACCCGGACACGCCGGCCGCGGTCAGGCAATGGCCGATGTTGGTCTTCACCGAGCCGATCGCGCAGTACTGGCGGCGGTCGGTCGCCGGCAGGGTCGCCGGCAAGAACGCCGACTTCAGCCCGTCGATCTCGATCGGGTCGCCGAGCTTGGTGCCGGTGCCGTGCGCTTCGATCAGTTCGATGCGGCCGGGATCGATGCCGAAGCGGTCGTAGACGTCGCGGATCAGACGCTGTTGGGACTCCGCATTCGGCGCGGTGATGCCGTTGGTGCGGCCGTCCTGATTCACGCCCCAGCCGCGCACGACGCCGAGGATGCTGTCGCCGTCGCGTTCGGCGTCGGCCAGGCGCTTGAGCATGACCACGCCAACGCCTTCGCCCGGCACGAAGCCGTTCGCGCGCTGGTCGAAGGTGTAGCAGCGGCCGTCGGGCGAGAGCATGCCCGCATGCGCCGTCTTCAGGAACATGTCGGCGTTGGCCATCACGTACACGCCGCCGGCGAGCGCGATGTCCGAGGCGCCGGTGATCAGGCTGTCGCAGGCCGAAGCGATGGCGACCAGCGACGACGAGCACGCGGTGTCGATGGACACGCACGGCCCCTGCAGGTTCATGAAATACGACACGCGCGCCGCGAGGATCGAGGTCGCGTTGCCGGTGAAGCCGAGCGCGTTGATCTGCTGCTCGCGCGACAGCAGGTTGTAGTCGCCGTTGGCGCAGCCGACGAACACGCCGCATCGGCTGCCGGACAGCCGTTCCGCGGTGTAGCCGGCGTTCTCCATGCCATGCCAGCAGCACTCCAGGAAGATGCGCTGCTGGGGGTCCATCGCTTCGGCTTCGACCGGCGACAGACCAAAGAACAGCGGGTCGAACCGGTCGTGCCCTTCCAGCACGCCCATCCACTTCGAATTGCTCTGGCCGAGGCCGGGCTGCCCTTCGACGTAATAGTCGCGGGTATCCCAGCGCGACAGCGGAATCTCGCTGATGCAATTGCGTCCGCTGGCGATGTTGTCCCAGAAGCTGTCGACATCCTTCGCCATCGGGAAGCGACCGGCCATGCCGATGACCGCGATTTCGGTGGCGTGCATGCCGAACGCGTTGGCCGCCTGCAGCGCCGGTGCGGCCGCCGCAGCGTCGGCGTGGCCGCGCCACGACGTGAGCACCGGCCAGTCGAACAGGGGCATGGCCGCAGCGGCAGCAGCAGTGGCGGCAGCGCTGCCGGCCACGCTATCGATTAAGGCGCGCGGCGCGGCGGCGGACGCGACGACCGATGCGGGCGCCTCCGCGTCGGCGCGCTGGACAAGCACGTCGCGCACGAAGCGGGCGAACTGCTCCACCGTCGTATATGTGTAGACCCGGGTCGCTTCGATGGCAGTGCCGTAGCGCTGGTTGATGCCGCGGACCCAGGTGACGCCGGAAATCGAATCGAGCCCCAGTTCGACGAAACTGCGATCGGCATCGATGCTGTCGGGTTCCTGCCGCAGTTCCTGCGCCAGCAGTTCGATCAGGCTGCGACGTACCGCACCAAGATCGACGCGGGCCTGTGCGGGCGCGAGCGCGGACGCTGCGGATGCGGATGCGGATGCGGATGCGGATGCAGGTGCTTCGCGACGCGGCGCGACGGCCTGACTCACAGTCGCGGACGGCGGTGCCGCGGCGCGGACGGCGGCGGTGTCCGCGCGGCTCGCATCGCTGAGCTTCGCATCGCTCGACCGCTGCTCGCCGACATGCTGGGCGAGCGTGCGCAGGTTCGGGTAGCGGTAGACCATGGTCGCTTCGATCGCAAGACCGAAATGCGCGTTGATATTGCGGATCCAGGTCACGCTTGAAATCGAATCGAGGCCCAGATCCACGAACGGAGTGAGCGCGTCGATCTCGCTATCGTCCACGCGCAGCTCTTCGGCCAGCAGGCGCCGGATCGCTGGCAGGATGTCGCCGCCCGCAGTTGCCGCGGACGGCGCCGCAGGGGAGCCTGCGGGTGCCGGCTGTAGCGGTGCATGCCGTGTCGATGCGTGCTGTGTGGGTGCGTGCTGCACGCGTTCATGTTGCTCGGGCGCATGCTGCTCAAGGGCATGCTGCTCAAGTGCGTGCTGCGCCGGCGAGAAGCGCTGCTCGATGCGGCTGAGCGCATCGGCATGCCCCACCAGGGTGGTTTCGTGCATGGCGACTTCGCGCGCGAACAGCGCCTGCCAGGCGTCGAACTGCGGCGCAATGCGCGCGGCCTTCCACGCCACCAGATCGACGCGCGCGTGCCGGGCGACGCTGCGCGCCAGCGCAAGCGCTTCGTCCAGCACACGGTCTCGCGGAAGCACGGTCAGCAGCGGATTGCGGCGCGCCAGTTCCGCGCCGGTGATCTCGCGCCCGGTGAACAGACTGTCGCGGGCCAGATCGAAACCCAGCCGGGCCGGCAGGATGCCGGTGGCGCCCGCGCCGGGCGTGAACCCGAAATTCATGTACGGGCTGACGTAGCGGCTTTCTTCGCTGAACAGCACGGCGTCGCAGAACAGGCCGAGGGTCCAGCCGGCACCGATGCCGTGGCCCTGCATCGCAGCGATGACCGGCAGCGGGCAGCGCATCGGCAGCTGGAACACATCCAGATCGGTGAAGCGGACCTTGCCTTCCTGGATCGCTTTCAGGCCGTCGCGGGTGCCGCCGGAGGAAAAATAAGTGTCGTAGCCGGTGAGCACGACCGCCTTGTACCCGGGAGCGGCCGCGATGCGGTCGAACACTTCCTGCAGGCCGGCGATCATCGCATCGGAGAACATGTTCCGCGCCTCGCGATCTTCGAGACGCACCAGCACCACGCCTTCGGCATCGACGCTGGCGTGGACCACGGACGAGACCAGGGTCAGCGCGCCCGCTTCCACTGCGATGTCGGCCGGTTGACCGGCGGCGGTCGCAGCGGGGCCACGGGGTGGGAGATCCTGCAGCGACTGCAGCAGCGCCTCGCCGGAAGCGGATGCTGCGGTGGCCGCAGCGAAGCCGGTATCGAACTCGCGGGCCAGATGTTCTTTCAACAGCCGCAGCGCGTCCGCGGATTTGTCGGACAGATGGGCGCAGAACCCATCCACCGCGGCCGCAACGCCTTCGCGCGGCACCACCGCCGCACCCCAGCCGGCGGCCTGTAGTTCGCGGCCGCTGAGCGGGCGCTCGCGGGCCGCCAGCAGCGATGCCAGCGGCGCGCCGAAGCGCGCGGCGAGCCAATCGAGCTGCGCAGCGTGAACGAGGGACGGACCGTCTTCCGGCGTTGCGAAGCCGTAGTCCTGGTCTTCGACCGCGATCACTGCATCGCATGCGCAGGCGAACCTGAAACCGGCGCCCAACGCCTGCCCCGTCAGCACCGCCAGGGTTGGCGCAGGAAACGATGCCAGCGTCTGCAGCAGCGAGCGCGTGCCATCAGCATCGAGCGCTGCGTGCCCGCCCTGAAGGAAAACGCGTTCGTCGCTTTCGATCAGCAGCGCCTTGAGCGACGGCAGTCCGCGCGCATGCGCCAGCGCCCGATGCAGCGCATCGACGAGTGCGGCCTCCAGCCTGCCCGCAGGGGCCTGCAGACGCAGCGCGAAAATACCGTCGCCACGCTCGCGCAGCACGACCGATGCTCGCGCACCATGCCCGCCATCGGGAGAACCGTTGTCGGCATCGGCACCCGCTGTCAGCGACAGCAAAGGCTTGTCCCGGGTGGCCGCCGCTGCGACCGGGGTCTGTTCCGGTGCTGTTATCTGCTCGGGTAACGCCAGCGCGATCGCGCTCGGTTTGGCGAGGAATGCCGCAGTGGTAAACGCGGTCGCCACCGCGCCGACACCCGAAGGCGATGCTGCGGTTGTGTCGGATGCGCCGCTTTCGAACAGCCGGTCCGGCATGCGCAGGACCGGAGTGGTCTCACGCGAGATTTCGGCCGTGTTCTGCAGCTTTTTCTCCACTGCCGGTCGAGCAGCGGTGACGATGGCGGGCAGCGATGTCAGCGCAGTGAAGGCGATGCACACGGCGCCATCGTCGGCGCACAGCGCGATATCGACGCACAGCGCGTCGTCGCGATGCATCGCAGCGTTCGCGCCGATCCACGCGTATCGCGGCCGGGCGGCCACGGGATACACGCGCATGTCCGCGAATCCCGCGGGTAGATGCAGCGCATGCAGATGCAGCGCGTCCTGCGTGGGGCGCAGCCACTGCGCTGCGAGCATCGCCGCTTCGACGATGGCCGGATCGATCGCGCAATCCGCGAACGCGGTGTGCGACGGCTCGGATGGCGCGAACGTCAGCCACAGTCCGTCCGCGGTGCGATGGATCGAAGCGACGGCCTGATACAGCGCATCCACGTCGAGACCGATCGCACGGCCGGCTTCGAGCACCGCAGCCCGGTCGGCGAACAGCGGTGAGGCGCCGCGCGCGAGTGCGGCGATGTCGAGGGTCGGTATTGACGCATCGGGGCAGGCTTCGACGAAGCCCTGGCAGAACACATGGCCATCGCTTAAGTCGGACAGTTCGAACGCCGCCGCCTGGAGCTGCGGACGCAGCCCCTGGCCCGGCGGCAGCACGGCGATGCCGACTTCGATCACCGACGGCAGCGTGCGCGGCGCGGCGAAACGCACCTCGCGGAATGCCCATGCCCCGCTCTGCTGCTGCATGCCCTGCTGCAGCATGCCCAGCCCATCCGCGAGCGCGGCCCGCGCAGCTTCCAGCTGCAGGCCCTGCGGCAGACCCGCATGGCCGTGGATTCTGAGTCCGCCGATGCGCGGATCGTCTGCGCGGAAGCTGCTGAGATACTGCTGCTGCCCGGGTTTCGATGCGTTGCGATGCAGCAGCGAATGGATCGCCTGCGCCGTCGTCGCAGCGAAAGTGTTCACGGGTTCTTCGCGCCAGTAGCGCTCCCGGGCGAACGGATAGACCGGCAGATGCATCCGCCCCGGCAGCGGTGCGCCGTGCAGCTTCAACCAGTCGAGGTCGAGCCCTTTGGTCCAGACATCGAGCAGCCGCGACACCTTGCCCGCGACGAACCAGCCGTCGACGCTGGCCTGCAGATCCCGGTCGACGGTGAACAGCGCGATGCTCTCGCGGTGGCGGCGCGACTGCGCGTAGTAGAGGTCGTCCGCGAGCGCGCCGTCCTCGGGATTCTCGTCGGCGAGGAACACGGCGAGCCCGTCGATCAGTTCGGCGCGCGAATCCACGCGCATGGCGAGGCGCTCTTCCATCGCTTCGCGCCCGATCTGCAGGGTGTAGGCCAGGCCGTGCAGATCGATGTCGGCATCGGCTTCGACGAACGCCTTCAGCGCCACGGCCTTCTGCCGCAGCTGCGGCAGGCTGCGCGCCGACAGCAGCACCGCACAGGGCGTCGTTGAAACGGCATGCGTCTGAACGGAGTGTTCGTCGCGGGCCGCGCCAGATGTGCGAGACACGCCGGCATGGGCTTCCACGATCAGATGGGCGTTGCCGCCGCCGGCACCGAACGAGGAAATGCCCGCGATCAGCGGCGCTTCCCTGCCGTCGATCACCGGTGCATTCCACGGCCGCAGGCGCTGGTTGACCTCGAACGGCGTGGTCGCGAAATCGATGTTGGGATTCAGCCGCTGCGAATGCAGCGAAGGCGCGATCTGACGGTGGCGCATCTGCAGGATGACCTTGGTCAGCCCGGC
>JBKJHV010000033.1:0-4999 GCA_046598445.1 Lysobacteraceae bacterium
GGAATCACCTTCGCGATGCGCTCGCGGATGCGGTCGTAGTCCTCGATCAGCGACAGCCACGGAATCGTGCTGCGGGGCAGCGTCGCCGCCGCGAGTCGCGCGACGATCGCCGGCTCAGATAACAAGTCGCGCGATGCCGGCGCGTTCATGCCCGAGGACAGATGCACCATGCTCATCGAATCCTCCACCGTCACCGCCTGCAGGCCGCCGGCCTGCAGATCGATCTCGGTGCGGCCCAGGCAGGGCAGGATCAGCGCCTCGCGGCCGTGCACGACGTGCGAGCGGTTGAGCTTGGTGCTGACCTGCACCGTCAGCGCGCAGCGACGCAGCGCGGCGTGGGTGACGTCCGAATCGGGCGTGGCCGCGGCGAAGTTGCCGCCCATCGCGAAGAAGACATTGCCGCGACCATCGCGCATCGCTTCGATGGCGTCGATGGTGTCGAAGCCGTGCGCGCGCGGCGGATCGAACGCGAATTCGGCGCCGAGACGAGCGAGAAACGCGGGCGATGGTTTTTCGTAGATGCCCATCGTGCGGTCGCCCTGCACGTTGGAATGGCCGCGCACCGGGCAGGGGCCGGCGCCGGCCTTGCCGATATTGCCGCGCGCCAGCAGCAGGTTGGTCAGCATCTGGATGGTGGCGACGCTGCGCCGGTGCTGGGTGATGCCCATGCCCCAGCAGAAGATGGTGGCGCGACTGTCGAGATAGATCTGCGCCGCCTGTTCCAACTGCGCGCGGCTCAGGCCGGATTCGCGTTCGATATCCGGCCATGCGGCGTCGCGCACGCAGTCGGCGAAATCATCGTAACCATGGGTGTTTGCGGCGATGAAGGCGGTGTCCAGCGCATGCGGATCGACTTCAGTGTCGGCGCGTTCGACCACCACCTTGGCGATGCCCGTCGCCACTGCGAGATCGCCGCCGATCTTCGGCTGGAAATAATGCGAGGCGATGGCGGTGGAGCCGCCGCTCAGCATTTCCGTCGGCGACTGCGGATCGGTGAAGCGCTCCAGCCCGCGCTCGCGCAGCGGATTGAACGCCACGATCCGGCAGCCACGCTTCGCCGCGCGCCGCAGTTCGCCCAACATCCGCGGGTGATTGGTGCCGGGGTTCTGGCCGAATACGAAAATCGCGTCGGCCTGCTCGAAATCATCCAGCGTGACCGAGCCTTTGCCGCTGCCGATCTGTTCGGTCATAGCTACGCCCGAGGGCTCGTGGCACATGTTCGAGCAGTCGGGCATGTTGTTGGTGCCGTAGGCGCGCACGAACAGTTGATACAGGAACGCCGCCTCGTTGGAGGTGCGGCCGGAGGTGTAGAAAATCGCTTCGTCGGGCGAGGCAAGCGCGTTAAGCGCCTCGGCGATCCGCGCGAACGCAGCGTCCCAGCCGATGGGTACGTAACGGTCGTTGGCCGGGTCGTAAGCCATGGGCTCGGTGAGCCGGCCCTGGGCTTCGAGGAATTCGTCGCTCTGTTCCGCCAGCCAGGCGACGCTGTGTTCGGCGAAGAAATCGGCGATCACCCGTTTCGAGGTCGCCTCGTTGGCGACGGCCTTGACGCCGTTTTCGCAGAACTCGAAGGTCGAATGCGGGTTGCGGTCGGGCCAGGCGCAGCCTGGGCAGTCGAAGCCGGTGGGCTGGTTGGTGCGCAGCAGCGTGCCGGGGCCGCGCAGCACCGCATCCTGCTGGCGCAGCGCCTGCCAGGAGGATTTCAGCGCATCCCAGCCGCCGGCGGGCTTGTCGTAGGGCCGGATCGGGGCGTCGTTGTCGCGCGGGTCTGTCATCGGGCCATGCTAACGCAGCCGATTGCCGGGGTGCCGTTCCGCGCTGGACGCCGAGAACGCCCGCGTCGTAGATTGTCCGCTTGGCTACGGGAGGGACAGCGACATGCGTCCATGGTCCTGCGCCCTTGCCGCACGGCGCTCGCGCCATCCCCCAGCCCGGACCCGACACAGCAGGACCGTTTTTGTCTGAAGCCACCACCCGTCTTGATGTCGCCCTGAACCATGCTTCGCGCCTGCTCGGCAGCGATCCCGAACTGGCGGGGCAGCAGGCCGTCGAAATTCTGCGCGTGGTCGCGGAGCACCCGGCCGCGCTGCTGGTGCTGGCGGCCTCGCATCGCCTCCGCGGCCGCGCGGACGAGGCGCTGGCGATTCTGGAACCGCTTTCAAGGCAACAACCCCGCGCAGCGCAGGTGCACTGCGAACTTGGGCTCGCGCTCGGTCGCTGCGGTCGTGGCGATGACGCCCTCGCGGCGCTGCGCCGCGCCTTGACGCTGAATCCGGCGCTGCCGCAGGCCTGGTTGGCGCTGGCCGATCACTTGCGCGGCATTGGGGATACGGAAGGCGCCGACGCGGCATACGTCGCCTACGTCCGCCACTCCGCCCGCGACCCGCGTCTGCTGCAGGCCGCCGAAGCCCTGGCCGACAACCGCCTGCCTGACGCCGAAGCGCTGCTGCGCGACTGGCTGAAGCAGCATCCGACCGATGTCGCCGCGATCCGCATGCTCGCCGAACTGGCGGTGCGGGTCGGGCGCAGCGAAGAAGCCCTGCATCTGCTCGAACGTTGCCTCGAACTCGCGCCCGGGTTCGGCGAAGCGCGCCAGCATTACGCGCTGGTGCTGCATCGCGACCAGCAGTCGGAGCCCGCGCTGGCGCAGCTCGAAACGTTGCTGGCCGACGACCCGCGCAATCCGGGTTGCCGCACGCTGAAGGCCGCGATCCTATGCCGCCTCGGCGAATACGACCGGGGCATCGATCTTTACGAAGCGATCCTCGGCGAATACCCGAACAACCCGCGGGTGTGGATGAGTCACGGCCACGCACTGAAGACCGCCGGGCGTCAGGACGAGGCCATCGCCGCTTACCGGCGCAGCATCGCGCTCGATCCCGGCTTCGGCGAAGCCTATTGGAGCCTCGCCAACCTCAAGACCTTCCGCTTCGGCGACGACGAGATCGCGGCGCTGCGCGCGCAGCTCGCGCGCAGCGATCTCGATGCCGAGCATCGCTTCCATTTCGATTTCGCGCTCGGCAAGGCGCTGGAGGATCGCGCCGACTACGCCGATTCGTTCGCGCATTACGCCGCCGGCAACGCGCTGCGCCTGAAGACCATGCCCTACCGCGCCGGCGACACCAGCGCGCGGGTCGCGAAAGCGAAGCAGGTCTACACGCGCGAGTTCTTCGCCGAACGCGCTGGTTGCGGCGATCACGCGCACGATCCGATCTTCATCGTCGGCCTGCCGCGCTCCGGTTCGACGTTGCTGGAGCAGATTCTCTCCAGCCATTCCGCGGTGGAAGGCACCATGGAGTTGCCGGAGCTCATCGCGATGACCCGTGCGCTGCGTCGCGGCGCCGAGGCGTCCGCCAGCTATCACGACGTGCTGGCGGAACTGCCGGTAGAGACGTTCGCCGAACTCGGCCGGCAGTATCTGGACCGCACGCGCGTGCAGCGCAAGAGCGGCGCGCCGCTGTTCATCGACAAGATGCCGAACAACTTCCTGCATCTGGGCTTGATCCGGCTGATGCTGCCGAACGCGAAGATCGTCGATGCGCGCCGGCATCCGCTGGCCTGCTGCTTTTCAGGCTTCAAACAGCATTTCGCGCGCGGCCAGAACTTCAGCTACAGCCTCGACGACCTCGGCCGCTACTACCGCGACTACGTCGAGTTGATGGCGCACTTCGACGACGCACTGCCCGGCCGCGTCCATCGCGTGGTCTACGAGCGCATGGTCGACGATACCGAAACCGAGATCCGCTGCCTGCTGGATTACTGCGGCCTGCCGTT
This sequence comes from Lysobacteraceae bacterium, assembly GCA_046598445.1. Classification (GTDB taxonomy): domain Bacteria; phylum Pseudomonadota; class Gammaproteobacteria; order Xanthomonadales; family Xanthomonadaceae; genus Lysobacter_I. Next base: position 3,775 of record JBKJHV010000033.1, read on the forward strand.
CGAGGACGGTTGCCTGCGCTTTTTCGAGAACGATCGGCCGGTGCGCACCGCCAGCTCCGAACAGGTGCGCCGCCCGATCAACCGTGATGGCATCGACCAGTGGCGCCATTACGAGCCCTGGCTCGATCCGCTCAAGGCCGCACTGGGGGCGGTGCTCGAGGTCTATCCCGCCGTACCCGAATTCCGCTCCGGGGCATGACGCGCCGGAGATCCGCAAGCGTTCGTTCCAACCTTGTTTGATAGACATGTACCGACCAACCGTACCGATGCACCACTATCTGGGGAGAGAGCAATGCGTCAGAAACACCGAGTAGGGACCCGCAACACCGCGATCCGCCGAACGGCCGGGTTGGCGAGAATGCCGCTGACCGCCGCGATCTACGTCGCGTTCGGCAGCATGGCATTCGTCGGCGCGGCCGCCGCGCAACAGGCTGCCGCGCAGGAGGCCCAGGACGGCGCGCCGTCGCTGGAAACGATCACCGTCACCTCGCAGAAGCGCACCGAGAACGCACAGGACGTGCCGATCAGTCTGAACGTCATCGGCGCGCAGCAGCTCGACGAACTGCAGGTCAACGATTTCGAGGATTTCGCCAAACTGCTGCCGAGCGTGTCGATCACGCCCAGCGGCCCGGGGTTCGGCCAGGTCTACATGCGCGGCGTCGCCAGCGGCGGCGACGGCAATCACTCCGGCCCGCTGCCGAGCGTGGGTATGTATCTCGACGAGCAGCCCATCACCACCATCCAGGGCGCGCTGGATCTGCACGTCTACGACATGGAGCGCATTGAGGCGCTGTCCGGTCCGCAGGGCACGCTGTACGGCGCCAGCTCCGAATCCGGCACTATCCGTCTGATCACCCGCAAGCCCGACACCGCCGGTTTTGCGGCGGGATACGGCCTTGAAGTCAACGCCATCGATGGCGGCGGTATGGGCCATGTCGCCGAGGGCTTCGTCAATATCCCGATCTCCGACAACACCGCGATCCGTCTGGTCGGCTGGCAGAAGAAGGACGCCGGCTGGATTGACAACGTGTACGGCGAGCGCACCTATCCGACCTCCGGCATCACCCAGAACAACGCCGATCGCGTCGAAGACAATTACAACGATGTCGACACCGTCGGCGCGCGTCTCGCGCTGAAGATCGACCTCAACGACAACTGGACGATCACGCCGACGATCATGGGCCAGAACCAGAAGGTCAACGGCAGCTTCGGCTACGACAACACC
>JBKJHV010000016.1:0-48819 GCA_046598445.1 Lysobacteraceae bacterium
CGCCAAGAAGACCGCCAAGAAGACCGCCAAGAAGACCGCCAAGAAGACCGCCAAGAAGACCGCCAAGAAGACCGCCAAGAAGACCGCCAAGAAGCCGGCCAAGAAGGCTGCAAAAAAAAAGGCTAAAAAAGCTGTGACACGCGCCAAGAAGGCTGCGCCGGCCGCCGTGCCGGCAGCACCTGCGCCGATGATGTAAGCAACACCTCGATTAGCGGTATCCGAAACTCCTTCTCCGCGTGCCCAGGCGGAGAGGGAGTTTTTTTATGTGCGGAAATCGTGCCCGGCAGATCGGTCTGTGCGCCGTCGCGGCGCCTTTTGCGTCGGGAAGCCTCTCGAAGAGAGGGCGCGATATGCCGCTAGGCGGCTGCTCGTTGTGAAGCCTGTGATCGTGGCGGGTTTCGCATCCCCGGGTAGTCCCACCAATCGAGTGCTCGACTACCATCACCCGCCCATCGATCCGCGTTAATGGCGCTGAATCACCGTGGCAGCTTCAATGTCCTGAGTGCCACGACCTGCCGCGACCTGAGAAGCTCGAAGCTTTGCTTGAAAGCGGCAAGCGCTGTGCGCACTCGCCGCACTTGCGGACTCAATGCGGTTTCGCGTCCGATACCGACGCTTCGACGCCGCCGCCCGCGGAAGCTGCATCCGGCAGCTTGGGCAGCCCTTGGGCGTACAGTCCTTCATCCAGCGTCTCGGCTTCGCCTTCGAGCCAGCGCTGCGGGGTGGCGCCGATGGCGCGATCCAGGATGGTCGGCAGCAGGCCCGACGGCGCGCCGCTGTTGGCGTTCCACAGGATGGCGACGCCGAGATCGCGTTCCGGCATCAGCGCGATCACGCCGCGATAGCCCTGCACCGCGCCGCCGTGGAAGACCACGCGGTGGCCTGCGTAATCGTAGATGCGCCAACCGAGTCCATAGCCAGCGGAATTGAGCCGATCGCGGCGCCACTGCGAGCCGCGCGTTTCGCTGGGGGTGTCTATCAGCGGCGCGTGCAGGGTCGCGAGCAGCGAACCCGACAACACGTCGGGCCGGTAGCCATTCTGCGCGAGCAGCCACTGCGCCATGTCGCTGATACTGGCATTGACGCCAGCGGCGGGTGCGACGCGGTAGTAGGTGGGCTTGGGCGTGACCGCAGACCAGCCGCGACCGGCGCGGATGTGCGGTTTGGCCCAGCGCGGGCTCGCGAGGATGCCTTCGAGGCCGTAGCTGGCATCCTGCATGCCCAGCGGTTTGAACAGCCGGCGCGCGACCCACTGGTCGAACGCCTCGCCGCTGGCGCCTTGCACGACATCGCCGATCAGGCTGTAGGCGATGTTCTGATAGGCATAGCACTCGCCCGGCGCGCACTTCATCGGCGTATAGGCGAGTTTCTGAACAAGGGAGGCGTATTCGGCATTGCGTTCAAGATCGCGATCGAAGGCGTTGTGGCCGACGCCGACGCGGTGGCTCAGCACCTCGGCGACGGTCAGTTGCAGCGCCGCGCGCGGATCGGAGAGCTGCAGCGTCGGGTAGTAATCGACGACGGGGCTGTCCCAGCGCAGCTTGCCGTCGGTGACCAGCATGCCGGCGGCGGTCGCGGCGAAGGATTTCGACAGCGAAGCCAGCCGGAACACGGTGTGGGCGTCGACGGTCTCGGGCTGGTTCACATCGGTGATGCCGTAACCGCGCGCACTGAGCACGCGGCCGCCCTGCACGATCGCCATCGCCAGGCCGGGCACTTTCTGGCCGGCAACGAGATTGTCCGCAAGGGTTTCGAATTCGGTCACGTTGAAGCCGGCCGCCAGCGGCGCGACGCGCAGGCCGGCGCCCGGATAGACCCGCGCCATCGTCGCCTTGGGCGAATACACGCCGGACACGTTACCTGCACTGTCGACGCCATCCCAGCGCAACGTGCTCTGCGCCGACAACCCGGCCGCCAGTGGCAGCAGCATCGCGACCGCGCCGGTGCGCCAGGCCAATGCAGTGGGGCGAGCGCGTCCGTGGTGCGATTGTCTGCGGTGCATGTACTTGTCTTTCATCGCGAGCCCCCCCTGCGTATGCTTCGCGTGCAGGTCAGTGTCGGAAGTGTTCCGTCCGGAAGCGCGTTGTCCGCCCGTGTGCAGGCGACCATCGCTTCCCGGCCTTTCGGACCGATCATAGCGCCTGTTCCGCCATTTGCATGAACAAGGGGAGATTTGATGGTTATTTTGTTGATCCTGCTCGCAATTCTCGCGGTTGGCGTCCTCTGGGGCGTCGGCGTCTACAACGGCCTGATCACCTCCCGCAATGGCTACAAGAATGCGTTCGCCCAGATCGACGTTCAGCTGCAGCGGCGTTTCGACCTCATCCCCAATCTGGTCGAGACCGCAAAGGGCTACCTCAATCACGAGCGCGAGACCCTCGACGCGGTGATTTCGGCGCGCAGTGCGGCGCAGTCGGGCCTGGCGGCCGCCAAGGCCAATCCCGGCGACCCCGAAGCCATGGCGACGCTGGCCGCCGCGCAGGGGCAACTGAACGCCGGTCTGGGCCGTCTGCTCGCGATCGCGGAGGCCTACCCGGACCTCAAGGCCAACCAGAACATGATGCAGCTCACCGAAGAGCTGACCAGCACCGAGAACAAGGTCGCGTTCGCGCGCCAGGCGTTCAACGACGCGGTGATGGCGTTCAACAACAAGCGCGAAGTGTTCCCGTCGAGCGCGATCGCCGGCATGTTCGACTTCCCGGCCGCCACCCAGCTCGCGATCCCGGCCGACAAACCCGAGATGCGCGACGCGCCGAAGGTGCAGTTCTGACGAGCGCGACTCTGGCGAGCGCGATGCGTTTCTTGCGTCCCTCCTGACCACCGCCGCACGCTTCCATCTTCAAGAACCGCCATTCCAGGCTTGAGCATGAACTTCTTCGAACACCAGGCCGCCGCGCGCAAGGCCTCCACCCGACTCGTGCTGCTGTTCGCGCTGGCGGTGACCGGGATCGTGTGCGCGGTCGATGTCGCGGTGCTGATCGCGCTCGGCGTCAACGACGAAAGCACGCCCGGACAGGCGGCCGCGCTACTGATCGTCGCTTCGCTGGTCACGGTCGCGATCATCGGCTTGGGGTCCCTGTATCGCATCGCCAGCCTGCGTGGCGGCGGCGAGACGGTGGCGCTGCAGATGGGCGGCGTGCCGGTGCCCGAACAGAGCCGCGACCCGCAGCTGCGGCGGCTGCGCAATGTGGTCGAAGAAATCGCGATCGCTTCGGGCGTGCCGATGCCCAAGCTGTACGTCCTCGAACACGAGGCCGGCATCAACGCCTTCGCCGCCGGCTACGCGCCGTCCGATGCCGTGGTCGCGGTGACCCGCGGCGCGCTGGACCGGCTCAATCGCGACGAGCTTCAGGGCGTGATCGCGCACGAGTTCAGCCACATCCTCAACGGCGACATGCGCCTGAACATCCGTCTGATGGGTGTGCTGTTCGGCATCCTGATGCTGGGCCTCATCGGCCGCAAGATCCTGGAGCACGGCCGTTTCGGCGGCCGCGACAAGGGTGTCGGCGCGGTGTTGGTGGCAGCGCTGGTGGCGATGGCCATCGGTTACATCGGCCTGTTCTTCGGACGGATGATCAAGGCCGGCGTCAGTCGTTCCCGGGAGATTCTCGCCGACGCCTCGGCGGTGCAGTTCACCCGCCAGACCGCGGGACTGGCGGGTGCGCTGAAGAAAATCGGCGGCGTCGGCGAAGGCGCAAAACTCGAACGTGCCGGCGATGCCGAGGAAGTCAGCCACATGCTGTTCGGCGATGGCGTCGGCTTCAGCGGCATGTTCGCGACGCATCCGCCGCTGTTGCAGCGGATCCAGGCGCTGGAACCGAGTTTCCGCAGCGACCAGCTCGCAAGCCTGCACCAGCGTTGGCTCAGCCAGCCGCCGAATGGCCTGGAGGAAGATGCGCGACTCGGCCTGAGCGACGGCAAGACTGCGCGCTTGCCGGGCGCCGATGCCGAATTCAACGTTAGCCCGCCGATGGTGGTGTCGCAGGTCGCGCGCCCCGCCGCGGACGACTACCGCCGCGCCGATGTCATCGTCTCCACCATCCCCGCACCGCTGCGCGCGCTGGCCGCGAACCGCGAAGACGTGGTGCCGCTGATGCTGGCGCTGCTGCTCGACGAGAACACGACGGTGCAGGGCAAGCAGCACGCCGAGATCGCCGCGCGGCTGGGCCGCGAGACCGCGGTCTTCGCGCAGGCCATGCGCAGCGAACAGCTTGGCACGCTGCATCCGATGCAGCGCCTGCCACTGGCTGCGCTGGCCTTCCCGGTGCTGCGCCTGCGCCCGCGCCCGGAACTCAACGTCGTACTCGACACCGTGCACGCCGTGGTCAACACCGACGGCCGGGTGTCGGTGTTCGAGTACTGCCTGGGCACACTGCTGCAACATCAGCTGCGCGAATCCATGGACCCCTCGCGGCATGCATCGTTCGGTCGCAGGAAAGTCGCCGACGCGAAGCGCGAGGCTGCGATCCTGCTCGCGCTGGTCGCCCAGGCCGGCCACGACAACCCGCACGACGCCCTGCGCGCCTACCTCGCGGGCCTGCAGCGTGTGCTGCCGCGCGAACACATCGACTACGCGCCGCCGCCGGAAGGCGTGCTCGCGCTGGAAGCGGTGTGGCCCGTGCTCAACAGCCTGAATCCCTCCGCCAAACAGTCGATGGTGGAAGCCGTTACCGCTGCGGTCAGCCACGACGGCAGGCTCAGCGTGAACGAAGCGGAGTTGTTGCGCACCGTCTGCGGCGCGCTGCATTGCCCGCTGCCGCCGATGCTGGAACGGGATAGGTCGGGCTCTGGTCCGGCATTCTCTGGCTAGACATCGCGGCGTGCCGGTTCGCTTGCGAATCCAGCGGAAAACCGTGGGAGCGGCGGAAGCCGCGATGTGCTTCTGCTTGGACTTGCAGCAGCGATGTTTGTCTGGAAGAGAGTATCCAGGTCGATTTTCGCTGCATGTTTGAAAGCATGACGGACGGCCAGCGGCGTTGCGGCTTCCCTGTGGTGAACAACCGTGGCACTTGGGCGTTGAACTTCGCTGGGGCAGAGTGTTCCTAACCTCATGCGCCCGAATTCCACATTGCTTGTTTGTCTGATCGCGCTGCTGTCCTTCGCGGGCGTGTCCGCGCGTGGGGCTGCGGGCGATGCGCCTGCGAACCCGAGTACGGTGCGTGCGGGCGAGACCGCGTTGAGCGTCGAAGTGATCGGTATCGACGATGCTGATCGCGTCGCGATGCTGCAGCGTTGGGCCGAAGAAGCCGCGCGTGCGACGGTCTTGCCGTCGGGGCGCTTCCCGCTGCGTTCGGCGCGGGTGGAGGTGCGTGAGATGCAGGGTCGCGGCGACAGCGCGGTGCCGTGGGGACAGACCTCGCGAGATGGCGATGTGTCGGTGCTGCTCTATGTGCGGCGCGATGCGAGCTACGGGCAACTGCGCGCGGACTGGACGGCGGTGCACGAGTTCTCGCATCTGGCGCATCCGTATCTCGGCGAGCGCGGGCGTTGGTTGGCCGAGGGGCTGGCGAGCTATCACCAGAATGTCCTGCGCGCGCGTGCGGGGCTGCTGGCGCCGGAAGATGCCTGGCAGAAGCTGGATGCCGGTTTCCGGCGCGGTGAGGCGGTGGGCGGCGGCCCGACGCTCGATGCGATGGGTCGCCAGCGCGGCGGCACCATGCGCGTGTACTGGGCGGGCGCGGCGTACTGGCTGGAGATGGATCTGGCACTGCGCCGCGATCACGCCACGACGCTGCAGGCAGTGCTCGATCGTTACGCGCAGTATTGTCTCGACGGAACCGCGCACGTGGCGCCGGAGGATTTTGTCGCCGCGCTCGATCGCGCGGCAGGCATCGAGCTGTTCGCGCAGCGGTATCGCCAATATGCCGAAGCGACGGCGTTTCCGTCGCTGACCGAGAGCTACCGCGCGCTGGGGATCGAGCGCGTGGGTGCGGGGCTGAGATTTTCGGATGCGCCCGTCGCGCGCCAGCTGCGCGAGGCGATGACCGCGCGCGTGCCGCAGGATTGAAGGTTGCGACGTATAGGCCTGGCGGCGATCAATCCGCCAGCTTCGCCGCCACAGATCTGATCAGCTTGTCGATGGCGGACTGGTATTCCTCGTCGTCGACGAAATCGCGGAATTCGCCGGCGTCGTAGAAGCGGCCGTAGCAGAATTTGCAGCTCTCGAAGCGGATATGCGGCTGGTGCGGATCGACCATGTGGATCAGCGGGTAGTGGTCGCAGGCCGGGCAGAGCAGGGTGACGGCGGCCGGCGCGGTCGGGTCGAAGAATACGTTTTCAGCCGGTGGCGCCGGTTCGACCAGGTCGATTTCTTCGGCGTGATCGCGCAACTGCTCATGCGCCATCAGTTCGAACCACATGCCTTTGCAGCCTTCACAGCGGTGTACGGGCTCGTCCAGATCGGCGAGCAGCTGCATCGGGGATTTGCACTTGGGGCACTGCATGGGCGGCGGCCAGTCGGAGGCGAGGCCGCCATTCTGCCGCACTGCGGCGAGGCCGTCTTCCGGGGCCATCTTCCCTGGGCTTCAGTCGCCCAGCAGCTTCACGAAACGCACGGCGCCGTCGGAAAAGCCGCAGGCGCGGTAGAAGGCGTGGGCTTCGGTGCGATGCCCGGCGCTGGTGACTTCCAGCCGCGCCGCGCCGCCGGTGCGGGCGCGTCGCTCGGCATCGCGTAGCAGCAGGCGGCCGAGACCGCGACCCTGGGCGTCGGGCGAGACCACCAGCGCGGTGACCCGGCAGGTGGTGGTGTCCAGCGGCAGGTAATACATATAGTCCAGCGCCATCAGGCCGCAGACCGCGCCGTCGAGGCGCGCCAGGATCAGGGCCTGGCGGTCGTTGTGGAGGACGGTGGCGATGCGTTCGCCGGCGTTGGCCGGCTCGCAGGGGTAGCCCAGCTGGGTCAGCAGGGCGGCGACATCATCGGCATCGGCCGGTACCGCACCGCGGAGATCGATGCGGAGATCGACGTCCGCGGCATCGGCCGGGTGCTGCGCGCCCGTCGTCACCGGTCAGCGGGTGCCGTACACGACCACGGTCTTGCCGCGTGCGTGCAGCTTGTTGTCTGCCTGCAGCTTCTTGAGTACGCGGCCAGCCATTTCGCGCGAGCAGCCGACCAGACGGGCCAGCTCCTGGCGTGAGACCCGCAACTGGGTGCCCTGCGGGTGGCTCATGGCTTCCGGTTCGCGGGTCAGGTCGTGCAGGGCGCGGATGATGCGGTCGGTCACGTCGAGGAAGGCCAGACGGCCGGCCTTGCGGCTGGTGTCCAGCAGACGACGGGACAGCTGGGCGCCGATGGCGTAGATCAGCTGTGCGGCGTCGCCGCCCAGCGGGCCTTCCAGCAACTGGTACAGGCGTTCGTAGCCGATTTCGGCCAGCTCGCACTGGGTGCGGGTGCGCAGGATCACTTCACGGCGGTCGCTTTCGATGAACAGGCCCATCTCGCCGACGAATTCGCCCGGGCCGAAATAGCCCAGCACCAGCTCGCGGCCGTCCTCTTCCTCGGTGATGATGCTGACCGAGCCGGAGATCACGTAATAGAGCGTCCCCGCCGGGTCGCCTGGACGGAACACTTCGGTCCGCGGCGGATAGCGGCGGCGGTGGCAATGCGAAAGGAATCGCTCGATGGTTGCGACAGTGGGTGCGAGCGGATTCGCGTTGCGTCGGAGAGGAGTCAGCGTGGCCACGGGCGGTGTGTTCATGCGAGCCAGAACGGAGGAATAGACAAGATTAGGCCTTTGTCACGTTCCCGGCAAACGGCGGTCGTAAACTGCGTGCGATCACGACGCGATGTTGCAGCGCAGCGCCGGCTCCCCCCGGGGGGCGCAATGCCGCATAATCGCGCCCCCAACCTCCCCTCCCAAGGAATCGATGCCGTGGTCAAGCCACTGCCGCGCCTGAAGCTGCAAGGCTTCAACAACCTGACCAAAGCACTGTCGTTCAATGTTTACGACGTGTGCTATGCGGTGTCCGAAGAAGAACGTCAGCGTTACATCGCCTACATCGATGAGGAATACAACGCCGACCGGCTGACCCAGATCCTGACCGACGTGGCCGAGATCATCGGCGCGAACATCCTCAATATCGCCCGCCAGGACTACGACCCGCAGGGCGCGTCGGTGACCATCCTCATTTCCGAGGAGCCGGTGATCGACAAGAAGGACGCCGGCAAGGAGATCATCTCCGACGCCGTGGTCGCGCACATGGACAAGTCGCACATCACCGTCCACACCTATCCGGAAACCCACCCGGACAACGGTATAGCGACGTTCCGCGCCGACATCGATGTCGCGACCTGCGGCGTGATCTCGCCGCTGAAGGCCTTGAACTACCTGATCGAGAGCCTCGAATCCGACATCGTGGTCATGGACTACCGGGTGCGCGGTTTCACGCGCGACATCAAGGGTCGCAAACACTACATCGACCACAAGATGAATTCGATCCAGGATTACCTGGCGAAGAACATCAAGTCGCGCTACGAAATGCTCGACGTGAACGTGTACCAGGAAAATCTGTTCCACACCAAGATGCACCTGAAGGATTTCGATCTCGACAACTATCTCTTCGAAGAGAAGGCCAAGAACCTCTCGTTCAAGGAACGGATGAAGATCGAAGCGCGCCTGCGCCGCGAGATCGAAGAGCTGTATCAGGGCCGCAATCTGGCGGAGTGATCCCCAGGGGCCTCACGAAAAAGCCGGCGTAAGCCGGCTTTTTCTGTTGTAGGGTGGGCCTTGGCCCACCATCGCAACGTCTCGGATCGCTCTGTTCAATGATCGAAACAGCTTCGATCAGCGTTCGTCGCCACCGGGTGATTCGTAATGGTGGGCCAAGGCCCACCCTACACCCGGTATGCGACTGTCTTCATCACTTTCGACGCCGCCGCCATCAAGGCCGGCACCGGCTGCGGCAGGATCCGCGCGCCGGCGGCTTCGGCGTGCTCAGCGTGACGCGCTTCGTCTGCTTTCATCACCATCAGGATCGCGCGGCTGCGCGCGTCGGCCGCGGGCAGGGTTTCGAGGTGTTCGTCCAGATGCGCTTCGACCTGGCGCTCGGTCTCGACCACGAAGCCGAGGTTCCAGCCGTCGCCGCGCAGCCCGGCAAGCAGGCCGATGGCGTAGCTGCCGGCGTACCAGACCGGGTTGAGCAGGCTGGGGCGGCTGTCGAGTTCGCGCAGACGGTCCGCGCACCAGGCGAGGTGGTCGGTTTCCTCCTGCGCGGCGGCCTGCAGCTGTGCCCGCGTCTGCGCGTCGCGCGCGACCGCAGCCTGGCCGACGTACAGCGCCTGCGCGCAGACCTCACCGACATGGTTGATCCGCATCAGCCCGGCGGCGTGGCGGCGCTCGGCCTCGTCCAGCACCACGTCGGCCTGGTCGGCGCCGGGGTTGGGGCGCGTGGCCAGCGGCGAGCCGGCGATGGTCTCCAGCGCGTTCTGGGCGTCGGCGAGCAGGCGGTCGAAAGGGGAGAGTGCGCGGCTCATGCGGGTGCTGCTCATGTTCATGACAGACATTCTGATAGGAATTCGAGCGGGTGTTGCACCGGCAGGGCGGTGCCGTTGGCCATATGCAGTCGACAGCCGATGTTGGCGCTGAGCAGCCGGGCCGCGCCACTGGCGGCGAACTGGTCCAGCAGCGGCTGGCGGAAGCGCGCGGCGCGTGCCGGGTCGGTCAGCATCTGCGTCCCGGCGGCGCCGCAGCAGCCGAAGCCAGCATCGATGACGACGACTTCAAGTTCCGGCACCCGCGCCAGCAGATCGCGTAGGGCGCTGTCGCTGCGGACCACGCTGCGCTGGGTACAGGGCAAATGCAGGGCGACCCGTTCGCGCCGTGGCCCGAAGCACAGGGCGTCGGCGTGCTGTGCCAGAAAGACGCTGGCATCGACCACCCGCTCGCCGACGGCATCCGCCACCGCCTCGTGACATCCGCTGGCGAGGGTCAGCACCACCTCGGCGCGGGCGAAGGCGTGCAGGTTTTCGGCTTGCAGGCGCAGGGCGGTTGCGGTGTCGCCGCCATGGGCGTGCAGGGCACCGCAGCAGGTCTGGTCGGCGGGGAAGGTGGCCCGCAGGCCGCTCGCATCCAGCAATGTCGCCAATGCCGCGCGCGCCGGCCCTTCATAGTGTTGTGCGATGCAGCCGATGAAGACGGCGGCTTCGGGTCTCTCGGCGGTTTTCGCGGGCATTGCGGGCCGGCCCGTGGCCCGAGGCGGTCGCGGCAAGGGCTTGAGCGCGGCGGGAAGCAGTGGCCAGAGCCTCCGGTACAGGCCCAGCGCGCCGCGGCGCAGCCCGGAACGCGCGGCCAGCAGCTCGGCCCCGCGCTGGCGCCAGCCCGGCGCGCGCCGTTCGCGCTGACGCGCCCGCGCCCGGGTCAGGATCGGGCCATAGTCGACCCCGGCCGGGCAGACCGCTTCGCAGCGCCGACAGCCCAGACAATGGTCGAGATGCCGGTCGCCGGCCGCGGTCGGGGCCGTCAGGCCTGTCTCCCAGGCTTTGATGAGTGCGATCCGGCCCCGCGGCGACTCGGTTTCGATCGCATCCAGCGCGTAGGTCGGGCAGGCTGGCAGGCACAGTCCGCACTGCACGCACTGATCGGTCAGGGCGTGCAGGCTGAGGGCAGCGGGGTGGGTGCAGGGTGCGGCGGCGGTCACCACGCAATCTTCAGGGAAGACGGCGGATTGCGCGAGGCCGGTGCTGATATCCCTCCCGTCCCGACCAGCCGTTGTACCCGACGACTTGCGATGACGCTCCTCGCCGGCTATCATTCCGCTTCTTTGTGGCCCCGCTCACGCGGCGACACGACGACAACGCGAGGCGAAGTTCCGCCGGTTTCCGAAAGAAACCCCGTGGAATCAGTCCGACCAGGCACCAATCAAAAGAGCTCCTTCATGAAGACTTTCACTGCCAAGTCCGAGACCGTCCAGCGCGACTGGTATCTCGTCGACGCTTCCGGCAAAACGCTCGGCCGCTTGGCCGCCGAGCTGGCCAGCCGCCTCCGCGGCAAGCACAAGCCCGTTTACACCCCGCACGTCGATACCGGCGACTACTTGATCGTAGTCAATGCCGAGAAGATCGCGGTGACCGGCAACAAGTTGAACGACAAGCTGTATCACCGCTTCACCGGCTACATCGGCAACCTGAAGACCGAAAACCTCGCCCAGGCGCTGGAACGTCATCCGGAGCGCGTGATCGAGATCGCAGTGAAGGGCATGCTGCCGAAGAATCCCCTCGGTCGTGCCATGTACAAGAAGCTCAAGGTGTACAAGGGTGCCGAGCACCCGCACGCCGCCCAGCAGCCGCAAGTCCTGGATATCTAAACGATGGCTACTCAGCAGAATTACGGCACCGGCCGTCGCAAATCCTCCGTCGCCCGCGTGTTCCTGCGCAAAGGCACCGGCACCATCACCGTCAACGAGCGTCCGCTGGACGAGTTCTTCGGCCGCGAAACTTCGCGGATGATCGTGCGCCAGCCGCTCGAACTCACGAAGACCGGCGAACAGTTCGACATCATCGCGACGACCTCCGGCGGCGGCACCACCGGCCAGGCCGGCGCCATCCGTCTGGGCATCGCCCGCGCGCTGGTGGAGTACGACGAAACCCTGAAGTCGGAGCTTCGCAAGGCCGGTTTCATGACGCGCGACGCCCGCGAAGTCGAACGCAAGAAAGTCGGTCTGCACAAGGCGCGTCGCGCCAGCCAGTTCTCGAAGCGTTGATCCATTCCGCCTGTCCGGGCGCGTTTTCCCGGTTCTGGCGGTACGTTTTTGGCGCTACAATCGCAGCCCAACAGCTCTACAGCCCCGTCGCCAAGCGGTAAGGCACCTGACTCTGACTCAGGCATTCGGTGGTTCGAATCCATCCGGGGCTGCCATCTTCGAAAAACCCTGCCGCAAGGCGGGGTTTTTTTGTGCCAGTCGCACTGGCGCTTCACAAAGCGGATTCGTCTGGATGACGGTCTTTATCGACGAGAGCCTTCCGCACGACGCGCCATGGCCCATGCGTGCCGTCTGCGTCGCGAGACGCTTTTGCCGCGCGACATGCGCATCATCCACGGCGGACTGTTGCGTCTGCGACATTGCTCTGGCCGTGATTGCCGTCGATCGTGATGCTGAGACGACAAAAAATGTCTCTTTGACCGGTTTAGCGATTCCGAACGGGCTTCCATCACTCCTGTCAGACCTGACAGGTACACGACCCCGGTAGCTGCGGATAAGGTCGCACGGTCGGCGCTTGCCGATGGCTCATACGACAGGGGATGTTGTGTTCGATTTTTTGAAGAAGTGGTTGGGGGGCGGGCAGGGGCCGAGATCGCAGGCGCTGCCGCAGGGAATGCCCACCGTTGAGCAGCGTCGCGCCGGTTTCGGCATCGCATACGATGCCAATCTGGTGCCGTCGCTCAAGCGCGATCACGCCGATCTGGTCAAGCTGTACACCACGATCGGTGAGATGGCTCGGCAAGGGGAGTTCCAGCAGGTGCCGCAGATGCTCAATGCCTTCAAGGTGCATCTGGAAGGCCATCTGATCGCCGAAAACGTCCGTTTCTACAATTATGTGGAAAGCGCGATGCAGGGCGATTCTGAAAGCACGGCGCTGGTGCGCAGTTTCCGGCGCGAGATGAATGCGATTGCGCGTGGCGTTGTCGACTTCGTGAAGAAGTACCAGATCAGCACTTTCGACCATCAGGCTCGTCAGGAATTCATGACGGACTATCAGGCTGTGCTCGCGCTGTTGGCGCAACGGATCGAGCGCGAAGAATCCAGCCTTTATCCGCTGTATTTGCCGCACTGATGTCGCCGGCCCGGTTTACCGCATGATTTCCGCCATGACGGTCGAGGACTGACTTCCGCATTCGATTCCAGCGCGCACGCACAGGTTCGGCGACACAAGGATGTATCGCTCGCGGGACGGAGGCTTCGGCATCCGCTCTGCAGGGACTCGGATCCGGCGAAAGCCGGCTCCGTGAGGTCTGAACGGGCCAAGGATGGTTTCGTTCAGACGTTCCCGTTTTTTCCCCAACCAGAGTGCTCGATCAAGGAGATTCGCAATGAAAAAGGAAGCGACCGCTAAACAGCACGATGTGGTTCTGACCCAGGCCATGCGCCGCCTGCGTCACGAACTGGAAATTCACCCGGTCTTCGCCGAAATCGCCCATACCGAAGCCCTGCGCACCTTCATGCAGGTGCACGTTTTCGCGGTCTGGGATTTCATGTCCTTGGCCAAGCGATTGCAACGCGATCTCACCTGCGTCGAATTGCCGTGGATGCCGCCGATCGATCCGGCCGCGGCCCGTCTGATCAACGATATCGTGCTGGCCGAGGAGAGCGACGTCGATGCCGACGGCCATCCCGCCAGCCATCTCGACCTTTATCTCAAGGCGATGCGCGATGTCGGCGCATCGACCGCGCAGTTCGATCTCTTCATGCGCGAGCTGCGCGCCGGAGTCGGGCTGTCCAAGGCGCTCGCCACGGCGGAGGTGCCGCAGTTCGTGCGCGACTTCGTCGAGCACACCATCGATACCTGCCTGCATGGCAGCACGCTGGAAGTGATGGCCAGCTTCTTCTACGGCCGCGAAAACGTCATCCCGGACATGTTCCAGAGTCTGCTGGAGCACTGGGGATTGAACGTCGAGCAGGCGCCGGGCTTCGTCTACTACCTGCAGCGCCACATCGAGCTGGATGGTGATACCCATGGCCCAGCGGCCCAGCACCTGATCGAAAAAGCACTGGTGCGCGATCCCAGCGGGCTGCAGGACACGCGCGAAGCGGCGCGTCTGGCCCTGCAAGCGCGGCGCGCGCTGTGGGATGGAACGGCCGCGTTGTTGCGCGAGCGCCACGGCTTGCAGCAGCAGGTGGCGCCTGTGCGCAGGCTGACCCCGGTCGCGGCCTGACGCCGCAGTCGTTCGCCTACGCCCGCCCACCGGGCGGTCACCACTGCGCAATCCGGTGCGACCGGGTTTGCGCAGCGGTTTCCATTTGTTGCCGTGTGTTCGTATCTCTGGCGGCCCTCACTTGGCTAAACGCATCTTCGGCGACGCGTTGTCTGTGTCTTACGCCGCGTGCGCGACGTGCACGGCAGGCGCCGGGCCGACGATGCGCAGATTCTCCGCAACCGGCATGCGGAACGCGAGGCTCATCGCTTTGCCTATCCTGCGCGCCGCGCCCAGTCGCTCGACCTGCAGTCCCATGTGCCGCATCATTCTCTCGAACGATGCGCTGGTCACTCCGACCAGGGTGTCGGCACCCTGTGCCGCAATGAACCGGAATATCTCGGCGATGATCGACGATGATATTTCGCTGAACCCGAAGCCTCGTTGAGTGTGTTCTTCGCACAGTGCGAAACGGCTGACTTCCCATATGGATGCGGATGCCGGTGCAGGAGCGCCGTCGAGGAGTTCCGGGAAAATATCCCGAAGCATGTTCGGCCCCAGCGTCGGCAACAGCCGGCAACAGCCCAGTGCGCGCGATGTATTATCGTGAGCAACGACGTAGTGCGGACCGATCAGGTCGAACCAGTCGTGCTCGCGGCCGTCTTCGACGCGCACGTCCCAGCCGAGGCGTCTGTGGAACACGTCCGAACGCAGTCGGTACATGCTGTCCAGAAGCGGGGCTCCGAGCCCGTGCTCGCCTGCGCGTCCGATGGTGAATGTGGTCATGGTGTCCCCTTTCGTTGTTGAAGGAGACATCAGTGAGCGTAACCACTGTCAGCACTTACAGCTGACCGACCTTACAGGTTGATGAAGGTCCGATTCGAGTGTCTGATCCTCCACATATCGCGTCGAATATGTCGAGAAAATCGTGTTTTTATAGGCAACATGGCCACGCCGCACATGGAAAAATGAGTATTGATTACAATCAAGTACTGATTTGTATCGTGCGGCGCGGAATTCCTGTGGCGCCATCCGCGTAATCGCCGGGCATGGCCCTGCGTCAGGCTGGCGGCGACTTCAATTGCGCAGGGAGACGATCAGGCCCAGCGAGACCGCACGGGCGATTGCGGCCTGGCGGCCGCTGACGCCGAGTTTGTGGGTCGCGTTCTGCAGATGGAAGATCGAGGTCCGCTCGCTGATGTTCAGCAGCAAGCCGATTTCCCAGCTGGTCTTGCCCTCGGCGGCCCACGACAGGCATTCGCGTTCGCGCTTGGTGAGTGCCGGCAGACGTACGGGCGTTTTGGAGGGGCCGAAACGCCGCGCCGCTTCATGCACGTAATACGCGACCAGATGCAGCTCGGGCATGATCGCTTCGTAGTCGGCGGCGGGCATGTCGCGGGATGCGTAGGACATCAGCCCCCACGACACGCCAGGGCCGTGTAGCGGCACGCTCAATCCGCTGCCCAGACCGTGCTCGCGGGCTTCCGCGAACAGATGGCGGATCTTCTGCAGATGCGGATCGACGATCCGCCGATGGTGGAACTGGGCTTCGTCCCAGGCGAGCGGCGTCGCGTGATCGTGGCAATGACTGACGATCGGATCGATGCTGATGTAGTCCATTTCGAGATAGCGCGTGATCCAGCTTTGCGGATACGTGCCCATGCGCAGTTGATTCGGATGGTCGTTCATCAGCGGCAGATCCACCGCGTAAAGCCAATAGTCGACGCCCAGCGGTTTCACCACGCGGCCGATGTCATCGGCCAGCGACTCTGTACTCGGCGCTTCTTCGAGCGCGCGCAATTGATCGATATCGATCAGCATCCTGGCTGCCATTCGCTGTCCCTGCCGTGCTTGCTCGTTGCCGAGGCAAAAAAACCGCGACCATCCGTTTGCGACGAAGACGCGGCAGACTTTGCTGCCGACCTGGAGCGTGTCCCCGTCAATACCCGGTCGAGCGGCTAAAGTAGCAGGCTTGCCGCATGGCGTGGGGTTCGATATTCGGGACAGCGCGGCCCACGATCGTGAAAGTTACAATTGCGGCCCCCGGCGGTCGTCGCGTCGTCCGCAATCCATTCGTCGAGAATTTTCCATGGTCGCTACGTTTCGTGCGCCGTTCACATCACGCGACGGTCTGGTCGCGTCGCTGCGCAGTCGCGGTTTCGCGATACTTGAGCCAGCCGATGTCGCGGCATTGGCCGGGGTGTCCCTGGATGCGCTGCATGCGCTGGCCGCGGGTTGGAACGACCTGCCGCCGGACGAATACCTGCGCGACGGCGGCCGCTACCGGCAGCGCCGGCATGCCTGCTTCGTGACCGGCGCTGACGGCATCGAGCAGGCGCCGCCGCGCGCGCATTACCAGCCGCTGGATTACAACGCCCTGCATGGCGGTCTGCAGCGCTGGTTCGCGCCGATCGCGCCGGAAACGGTCGTCGCGCCCGCCTGGGGGCAGTTGTTGCGCGCCCTCGGGGATCGCCTGCGCGAAGTGCGTCCGGCCGACCCGTGGTACGTGGAAGCGCACCAGTTCCGGATCGACACGGCCGACGGTATCGGCCGGCCGACGCCGGAGGGCGCGCATCGCGACGGCGTCGATTTCGTGGCGGTCTTCATCGTCGGCCGGCACGCGATCCGCGGCGGCGAGACCCGGATCTTCGAAGCCGACGGCCCGGACGGGCAACGCTTCACCCTGACAGAGCCCTGGAGCCTGCTGCTGCTGGACGACCGCCGGATGATCCACGAGACCACGCCCATCCAGCCCGAGCAGGCCGAGTCGTCGACGGGGCGGGACGAAACGGGCGGGCCGGGGTATCGCGACACGCTGGTGGTGACCTACCGCGCCGATGGCTTCCAGGCAGAGGCCTGACCGTCCGGGCAAATAAGTTACAATTGAAACCAATTCCACTGAGCGTCAGAGGTTTCGATGAAGCTGGGTTCTCTCAAGGCAGGCGGTCGCGACGGCACCCTGATCGTCGTTTCCCGTGATCTGGGCCGCGCGGTGCGCGCCGAGGGCATCGCCCCGACCCTGCAGCGCGCGCTGGAGGACTGGTCCAATCTCGCCCCGCGCCTCAATGCGTTGTCGGAAGCGCTGAACGCGGGCGAAGCCGAGGGTGCGTTCGACCTCGATCTGTCGCTGCTGGCCTCGCCGCTGCCGCGCGCCTACGAATTCGTCGACGGCAGCGCGTATCTGCCGCACGTCGAGCGCGTACGCCGCGCCCGCGGCGCCGAGGTGCCGGAGAGTTTCTACGTCGACCCGCTGATGTACCAGGCGGTCAGCGCCGGTTTCTACGGCCCCCGCGATCCGGTGCGGGTGCCGAGCGAGGACTACGGCATCGATCTGGAAGCCGAAGTCGTGATCGTCACCGACGACGTGCCGATGGCGCCGACGCCCGAACAGGCCGCCGGCCACATCCAGCTGATCGGGCTGGTCAACGACGTGTCGCTGCGCAATCTGATCCCGAACGAACTGGCCAAGGGCTTCGGCTTTCTGCAGTCCAAGCCGCGCTCGGCGCTGTCGCCGGTGTTCGTGACCCCGGACGAGCTGGGCGACGCCTGGCAGGGCAACAAGGTGCATCTGCCGCTGCTCACCCACATCAACGGTGCGTGGTTCGGCGCGCCCGAGGCCGGCATCGACATGCAGTTCGATTTCGCCCAACTGGTCGCGCACGCGGCCAAGACCCGGCCGCTGTCCGCCGGCACCATCGTCGGCTCCGGCACCGTGGCCAACGAGGACACCTCGCGCGGCGCCTCCTGCTTCGCCGAGAAGCGCACCGTCGAGACGCTGGAGACCGGCAAACCGATCACGCCCTTCATGAAGTACGGCGACGTGGTGCGGATCGAAATGCGCAGCCGCGATGGACAGGATATCTTCGGTGCCATCGAGCAGCGGATCGAGCCGCAGGCCCAAGCCTGACGCCTCCGCGCTCCTGTACGGGAGGGCTGGCGATGACGGAAGCGCGGAGCGGTCGGGAGAGAACCTTCGTCGGGGTGCTGGCATCGTTGGCATGGGCTGCCTTGGCGGTGCAGCTCTGGCAGACGCTGGAAACGGTCGGTGCCCAGGGCGAAGGAATGGGGTTGGCGCTGTGGGTGCTGGCAGGCTACTTCACCATCCTCAGCAATCTGTTCGTGGCGCTGATCGCCACGGCGGCGGCGATCCGGCCCGGCTCATGGCTGGCCTCGCCGATGCCTCGCGGCTGCGCCACCGCCGCGATCGTGGTGGTCGGTCTGGGCTACCACCTGTTGCTGCGGCAGATCTGGGACCCGCAGGGCTGGCAGTGGGTTGCCGACAACCTGCTGCACTATGCGGTGCCGATCGCTGCGCTCGCGCATTGGCTGTGGTTCCCGCCGCAGGTACGGCTGCCGAAGCGCGCGCCGCTGCTGTGGGCGCTGTATCCGCTCGCGTACCTGGCGTATGCGCTGGTCCGCGGGGAATGGAACGGTGCGTATCCTTATCCCTTCATCGACGTGCCGGCGCTGGGTTATCCGCGGGTACTCGCGAATGCCGCCGGCCTGATGCTGGTGTTCCTGGCTGTGGGCGCGTTGCTGCGCTTGGCCGCGCGTCGGCGATGAGTGCCGCGCGGTAGACAGTGGCTTCCCCGCAGAGCCGTTGCGGAGCTATCGTTGTCGGGCCGCGCGCTGCGGTTCATTCATCGTCGGGCCGCGTGCCGCGGCCAGACCATCTCACGGAGCGGTCATGAGCGATTCCCTGCGGCTGTACGGCTATTGGCGCTCAAGCGCCGCCTATCGGGTGCGGATCGGCCTGAACCTCAAGGGGCTGGCCTACGAATCGGTGCCGGTGCATCTGATCCGCGATGGCGGTGAGCAGCATTCGGCCGCATTCACGCAGGCCAATCCGCAGAAGCTCATCCCGGTGCTGAAGCACGGCGAACGGGTGATCCGGCAGTCGCTGGCGATCCTGGAATATCTCGATGAAACCTGGGACGGTTCGGCCGCACTGCTGCCCGCGACCGCGCGCGAGCGGGCGCGGGTCCGCGCGTTGGCCATGCTGGTGGCCTGCGACATTCACCCACTGAACAATCTGCGCGTGATGCAGTATCTGGAGCGCGAGTGGAACGCGCCGCAGCCCGAACGCGACGAGTGGGTGCGGCACTGGATCCGCGAGGGTTTGCATGCTTTTGAAGCACTGCTGGTCGACGACCCCGCCACCGGTGTGTTCTGCGAAGGCGACACACCGACGATCGCCGACTGCTGCCTGATTCCGCAGGTCTACAACGCCCGCCGCTTCGGCGTGGACCTTGCGTCGTATCCGACCATCCGCCGGATCGAGGCCGAATGTCTCGCATTGCCGGCGTTCGACGACGCCCGACCCGAGAAGCAGATGGACGCGCCGCACCAGGCGGATTGATTCGCTGCGACGCCTTCACACCTGTCGCCACGCGAGGCGGCATCGAACAGCCGGCGCTTCCGCAACGCTGCAAACGAAAACGCCCCGGCTTCCCGGGGCGTTTTTCTGACGCGCATGGTGCTTCAGCGTGGGATCTCAGTGCGAGAAAGACGAACTCCCGTCGCCACCTTCGAACGCCACCGCGTACGGATCGTGCTCGCTGCCGCCGCCTTCGGACAGGCGGAATTTCAGCGCCAGGCCATCGCGGGAGTCGGCCGCGCGCAGCGCCTGCTCCATTTCGATCTTGCCTTCCTTGCACAGCCGGAACAGGCACTGGTCGAAGGACTCCATGCCTTCCTCCAGCGTTTCTTCCATCGCCGCCTTGATTTCATGCACCTGACCGCGGCGCAGCAGGTCGCGGATCATCGGCGTGTTGATCAGCACTTCCACCGCCGGGATGCGGCGGCCGTCGGTGCCCACCACCAGCCGCTGGCTGATGACCGCCTTGAGGTTCAGGGCGAGGTTCATCAGGACGTTCTTGTGCGCGGTTTCCGGGAAGAAATTGAGGATGCGCTCGATGGTCTGGTCGGCGTTGTTGGAGTGCAGCGTCGCCAGACACAGATGCCCGGTTTCGGCGAAGGCAATGGCGGCCTCCATCGTCGTGGCATCGAGGATTTCGCCGATCAGGATCACGTCCGGCGCTTCGCGCATCGCGTTCTTCAACGCGCTGTGGAAATCGTGGGTGTCCAGGCCGACCTCGCGCTGGTTGACGATCGATTTCTTGTGCTTGTGCAGGTATTCGATCGGATCCTCGATGGTGAGGATATGGCCCGCCGCGGTGGTGTTGCGGTAGTCGATCATCGATGCCAGCGAGGTCGATTTGCCCGAGCCGGTGGAACCGACGATCAGTACCAGCCCGCGCGGCGCCATGATGACGTTCTTCAGGACCTGCGGCAGTTGCAGTTCTTCGATACTCGGGATCACGCTGCGGATCGCGCGGATCACCATGCCCACTTCGCCGCGCTGCTTGAACACGTTGACGCGGAAGCGCCCGGCATCGGCCAGCGACAGCGCCATGTTCAGTTCAAGGTCGCGCTCGAACTCGGGCACCTGGCCCTCGTCCATCAGCGAATAGGCGATCTTCTTGACCATGCCCGGGGGCAGGCCGGTGTTGCCGAGCGGATAAAGCTTGCCTTCGACCTTGATATGCACCGGCGCGCCGGTGGTCAGGAACATGTCGGAGGCATTCTTGTCCGTCATCAGCTTCAGGAAATAGCCGATGTCCATCGATGAACCTCCCCGTATCTGGTATCTGTGCAATGATTTTCGGACGCGGCGGCCGGATTGCCGCGTTGCATCGGCCGGACCGGCTGATGACAATGAGCCGGCGTCATGATCGAGGGCGAACAACGATTCGACCACGACCGGCTTTACTGCCAACACGACCCACTACCGACACGCACCCCATGCCCACAAGCTTCGCACAAATGCCGCGCGTCTCGCAGTACCTGCGCCGGGTACGAAGCAACATGCCCGCCGCATTGCTTGTGATCGCGCTCACGTTTCCGGTCCTGATCGCTCCGGTCGTGGCCGTGGCGCGGACGCCGCTGCCGACCCACGAACTCGCCGCGGCCCAATCCGCGGTGGCGCGGGCCGAAGGCGCGGACGCGGCCCAGTACGCGGCCGAGGCGCTGCTGCGCGCCAAGACCGCACTGGGTCAGGCCCAGGCGGCGTTGGCCGCACGCAAGGCGGCCGACGCCAGCGGGCTTGCGCAGCTCGCGGCGGCGGAGGCCGACTACGCCTACGTCCGCAGCCGCGACGCCATCCAGCGCAGCGAACTGGCCCGCCGTCGCGCCGAGATCGGCGAACTGCGCCAGCGTCTGGGCGTCGGCGGCACGCCATGAACGCCTTCCGCGCCTCGACTGCTTTGACGCTTGCCCTGTTGCTGGCACTGCCGTTCGCGGCTGTGCGGGCCGCCGAGCCCGACCCGGATGTCGCCCGTCTGAGCCAGCGGCTGCAGACCATCGACACCGATCCACAGCGCAACGCTTTCGCCGCCTATGAGCGGCTGCAGGCGCGGCAGGCGGTGCAGACCCTTCAGGTGGCCAAGCGCAAGCAGAAGCCGCAGGCGCTGCAGATCGCCAGGATCCGGGTCGAAACCGCTGAAATCGCGGCGCAGACCGAATCCGGCGGCGCCGAACTGCAGCGGCTGGAGATCGAGCGCGGCGAACTGCTGGTGGAAGCCAGTCGCCGCGACGCCGAACGCGCCCGTGCCGAGTCCGAGCGGCTGCGGATCGAAGCCCAGATCCAGGCCGAGGAAACCGCGCGCCTGCGCGAAGCGGTCGAGGCCGAGTCGCGCAATCGCGAGGAGGCGGAGGGGCTGCTCGACACCGTCACCGGCAGCGAAACCGAAAAGCTGCGCCTGGCGCGCGAACGCGAAGCCGAACTGGCCCGTCGCGAGGCCGAATTGACCGCGGGTGGCCCGTTGCCGGGTGACCCGGCGCCCAAGCCGGCCGCCAAACTGAAACCCAAGCCAAAACCCAAGCCGGCCCGGCGTTGATCGGTGGCCTTCGGGCCGCCTGCAAATACTTTTATTAACAAATATTTACATGCCCTGATCCGCGCTTCCCCGGGGGTGTGGGCCGCGTCGTCGCGTGAATCTGACCGGGCCGTACAGGACGTGCTTGCCCAGCGCGGGGGAGAGGAGTAGGGTCGGTTTTGCCGGAGGTTTCATGTCCTCCGGAGGACGAGCAGAGCCGATGACGCCGACGCACGATTCAGACCAACATGCTTCAAGCCAGCAGGCTTCAAGCCAGGCCACCTCCCCCGGGAGAATGCCGTCGCAAGCAAAGTGCTTGCGGACGCTCCGGTCTGGAGCGTCCGCACCGCGGTTCCGACGTTCGTCCCCGCAGCGCCCCGTGCCGTTTCAGGCCGGGGCGTTTTCGTATTCGTGTCCAACCCCCCGTTCCAATCTTCCCGACACCCCCACGTGTCCCACCCCGCGATCCGGCGCACAGGCCGGGTCGTTCATCGTCCAGTGAGGAGGAATCCATGTTCGAAGGGCAGCCCCAGACCGAAGTCGAAGCCTTGTTGAAGGCCAATACCGAATTCCGTCAGCTCTATCATCGCCACAAGGAACTCGACAAACAGGTGCTCGACGCCGAACTCGGCGTATTGCCGATCGACGACACCCGCCTTGTGCAGATGAAACGCGAGAAGCTGGCCGCGAAGGATCGCCTGACCCGGATGTACGACGCGCTGCACCACTGACGCGCGGCCCGCAGCAGGCGCGAACGGCGACGGTATGCCCGTCGTCGTTCGTTGGCCACGTCGAGCCGGTTCCGCTGCGCGACATGCCACGCCCGCGTGGCCGACGATGCGATAATCCTGCCTTTCCAATCCGAACTGGGCCGGCATGTCGAATTTCCCGTCGAACGATCCCCCGATCAGCGAGCACGCAGTCCGCAAGCCCGCCATCAGCGACTCCGTCCTGGACCTGATCGCCGATACCCCGATCGTCCGCGCCCAGCGGCTCGAAGTTGGCCTTTGCACCCTTTACCTCAAGCTGGAATGCCAGAACCCCGGCGGTTCGATCAAGGACCGCATCGGCCTGCGCATGATCGAGGCCGCCGAGCAGCGCGGCGACATCCAGCCCGGCGCCACCCTGGTCGAAGGCACCGCCGGCAACACGGGCATCGGTCTGGCCCTGGTGGCCCAGCAGAAGGGCTACCGGCTGTTGCTGGTCGTCCCCGACAAGATGAGCCGCGAGAAGATCTTCAACCTCAAGGCCATGGGCGCCGAGGTGGTGCTGACCCGCTCGGACGTGGCCAAGGGCCATCCCGATTACTACCAGGACATGGCCGCGCGGATCGCCCGCGAGACCCCGGGCGCCTATTTCATCAATCAATTCGGCAATCCGGATAACCCGGCCGCGCACGAACACGGCACCGGTCCCGAAATCCTGCGGCAGATGAGCGAGGTCGGCGGCCTCGACGCCATCGTCTTCGGCTGCGGCAGCTCCGGCACCATGACCGGCCTGTCGCGCTGCTTCGCCGAACACTCGCCGCACACCGAACTGGTGCTTGCCGACCCCGTCGGCTCGATCCTGGCCGAATACATCAACGATGGCCGGCTCAACGAGAAATCCGGCAGTTGGATGGTGGAAGGCATCGGCGAGGACTTCCTGCCCGACATCTCCGATTTCAGCCGGGTCAAGAAAGCCTATGCGGTGACCGACAAGGAAAGCTTCCTCGCCGCGCGCGAACTGCTGCGCTGCGAGGGCGTGCTGGGCGGTTCGTCCACCGGCACCCTGCTGACCGCCGCGCTGAAATACTGCCGCGAACAGACCGTAGCGAAGAACGTGCTGGTGTTCGTCTGCGATACCGGCAATAAATACCTGTCGAAGCAGTACAACGATTATTGGATGCTCGACAACGGCTTCCTGGAGCGCGAGCAGCACGGCGACCTGCGCGACCTGATCCTGCGCCCCTACACCCGGCGCGATACGGTGGTGGTCGGCCCCAACGATCTGCTGGTCACCGCCTACCAGCGGATGAAGCTTTACGAGATCTCGCAGTTGCCGGTGATGGACGGCGAGAAGATCGTCGGCATCCTCGACGAGAGCGACGTGCTGCTGCACGTCTACGGCGACGAGACCCGGTTCCGCGACCCGGTGTCCACGGCCATGGTCAGCAAGCTCGACAAGCTGGACGTGCGCTCCCCGGTGGAGGCGCTGCTGCCGGTGTTCGACCGCGGCCACGTTGCGATCGTGATGGACGGCGACCGCTTTCTGGGCCTGATTACCCGGATCGACTTGCTGAACTGGCTGCGCCGCCGCGTTCAGTAAACCCGCGTCCGGCCATGGGGGCAGTGTTAAAATTCCCGGTCTTTTCCTGAGCCCACCCCGATGACCGAGCACGAGCCCGCCCAGACCGTCGATGACCCCAGCGACTGGGGCCTCGGCACCAAGGCCATCCACGCCGGCCAGTCTCCGGACCCCACGACCGGCGCGGTGATGCCGCCGATCTACGCCACCTCCACCTATGCCCAGAGCAGCCCGGGCGTGCATCAGGGTTTCGAGTACTCGCGAACCCACAATCCGACCCGTTTCGCCTACGAACGCTGCGTCGCCGGGCTGGAAGGCGGCAGCCGCGGTTTCGCGTTCGCCTCGGGCCTCGCCGCGTCTTCGACGATTCTGGAATTGCTGGACAGCGGCAGCCATGTGGTCTGCATGGACGATGTCTACGGCGGCACTTTCCGCCTGTTCGAGCGCGTGCGCCGACGCACCGCCGGTCTGGACTTCAGCTTCGTCGACCTGACCGATGCCGCCGCGCTGGAAGCGGCGATCAAGCCCAATACGCGCATGGTCTGGGTGGAAACCCCCACCAATCCGATGCTCAAGATCGTCGACCTCAAGGCGGTGAGCGCGGTCGCCAAAAAGCACGGCCTGCTGATGGTGGTCGACAACACCTTCGCCTCGCCGATCCTGCAGCGGCCGCTGGAACACGGCGCCGACATCGTCATGCACTCGGCCACCAAATATCTCAACGGCCACTCCGACATGGTCGGCGGCATGGCGGTGGTCGGCGACGACGCTGAACTTGCCGAACAGATGGCGTTCCTGCAGAACTCGGTCGGCGCGGTGCAGGGGCCGTTCGACAGCTTCCTCGCCCTGCGCGGACTGAAAACGCTGCACTTGCGGATGAAAGCCCACTGCGAGAACGCGCAGGCGCTGGCCGAATGGCTGCGCACGCATCCGGCGATCGAGCAGGTGATCTACCCGGGCCTGAAAGACCATCCGCAGCACGCGCTGGCGGCGCGACAGATGGACGGCTTCGGCGGCATCGTGTCGATCCGGGTCAAGGGAGGCTTCGAAGGCGCCAAGCGCTTCTGCGAACGCACCCATCTGTTCACCCTGGCCGAATCGCTCGGCGGCGTGGAAAGCCTCGTCAACCATCCCGCGGTGATGACCCACGCCTCGGTGCCGGTGGAACGCCGCGCTGTGCTGGGCATCCACGACGATCTGGTGCGCCTGAGCGTGGGTGTGGAGTCGGTGGATGATCTGCGTCGCGATCTTGAGTGGGCGCTGGCGCGATGAATCAAGGCAGTCTGGTCGACGCGCATCGTCCGTTTCCCGCCGACCCCGCGAGTCTTTTCTCCGGTTTCTGGCGTGGACGCCGTCTGATCGGCCAAATGGTCCGGCGCGAAGTGCTTGGCCGCTATCGCGGTTCGATGATGGGCGTGACCTGGTCGTTCCTGCATCCGATCCTCATGCTGGCGGTGTATACCTTCGTGTTCTCGGTGGTGTTCGAGGCGAAGTGGCCGGGCATGCTCGAAGGCCAGAGCAAATCGCGTTTTGCGCTGTTGTTGTTCATCGGCGTGATCGCGCACGGGGTAATCGCCGATGCGCTGATTCGGGCGCCGGGACTGATCGTTGGTAATACCAATTACGTGAAGAAGGTGGTCTTCCCGCTCGAAACCCTGGGCTGGAGTCTGGTCGGTTCGTCTGCGTTCCACGCGCTCGTCAGCATCGTGATCCTGCTGGCGGCGAAGTGGCTGCTCGAAGGGTCGGTGCCGCTCGGGGCGCTGTGGTTGCCGCTCATCCTGTTGCCGCTCGGCTTCTTCGCGCTCGGCGCGACGTGGCTGCTGGCCTCGCTCGGTGTGTTCATCCGCGACATCGGCCAGATCACCAGCGTGATCTCGATCATCCTGATGTTCCTGGCGCCGGTGTTCTATCCGATCACCGCGCTGCCCGAGGAGTATCGCCCCTGGGTGTACGCCAACCCCCTGACCTTCGTGATCGAGCAGAGCCGCGCGGTACTGTTCGCGAACGCCGTACCCGATGCGATTCCCCTTTTGCGTTACTACGTCATCGCGATCGTGGTCATGGTATTCGGTTACTGGTGGTTCCAGAAAACGCGCAGAGGCTTCGCCGATGTCCTCTGATCTTCGCGTGCAGCGCGTCGCCGACGGCGTCGAACGGGCTGTCGTCGTCGATGGCGTCGGCAAGTGCTACCAGATTTACGAGCGGCCCCAGGACCGGTTGAAACAAGCACTGTTGCCGCGCATGGGGCGGCTGATCGGCTTGAAGCGCCCGAACTATTTCCGCGAGTTCTGGGCGCTGCGCGAAGTGTCGTTGACGGTGGCGCGCGGCGAAACCGTGGGCATCATCGGCCGCAATGGTTCAGGTAAATCGACCCTGCTCCAGATCGTCTGCGGCACCTTGTCGCCGACGCAGGGCCGTGTCTCGATGTCGGGCCGCGTCGCCGCGCTGCTCGAACTCGGCAGCGGCTTCAACCCGGAATTCACCGGCCGCGAGAACGTCCACATGAACGGCGCGATCCTCGGCATGACGCCCGGGGAGGTCGCCGCGAAGTACGACGACATCGTCGCCTTCGCCGATATCGGCGATTTCATCGAACAACCCGTCAAGACCTATTCAAGCGGCATGTATGTCCGCCTCGCGTTCGCGGTGATCGCGCATGCGGATGCGGACGTGCTGGTGATCGACGAGGCGCTGTCGGTCGGCGACGTTTTCTTCTCGCAGAAGTGCATGCGCTTCCTGCGCCAGTTCCAGGAACACGGCACGGTGTTGTTCGTCAGCCACGACGCCGGTGCCATGGTGAATCTCTGTGATCGGGTGCTGTGGATGGACGATGGCCGCATGGTCATGGACGGGCCGGCCAAGCAGGTTTGCGAAGCCTATCTCGCCAGTACCTACGGGCATCGCCCGAGGTCGATCGCCACGAACGCGGCCGACGCCAGCGGCGCGGAGGCGGTCGCGGCGACTTTGCAGGAGAGCGGGCTGGATGCGGACGGCGATGCGTTCGACCCCCTTCTCGATCACAGTCGAATGCGGGTATTCCGCTTCGATCCGGCGCAGGCCGGTTTCGGCGATGGCGGCGCCAGCATCGTCGCTGCCCAGCTCGAAAACTCCAACGGGGAGCCGCTCGTCCAGGTGGACGGCGGCGCCATCGTGCGTTTGCTGCTGCGCGCCCGGGCGCACCGTGATATCGCTCAGCCCATTGTCGGATTCTTCTTCAAGGATCGCCTCGGCCAGCACCTGTTCGGGACCAATACCTATATCGATGGTGCCCCGGCCGCGCCGCCGGCCGCGGCGGGGCAAAGCATGGAAGCCGTCTTCGAATTCCGTATGCCCTACCTGCCGGCCGGCCGCTACACGGTCGACGTCGCTGTGGCCGACGGCACCGCGTTCGATCACATCCAGGCGGCATGGGTTTATGATGGCTTGGTCCTCGAATCGGTATGCGATACGCGATCGACCGGACTCGTCGGGATCCCCTATCGGGCCATCGCCTTGCGGGTCACCGACACCGACGGGCCAGCGGCCGGCTCCATTGTCCCGGGCGATACGCGCGCATGAAGACCAGCACGCACGCCATCCCATACTCGGTTCGTCGCCTCATGTCTGCGGGCGCATGTCCGCGACGCGTAAACCGATCGCAAGCTGCTCACCGCTAATCCGGAGTCCACGAATTTGCACGTCAGTTCCTATGAGCACATGCAGCGGATGGTCGGCGCCAGACTCGACCGCACGCGTCCGTTGCACGCGGTCGACATCGGTTCCTACGACGTCAATGGCTCCTACCGCACGCTTTTCGACAGTCCGAACTGGCGCTACACCGGTATCGATCTCGAAGCCGGACCGGGTGTCGATGTGGTGTTGACCTCTCCGTATCGATTTCCGTTGCCGACCGCGACGGCCGATGTGGTGCTGTCCGGTCAGGCCTTCGAGCACATCGAATTCTTCTGGCTGACGTGGCTGGAGATGCTGCGCGTGCTCAAGCCCGGTGGGCTGATCTTCCTGATCGCGCCATCGCGCGGGCCCGAGCATCGCTATCCGCAGGATTGCTGGCGTTTCTATCCGGACGGTTATCGCGCGCTGGCTAAATTCGGCGGCTGCGAGCTGCTGGAAGTATCCACCGACTGGGAACCGCATCCGGAGGAGTGGAGTGGCCCCTGGGGCGATACGGTCGGCGTATTCCGTGGCCGGGGTCTGGGTCTTCGGCAGAGACTCGCGCTGTCGGTGATGCGCGGCGCATTCGTGGGCAAGGGGCGGGCCGCATGAGTACCCCCGCCCGCATGAAAATCAATGCTGCGATGTCGCTGACGCCGGCGTCCGTGCCGCCGAGTGCCTGGATCGGGCATCTTCCTTTCGCGTTCTGGTTGATAGAAGAGGCCCGGCCACGGATGCTCGTGGAACTCGGCAGCCATCACGGCACCTCGTACCTGGGGTTCTGCCAGGCGGTAAAGCACTGTGCGGTGGACACGCGCTGCTTCGCCGTCGACACGTGGTCCGGCGACGAACACTCGGGTCTGTACGGCGACGAGGTATTCAATACGCTGTGGCAGTACAACCAGCAGCATTACGGTGGTTTTTCGGCGCTGATGCGGATGATGTTCGACGAGGCGTGCGACTACTTCGCCGACGGCAGCATCGATGTACTGCATATCGACGGATTGCACACCTATGAGGCCGTCAAAAACGACTTCGATACATGGTTGCCGAAGCTGTCGTCGCGCGGCGTGATCCTGTTCCACGACACCATGGTGCGTGAACGCCAGTTCGGCGTCTGGAAGCTCTGGTCCGAATTGATCGAACGCTATCCGGGTTTCGAGTTTCAGCATGCGCACGGTCTGGGCGTGCTTCTGGTCGGCACCGAACAGCCGCAGGCGTTGCTGGATCTAGCAGCGTTGCGCGGCACCGATAGTGAAGCGGCGGTATTGCGTCTGTTCGACACGCTCGGCACGCGGCTGCACGCCGACGGCGGCGCCGAAGTTGGACTGCGCGCCAGCATCGCGGAGCTGGAAGCGGAGCTCGCGATCCTGCGCGGGGAGCTCGACGTCGCGCTCGCGCACCGTTTTGAAGAAGTGAGCCGCAAGATCGCTGCGCGATGGGAGCACAGTGTTCAGAGCGCGCGCGACGAAACGGCTGCATACTGGTCGCAAAAGGTCATCGCCGCACGCAGCGAAACCGCTGCCGAGCTCTCGCATCATGTGTATGCGCTTCAACAGTCGATCGCCGCTGACTGGTCAGTGCGACTGGATACTGCCATGGCAGAGAATGCGAGGATCCAAGCGGTAGCGGAAGAGTTGAGAGACCGTTTCGAGGCTGAACTCGCAGAGCGGGATCGCCGTTTGCAGATGCACGCAGCCACCATCCATGAGCAGGCTTCGATGCTTGCCGAGCGGGCCGCAAGCATTGAGGCCCAGACGGCTGCGTTTGAGGCTCAGAGGGCCGAGTTCGAGGCATTGGCGGCTGCGTTCGACGTTCAAAAAGCTGCGCTCGAAGCTCAAACGACTGCATTCGAGGCTCAGGCGATACTGCTTGAAACTACGGCAGCATCGCTCCAAACCCAGACGGCAGCTTTCGAAACTCAGACGACAGCGTTCGAGGCCGAAGCCGCCATGCTGGCCGAGCGCACAGCACAAATAGCCGCGATGGAAGCCTCGACAAGTTGGAAGCTCACTGCGCCCGCTCGCCGATGGGCCACACGTCTGCGTGGACCCAGGCGCTCCGATCAATGACGCCGCTTACAGTGCGAGTGACCAAGTGAGCGATACGTCACAGCGCTATGTCGCCAGCATGCTCTCTGCCGCAATGTCGCCGGAGGTCGGGCAACATGTTGCGTTGCCGGCAGCGTCCATGCTTGCCCGTCCCCGCGTGCGTGCCATCGCTTTTTTCGAGACTGACCTTGCGCCGTACCGGGGACATAAAGCCGGACATGTTCCGATGGCCGGCAGTTGGGGGCGCGTGCTTTCGTCAGTGCCGCGTTTCTTCGGCCACGAACAGCCCCGAATTCCCGGCGAACTTGGCGCTTACAACCCCTGCTGCCCGGATGTGTTGAGCAGGCAAGTTGCGTTGGCGCGCCAGCATGGATTGGACGCATTCTGCTTCCGTCATCATGCTTCATCCGGTAGCGTTTCCGGTTGTGAATTCCTCGGGCGTTACTTGGCTTCCGGTAGCTTGGACTTTCCGTTCTGCTTGTCCTGGGACGAAACGCCAGAGCGTGGGCGGACATCGGCTGCGCAGGATTTCGATGCGCGCGATTTCTGTAAAGACGCGATATTGTTTTTCCGCGACCAGCGTTATGTCCGCATTGGCGATCGCCCTTTGATGGTGGTCGAACATCCTGAATATATCGACGATTCTGTGGGCGTCCTTGCGCATTGGCGCGAGACATGCCGAGAGGCCGGAATTCCTTCTCCCTTCATTGTTGCCATGAATCTCTCCGGCGACCCGCGCCAGCATGGTTTCGATGCGGCGCTCACGCTGCCGCGCCCGGATGCGTGCGAAGACGCGGTGTCGTTTTGTGGTGTCGACGTTGAACTGGTCGATCCGGATTTTCATGGCAAAGCGTTCGATTATGCAACGCATGCGACAAAGCAGGCGGCGCGTCCAGTTCAGGCTTATCCGGAATTTCGTGGTGTGCTTGCCAGATGGGATGACGAGCCTCGTCGCCCGGGTTCCGGATGCGTTTCCACGGACGCATCGCCGGACGCTTACGGTCGATGGCTCGGCGCTGCGGTCGCTCATGCGGAGGCGCACCCTGTCGCAGATGAGCGGATGATTTTCGTCCACGCATGGAACGGCTGGATGGAGGGCGCCATTCTCGAGCCGGATCTGCGCTTCGGTTACGCTTGGTTGCACGCTACGCGCAACGCCCTTGTGCCGCCTCCGCGGCCTTCGCGACTGGCGTTGATGGTGCACGACGCAAACCCGCATGGGGCGCAATACCTCGCGCTGAGTCTGGTAGCCGAATTCAAACGGATGGGAATCGACGTCGAAACTTTACTGCTCGGGGATGGCTGGTTGGCGCCACGATTCGAGGCGCTTGCGCCGCTGCATCGCCTATACGAAATGGACGCGACGCGACAGGAACGAATGGCGGCGGACCTTTGCGCACGCGGATTTGAAGCTGTCATCGCCAATACCACGGTTTGTGGACGTAGTATCAGGCCGTTCCGCGATGCTGGAATGCGGGTCGTTTCCCTGATCCACGAATTGCCGGGATTGATGGCGAACTACGGCCTTCACGATGCGCTCGCCAAACTTGTGGATGCCAGTGATCGTGTTGTGGTGTCGTCCCACGCGGTGAGAGAGGGCGTGTTGTCGATGCTTGGGCGGGCAGAGTACGTGATGTCCAAACTTGTACTTCAGCCGCAGGGCCTGTATACCCGGAATCGTTATCGGGGTGCGGTTGACCAGACCGCTGCGCGGGTGCGTCTGCGCGATCGTCTCGGCGTGCCGCATCATGTAGCCATCGTGCTTGCGGTCGGCTATGCCGATGCGCGTAAAGGCGTCGATCTTCTTGCCGAAGCAGCGTCACGCGCCTGCGCACGACGCGATGACCTCTACTTTGTCTGGGTCGGGCAACGCGACCCGGATCTCTGCGCGAATGTCGACGCTCTTCTTGCTGCGGGGGGGATTGCTGATCGCTTTCGTTTCGTCGGCCTCGATTTCGACACCGACGACTATTTTGCTGGCGCGGACGTCTATGCGTTGTCTTCACGAGAGGACCCATTGCCGAGCGTGGTGCTTGAAAGCCTGGCTGTCGGTACGCCTGTCGTTGCTTTTTCCGGTACCGGGGGCGCCGCAGATCTGGTCGACGGAAGGGCCGGTTACGCCGTGCGCGCATTCGATGTGGGTGAGTACGTCGCTGCGCTGCTGCATGTGATCAACAATCCTTCGTTACGCACGCAGCTGGGCGCTGCCGGCATGGGCATCATTGATCGCGATTTCGCGTTCCGGAAGTATGCCTTCAGTCTGCTGGCGATGAGCGGCGACGATACGCCACAGGTATCTGCCGTGGTGCCGAATTACAATTACGCACGCTTTCTGCCAGAACGCATCGAAAGCATTTCCGCGCAGACTTTTCCAATCGCTGAAGTGCTGGTGCTGGATGACGCTTCCACCGACAACAGTCTCGACATGCTCGGCATACTGCGCATGTACAGCCATCCGGAGCCTGTGGTCGTTCGGAGCGATGTCAACTCCGGGTCCGCCTTTCTGCAATGGCTGGAAGGCGCCAGACGCGCCAGGAGCGAGTTCGTTTGGATCGCTGAGGCGGATGATGCTGCCGATCCTGCGTTGGTCGGGACGCTGATGCACGCGATGCGCGCGGATACGCGGATCGTGATGGCTTACACGCAGTCCTGTCGAGTCGATTCCGCGGGCAACGTCATCGCGCCCGACTATCTCGGCTACACCGACGATATCTCGGTGGAAAAGTGGCGTTCGCCGTACACCGTAGGCGGCGCGGAGGAAGTCGAGCGGGCCCTCGCAGTGAAGAATACCGTTCCGAACGTGAGTGCGGTGCTGTTCCGCCGCGATGCGTTGCTGCAGGTACTGGAGTGTCATATGGACACGCTGGCGGGTTACAGGATCGCCGGCGACTGGGTGGTCTATCTTCTTTTGCTGAAACTCGGGTACATCCACTTCATTCCAGATGTCCTGAATCGGCACCGCTATCACCCCAAAAGCATTACCAGCACGACCGACCTCCGGCAGCACTGGGAAGAAGTCGTTGCCGTCCAGGCGCTCGCGCGCCGCTTGTACAAGATCGGTGATGCCACCGCCGCCGCTGCGGCAGACTACGCCGTGCGGCTGCGGAAGCATTTCGGCTTGGCGGAGGATTATGGATGATGTCGACACAGAATGTTTCGCGAAGTCCGGAATTCAGCGCGGTCGTTTCGGTGCGACAGCGGCCTTCTCCGTGCCGCATCGGGTCAGGCGTTGCGGTGGTTGATTTGACAACGAAAAATGAAAGGTCCAAGGCCGGATGCGAGCTGCAAACAATATGAACAATAAGCCACAGCTTTCTTTCTTCACTATCTGCTCGAAGAACTTCTTCGCGTACGCGCATACGTTGTTCGATTCCGTGCGCGAGCATCATCCCGATGCGGCCTTCTACGTTGCGCTATGCGACAAGAACGACGGCATGATCGACCGCGACCGCGAGCCGTTCGAGATCATCGAGCTCGAGCAGCTCAGTATTGCGGCGCTGCCCAGTATGATCGAACGCTACAACATCACCGAGCTCAATACGTCGATCAAGCCATTCGTGTTCGACTATTTGTTCACCAATCTCGGCGAGGAGAACGTGGTTTATCTAGACCCCGACATCCTCGTGATCAGCCCGTTGCGGGAGGTGCAGGAATTGCTCGCGCAGGGTGCGGAAGCGGTGATGACGCCCCATGTGCTCGATCCGGCCGAGAACGGCGTCGAGATCGACGACATCAAGATGCTGCAGCTCGGCATCTACAATCTCGGCTTCATCGCATTGCGACGCACGCAACGGGTGATCGAGATCGTGCGTTGGTGGAGCCGCAGGCTGGAATACGCTTGCGTCATCGACCTGCCGCAGGGGCTTTTCGTCGACCAGAAATGGGCCGATCTGCTGCCGGCGTATATACCCGGCACGCGCATCCTGCAGCACCCGGGCTACAACGTGGCTTACTGGAATCTGCAGCAGCGCAAAGTGGAAAAGACGGGCGATGGCTGGGTTTCCAATGGGCAGCCTTTGAGGTTCGTGCATTTCAGTGGAAATAACCTGAAGGACGAGACAGTGTTCTCTCGTCACAGTTGGCAGCTCAATGCCGAAAACGTCGGTGAGATCAATGATCTGCTGAAGCAATACCGTGCCCTGGTGCTCGGCAACGGGCATGAGCACTATTCGGGTTTGCCCTACGCGTTCAGTTGGAACGGCGCGTTGGGTTTGAATCTGCATACCCCGCAGCAGGCTGTTGCAGCCGATGCCCAGGCGAATTCGACGATGGAGGAGGCCGCCCGCGACGCTGCGATGGCGGTGGCGCCCGTGCAGCCTCCAGCGCGGAGCGCAGCCGATCGATCGTCGTCCTCTGCATCGCGTGGCCGCGTGGGCAATTCCCTGGTCACTCTGCGCCGTGCCCGCGACCATTCCGGTGGTTGGCTGCGGATGGTGTTGAAGGGTGTATCGGTCTATCGGCGAGGCGGGCTGCGGTTGATCCGCGATACCGTTCGCCAGCTCAACGTCATCTATCCTGTCGTCCATCGTAACGGCGCGCGCCATGCGGTGCCGATCGCGAGTTATGTACGTTCTGATGTCGCTGCCGCCTCCACGGCTTCTGCGCGTGAGGATGGCGGCAGGGGCAAGCTGCTCTTCATCGACTGGTCGACGCCGCGTCCGGACTGCGACGCGGGTTCGATTACTGCGTTTTATCTCATGAAGATATTGGTCGACCTGGGTTTTGAAGTGGTGTTCATTCCCAGCGATCTGATGATGCTCGGTCACTACTCGCGTCAGCTGCAGACCATCGGTGTGACCTGCTTGAGCAGCGATGAGATCGGTACGATCGAGGCGCATCTGGCCAGCGTCGGTGCCGGGTACAGCTATGCTTTCCTGTGCCGCGCACCGATCGCCGATCTTTACATCGAACAGATCCGCCGGCATGCGCCGGGCGCAAAGATCATCCTCAATACATCAGACCTGCACTACTTGCGCGATATCCGCGAGGCGGAGATCGCAGGCTCGGCTGAGAAGCTGGAAGCGGCGCTGCGATGGAAAGAGTGCGAATTGAGCGTGATCCGGCGCTGCGACCACAGTATCGTGATGAGCGACTACGAGCTGGACGTGCTGAAGAAGGAGCTGCCGGATGCGAGTATTCATCTGGTGCCGCTGATGTTCGTTGACATTCCAGGCCGCACCGGTGGATATGCCGAACGCAGAGACATGCTTTTCATCGGTGGTTTCCCGCATACGCCTAACGTCGATGCGGTGGTCTATTTTTGCGAGCAGATATGGCCGTCGGTGCGAGCGCGCCTGCCCGATGCGAGGATCCACCTGGTCGGCAACGCGCCGCCGACGGAAGTGCATGCGTTGGCGGCAATTCCCGGGGTCGAGGTGGTCGGGTATGTCGAGGACCTCAAGCCTCTGTTTGATCGCATCCGTATCAGCGTCGCGCCGTTGCGTTACGGCGCTGGCATCAAGGGCAAACTCGGTACAAGTCTTAGTTTCGGCGTGCCGTCGGTGGCGACATCGATCGCGGTCGAAGGCATGCGTGTGTACGATGGCGAGCATGCGCTTGTGGCTGACGACCCGCAGGCGTTCGCCGACCAGATCGTTCGTCTGTACAACGATGAAGCGTTGTGGGACCGCATCAGTCAGGGCGGTCTTGATTTCGTCACCGAGATGTATTCGCTGGACGCAGGGCTGAAGCGCATCGATGCTTTCATGCGAATGGTCGCTACCGGTATGCCCGGGTTTCCTGCGACATCGGTTAGATCGCATGCAGACTGCGATCGCTACCACGCAAAGATCCTGGCGCAATACCCGCTGCGTACCGCGCACGAAGAATCGCTGATCCCGCCCGGGGCAGAATCTTTCCTCGTCGACGGCCATTGCGCGGTCTGCGGACGAGCGTCGCGCTTCAATGTCAGCTTCATGTACAGTTGCGAGACGCGGTCCGATGGCGGGCCGATGCCGAACTGGCGCGAGCATCTCGACTGCGCGGACTGCGGTTTCATCAATCGGATCCGGGCCGCGATTCATGCGTTCCAAACCCGGCTTGCTCCTTCTCCCGCATCGCGTATCTATCTCACCGAGCAGACCACACCGTTGTACCGATGGATGCGCGAGCATTATCCGCAGACGCAGGGCAGCGAATATCTCGCCGACAAAGTCGCGCCCGGCACCGAACTGAACGGGCTGCGCAATGAAAACATCATGGCGACGACGTGGCAGGATGCCAGTTTCGACTTCATTCTGTCGTTCGATGTGCTCGAACATGTGCCGGAGCCGGCCAAGGCGTTCGCCGAGTGTTTCCGGGTGTTGCGCCCAGGCGGCGCGCTGCTGTGGGCGGCGCCGTTCGCATTCGACGAAACAATGCGGTTGCGCGAGGACAATATCGTTCGTGCCTACGTCGACGACACGGGCGAGATCGTCCACCTTATGGAGCCCGAGTATCACGGCAACCCGGTCGATCCCGAAGGGGGGGCACTGTGTTTCCAGTATTTCGGGCTGCAGGTATTGGATCAATTGCGTGAGGCCGGCTTCGTGGACAGCGAGATATTGTTCTACTGGTCTCCCGAGTTTGCGTATCTGGGGCGCGAACAACTGATGTGCGTCGCGCGCAAACCCGCGAGTTGACCTCTGATATATCCCGGACCCGCATGGCGCGCACTCTTGTCTGTTGCTGTGATGCGGGCTGTATCCAAATGATGGTTGATCGAATTAACGAAGGATCCGCATGAAAAAGATTGTCTTCTTCCTCGGTGTGGCGGTGGCTGGACTGGTGGCCTGCCAGAAACAGCCCGACACGGCCCCGAACCCCGCCCCGAATGCGGCCGCGACAGATGCCGATGGCGCGGCGGCCGTTACGGCCTCTGGGAGCTCCCTGCTGCTGCGGTCGGTGCAGACAGCCGAAAACCAGATCTGGCGTTTCAAGGGCGGTGCCGAACCAGCTACGGCTGCCCTGTGGGCGGCGGCACCGGAGTGGTCGCTGCTGGCGTTCGTCCCCAAAGGCTGGGGAGATGCCGATCTGGCGGTCTGGCGCAGCACCGAGAGCGGTGAGGTCCGGCTTTGGAAAGTGCTTGAAGGTCGGGAAGAGCCCAAGGCGGAAGTGCTGCCGCCGGCCGCCGCCGGTTGGCGCATTGCCGCGGTGCTGGATGTTGACGCCGACGGCCGTGCCGACCTGGTCTGGACAGGCCCCAAAGGGGAAGTCGCGGTCTGGACGCTGCGCGAGGGCAAAGTGGTCGGACAGGATGTGATCGGCAATACCGGCGGCGGCTGGACGCTGGCCCAGACCGGCGATTTCGATGGCGATGGCCGCGGCGATTTGTTCTGGCGTAAAGACGACGGGACATCGGCCAGCGTCTGGATGCTGGAGGGGCTCGGCATCAAGGACTCCCGAGGCATCGCCGATGCCGGTGAAGCTTGGACCCTGCTCGCCGCGGGCCGTTTCGACAGCGAATCGGGCACGGATCTGGTCTGGCGCGATGCCGCGGGCAATCTTGCGGTCTGGAGCGGCGCCGATCCCGCGCGCGCAACCACCGTGTCCCGCCAAGCGCCGTCCGGTTGGGCGTTCCTCGGTGCGCTGGACCTGGACGGAAACGGCTACGACGATCTGTTGTGGAACAATGTCGAGAAACACCAATCGGGAGCTTGGATGCTTTCCGCGGATGGCGCCATCGCGGATCGATCGCTGCCGCCTGTGGGCAAGGAGTGGGCTGCAGTAGCTTCCTCGCTGGTCGCCAATCAGGCAGTGGACTCCCCTTAAGGCGCCGCGCGCGACCCGCCGCGCCGTTCGTCAGACCCGCACGCGTCATTTGGATATCATCATGAAAGAATGCAGCAAATCGATCGCCCGACGACTTTCCGACTCCAATTTCAGCAATCGGTATTTCGTCGGGCAAGGGATCGATATCGGCGGCAAGCCCGACCCGCTCGCTTTGTATGCCGGCATGTTCTCGCGGCTGTCCGCGGTGAAAACCTGGGACTGGGAGGATGGCGATGCCCAGCACCTGCAAAGCGTGGCGGATGGTGCGTTCGATTTCGTCCACAGCAGTCATTGCCTCGAACACCTGGTCGACCCGCACGAGGGGCTGAAGCACTGGTTCCGCGTGCTCAAACCGGGTGGACACCTTGTGATTACCGTGCCGGACGAGGATCTCTACGAGCAGGGCGTGTTTCCGAGTAGTTTCAATCGCGATCACAAGTGGACTTTCACCATCTACAAGCCGGCGTCGTGGAGCGACCGGTCGATCAATCTGCTCGACATGGTGCGCGCGCTCGGCGCCGAGGCGGAGTTGATCCGCATGGAACAGTTGTCCTCGACCTATCGTTTCGACCTGCCACGCTTCGACCAGACGCTGACGCCGGTTGGCGAATGCGGGATCGAATTCGTTGTGCGCAAGCGCTTGCCGCCCGAAGTGGAGGCGCGTGGCCGCTGGCAGCGGCCGGCGACGCTGGAAGACCGCGAGCTGCGCATCCACTTCAATCAATACAGACAGGACATGCAGTCTATGAAGACCTCGAACCAGGGCGCTGCACCGTTCCAGAACGACGATCCTTTGTGAGTTCGCAGATGATGATTCGCGCGCGCGCGCCCTTGCGTCTGGGGCTGGCCGGTGGAGGTACCGATGTTTCGCCGTACTGCGATCAGTATGGCGGCTACGTCCTCAACGCGACCATCGACCGCTATGCCTATGCGGTGATCAAGCCGCTGGACGAACCCGTGGTGCGCTTCATCGCAAGCGACCGCCAGAGCGCGGTCGAGCTGCCCCTGGAGGCCGCGTATCCGCTGGACGGCGATCTGGCATTGCATCGGGCCGTTTACAACGAGATCGTCGCCAACCACAACGACGGCAAGCCGCTGGCGATCGAGCTGACCACGTTCTGCGATTCTCCGATCGGTTCAGGGCTGGGCTCGTCATCGACGCTCGTGGTGGTGATGATCCGCGCATTCGCGGAATTGTTGAACCTGCCGCTCGACGATTATTCCATCGCCCACCTGGCCTACAAGGTCGAGCGCGTCGATTGCGGTTTGAAGGGCGGAAAGCAGGACCAGTATTCGGCGACCTTCGGCGGCTTCAATTTCATGGAGTTCTACGAGGACGACCGGGTGATCGTCAATCCGCTGCGGATCAAGAACTGGGTCCTGTGCGAGCTCGAGGCGTCGCTCCTGCTGTATTACTCGGGCGTTTCGCGGGAATCCGCACGAATCATCGCCGACCAGAGCGAGAACGTGAAGCAGAAGGACTCCGGCACGATCGAAGCCATGCATCGCCTCAAGCAGGAAGCGCAAAGCATGAAGATCGCGCTGCTGCGCGGCAATTTCGGCGAGATCGTCACTTCGATGCGGCTCGGTTGGGAAAGCAAGAAAAATACCGCGAGTACAGTCACCACGCCGAAGATCGAGGCGATCTACGACGCTGCGATCGATGCAGGCGCTCTTGCCGGCAAGGTTTCGGGCGCGGGCGGCGGCGGATTCATGATGTTCTTCGTCAGGCCCGATCGTCGTATGGAAGTGATCCGTGCGCTGAAAGCTTTCGACGGCGATGTCAGCAATTGCCACTTCACCAAGAACGGTACGCAAGCCTGGAGAGTCGAATGAAGCATCAGATCAACGAGAAGCTGGAGCGTGCCCACCAGGTGATGCGTGCGCTCGCCGACGATGTGAGGCTCCGCAGCCAGTTGGAAGAGTGCGCGGTGCGCTGCATCGAATCGCTCAACGCGGGAGGCAAGCTGATGCTGGCCGGCAACGGCGGCAGCGCCGCGGATGCGCAACACATCGCCGCCGAGTTCGTCAGTCGCTTCGCTTTCGATCGTCCTGGTCTTCCCGCCATCGCCATGACCACCGATACTTCGATCCTCACCGCGATCGGCAACGACTAC
Organism: Lysobacteraceae bacterium; assembly: GCA_046598445.1. Lineage (GTDB taxonomy): Bacteria > Pseudomonadota > Gammaproteobacteria > Xanthomonadales > Xanthomonadaceae > Lysobacter_I. The sequence goes on from JBKJHV010000016.1 coordinate 39,579, forward strand.
GGTTACGAGAAGGTGTTCTCCCGGCAGTTGCAGGCGCTCGGCCGCAGCGGCGACGTGTTCATCGCCTACTCGACCTCCGGGCGCTCGCCGAACATTCTGCTCGGGCTGAAGGAAGCGCGAGCGCGCGGCTTGTTCTGCATCGGCATGACCGGTGCCGGCGGTGGCGATATGGCGGAGTTGTGCGATGTGCTGCTGCAGGTGCCGGCCAACGACACTGCCGAAATCCAGCAGGGCCACGCTGTGCTTGGGCATATCATCACCGGGCTGGTTGAAAGCGCGATCTTCGGAAAAGAGGCGTGAAGCAAGCGATCGTGCTCGCGGGCGGCTTCGGTACGCGCTTGCGAAGCGTCGTCAGTGATGTCCCCAAACCGATGGCGCTGGTGGCCGGCCGGCCGTTCCTCGAACTGCTTTTGGCGAATCTGGCTCGGAACGGCTTCGACAAGATCGTCTTGTCGGTCGGTTATCTCTCCGATGTGATCAGCACGCACTTCGGCGCCGACTATCGCGGTATTCCTCTCGCGTATGCGATCGAGTCGACGCCGTTGGGTACCGGTGGCGCGATTCGTGCCGCGCTGGCGCAATGCTCAAGCGACCACGTCCATGTCTTCAACGGCGATACGTATCTTGGGCTCGATACCGCGGTTACAGACATGGCGTGGGATCGCCGCCGGGTTCCGATCATCGTCGCGCTGCGCGTCGATGACACCTCCCGTTACGGCAAACTCGAGACGGATGCCGACGGGCGGATCCTGCGCTTTCTCGAAAAAGACGCCAGTGGCGGCCCAGGGCTCATCAATGCCGGTTGCTATGTGCTGCCGAAGACCATCATGAGCGAGTTTCCGGATGCGGAGCGATTTTCTTTCGAAACCGAATATTTGCGCGATGCGGTGATGAAACGGGAATTCTTCGGTCTTGCGACTGATGCCGAGTTCATCGATATCGGCACGCCGGAGGATTACGTGCGGGCGCAGACACTGTTGGCTGCGACGTAAGGGACAGCGACGATATGCGGGCGCTCTTCCTCGATCGCGATGGCGTGATCAACCACGATATGGGTTATACCCATCGCTGGGAAGATTTCGTCTTCATCGACGGCATCTTTGATCTATGTCGCCACGCCAGGGCGCAAGAGTTTTCTCTGTTCGTCGTCACCAACCAGGCGGGTATTGCCCGAGGCTTGTATACGGAAGACGATTTCCATGCGCTGAGTGCGCGGATGTGCATGGAATTCCGAAGTCAGGGCGCGCCGATCGACCGGGTATATTTCTCGCCTTTCCATCCTGAGCACGGTATCGGCGACTACAAGCGGGAGTCGTTATTGCGCAAACCGAACCCGGGAATGATTCTGCTCGCTGCAGAAGAGTTCGGGCTTGCGCTCGCCGATTCCGTGTTGATCGGAGACCGGGTGAGCGATATCCAGGCAGGGCATGCGGCAGGTGTCGGATGCAATCTGCTCTACGCACCGCAAGGTGTTCCAGAGGAAACGCCGGGCGCCGCCGCATGTGCGCCAACGGCAACCATCGCAAGCCTAGAGCAAGCCAAACCTTACTTGGGCTGCGGCGTCTGATTCCTGGCTAAGTGCAAAGCGATGACTGGCGCTGTATCGCACAGTCGCGATGGTTGGTCGGGCGCCCATGCCGCACGCAGGCGGCTCCTCCAATCCCCTGCGGTATCCCCCATCCACATGGACAGCGAGGACCGAGCTTCCTGCCGATGCGGACCTTGTGTTTATCCACGACCATAAAAAAGCTGCCTCCCGGGGGAGGCAGCTCATTTGGTGATAGCGCGATACGGATCAGCGATCAGGGAATAGCCGACCAAGCATTGGAATAGCTGGCGAGGAACGGGGTGTCGAAGGTGCCGTCGCCACGGCTGCGCCACAGGTACAGGAAGCCGCTCGATGCGTTGGCCCATACGATATCGCCACGGCCATCTCCGTCGAAGTCGCCAGTGGTGGCGATGCGGTAAGCAGTTCCGACCGTGAACACACCGGTGCTCTGGATGACTGCAGCATTCATCCACCAATACGCCATTTGGCCGGTGCCGGTATTTTCCCAAACGATGTCGGAACGACCATCGCCGTTGAGGTCCGGAGTTCCGGCGATGGTCCAAGTCGTGCCATACGCGGCCACGAACGGGGTATCGAAGGTGCCATCGCCACGGCTGCGCCACAGGTAGAGGTAGCCGGCGGAAGCATTGGCCCAGAGGATGTCCCCGCGACCATCGCCATCGAAGTCGCCTGCGGCAACGATCCGGTAAGCGGTGCCAACGGTGAATACGCCCGTGCTCAGCACGGCCGTACCATTCATCATCCAGTAGGCCATTTGGCCAGTGCCTACGTTCTCCCAGATCAGGTCATCGCGACCGTCGCTATTGAGGTCTGCGGTGCGCGCGATGCTCCAGCCCGGGCCGATGGCGGCAAGGAACGGCGTATCGAACTGGCCGTCGCCCCGGCTCCGCCACAGGTAGTGATAGTTGGTGGTGCTGTCGCGCCAGATGATGTCGGCACGACCGTCGCCGTCCAGATCGCCGGTTCCGGCGATGCGGAAGGTCGAACCGATCGCGAACTGGCCGGTCCCAGTGACCGTGGTGTTGTTCAGCCACCAATACGCCATCGTCGAACTGCTGGTATTGAACCAGATCAGATCGGACGTGCCATTGCCGTTCAAGTCGTTGCGGACCTTGTTGCCGAACGGCACCACGGAGTTGCGGAACTGCGCGACCAGCGGCATCGAGATGTTCATGCTGCGCGCGTTGTCGGCGGTCGCGGTCCCGGTCGGGCGGGCCGGGGAGGTACCTAGGGCGTTGACGTTCGGGTTACCGAAATAATTGATCGAGGTCTGGTTGCTGTTGGCCAAGCGGTAAGCCATGACGGTGTAGAAGCCGGTGGTGAGCGCTTCGCGGTAACCATACGAATAGGAGTGGGTGCCGGGAACCGCGGGGCTGCCTGCGTCTTCGACATTGTGCTGCTGGCCCATGTTGTGGCCTAGCTCATGGGCGAGGGTTTCTTCGCGGCAGAAGTAGTTGTTGCCGTCGGTTTCGTCTGTGTCGTTGCCATCGCTGATGATCGAGTAGCCAAAGGGCGCATCGGTGTTGTCGATTACGAAGCCGCCGCCACCGAGCAGCCAGGCGATACCGCAACCCTGGTGCTGCGGCGCCTGGAAGGGACGAACCAGCGACACGAGATCGGCGCCGTATTCGTCGCGGGCGGTGCGTAGCGGCGCGAGTTCGGCCGGCACCGGCTGCTGGGTGCATGTGGTCGTGGTGCAGTCGTAGCCGGTGAGGGCTTCCAGTGCGGTTTCGTTGCTGTTGGTGTCCGTGTAGTTGACCTGCACCGTACGCACCAGGCGCACGCGCGGGGTGATCAGGCTGTTCACGTAACCCTGGTTGGTGAGGGCCATCAGGTTCGACAGGCGGGTGGTCGCGTTCGCGGCGCTGCCGTACTTGGTGACGAGGCCGTTGGTGTAACCCAGAACAACGTCGACAGTATTCGTGGCGCTGGCCTTGCCGCCGCCTTCGACCGAGGCCGCTGCGGCGCTGCGCTTCTTGGCGCTGACGGCGGCGGCGACGCTTGGTGGGATCAGGGCATCGGATTCATCGGCATGGCGGCCGAGATTGCCGTCGAACACTTTGGTGGGGTCGGTCTGCACCAGCCAGGAACGACCGCCGGACATGGTCAGGCTGTAGGCTTCGGTGTCCTTCTGATAGATCCGGCCGAACACCGCGCCTTCGCCGAAGGTGATGACGGCGTCGAGGCCGTCCTTGGTCTTGCCGATCCACGACCAGTTGCCGTCGAGGGCTTCCTCGTGGCGCTGGTAGCTGATACGCATGGTTTCGCCGGACGGCAGCGGCAGATCGATCGATTTGCCCACGGCAGCCGCGTTGAGGGCATGCGCTTCGCTGAGCTTCACCGCATGATAGGTATAGGCGCCGCGCTGGACCGGCTTCTGGCCGCGATCAAAGGCGAGTAGCGTGCCGTGGTCGGGCAGCGATGCGAAAGCAACGGTGCGTCCGGTGTGGACTTGGGGATTTCGGGGCAATTGGGCAGACGCGGTCTGCGGCTTCCCGCCAGTGGGAGAGGCTTCCTGCGCGATCTTCGTTTCAGACGTACAACCGCCGACGACCAGCGCCACGGTAAGGGTGAGGGCAAGTTTGCGCATAGAGTTCTCGACAGCGTGCCCCGACGACCGGAGCGTGAAGGCCAAGCATACGCCCAAGTGCAGGGGCGTCGCATCCCGCGGCCGGTGCTTGGCCGTTGGAGCCTGAGAGGGGGCGCTCACCCGGAACCGAACCGGGTTCACATTTCGTCACATTCATCTGTGACCAAGGAATTTTAGCCCAGCCGTTCCCGACAACTCCAGTGCTGAGTGGGCCATCAGCTGATCCAGGCATGAGGGCTGTACAGGTGCAGTAACCCCGGGGCATGGCTTCCGCCCCGGACGACAGTAATCGCCGCAGCCTGCCCCTATCTGTGCTAGCGGAGATCCCCTGCGGGTTCCGGACGAATGTTTCCCGGCGGCAGGCTGGTGGCGAGAGGGCCGTCCGGTCGTCGGACTGCCGGTGGCAGGTGCCGGTCAGCACTTCCATCGTGCCTTCGCAAGGGTTTGTGCTGCAGCGCATCATTTGAATTGATGGGGCGACGTTGAAGTACTGCGACGCCAGGCGTTTGGTCAGCCGTGCACATTGCCCGCACATCGACGGCGTGGGCCATAGACCGACGGACGGCCTATCGGCGAGGGCCAACATCACCAGCGACCACCCGTTGCCGATTTTTTTTCAGCCGAGTTTGGGCCCACGGGGGGACGCATTGCTGCAATGCAAACTCGGCTATATTAGTCAGCGGGCAGCAATTGCTCTTACTGGGGAAATACAAATGTCAATCGCACTTCGTTGTACGGCGACGGTCCTGTCGCTCGCGCTCGGCGCACTGGTCATGGATGCTTCGGCGCAGCAGGTCAGCGGTGCCTCCGGCAACCGCAGTGGCGCGAAAGCCGCCAGCGTTTCGGTCTCGCCGAAACAGCGTGGCGAAATGGCGCGCCAGTTCGTCACAAAATGGGGTGGTTACGTCCAGCGCGTGTACAACGTGCCGGTGCGCGTGTGGTCGCAACGGATGGTGTCGAACTTCGCTTCCACGGATTCGGCCAATTTCAGCGATGCGCTCAAGCGCGACACCTTCGAAGGCGCGATGGCGGCGCTTTCGGGCAGCGGTCACCGCCTCAGCGACGAACGCGTCATCAACAAGTTCGCGACCATGAAATCCGGCAGCGACAAGGTTCTTGGCAGCCTCAGCAACGACCTGGTCTACACCCCGATCCAGCCCTGCCGCATCCTCGACACCCGCAGCACCGCTGGTGGCCCGATCGCCGCCAACAGCAACCGCAGCTTCGTTTCGATCAACCAGGCGAACTTCACCGCGCAGGGTGGCAGTGCCACCAACTGCGGTACGCTCGGCCTCAATGCCACCGCCGTGGCGATCAACCTGACAGCAGTGTTTCCGGCCGGCGCAGGTTATGCCACGGTGTATCCGTTCGGTTCCACCCAGCCGCTGGCGGCAAGTTTGAACTACACCGCCGGTGCGATCATCAACAACGGCATCATCGCCCAGATCCCGAATCCGCTGACCACCTCGGACTTCACCGTCTTCACCTTCGCCGAGTCGCATTACGTCGCCGACATCGTCGGCTACTTCGCGCCGCCGCAGGCGACGCCGCTGGGTTGCGTTTCCACCTTCGCGACGCAGAATGTCGCCGCCAGCTCGCCATTCAATTTCGCCATTCCGGCCTGTCCGACCGGCTACACCATCACCGGTGCGGGCTGCCGCACGCCTGGCTTGAACGAAGCCAACTGGGCCATCAATGGTCTGTACCGCAACGGCGCCAACCTGGATTCGTTTTGCTCTGGCTTGAACACCACTGCAGGCGTCATCACGGTCGAAGGCACCGCGCAGTGCTGCCGAGTCCCGGGTCGCTGATCCACATCGTCCATGCCGTGAACAAAAAGAGCCGGGGAAACCCGGCTCTTTTCTTTTATTGCGCAATGCGTTCGTGAATGCAGCGTGCTTGTTGCACGACGCAGAGCCGTGGCCGCTGCCACCATGGCGACGGCCTTGTTGTCGATGCGAGATCGGTTGTCCCGTTCCTGTGGTTTTTCACGTATCTAAATGTACGGGCAACATTTTGCTTGCCCAGACTCCCGGAGATCAGAAGATGGCGACACACACCCGTTATTCCAGTGGCATGCTCGCGTTTGCACTCGTTGCGTTCGCGGCGTCCGCATCCGCGCAGTCCCCCGGCGGCAAAGCTCCTGGTGAGCGACAGGGCCGCACGGTGGCCTCCGCGGCCAAGGTCTCGCCCGCTGAACGCGGGGAGCTGACCCGCCAGTTCGTGAACAAGTGGGGCAATTATGTCCAGCGCGTGTACCAGGTGCCGGTCGGTACCTGGTCGAAGCGCATGGTGTCGAACTTCGTGGTCGCGGATGCCAGCAACTTCCGCAATGCGCTCAAGCGCGACACCTTCGAAGGTGCGATGGCCGAGCTGACTGGCACCGGACATCGGCTCAGCGACGACGCCGTCATCGGCAAGTTCGCCGCGATGGATACCGGCTCATCCAAGTCGCAGGCCACTGTGAAAACCCTCGGCGCTTTGGGCAACGATCTGGTCTACACCCCGGTCGCGCCCTGCCGCATCCTGGATACCCGCAACGTGGCAGCCGGCGCCATCGCCGCTAATTCGACCCGAAACTTCGTCGCGTTCGGCGTGTCCAGCTTCACCAGCCAGGGCGGTAGCGCGACCAACTGCGGCGTGAATCCCCTGGCCGCCACCGCGGTCGCGATCAACCTGACCGCGGTTACGCCGGCGGGCGGCGGTTACGCCACTGCCTATCCGTTCGGCAGCGCCCAGCCCACCGCCGCCAGCATCAACTACGCCGCCGGCGACGTCGTCAACAACGCGCTGATCGTGCAGACTCCGAACCCGATCGCTTCGTTCGACTTCACGCTCTACACCTTCGCTTCGTCGCATTACGTGGCCGATATCGTGGGTTACTTCGCGCCGCCGGTGGCCACTGCGCTGCAGTGCGTGGATACCGCGAACACCGTCGTCAACATCGCTGCGGGCGGTACCGCGAATGCGGTCGCGCCGGCGTGCGCAGCGGGCTACACCCAGACCGCGACCAACTGCGAGTCTTCGGATTGGCTCGTGCCGTTCGTGTTCTTCCACAGCGGCACCTGTTCGGCTCGCAACAATAGTGCGGCCGCTCAGGATATCCGCGCTTCGCGCACCTGCTGCCGCGTGCCGGGTCGCTGATCGATCGGGCCACTGCCGCAAACGAAAAGAGCCGGGGAAACCCGGCTCTTTTTTTGTGCGCGCCGATTTTGCCTCAGAGCGCGGCCTGCAGCTCCGGCAGCAGCTTGAACAGATCGCCGACCAGGCCGATGTCGGCGATCTCGAAGATCGGCGCTTCGCCGTCCTTGTTGATGGCGACTATGGTGCCGGCGTCCTTGATGCCGGTGAGGTGCTGGATCGCGCCGCTGATGCCGATCGCGATGTACAGCTCGGGGGCGATGATCTTGCCGGTCTGGCCGACCTGCATTTCGTTCGGCACATAGCCGGCATCCACCGCCGCGCGCGATGCGCCGACGCCGGCGCCGAGCTTGTCGGCAAGGTCGTAGATGATCTTGAAGTTCTCCGCCGAACCCACGCCACGGCCACCGGAGACCACGCGGCTGGCGCTCTGCAGGTCCGGGCGGTCGGATTTGCCGGCCGCCAGGCCGAGGTAACGGGTGTGGGCGGGCAGGGAGGCATCCACGGACACCGCTTCGACGCTGGCGCTGCCATCGCGGGCGGCTTCCGGCCACGACGCGGTGCGTACAGTGGCGACCACGACTTTATCGGCGATGGCTTCGACCGTGATGATCGCGTTGCCGGCGTAGATCGGGCGCTTGAAGGTGTGGCTGCCGTCGACGGCCATGATGTCGGACACCTGCGACACGCCCAGCAGGGCGGCGACGCAGGGCATCAGATCCTTGCCGAAGGTGGTGCTGGGGCCGAACACGTGGCTGTAGCCGGCGGCGACCTGCGCGATCTGCGGCGCCAGGACCTGGGCGATGGCGTTGGCGTTGGCGGCGCTGGTCACGGTCAGCACTTTGGCGACGCCGGCGATCTTCGCGGCTTCGGCGGCGACGCCGGCCGGGTCTGCGGCCAGGACCACGATATCGATGGCGTCGGGGTTCAGCGCTTTCGCGGCCGACACGCACTTCGCGGTGGACGCATTGAGTTTGCCGTCGAGATGTTCACAAACAATCAGAACCTTGCTCATGGGAATGTCCATGTAGGGTGGGCTTTATGCCCACCATTGCGGGATATCGGTTGGCGGCGAACGTGGGTCGAATAGGCTTCGATCATTGCAACCTTGATCGGACAGGTTGCAATGGTGGGCATAAAGCCCCCCTACGTATGCATTACAGCAACCCCTTCGCTTTGAGTGCAGCGACCAGCTCGGCCGCGTCCTTCACCATCACGCCCTTGCTGCGCTTGGCCGGCGGCGCGTAGTGGGTGGTTTTCAGCGTGTCGCCGGATTCGACGCCCAGATCGGCGAATTGAATGGTCTCCAGCGGCTTGCTCTTGGCCTTCATGATGTCCGGCAGTTTGATGAAGCGCGGTTCGTTCAGGCGCAGGTCGGTGGTGACCACCGCCGGCAGATCGACTTCCAGCGTTTCCAGGCCGGCATCGACTTCGCGCACCACCGTGGCTTTGCCGTCGGCGATGTCCAACTTGCCGGCGAAGGTCGCCTGCGGGCGGCCCCACAGCGTGGCCAGCATCTGGCCGGTCTGGTTGGCGTCGTCGTCGATCGCCTGCTTGCCCAGGATCACCAGATCGGGCTGCTCGCGTTCGATCAGCTTTAGCAGGGCGCGGGCGGCGGTGAGCGGCTGCATGCCGGCGTCGCTGACGATGTGGACGGCGCGGTTCGCGCCCATCGCCAGACCATTGCGCAGATGCGGCTGGGCGTCGGCCGGGGCGATGGTGACCACCACCACTTCGGTGGCGATGCCCTTGTCGCGCAGGCGCAGGGCTTCTTCCAGCGCGATGTCGTCGAAGGGATTGGGCGACAGCTTGACGCCGTCGGTGACCACGCCGGAGCCGTCCGGCTTGACCTGGATGCGGACGTTGTAGTCCACCACGCGCTTGTAGCCGACGAGGATCTTCATCGTTCGGAGTGTCCTGGGAGCGGAAGAGGGACCGGG
>JBKJHV010000063.1:0-9813 GCA_046598445.1 Lysobacteraceae bacterium
TGGCTGAAGAGATGGATCGGATAATCCTGGACCACGCCGATCAAGGTGAAACCGAAGGCGACGGTGATGCCGTGCACGCCCTCGAACAGCAGCGCGACTGCGCCAAGCCCGGCAAGACCGGCGCTGGCGAGCGGCAACACGCCGAACAGAGGCGTGCGCCAGCTGCGGTAAGCGATGAGCAGCAGCAGGATCAGGCCGATGGTATCGACCATGCCGATCAGACTGGCTTCACGCTGCGTGCGGCCGCCGATCTCGACCGAGAACGCGCCGGGACCGGTAAGCGTCATCGTTGCTTTGCTGTTGCCGCGTGCTTCGGCGAAGGCAACTTCGATCGCGCTTACCGCCAGCTGTTGACCGGTGGGATCGAAGCCCGCGGCCCTGGTTTCGATCGCGAGCAAGGCCTCGCGGCCGGCCTTGTCGAACCACACGCCGTGCAGGCGCTGCGGCGCGTTCGCCGGCTGCATGGCTTCGGCGATGCGTATAGTTTCAAGCGTGGGATCCGAAGGCAGCAGCGGCTCGATCAGCGCCGCCGCCGGCGAGCCGAGATCCTGCACGCGCGCATCGAGTTCGTCGCGCAGATAGGCTTCGTCGAGGGGGCGTGCATCGAGGGTCGGCGACAGCAGATAGCGATACGGACGCAGGCGTTCAGGAATCGCGTCGAGCCCATCCTCGCCGCCGTTGGCGACGAGGCTGAAACGCTCGTCGGCCGCCAAGGTCTGCGCGATGCTTTGCGACTGCGCTGCGAGGGTTTCGGCATCGGCGCCGGCCAGCGACATCAGCAAAAGCCGCGAACCCGGGCCTTCGCCGAGTTCGTCCAGCAGCAGTTTCTGCGCCGGGGTTACGGCGGAGGGCATGAATTTGCGCAGGTCGCCGCTGACCTGCAGCCGCCCGCTGATGAAGACACCGGCGCCGATCAGCACGATCAGCCAAACGAGGGCGAGCGCGGTGCGGCGGGTGGGGGTCATGCGCGCGTCCCCCCACCCATCCGCGCTGCGCGCGGATCTCCCTCCCCCGCATGCGGGGGAGCATTCTTTCCCCCACCCATCCGCGCTGCGCGCGGATCTCCCTCCCCCGCATGCGGGGGAGGGTTGGGGAGGGGGCGCACGCAGCCGCTCACTTCACACCATTCCGACACAAGGCCTGCATCGCTTTCGCGTCGGTGTCGGCCTTCACCGCAAGCGCGGCGCTGGCGAGCAGCGTGCGCTGCGGCTCGCCCTTCACCGGCCGCGTTTCGATGCAGCGCAGTTCCGCGCCCTGGCCGTGCAGCGCGATGTCGCGAACGCGCGCGGCCAGCGCCTTGTCTTTCGGCGCTAGCGTCAGCGTCCAGCGCGCGCGGTCGCCTTGCGCCGTCACGCGGTAGACGCGCTCGATCCGCGCGCGGTCCCCGGCGAGCAGTGCGCCGAAGCTGTTCTGCAGGCTGGCGAGTTCCGGTGCGCGCGACAGCGAGAACGTGCGCGGCGCTTTGCCGTCGCGGGCGATGGTGGCTTCGCCGGCGCGCAGGGTCGTGGTTTCGCGATACGGCGCGCGCACTTCGCGTACCAGGGTGTCTTCGCGCGGACGGCGGTATTCGCCGGACAGCCGCAGCGGATTCTTCAGCAGCGGCGAGTCGCGCACTTCGACGAAATCGGTGCTCATCGGCGCCGGCCGCGCCAATGCGCGCAGGATCCAGTCGCTGTCGGCGCTCTGCGCCTGCGCGGCCGAAGCGGCCATGATCGAAACAAGAATGCTCGAAATCAGCATCGCCGACGCGCGCGCCGCGAAAGGCGTGGTGCGGCCTGAAAGTCTGAAGGCGCGGTCATTCATCATCGTGGTTCCAGAAATCGTAGAAGTTGAACCAGTTGTACGGGGCGGTACGCGCCACATCCTCCAGCCGCGCGGCGTAACGGCGGATCAACGCCTCGATCGCGGTCTTGCGCTCCGCACGCGGGATGACCACGTCGTCGCTGAAATTCTCGAAGATCAACTCGTAGCGATTGTCGCCGCGATACAGGCCGAAGCCCAGCGTGACCGGGGCTTTCAGCGCGGCGGCGATCAGCCACGGCGCGGTTGGAAACGGCGCCTCGCGGCCGAAGAACGGCGCCATGATGGTCTGTCCGCCAGGATGCGCGCGATCGATCAGAAGCGCGACCAGCGCACCCTCCTGTACCGCCTGCTGGATCGCCAGCATCAGCCCGGGGCCGTCCTGGCCGGCGTCGATCACGGTCGCGGCGATCTCGGGATTGAGCGCATCCAGCAGGTCGGTCACCGCTTGATTGTGGGCTTTGTCCAGCACCACGCGGATGGTGTATTCCGGCCGCTGCCGCGCCAGCACCCGCAGCACTTCGAAGCTGCCCAGATGCGAGCCGAACAGCAGCATGCCGCGCTTCTGGTCGAGGTGCGCATGCAGTTCGTCCAGACCGCGCACGACCACGTTGAAGCGGCGCTCCAGCCGCTCGGGACTTTCGCCGAGCAGGAAGATGCGGTCGAGAATGGTCGCGGCGAACGTGTGGATGTGTTTCGCGGCGTCCCACAGCGAGGCCGGGCGGCCCAGCGCGCTGCTGAGCCACCCGCAGGAGGCCGCGCGTTCGGGGCCGCGGCGGATCAGGAAATAAAGGGTGATCGGATACAGCAGCAGCCGCGAGACGCCGCGTCCGCCGTAGCGGCCGATGCTGCGGATCAGCCACAGCGCGAAACGGCCGCCGCCTTCAGGCCGCTGTTTCCATTCCGTACTCATGCTGCTGTCTTCACGGTACTGTCCGCTTGATCGTTGTCGTCGGCCACGCGCACTTCACCGCTGGCCAGCAGCGCGTCGTCGCGCAGCACCCGGAACCGCCAGCGCCGCGACGCGGCGTCGGGCAACGCTTCCAGTTCGATGCAAGCCTCCTCGCCGGGCAGCAGCGGCTGCGCGAACTTCACCTGCGGCATCCGCAGTGGGCCGAGCACGCCGTGTCTGGTTTCGATCGCGGCCAGCACATGATCGAGCACGACCACGCCCGGCACGATCGGCCTGCCCGGGAAATGACCGGGCAGGCACGGGTGATCGTGGGGGATCGTGAATGTTGTCGTCATCGCCGGTCGGGTGCTGTCTGAAAGCCTACGCAACACGGTCATGGCCTCGGGCGGATCGTGGCGCTTCATCGCGGCGCTCCGGCATTGTCGGAGCGGGCGTTGTCTGAGCCGGCACGCCCGGAATGGAAGAAGCTTTGCCAGAACGTGGGTCCGAGCGCGGCCATCTGGCGGACGAAGTCGACGATATTGCGGTACGGCCGCACCGGAAACACGAATTTCCGCACCTGGTATTCGATCAGCGCGAAGCCGCCGAGTACACCATAGTTGGCGATGTTGGCGACCAGCGACCATTGCGCGTTGGTCACCGTCACCGGCGCCTCGATGCCGAACCGTATCAGCACGCCGTCCGGCACCGCGATCAGCGCGAGGACCAGATTCACCAGCGTCAGCACGGTCATCAGCAGCGCCCAGGCCCCGGTGAGGCCACGGGTGTACGGCAGATGCCGCGCCGACAGCGGCATGCCGGCCTGCGCGTACAGCGCACTCACGACCTTGGCGATGATCGGCTCGCGCCCCGGGCGCAGGCTGCGCGCGAACCACCAGGCGATCATCGCGGTGAACAGCGGCGGCACCAGCAGCAGCGGCAGCAGCGCATGCGGCGAGCGCGCCAACGCGACCAGCGCGACCGCGGACACCGCCAGCGCCAGCCATGCGCCGAGGCGCCGACGCAGCAGCCCATCGATCAGCACCAGCAGGGCCAGATCGCCCAGCGCCAGCGCCGCCAGCGTCGGCGAATGCAGGGTTCCGGCGAAATGCGCCAGCGGGGCGTATACCGCCAGCAACAACAGCCGCAGTACGGCGATCACTCCGCCTTGTGCTGCTGGACGTGGGCCGACAGCGCGCGCAGGGAACTGAAGATCAGGCGGTTGTCGTCGTTGTCCGAACGCAGCTGGAAGCCGTACTTCTTGCTGATCGCCAGCGACAGTTCCAGCGCGTCGATCGAGTCCAGGCCGAGGCCGGCACCGAACAGCGGCGCCTCCGGGTCGATCCCGGCGGGGGTGATGCTTTCGAGATTCAGGCTCTCGACCAGCAGTTCCGCCAGTTCGAGTTCGGCGGGAGTCAGTGCAGACATGGCAAACAATCCAATTCAGAGGTAACGGCGCCGCACGAAAGGGCACCTGGGAGCCGCCGCATGGCGTCGTCGGATGCGCCGACCGGCAGTGCAGATCGGCTGAGATGGGGGAAGGTGTGCCGGAGCCTGTGTCGCCGCCCCGTGAGACCGGACGGCGGTGACACGCCTCGCGGTATGATGCCAGTCTCAGACTGCAACAAGAAGAGCATGACGGCCCAATCAGGCGATGGACGCACGATGCAGGCGGAAACGGACCTCCCGCCCCCCGCGACGCCCCCTTCCGCGAACCCAGATGCCGTCGACCGCGAGGCTGTGGACTGCGCTGCTGTCGAGTGCGCTGCCGTCGAGTGCGATGTTCTGGTCATCGGCGGCGGCCCCGCCGGCAGCACCGCCGCCATTGCCCTCGCCCGCCGCGGCTGGCGGGTGCTGCAGCTGGAAAAGGCGCGCCACCCGCGCTTCCACATCGGCGAATCCCTGCTGCCGATGAACCTGCCGATCCTCCAGCGCCTGGGCATACTCGACCGGGTCGCCGCAATCGGGGTCTACAAGCCCGGCGCCGATTTCCCGCTGACCCTGGCCGACGGGACGCCCAAGGTCCAGATGTTCCGCTTCGACCGCGCCCTGAACCCGCAGTTCGGCTACGCCTACCAGGTCAAGCGCGAGGAATACGACCGGCTGTTGTTCGAGGCGGCCGGCGAAGCCGGCGCCGACAGCCGCGAGGGCGTGACCTTGCTCTCGGTGCAGGACGACGCCGGCGGCCGGCCGACGCGGGCACGGGCGCGCAACGCCGACGGCAGCGTATTCGAGGTGCGGATGCGTTATCTGGTGGACGCCAGCGGCCGCGACACATTCCTGGGCGCGCGCCGCAAGCTCAAGCGCAAGAATCCCAAACACCAGTCCGCGGCGTTGTTCAGCCATTTCCGCGGCGTGGTCCGGCGCGACGGCGCGGAAGCCGGCAACATCACCGTCGAGCGTTTCGCCCACGGCTGGATCTGGATGATCCCGCTGCGCGACGACGTGATGAGCATCGGCGCGGTGTGTTCGCCCGAATACCTCAAGCAGCGCGACGGCGACACCGAAAGCTTCTTGCTGCGCACCCTGCGCACGGTCCCGACCGTGGAAGCGCGGATGCGGCAGGCAGAGCGCGTGGCGCCGGTACACGCCACCGGCAACTATTCCTATATCTGCTCGCAGATGGCCGGCCCGGGCTGGACGATGGTCGGCGATGCCTACGCATTCATCGATCCGATCTTCTCTTCCGGGGTTTATCTGGGCATGCACAGCGCCGAACGCGCCGCGATGATGGTGGACGGCGCCCTGCGCGAGCCGGCCCGCGAAGCGGCGCTGCAGCGGGACATGACGCGGCGGCTCGACCGCGGCCTGAAAGAGTTCTCCTGGTTCATCTACCGGTTCACCACCCCGGTGATGCAGCGCCTGTTCGCCCGCCCCAGCAACAAGTTCCAGATCGAGCAGGCGGTGATCTCGCTGCTCGCCGGCGATGTGTTCGACAATCCGGCGGTCGTCCGCCGGCTGCGCCTGTTCCGGCTGATCTACGCCATCAACGCCGCGTCCATGGCGCCGCGTGCGCTGCGCGCGTGGTGGCGTGTCCGCCGCGGCCGCAGCGCCGCTTTCAGCGGCGATACCCTGCAGGCGGAGCGGTCATGAGCCAGCCGATGTACCTCCCGGGCCAGGGTTCGGCGCTGACGGTCGACTACGTGCAGGCGAGCGCGCCCGAAGCGCTGCTCACCGCCGACACCCTGGCTGTGTTCGGTTTCGGCACCGACGCCCCGCACTGCGACGACCCCCGCTATCTGCGCATCCCGCTGCAACCGTACGGCACCGCGCCGTTCGAACGCTGGCGCTGCGCGGCGCCGGTCGAATTCGGCCGCCACGGCGACCCGATCGGCGGCCAGATCCGCTGGTCCACCGACGGACACCTCACCTTCGGCGTGATCGAAGTCGATGAACCGCCGGGCGATCATCCCGACCACAGCGACATCTGCGAAGCCGCCGAGCGCGCCTACTCGCAGCTGGTCGATTTCGTCTCCGGCAGCCGCACCCCGCATCTGCTGCGGGTGTGGAACTACCTCGACGCCATCACCCAGGGCGACGGCGACACCGAACGCTACCGCCAGTTCTGCATCGGCCGCGCCCGCGGGCTGGGCCGTTTTGACAGCGTCGAACTGCCGGCGGCGACCGCCATCGGCCGCTGCGACGGCCAGCGCACGCTGCAGGTCTACTGGCTGGCGGCGGACCACCGCGGCACCCCGGTGGAGAACCCGCGTCAGGTCAGCGCCTACCGCTATCCGCGGCAATACGGGCCGCAGCCCCCGAGTTTCGCCCGCGCGATGCTGCCGCCCTCCGGCAGCACGATGCCGCTGCTGCTCTCCGGCACCGCCAGCGTCGTCGGCCATGCCTCGCAGCATATCGGCGAACTGCTGGGCCAGATCGGCGAGACTTTCGCCAACTTCGACGCCCTGCTGGATGAAGCGCGCCGCCACCAGCCGTCGCTACCGGCCGGATTCGGCAGCGGTACCCGGCTGAAGGTCTACGTCCGCGACGCCGCCGATCTGCCGCTGGTCGCCAAGGCGCTGGACGAACGTTTCGGCGCCAGCGTGCCGCGGGTGCTGCTGCACGCGGTGATCTGCCGCCGCGAGCTGGCGGTGGAAATCGACGGTGTGCACGCTTGAAACTCGACGCCGGCGCTTGATTTCGCCGGTGCCGCATCCATCTTCGCGTTGCCGGTCCGCGCTTCCGCGGCCTTCGATTGGGGAACTGCCATGGGTCTGATCAGTCTGCTCTGGGGCATCGTCGCGATGCTGCTGATGTTCCTCGGCCTGATCCCGCTGCTGGGCTGGCTGAACTGGCTGGTGATTCCCTTCGCCGGCATCGGCGCGATCATCGCCGCCATCGGCATCATGTTCCGCGGCGAGAAAAGCCGGCGCGGCAAAGCAGGATTGCTGCTCAATGGCATCGTGATCGTGATCGCCGCGATCCGGCTGAGCATCGGCGGCGGGATCATCTGAAGCCACGATCCGGATGCTGTCGTAGGGCGGGCCCTGGCCCGCCGTTGCGCAGGATCACTTGCGTCGCGCAATAAGCGAAGCTGTTTCGATCATCGTCGAAATCAGCGGAAATATCGCAATGGCGGGCCAGGGCCCGCCCTACCGATTCCGCGCAGCCACCAGCGCCCGCGTATGCGCATGCTGCGGATTACGCAGCACCTCGGCGGCATCGCCGATCTCGACGATCTTCCCCGCCTCCAGCACCACGATGCGTTCGGCCACCGCCGCCGCCGCGGCAAGATCGTGGGTGACGAACAGCAGCGCCAACCCGCGTTCGCGTTTCAGCGTCGCCAGCAGCGCGAGAATTTCGCGGCGATGATGCGCATCCAGCGCGGACACGGCTTCATCGCAGACCAGCAGCTCCGGATCGCAGGCCAGCGCGCGGGCGATGGCGATGCGCTGGCGCTGGCCGCCGGAGAATTGATGCGGCCAGCGCGTAGCCATGTCGGGATCCAGACCGACCGCGGCCAGCAACTCACCGGCTTTCGCCAGCCGCGACGCGGCGTTGCCGATGGCGTGGATCCGCAGCGGTTCGCTCACGATCTCCGCCACGCGCATGCGCGGGTCCAGCGACGCATACGGATCCTGGAACACCACGCCGATGCGTTTGCGCAGCGTGCGCAGCGCGGCGCCCTTCAGCGCCGTCAGCTCGATGTCGTCCAGCCACACCCGGCCCTGCGCGCCGCGAAGCAGCCGCAGCACCGCGCGCCCGAGCGTGCTCTTGCCGCTGCCGCTTTCGCCCAGCAGCGCGAGCCCTTCGCCGCGATGCAGGGTGAGCGAGACATCATCCAACGCAGGCTTCGGCGCGCGTGGGTAGCGCATGCGCATGGCTTCGGCGCGAAGCAGCGGCCCCGCCCTCGTAGGAGGGCCTTCAGGCCCGAGCTCTTGCGCCATGATCGGGGAAGATCTCGGGCCTGAAGGCCCTCCTACGCCTGAAGGCCCTCCTACGAACGGCAGCGCGTCCGCTTCGATCAACTCGCGCGTGTACGCATGCTGCGGATCCGCGAACACGCTGTGCGTCGCGCCGCGTTCGACCACATCGCCACGTCGCAGCACCAGCACATGCTCGGCATACGCGCCGACCAGCGGCAGATCGTGGCTGATGAGCATCAAACCGAGTCCGTCCTCGCGACGCAGCGCATCGAGCAGATCCAGCACCTCGCGTGCGATGCGCGCATCGAGCGCGGAGGTCGGTTCGTCGGCGATGAGATAGCGCGGCCGGCTGCACAGCGCCAAGGCGATGGCGATGCGCTGCCGTTGGCCGCCGGAGAACTGGTGCGGAAACCGTTTCAGCGCGGCGTCGGGATCGGGCAACTGCACGCGTTCGAGCAGATCGCGCGCCTGCGCCTCGGGATGACCGTACGCGCGCAGGGTTTCGCGCATCTGCGCACCGACCGTGCGCAGCGGATGCAGCGCGGCCAGCGGGTCCTGCGGCACCCAGCCCAGCGCCCGACCGCGCAGCGCCGCGTGCATGCGCGACGTCAACGCGATGTCGGTACCGTCGTGCGTGAGCGCACCTGTCGCGCGCAACCCCGCCGGCAGCAGGCCGAGCAGCGACAGCGCGGTGAGACTCTTGCCGCTGCCGCTTTCGCCGACCACGCCGAGGCATTGCCCGGGCACGAGTCCGAGGTCGAGCGGCCCGAGCAAACGCCTCGGGCCGACATGCACTTCGAGCTGGCGTAGCGACAGCGTCATGCGGCAGCGGACTTGCGGTCAGCATCAGCGCGTGGCACCGCATGCCCGTCGTCCGCATGCACGTCCAGCCAGTCGCGCAGCGCGTCGCCCAGAAACTGGAACGCCGCCAGCGTCGCCACCAGAAACCCCGCCGGGAACAACAGCGTCCACGGCGCGCTGTCGAGTTCCTGTACGCCTTCCGACAGCAGCGTGCCCCAGCTCGCCGACGGCTCGTCCACGCTCAGGCCGAGGAAACCGAGGAAGCTTTCGACCAGAATGGCCTGCGGCAGGATCAGACCCAGATACACGAACGCCAGCGGCAGCAGATTCGGCAGCGCATGCCAGCGCAGCCGCTGGCCGAAACTGGCGCCAGCGGCGGTGGCCGCAAGCATGAACGGCATCTCGCGCAGTCGCGCGCTCTCGGCGCGCATCACCCGCGCCAGATCGATCCAGACATAGCCGCCGATGGCCACCAGCAACAGCCACAGCGAACGCTCGAACAGGGTCAGCAGCAGGATCACGATCAACAGGAACGGCAGGGCGCTGAACATGTCGAGTACGCGCAGCATCAGCCGCTCCGCCCAGCCGCCGGCGAGTCCGGCGCTGGCGCCGAAGCCCAGGCCCACGCCCAGCGCGACCAGGCTGGCGAGCAAGCCCACCGTCAGCGACAGCCGCCCGCCCGCGAGCGTGCGCGCGAACACGTCGCGGCCGATGGCGTCGGTGCCGAACCAGTGCCCGCCAACGCCCGGCGCCACCGACAGCGCCTGCCAGTCGGGGCGATGCGGATCGAAAGCGATGCACAGCGGCCCCAGCCAGCACAGCAGCGCCAGCCCGCCGAGGAACAGCAGGCACGCGCGAGCCATCGGCGGAAGAGATCTCAACAATCGCATCGGTGGATTGTAGGGCGTCTTCTGTAGGAGGGGCTCTGTAGGAGGGGCTTCAGCCCCGAGCTCT
>JBKJHV010000108.1:0-7975 GCA_046598445.1 Lysobacteraceae bacterium
CAGAACGCGGGCAGATCGTCCGGCTTGCGGCTGGTGATGATGTGGCCATCTACCACCACTTCGGCATCCTGCCAGCGCCCACCGGCATTGGTCAGGTCGGTCTTCACCGAAGGCCAGGAGGTGACTTCGCGCCCCTTCACCGCACCGGCTTCGACCAGCAGCCACGGGCCGTGGCAGATCGCCGCCAGCGGTTTGCCTGCGGCATCGAAGGCCTTGATGAATTCGATCGCCTTCTCATCGATGCGCAGCAGATCGGGATTGATCACGCCGCCCGGCAGCACCAGCGCGTCGTAATCGTTCGGGGACACGCTGGACAATTCGGCATCGACATCCACAGCGTCGCCCCAGTCCTTGTCCTTCCAGCCGCGGATCTGCGGCCCCTTGGGCGCGATCACCTGCACGGAGAACCCGGCATCCTTGAGCTGCTGGCGCGGTTCCATCAATTCGGATTGTTCGAAACCGTTGGTGGCGAGGATGGCGACGCGTTTGATCGAAGTGAGGGAAGACATGGCGCAGTCCTTGGAAATTCACGGGAACCGCAGCCTGCGCGAACGCGCATAACCTCGCGATGAATCGCATGCCCAAACGCGCGGCGTCTGTCGTTTTGCACGAAGATCGTCCTCATCGCGGGGAAAACGCACGCTGCGCGCCGATCTTCACGTCCTGTCGTGCGCATGTACGACCGGAAGATGCACTACGCGTCATGAGCCCGCATCCGGCGGCAAGGCGTCATCGCGGACTTGCACGCCGGCCTCGTTGGAACCCAGCAACCGCGCGATCTCGGCATCCTTCTGCTCCCACACTCCGTTCATCCATTGCTGGAAGCGGGCGCGGAAGGCGCGATCCTGCTGATAATTGCCGCCGGCCAGCGCCTCCGGGATGGGACGTTCGTGGATCGCCACGCGCACCTCCGGGATACGGCCGGCGATCAGATCCAGCATCGAAGGCCGCCCGCCGGGATAGGCGATCGTCACGTCAACGATGCCGTGCAGACTTTCGCCCATGGCATCGATCACGAACGCCACGCCACCGGATTTAGGCTTGAGCAGATGGCCATACGGCGACAGTTGCGACGCATGTTTTTCCGGCGTGAACCGGGTCCCTTCGACGAAGTTCATCACCGAGACCGGAATGGTGCGGAATTTCTCGCAGGCGCGGCGCGTGGCCTCCATATCGCGCCGGCCCAGCTCCGGATTCTTCGCGATCTGCTTGCGCGTGTAGCGGCCCATGAACGGGAAATCCAGCGCCCACCAGCACAGCCCCAGCACCGGCACCCAGAACAATTGCCGTTTCAGGAAGAACCGCAGGAACGGAATCCGCCGGTTGAACACCTTCTGCAGCACCACGATATCCACCCAGCTCTGATGGTTGGCCAGCACCAGATAGTGACCATTCTGCTTGAGCGCGGCGTCCTCGGTCACTTCGAAGCGGGTACGGGTGAAGCCGTCCATCATCGCGCTGTTGACCACGATCCAGCGCTCCGCGAACCAGAGCAGCAGCGGATTGCAGGCCCGCCGCGCCCGTTCGAACGGCAGCACGGCCTTGAACACCGCCACCGCCAACAAGGGCAATGCGTGCACGAGGGTATTGATCGCGATCAGCAGCAGGATCGGAACGACGCGGAACCACAGCATGGAGGGTACCGGAACAGGGAGTCGCGCCATTTTCCACCATGTGGATTTTTTTCGCTCGCGGGATCGGATGAGATCTGCGCAGCACGGCCCAGGCGCACAACGATCTCAAGCGCACGTCCCAGCTGGCCCTGTAAGCACGAACGGGCGCGCCGCACGAATGCAAATAGCGCTTCATCACGCTTTATGCATCGTGCGCCAGCAATTAACACTTCGGTCACGGCCCGCGGGACATAGTTGGCCGCACCAGACCCTATCGAAAGGAATCCACCATGAGCATGAAGAAATCGGGCGTCATCGCATCCGTGGCGCTGCTCGCCATTGCATGCAGCGCATCTGCATTCGCGGCCCTGCATCACTATCAGGTGATCGGCGAAGGCCTGGGACGTTCGAGCGACGAAGCATACGAAGCGGCCTCCTACGACGCTGCCAGGAAATGCTATCTAAGCTGGGGACGCTCCACGCAGGAGCAGACGATCCTCGTCGAGGAAATCCAGCCCGACACGGGCTATTGGTACGTCAAACTCTCGGAAGGCTGCATCAGCGAAGACTGATCCGCAGCACGGATGCGGGTCATCGATGGACGCCGACACATCGTCGACATCGCGACAGCGTTCGCGCTGTCCGCGCATCGATACCTGAGGACCAGACCGGCGCATGGCGTTTCTCCGACGGTTCTTTGTGTTCGCGCGGTGACATAGACTGCGGAACTGTTTGTTTTTCCCCAAGGAGTTCACCATGCAACGGACTGCACAGCACCACGCGCCGGCACATGCGATGCAGGATGCGATCGCGCCTGCCGCAAGCGCCCACCTGCTGGACGAAAAAGAGACACGCCGCATCCTCATCGAGTGGAACCGTACCGGGCTGGCGTACGACCGGACGGAAACCATCTGGGGGCTCGTCGGGAAACAGGCCCGGAGTCATCCTCAACGCATCGCCGTCATTGATGGCGCAATCGAGATCGACTACCAGCATCTGACCGCACGGGCGAATGCGATCGCGGGCGAGCTGGCGACGCGTGGCGTGGCGCCAGGGTCGCTGGTCGGGGTGTGCATGGGCCGCACATGGCAACTCGTCGCCACCCTGCTGGGCGTATTGCGAGCGGGCTGCGCCTACGTGCCGCTGGATCCGAAGTACCCGCGCGAACGGGTGCGCTACATGCTGACGCACGCCCGGGCGGCGGCGGCCATCGTGGACGGCGAACCGGCCGCGGCGCTCTGCGCCGGGGTGCCGGAGATCGTGCGGCTCGATGCGTTGACGGCGTCGGCGTCGGCGTCGGCGTCGGCGTCGGCGTCGGGCACGATGACCGGCCCGTCGGCGGGCGATCTGGCCTACGTCATCTATACCTCCGGCTCTACGGGCGAACCCAAGGGCGTCGCAGTGGAGCATCGAAGCGTCGTCGCGATGACGCTGGCGATGCGCGAGCTGTTGGACAACGACGAACTGTCGGGCGTGTTGGCGGCCGCCTCGGTCTGCTTCGACCCTTCGGTGATGGAAATCCTGGGGACGCTGTCGCTCGGTGGCACGGTGGTGCTGTCGGAGAACGCCTTGACGCTGCCGGAACTGCCGTCGGCGCACCGGGTGAGGACGGTCATCATGGTGCCGTCCGCGATGCAGGCCTTGCTCAAGGGCGGCGGACTGCCGGAAGGCGTGCGCTGCGTGGTGCTGGGCGGCGAAGTGCTGAAGCCTTCGCTGGTGAAACAACTGCACGCACACGCGCAACCGCCGCGCGTCGTCAACGTGTACGGGCCGACCGAAGACACGGTCTATTCGACGATGATCGAAATACCCCGAGGCGCGGAGACGATCACGATCGGCAGGCCGGTGCCGAACACCCGGGCGTACATCCTGGACGAAGCCATGCAGCCGGTTCCGGTGGGCGTGCCTGGCGAACTGCATCTGGCGGGAGACAAGCTCGCGCGCGGATATCTCCATGACGACGCGCGCAGCAGCCAACGGTTCGTCGTGGTGGATCCGGACGGACAGGCTTCGCAGGGGAATATCCCAGACGCGCGGCTGTACCGGACCGGAGATCGATGCCGGTGGACGCAGGACGGCGAGATCGAGTTCCTGGGCCGCATCGATCAGCAGGTCAAGATCCGCGGGTTCCGGATCGAGCTGGAAGAGATCGAGTCGACGCTCGAGGCCATGCACGGCGTGGACAGCGCGGCGGCGGCGGTCATCGATCGGGGCGGCGGCAAGCCGATGCTGGTCGGATATGTGGTGAGCAACAACGGCGCGGCGACCAGCGAGGCGTCGCGCGCCTACGTGGCGGAACGGCTGCCCGGCTACATGGTGCCGCAGCTGGTGATGCGCCTCGCGGACATGCCGCGATTGCCCAACGGCAAACTCGACCGCAAGCGGCTGCCCATCCCGGAACCGGGTCTGCACGATGGCCACGGCGAACCGCCTGCCGCGCACGCCGAAATGCGGTTCCCCGACGATGCGGGGGCGCTGGCGCATCGCCTGACGGGCCTGTCGAAACACCACCGGCATGCGGCCCTGCTGTCGATCGTCACTGGCGAAATCGCCCGCTTCCTTCGTATTCGCGATCCCGGGCAGATATCGCCGCATCAGGCGTTGGATGCGTTCGGCATCGACTCGCTGGATTCGGCCGAACTGGTCCACCGACTGTCCACGGCGCTGGGCCGGAAACTGCCCGCATCGACGCTGGCCGAACACCAGACGCCCGCCGCCGTCGCCGATCGCCTGCTCGATCTGCTGGGAAGCGACGCCGCAGCGGACGCATCGATCGATGCGCCGAAAAGCGGCCTGCCGGACACGCTGGCGCGCTTCCAGGCTCAGATCCAGTCGGGTCATCCGCCCTTCCTGGCCGCCAAGGCGCCCGCCTGGTCCGCGACCGACAAGGGCACGCTGATCCGCGAGTTCAAGCGCCTGCTCGCGCATGCCGGACGCGACCCGTACGGCAAGCTGCTGCGCACCGGCAGCGGGCACCGCGGCACGGTCGTGGACGCGCATACCGGCGAAGCGCAAGAAGCCATCATCTGGACCACCAACCTCTATCTCGGCTTGAACCGCGACAGCGACGTCATCGCCCAGGCCCGATCCGCGCTGGAGCGCTTCGGCACCGGGATGGGCACCTCCGCCACCGCCTCCGGCCTGACCGATCTGCATCTGGACTTCGAGAACGAATTCGCCGAACTGGTGGGCAAGCCGGCCGCATGCCTGTTTCCCACGGGATTCACCGCGAATCTGGGCGTGATCGGCGGCATCCTGGGCGACAACGACCTGATCGTGATGGATCAGCTTTGTCACGCCTCCATCGTGGACGGTGCCCGCCTCTGCGGCGCGACGATCCGGACGTTCAAGCACAACGATGCGTCCGACCTGCAATCGATCCTCGAAACGGAGGCGTCGCCCTACCGCACGACGCTCGTGGTGCTGGAAGGCGTCTACAGCATGGGCGAAGGGACCGCACCGGTGCGCGACATCGTGCGCACGGCGAAACGATACGGCGCGCTCGTGCTGGTGGACGAAGCGCATTCCTTCGGCTTCTACGGCGCGCGGGGCGCCGGCATCTGCGCGGAACAGGGCATCACCGATGAGGTCGATTTCATCATGACCACGCTCAGCAAGGCGCTGGGCAGCCTCGGGGGCGTGGTCGCCGCCCGCGAGGAACACATCGCCCTGCTCAAGACGTCCGCCAGGGCCTATGTGTTCCAAGCCACGACCACGCCGGCCGATATCGCCGCGGCGCTTGCCGCCCTGCGGCGACTGCGCGAGGACGACACGCTGCGGGAGCGGCTCTGGGATACCACCACCTATATGCGGCAGCGCTTCATCGAAGCCGGCTATCACCTCGGCACCGGCGACGGGCCGATCGTCACCCCGCATTTCGCGGACAGCGAGCTGCTGTATGCGATCGCCCGTGGCCTGTATGCGCGCGGCATCCACACCTCGGCCGTAACCTATCCCATCGTGGAGCGCGGACGCGGCCGCCTGCGGTTCATCTGCTCGGCCTCGCACACGCGCAACGACGTCGACAAAACGCTGCAAGCCCTGATCGACGCCGAGCGCGAAGCCAAACTGATGCGCACCGCATCGCAGGATGCCGCGCTCAGCGATAGCGGATCGGAAGCGTCCTCATCGACAGAAAGCAGCGATGCGCATGGTGTGTTGGTCCAGCAGACCGGGGAGGGATCGACCGCAGCGCATCCACAGCGATCGAGCATGGAGGCATGGGCCAATGCGTTCGCCGATCATATGAAGGGCGCGCTGGCCCAACGATCCGGTCCAACGCCGCATCTTGGCGTGTCGATCGCACTCGCGGACGAGCGCGAACCGGTCACGATCCTCATCGATGGGCGCGACGTCGCAGTCGACGCCCTGGAAGCGACGCGCATGCCCTGCTGTACGCTGCTTCTCACCGACGACCGTGCGATCTCCGCCTTGCGCTCGCACGATGTACAGGCATTGCTCGACAGCGTCATCAAGGGCAACTGCGTACTGAGCGGCCAGACCGAACCGTTCATCTGGCTGATCGGGCGATTGGCCGATCGGCGATGCGAGGCGACGCGTCGATAACAAAGCCGGCAGCGAAGCGGGCGTTCATGGCCCTGCTTCCGTTCGGGTGAATCCCTCTCAGGTGAATGCCTCTCAGAGCCTGTTCGAAATCTTCCGATCAAACATGTAGAGCGGACTTCAGTCCGCTGAAACCGGATGCGGCCGTTTGGGCAGCGGCCTGAAGGCCGCTCGACGTGGGATGGAAAAGCGTTTTCGCGGTTGCCATCGCTAAAGGGCGGAGATATCAAACAGGTTCTCAGGTGAAGACGTCCAGCATCAGGTCGGCGAAGAACCCTCGCACCGAGAATCGCTGCCTTTCCGTTCCCGCCGCCGTCACCTTCGCGCCGGCCATGTAGAACATCTGCGAGAACACCAGCGCGATCGTCGCCATGAACAGCGACGACAGCGACGCGAAAATCCCGATCGAGAACAGCGCCACGCAGGCACCCCATCCGTCCGCGCCACCGCTGCAGCCGACGACCATGCCGTAGACCAGAAGCACGCCCGCGACGATCAGCGCGATGAGGGACAGCAGGAACCACAGCAGCGACAGGTTGCGGACGAGTCGTACCGCGGTGGATCGGGGGCGGATATGCGACATGAAATTCCTCTTGAACCGGGTCGGATACGCCAAAAGACGGTGCATGAAGCTTCGCTTGCGCATCCTGCAGAAGCTTAACCCCTCCTACTGGAAACTTTTTCTCTCGCGCCTGTCGATCTTCCGCCCCGTCGTTCGTCGAAGGAAGACAGGCAGGCATTCCGCCCGCACCGGAGACCCGACATGAGATCGCTCATCGTTGCCGCCATGATCAGCCTCGACGGCGTGATGCAGGCGCCCGGCGGCCCGGAGGAGGATCCCGGCGGCGGCTTCGCCCACGGTGGCTGGGCGTGGCCCCACATGCGCGAGGAGGACGAGGCGATGGGCGGCGTGTTCTCGCGCCCGTACGATCTTGTGCTGGGGCGCCGCACCTACGACATCTTCGCCGCCTACTGGCCGCAGATGCCCGGCGACGGCTCGTACGGCGATATCGCCGACGGCTTCAACGCCGCCGCAAAGTACGTCGCCACGCATCGCCCCGAGACACTGGACTGGCGCAACAGCCACGCATTGGGCAGTGACGTCATCGCCGCACTGCGCGAGCTCAAGCGCGGCGACGGCCCCGGCCTGGTGACGCAGGGCAGCAGCGACCTCGTTCATCAATTGCTGGCCACCGACCTGGTCGACGAACTGCGCCTGTTGGTCTTTCCGGTCCTGCTCGGCCACGGCAAGCGCCTGTTCGGCGATGAGGCGTTACCGTCCGCATTCCGGCTGGCGGCCTCGCAAACCTCCGCCGCCGGCGTGCTGATCACGCATTACCTGCGCGACGGCGCAGTACGGACCGGCACGCACGAACCCGCCTGACCCGCTCCATCCACAACCCCGACCAACCCAAGGAAACGACGATGATCCCCAAGAACACCCTCTGCCTGTGGTTCGACGGTACCGCGCTGGATGCGGCCACCTTCTATGCCAAGACCTTCCCCGACAGTGCGGTGACCGCCGTCCACCACGCGCCGGGCGATTATCCGTCCGGCAAACAGGGCGGGGTGCTGACGGTCGAGTTCACCGTGTGCGGCATCCCGTGCATGGGCCTGAACGGCGGGCCGCAGTTCAAGCACAGCGAAGCGTTCTCGTTCCAGATCGCCACCGACGACCAGGCCGAGACCGACCGCCTGTGGAATGCGATCGTCGACAACGGCGGCCAGGAAAGCGAATGCGGCTGGTGCAAGGATCGCTGGGGCCTGTCGTGGCAGATCACCCCGCGCGTCCTCACCGA
>JBKJHV010000092.1:0-5311 GCA_046598445.1 Lysobacteraceae bacterium
CTTCTTCGACCTCGGCGGCCATTCGCTGCTGGCCACCCGCCTGGTCAGCCGGGTACGCACTGCGCTGGGCGTGGAACTCACCATCGGCGATCTGTTCGAATCGCCGACCGTGGCGACCCTCGCGCAGCGCGCCGCCTACGCGGGCGCGGCCCGCCTGGCACTGACGCCGCATCCTCGTGGCGACAGCGACACCGTGCCGTTGTCCTACGCACAGCAGCGACTGTGGTTCATCCAGCAGTTGGAAGGCGCCGTCGGAACCTACAACATTCCGCTGGCACTGCGCCTGCAGGGCGCGCTGGATGAAAATGCGCTGCAACTGGCGCTGGGTGATTTGCTTGCACGGCACGAGAGCCTGCGCACCCAGTTCATTGATGCCGACGGCATCGGACTGCAGCGGATTGTGCCTGTCGGATCGGCATCGATCACACTCGACCACCGCAGCGCGCATGCAGATGCGCTGCCGGCGACGCTGGCAACGCTCGCCAACGCAGGCTTCGATCTGGCGAACGCATTGCCCCTGCGCGCGCATCTGCTGCGGACCGGTCCCGACGACCATGTTCTGCTGCTGGTGCTGCACCACATCGCCGGCGACGGCTGGTCGCTCGCGCCGCTGCTGCGGGACCTCGGCACCGCTTACGGCGCCCGCGCCGCCGGCCATGCGCCACGATGGTCGCCTTTGCCTGTGCAGTACGCCGACTACGCGCTATGGCAGCGCGCGCTTCTGGGCGACGAGCGCCACCCCGGCAGCGTGGTCGCACGCCAGGGGACCTACTGGCGCGGCGCCCTCGCCGGCATCCCCGAACAACTGAACCTCCCCACCGACCGGTCGCGGCCCGCGGTCGCCGGACATCGTGGCGATGTCGTCGCCTTCCAACTCGATGCTGAACTGCATGCGCGCCTGCTTGGCCTGGCCCGCGAGCACAACGCAACCCTGTTCATGGTGCTGCACGCCGCGTTCGCGCTGTTGCTGCACAAGCTGGGCGCGGGCGACGACATCGTCATCGGCACGCCCATCGCCGGCCGCACCGACGACGCGCTGGACGACCTGGTCGGCTTTTTCGTCAATACGCTGGTGTTGCGCACCGACCTGTCCGGCAATCCCACGTTCCGCGAACTGGTGGAGCGCGTGCGCGCCACCGACCTGGCCGCCTATGCCCACCAGGACCTGCCCTTCGAACGACTTGTGGAATTGCTCAATCCGTCGCGCTCGCTGGATCACCACCCGCTGTTCCAGGTGTTCCTCGCCGTACAGAACACGACCGACGCAGAGGTCCGGCTGCCTGGCCTTGCGGTCACCGCCACCGAAGCCGGTGCCGGCGTGGCGAAGTTCGACCTCAGCCTCAGCCTGACCGAACGCTACGGCGACGCGCAGACGCCGCAGGGCATCGATGGCTTGCTGGAATTCGCAACCGACCTGTTCGACCGCAGCACCATTGAGGCACTGTCGCTGCGTCTGTCGCGCCTGCTGGACACGCTGGGACGCGACCCCGACCTGCGCGGCCATTGCATCGATCTGCTGTTGGACGACGAACGCCAGCGCATCCTCGTCGACTGGAACGACACCGCATGTCGTGTCGAGGATGCAACCTTCACCGCATTGTTTGAACGTCAGGTCGCGCTCACGCCGCAGGCGGACGCACTACGCTACATCGACGACACCCTCACCTATGCGGAACTCGATGCCCGCGCCAACCGTCTCGCCCACACACTGATCGCGCGCGGGATCGGTCCGGGCGACCGCGTTGGCGCCTGCCTGTCGCGCTCGTACGCCACCATGACTTCGCTGCTCGCGGTCATGAAGGCCGGTGCCACCTATCTGCCGATGGATCCGGCCTATCCCGCCGACCGCCTCGCGTACATCGTCGAGAATGCGGCGCCGGTGCTGATCATCACCGATGGGATTTCCTGCGGCGTGCTGCCAGCACAGACCGCGATCCTGCGCGTGGACACGCCCGACGCGCAGGCGCTGCTGGATGCGGCACCGGACACGGCGCCGGAACAGACGCAGCGGATGCGCCCACTGCTGCCCGGGCACGCGGCCTACGTCATTTACACCTCGGGCTCCACCGGCAAGCCCAAGGGCGTGTCGGTGGCGCACCGCCAGCTGACCACCACACTGTTCGCGCTGCTGGACAATCTGGGCTTCGAGGCCGGCGATGTCTTCCCGAATCTCGCGTCGCATGCCTTCGATATTTCGATCGTGGAACTGCTGCTTCCGCTGGTAGCAGGCGGTACCACTGTGTTGATCGATCCGCGCGAGATGCAGGACGTCTCGCGACTGGTCGCACGCAGCCGGGGGACCACGTTCCTGCATGCCGTCCCCAGCCTGATGGAGGCGCTGCTGTGCCACCTCGGCGCGGACGGCGCGCGAGCCCACTACCCGGGCATCCGGGCACTGATGGTCGGCGGCGAAGCCGTGCCGGTCGAGCTGCTGCGCAAGCTGGCCGAATACTTCCCGGACGCCAGCATCTTCGAGCTGTACGGTCCCACTGAAGTATCGATCATCAGCACTTATTACCCGATCGATCGCGAGGCGCTGAACAGGGCGTCTTACTGCATCGGTAAGCCGATCGGCAACACCCGCGTCTACGTGCTGGACGATAGCCTGCAGCCGGTGCCGACGGGTGTGGCGGGTGAGCTGTACATCGCAGGCCCGGGCGTCGCCGACGGCTACGTTGCGCGGGCCGGTTTGACCGCCGAGCGTTTCGTGGCCAACCCGTTCGAGCACGGCCAGCGCATGTATCGCAGCGGCGACCTCACGCGCTGGGGTGCGGATGGCCACCTTGATTTTCTCGGCCGCGCCGACCACCAGGTGAAGATCCGCGGCTTCCGGATCGAACTGGGCGAAATCGAGGCCGCGCTGGCTGTCTGCGAAGGCGTGGCCCAATGCGTCGTGATGGCGCGTGAGGATGCGCCCGGCGTGAAGCGGCTGGTCGGTTATGTCGGCACCCGCGGTAACGCGCTGGTGACCGCTGGCGCACTGAGCGCAGCGCTGGCGCAGCATCTGCCCGACTACATGGTGCCGACTGCGTTCGTGGTGATGGACGAACTACCGTTGACCAGCAACGGCAAGATCGACCGCAAGGCGCTGCCCGCCCCCGATCTGGCCCTGACTGAGAGCCGTGCACCGCGTACGCTGGTCGAGCAAACACTGGCCGACATCTACGCCAGGCTGCTGGGTCTGGCCGAAGTCGGCATCGACCACAGCTTCTTCGATCTGGGCGGCGACAGTATCCGCTCCATCCAGCTGGTCAGCCAAGCGCGCAGGGCCGGGCTTTCGATCCGTCCGCGCGATGTCTTCCAGTCGCCCACCATCGTTGAACTGGCGCTATTGGCGCAGCCCCTTTCACCCGCCTCGGACCCCGCCTCCGGCGTCGATGTCGTGACCTCGGCTGACCTCCGGCAGAAGCTCATCTCGCGCATTCCTGAAGGCGCCGAAGCGCTGCCGCTGTCTCCTCTGCAGCAGGGTCTGCTGTTCCATCTCTTGTACGAGGACGGCGTCGCCGACGCCTATCTGGTGCAGATGCTTTGCGACCTCGACGGCCCGCTCGTCGCCGACGCTTTGCGTGCTGCCGGCGAAGCGCTGCTGGCGCGGCACCCCAATCTCCGCGCCAGTTTTCTGCAGGACGGAAGTAGCGACCCTGTGCAGATCATCCCGCGCGAAGTGAAATTGCCCTGGCGCTTTGTCGACCTGTCGCATCTCGATCCCGCCGCGACTGAAGCAGCCCGCGAAACGGTGGTGCGCGACGACGCCACGCAGCGTTTCGACGCAGCCAACGGCCCGCTGTTGCGCATGACTCTGGTGCGACTCGATGCGCACCATCATCAGCTGATCATCAGCAATCACCATCTGCTGCTGGACGGCTGGTCGATGCCGATCCTGATCGACGAACTGTTCACGCTGTATCGCTATGGCAGCGAAAGCCTGCCGCCGGCCACGCCCTACCATGACTACCTGGCATGGCTGCAGCGCCAGGATCGGCCCGCCGCCGAAGCGGCGTGGCGCCACCACCTCGACGGGCTGGCCGAGCCGACCCGGCTCGCCAGCGCCAGCGGCGTGGATGCGTCGCCGGTGCCGCAGATGCACATCGCGTCCCTGGGCGCCGCTCTGGGCGCCGCCCTGCAGCGGCGGGCCCGCGCGCTGGGCGTGACCCTCAACACCTTGTATCAGGCCGCCTGGGCGGTCTGGTTGGCGCGTCATACCGGGTGCAGCGACGTCGTGTTCGGCATGACGGTGTCGGGGCGCTCCCCGGAAATCGCCGGCATCGAGCGCATGGTCGGCCTGTTCATCAACACCGTGCCGTTGCGCGTTGCGCTGGACCCGGCCGAGCGTGTCGACGCGCTGGTGCGACGCATTCAGGCAGGCCAGGCGGAACTGCTGGAGCACCAGCACCTCGGCCTGGCCCGCATCCAGCACCTCGCGGGCATGGGCGCGCTGTTCGACACCAGTTTCGCGTTCGAGAACTACCCGATTCGCGACGACGAAGCGCCGATCGGCAGCGATGCGATGCGCCTCACTCAGACCCGCATGCTCGGCGGCGACGCCACCCACTATCCTTTGGGCGTGCTTGTGGTGCCAGGCGAAACCGTCGAGCTGCGCTTCGGCTATCGTGAAGGCTTATTCGACGCGACCATGATCGCTGCGATGGCACAGCGATATGAACAAGTCCTTGGACTGTTTGCGCATGCGCCAGAGCGCACTGTTGGAAGCATCACGACGCTGACCACCGCCGAACGCGCACAACTGCTGATCGCGTGGAACGACACGGCCCTTGACCTGCCGCTGCTGCCCTTCCCGACGCTCTTCGAACACCAGGTTGCGGCCACCCCCGACGCCGACGCCCTGGTCCTCGACGACACCCTGCTGTCCTACGCCGAACTCGACCAGCGCGCCAACCAGGTCGCCCACGCACTCATCGCCCACGGCATCGGACCCGAGGATATCGTCGCCCTCGCACTGCCCCGGTCCATCGAGGTCATCGTCGCCCTCCTCGGCATCCACAAGGCCGGCGCCGCCTTCCTGCCGCTCGATCCCGACTATCCCGCCGAACGCCTTGCCTTCATGCTCCAGGACGCCAGGCCGCGCCTGCTCATCGCCACCGCCCAAACCGCCGCAGCGCTGCCGCCAGGGCCCGCCCTGTGGGCCTGGGACGCCGACGACGTGCAGCGATCCATCGCGACAGCGCCCAGCCACGCACCGACCGACGACCAACGCCGCACCCCACTGTCGGTCGATCACCCCGCCTACGTCATCTACACCTCCGGGTCCACCGGCAGGCCCAAGGGCGTGGTCGTCACCCATCGCGGGCTG
>JBKJHV010000093.1:0-5697 GCA_046598445.1 Lysobacteraceae bacterium
CTTCTTCGACCTCGGCGGCCATTCGCTGCTGGCCACCCGCCTGGTCAGCCGGGTACGCACTGCGCTGGGCGTGGAACTCACCATCGGCGATCTGTTCGAATCGCCGACCGTGGCGACACTGGTGTCACAGCTGACCCACGCTGGTGCGGCGCGGCTGGCGCTAGCGCCCTATGCACGCAGCGCGGAGGATGCCGTACCGCTGTCTTACGCCCAGCAACGCCTGTGGTTCATCCAGCAAATCGACGGCCCCAACGCCACATACAACATTCCGCTGGAGCTGCGCCTGCGCGGTCCGCTCGACCGCAACGCACTGCACGGCGCGCTGCGGGACGTGGTGGCGCGGCACGAGATCCTTCGCTCGATGCTGGTGGAGTTCGACGGTGTTCCGTGTCAGTACGTCGCGGAGAACGCCGACTTGACGCTGACGTTCGCCGACGTTGTCGGCGACCCGCACGACGCCGTACAGGTAGCAGCGCAGGAAAGTTTCGACCTGACCGTATCGGCACCGATACGGGCACACTTGTTCCGGACCGGCACCGATGCGCATGTCCTGTTGCTTGTGTTGCACCACATCGCGGGTGATGGCTGGTCGTTTGCGCCGTTGCTGCGCGATCTGGGCACCGCATACGCAGCCCGTAGCATCGGCCAAGCGCCGCTCTGGTTGCCTCTGCCTGTGCAATACGCCGACTACGCACTATGGCAGCGCGACCTGCTCGGCGATGAGGATGTGGGCGACAGCTTGATCGCACGCCAGGGCGCTTACTGGCGCGACGCCCTCGCCGGCATCCCCGAACAGCTGAACCTGCCGACGGATCGCCCACGCCCGGCCGTCGCCAGCTGTCGCGGCGACGTGGTGGCGTTACAACTGGACGCCGAACTGCATGCACGCCTGCTGGCGCTGGCCCGTCAGCACGACGTGACCCTGTTCATGGCGCTGCATGCCGCGTTCGCGTTGCTGCTACACAAACTGGGCGCAGGCGACGACGTTGTCATCGGTACGCCCATCGCCGGCCGCACCGACGATGCACTGGACGACCTGGTCGGCTTCTTCGTCAACACCCTAGTGCTGCGCACCAACGTGTCCGGCAATCCGGATTTCACCACGCTTCTAGAGCGCGTGCGCGCCACCGACCTGGCCGCCTATGCCCACCAGGACCTGCCGTTCGAACGATTGGTGGAGCTGCTCAATCCGTCGCGCTCGCTGGACCACCACCCGCTGTTCCAGGTGCTGCTGGCGGTACAGAATGCGCCCGATCCAGACGTGCATTTCGCGGGATTGGACGCCGAATACGCCGAGCTGTCGCTGCCCACCGCGAAGTTCGATCTCAGTCTCAGCCTTACCGAACGCTACGGCGACGCCCAGACGCCGCAGGGCATCGACGGTCTGTTCGAGTACGCCGTGGATCTGTTCGACAGATCCACGGTCGAGGCCATGGTGCGCCGGTTCCAGGAACTGCTGGACACGCTTTGCCGCGATCCTGCCGTGCCCATCAGCCGCGTTTGCGTGCTTCTGGAAGATGAGCGCGAGCGGATCGAAGACTGGAATCGCAAGGCATGGCCCATCGAGCGTGCGTCACTCGCTGAGCTGTTCGCCCGTCAGGCGACGCGAACGCCCGACGCCATCGCGATCGCTTCAGACGACGAGACGCTGACCTATGCCGAGTTGGACGTCCGCGCCAATGTGCTCGCCGCATACCTGCAAAGGCTCGGCGCCGGCCCTGAAGCGCGTATCGGCCTGCTCTACGAGCGTTCCGTTGGTCTCCTGGTGGGGCTGCTGGCGACCATCAAAACCGGTGCGGCCTACGTGCCGCTGGACCCGGAATGTCCGGCCGAACGTATCGCCTACCTGATGGACGACACCGATGTACGTGTCGTACTGACCTGCACCGAACTGCAGCCGCGCCTACCGGTTTCAGGTTTGGTCGCAGTGGTCACCGACCGCGACGCGGTGGCCATCGCCGGCACGGAAACATGTGCGCCGATGCCCGGCGCCGCGCCGGACAATCTCGCCTACATCATGTACACCTCCGGGTCGACCGGCCGCCCCAAGGGCATCGCCATCACCCAGGAGAACGTCGTTGCTTTTGCCTTGGACCGGCGATGGGCAGGGGCCGAAGCACAACGGATGCTGCTCCATTCGCCGCACGTATTCGACGCAAACACTTACGAGGTCTGGGTGCCGCTGCTGCACGGTGGCTGCATCGTAGTGGCGCCGCCCGGGCAGTTGAACTTGACCGGACTGGCCGACACCGTCCGTCGGCAGAGCGTCACTCACAGCTTCATGACCGCGGGCCTGTTCCATCTGATGGCGCAGGAGCATCCGCATTGTTTCACCGGCATGCGCGAAATCATCGCGGGCGGCGATGTGGTGTCGCCGAAACTGGCGCGGGCATTGGCTGAGCGCCATCCCGGGCTGCGCGTTACCAACGCCTACGGACCGACTGAAACCACCACCTTCGCTACGCTGCACCCTGTCGCCACCGACGCCAGCGTGGCGCTGCCCATTGGCGCCGCCCTCGACAACACAAGACTGTACGTGCTTGACCGGCACCTGCAGCCCGTGCCGCTCCGTGTGGCGGGCGAGCTTTACATCGCAGGCGCAGGCACCGCACGCGGCTATTTCCAGCGTCCTGCGCTGACCGCCGAACACTTCGTGGCCGATCCGTTCGTCACAGGCGGACGTATGTACCGCTCCGGCGATCTCGTGTGCTGGAACCAACATGGAGAACTCGATTACATCGGCCGCAGCGACGACCAGGTCAAGATCCGCGGGTTCCGCGTCGAACTGGGTGAAATCGAAGCCGCCCTCAGTGCGGACCCGGCCGTCGGCCAGTGTGTCGTGGTCGCGCGCAAGGAAGCCTCGGGCCAGAAACGGTTGGTGGCTTATGTCTGCGCAGCCGAGGGCGCGACCGTGGAACCGGCGGCACTGCGCGCGTCGCTCGCTCACAGCCTGCCCCACTACATGCTGCCCGCAGCCCTGCTGGTACTGGCGCGACTACCGCTGACCAGCAACGGCAAGATCGACCGCAAGGCGCTGCCTGCGCCAGAACCGCTCGCAGACAATGCCCCCAAGCGAGCACCGCGTACCGCGCAGGAGCAGATCCTGGAGACGCTGTTCGCCGAGACTTTAGGGTTGGACACGGTCGGTATCGACGACAATTTCTTCGAGCTGGGCGGCCACTCGCTACTGGCAGCACAGTTGATCAGCCGGATCCGCGCGGCGATGGAAGTCGAGGTCGGCATCCGCACGTTGTTTGATGCACCCACTGTCGCCCGCTTCGCCGACCGCCTGTTGTCGGACACTACGCGTGGCGCGTCCACCGTGTCGCTGCTGCCGCTACGCGCAGAAGGCGACCGTCCTGCACTGTTCTGTCTGCACCCGGCCAGCGGCCTGTGCTGGGTGTTCTCGCGGCTGATGCACTTCATCTCGGCCGGGCATCCGATCATCGGCCTGCAGGCACGCAACT
The DNA here is from genome assembly GCA_046598445.1 of Lysobacteraceae bacterium. Taxonomy (GTDB): domain Bacteria; phylum Pseudomonadota; class Gammaproteobacteria; order Xanthomonadales; family Xanthomonadaceae; genus Lysobacter_I. The sequence goes on from JBKJHV010000093.1 coordinate 3,468, forward strand.
TCGAAAACGACGGCCCGCTGCCCGGTAGCGTGCGCGAGATCGTCGAGGACTATCTGTCGCAGATCATGCAACTGCAGCCGCAGGGGCCCTACCACCTCGTTGGCTGGTCGTTCGGCGGCCTGCTGGCGTTCGAGATCGCGTCCGCACTGCAGCGCCAGGGCTGCGAGGTCGGCCTGCTATCGATCATCGACACCGAATTCCTGGCCGAGGCGCATGCGGGTGAATACGTCAGCGACTACCTGGCAGACCTTTTGGTGATGGAGGGTGTGCAGCTTTCACCGACCACACCTACACCAGGCTTGTCGGAGGCGTACTCGCTGCTGCGTGCGCGCAACAGCCCGTTCACCAGCCTCGGCGAAGACCTGTTCGCGCGGTCGGTGGAGATCTATCGCAACCACATCCGGGTGTTCAAGCAGGCGCCGCCGCGCGGCATCTATCGCGGCGACCTGCTGTTGGTATCCGCCCTGCGCGCCCCGGGCGGCAGCGCAATGACGCGCCCCATCACCGATGGCTGGAGCAGCCGCATCGACGGGCCTGTCGAGCGCATCGACATCGACTGCACTCATTACGAACTGCTGGACTCGATCCACGCACCGAAGATCGGTGCGGCGATCGAACGCCGGCTTGCCCATCAGGGCCGGATCGCTCACGCCGAGCGTCGCGATGCGGTATTGGAAACGGACTGAACCATGAGCAATGACACACTCGGCGTGCGCGAAGCCACGTCGCTGGACAGGCCGCTGACGGCCGAAGGCGCGACGCTTCCCGCAGCGGTGGCGCCGCATGAGGATGAACGACTGCTGCGCAACCGTAATTTTCTGTGGATCTGCATCGGCGTGGGCATCGCCATGCTCGGCAGTCAATTCACCGCGCTGGCCCTGCCGTGGCTGGTGCTGAAGATGACCGGCGATTCTCTCGCCATGGCCACGGTGATGGTTATCTCTGGCGTGCCGCAGATTTTCCTGTTGCTGTTCGGCGGTGGCCTGGCCGACCGCTACTCGCCGAAACGCATCCTCGCCTGGTCCTACCTCAGCTGCGCAGTGCTGCTGTCGCTCTTGAGCGCACTGCTATTTATCGACCGGCTGGAACTGTGGATGGTGGACGTGTTCGCATTCTCCACCGGCCTGGTGTTCGGTGTGTCTGTCCCCGCCAGCTTCTCGCTGATCGCCTCGGCGTTGCCGAAAACGATGGTTCCGGCCGCCAGTTCGGTGGTTGGCAGCATTCGCCAGGCACTCGCATTCGTCGGCCCGTTGCTGGCCGGCGCGCTGCTGGGACTGTCGCAGGACCAGGAGATGCAGAACGCGGCCGTCCAGGCGGCACCGGACATGCGGATATTCGCGATCGCATTCCTGATCGATGCCGTCGGTCTTGCCTTCGTCGCCTGGAGCATCCTGCACATTGTGTTCCGACCGATCGACGAACGCGCAGTCCAGGACGGGAACGGTTTCAACATCATGCCCGCAGTGAAGTGGTTCCTGGCCGACAGACAGGCGTTGACAGTGATGTGCTATTGGATGCTGATCTCGTTCGTGCTCAGCGGCCCGGTGCGCATCGCGTTGCCATTGTTGGCCGATCAGAGCACGGGTCTTGGCGCTCAGGCCTACGGCGCGCTGGTCTCGGCAAACTCCGCAGGCGTGTTCCTCGGCATGATCGCGCTCGGCATGCTGCGCGCGCTGGTGTCCTCGCGGCTGTGGCCGTGGATCCTGCTGCTGGACGCACTGGCCGCCGGGCTGGTGGTGGCGATTGGCTGGATCCGGCCCGAACTGCAATTCGCGCTCGCCGCCTACGTGACCCTGCTGGTGTTGGTCGGCACCCGCACCGGCTTCGTCGAGATCGGCTGGTTTTCGTGGCTGCAGCAGCGTTATCCGGATGAGATCCGCGGCCGTGCCACCAGCATCTTCATGGTCGTGTCGACGATCAATATCTCGACGTCGGTGGCGCTGGCGGGCTGGCTGACGCGGCAGATGCCGGCGAAAGAGCTGTTCATGCTCGCAGGCGCAATGACGCTGGCCGTGGTGATGGTGAGCGCGCTGTTGCGCGCATTCGGTGTGCTGCGGATCGACGCATGAGCCCGCTTTCCTCATTGGCAGTTGTCGATACGCTGGTCATCGATGCGTTGTTTCCCGCACTGTTCGCCGAACAGGTCCAGCGCACGCCCGACGCCGTCGCTGCGCGCTGCGGCGAAGACCAGCTCACCTACGCCGCACTCGATGCCCGCGCCAATCGCCTC
>JBKJHV010000109.1:0-39924 GCA_046598445.1 Lysobacteraceae bacterium
GCCAATGCGGCGACGGCATCGTCGTCGCCGGAGCCGATGCGGCCGTTTCCCGTCGCGTCGAGCGTTGCGAGCAGCCGGCGCGTGCAGTAATCCAGCGCCGCGTGAAGCGGTGGCCCCGGGGAGTCGGCGCGTACGGCCGCTGGCGCGCCGGCGACCGCCTGCGCCGGGCCTTCTGTTTCGGGCTTGCTTCCCGGCGCCTTGCCCTGCCGCCTGTTCCGTACCGTGGACATCCGCGCCCTCCCTGGTTTCGTGTGCATGCAGATTGAATCATGCAAACTAACAAAAAGTTTGATAACGTACAAATCATAACTTTCCAACGCCGGCGTGCACCGGCCTGACGTCAGGTGATGAGCAATGAACATATTGCGTTCAGCGAACGGCTGCGCGCTGCCTTGCAACGGGCGGGAGTTGGCGAGAGCCCCGTCCAACTGGTGCGTCTGCTCGCCCGTTTCGGCGGCGAGCCCGTGTCCCAGCAAGCCGTCTCCGGTTGGTTGAGGGGACGCGCCATGCCAAGGCAGGCTAATCTGAGGGCGCTGGCGAAAATGCTGTCGGTCGAACCGCAGCAATTGCAGTACGGCGACGACGGCAAACGCGTGCGGGAGTCTCGCGGCGATGGGCGGCTGGATCCGCGCGATCAGCTGGCGATCGAAGCATTTCTGCGCTTGCCGGCCGCGCAACGCAAACTGCTGCGTCATGTGATCGAGGAATTTTTCAGGTCGGGAGCTGGCGGCAAGCGGGGCTGATCGTTTGCATCGCCAGGATCGACGTGACAGGAGGCCCGAACCCCGGATGCTGCTGCGTTACAATATAAATTGATTGTCGACGACAATCCAAGCTTTCACATCGCGCCCGGCGCCGGCCTAAGGTCGGCGCATGAAAACTGAACAAGATGCCTTCAGCGAGCGCCTCCGCGCCGCCTTGCGCCAAGCCGGCATGAGCGAGAGCCCGGCCGAGCTGGTTCGACTCCTGGCCCGGTTCGGCGGCGAGCCCGTCTCCCAGCAGGCGATCTCCGGCTGGCTGAATGGCCGCGCCATGCCGCGTCAGGCCAATCTGCGCGCCCTGGCCAAGATGCTGTCGCTCGAACCGCAGCAACTGCAGTTCGGCGACGACAAGCGGGTGCGCGAGAACCGTAGCGAATGGCGGATGAATCCGCACGACCAGCTCGCCATCGAAACCTTCCTCAAACTGCCGGCGACGCAGCGCAAGCTGGTCCGCAGCCTGATCGAAGAACTCGCCAAGCACAACGCGCCGGCCAAGGCGGCCAAGCGCGGGCGTTGATCGTCCGGCTTTGATCTCGTCCGGCTTTGATCGGGGGCGCTCAGCCCTCGCGCGCGATCGCGCGCCAGCCGATATCGTGGCGGTGGAACTCCCCGTCCCACGTGATATTCGTCATCGCCGCGTGGGCGGCGCGTTGCGCGGCCGCCACCGTGATGCCTAGCGCGCACACGCACAGCACGCGTCCGCCGCTGGTCACCACATTGCCGTCGTCGTCCAGTTGCGTTCCGGCGTGGAACACCTTGGTGCCGACCGCCTGCGGAACATGCAGGCCGTGGATGACATCGCCGGTCTTCGGTGTGTCGGGATAATGCGCCGCCGCCATCACCACGCCCAATGCGGGTTTCGGGCTCCAGCGCGCTTCGATTGCGTGCAGGCGGTTGTCGATGGCGGCTTCGACCAGATCCAGCAGGTCGGAATCCAGCCGCAGCATCACCGGCTGGGTTTCCGGGTCGCCGAAACGCACGTTGAACTCGATCACCTTCGGCGCGCCCAGTGCATCGATCATCAGCCCGGCGTACAGAAATCCGGTGAACGGCACGCCGTCGGCGGCCATGCCGCGCACGGTCGGTTCCACCACTTCGCGCATGACGCGCGCATGCACCTCGGGCGTGACCACCGGCGCGGGCGAGTACGCGCCCATGCCGCCGGTGTTGGGGCCGGTGTCGCCGTCGCCAACGCGCTTGTGGTCCTGCGACGTGGCCATCGGCAGTGCGGTGACGCCATCGACCATCGAAATGAAGCTCGCTTCCTCGCCGTCGAGGAATTCCTCGATCACCACCCGCGAACCTGCAGCGCCGAAGGCGTTGCCCGACAGCATGTCGCGAACCGCGTCTTCGGCTTCCTGCAAGGTCATCGCCACGATCACGCCCTTGCCGGCCGCAAGGCCATCGGCCTTCACCACGATGGGTGCGCCTTTGTCGCGGATGTAGGCGAGCGCCGCGTCGACCTCGGTATGCACCGCGTAGTACGCGGTCGGGATGCCGTGACGGGCAAGGAAATCCTTCGCGAAGGCTTTGCTGCCTTCGAGCTGCGCCGCCGCAGCGGTCGGCCCGAAGATGCGCAGGCCTTCGCTGCGGAACCGGTCGACCACGCCGGCGACCAGCGGCGCCTCGGGGCCGACCACGGTGACCGCGACATCTTCCGCGCGCACCAGCGCGACCAGACCGTCGATGTCGGTCGCTTTCACGTCGACATTGCGGCACTTCGCTTCGGTGGCGGTGCCGGCGTTGCCCGGCGCGACCAGCACTTCGGTGATGCGCTTGGATTGCGCGAGTTTCCAGGCAAGGGCGTGCTCACGGCCGCCGGCGCCGATGACGAGGATTTTCATGGGGAGGCGTTCTTCATGGCGTGAGGAAGTGGGTGGTATCGCAAGCGGCGACGGGTGCGTTCAGGCGCCTTCGTCGCAGCCTTCTTTTTGCAGCCGTGCGGCTGACGGCTGGTACGCACCGTCGCGGTACGGAATCGCGAGGGTGCGTTTCACCGGCTTGCCTGCCTGTTGGCCTGTCACGACAAGATCCAGCGGATAGAACTTGCCGCCGCCGCGGTTCGCCACCAGCGTGCATTCCAACGCCACCGACTTGCGTTTGCAGGCGCGGTCTTCGTCCGGGTCGCAGACGCCGCCGTTGTCGCGGCCCGTGCCCACCGTCAGCAGCGATTCGAACTGGTCGCTCTCCGCGTGATACAGCGAAAGGTTCGAGACGGTCCAGCCCATGTTGGTGAATCCCGAGTCCAACGCGAACGCAACACGGCCCGGGCCGACTTCGAAGAAGCTCACCTCGCCGGGCGTGCCCCAGCCGCCCGTCTGCACGCCGCGCTTGCTCGCGCCGATGCGTGCCTGCTTCTGCTTGCCGCGCGGGTCGAGCAGCAGGAACAGATCGACTTCGCCGGACTGGGCGTGGCCGGCATCCGCGAACGACGTGCACACGGCGATGCGGCGCGGCCCGGAATTGGTCGCGCCACTGTCTGCGCAGACGGTGCGCGAGGTCGGTGCGATCTCGTCTTCGCTGCGCGCGATGGTGGATGCGGACCAGTCGCCTTTCAGTGTCGCCTTCTCGCGATAAATCTCGCGCAGCAGGCGCAGGGCTTCGGCATCCGACACGTGGCCCGCGGGCAGCGGCGTCAATGCGAAGGCGGGGGGCGCGAGCAGCACCGTGGCGCACGCGAGGGTTAACAAGACGGAGCGCGATTGCATGCGATGGTTCCTGTGTGTGGTGTTGGATATCATCTTGCAGGAGATTCCGGAACGTCCGCGACCTGCAGCGATACGAGTTTGGTACCACCTGCCACGTGCTGCCTGCCGACTTCTGCGAAGCCGAAGCGGCCATGGAAGACTTTCGATGCGGGATTGGGTGGCTCGATGTTGTATTCGCAGGCGATGATGCCGATATCGTCCAGGCGCGCGCGGTCGAAAAGATCGTCGTACAGCCGCCGCCCGGTGCCTTTCCCCGCCGCCGCGGCATCGACGACGATGCGATCGACGTAGACGAACTGCGGATAGCGCGACGCAAACCAGCCAAAGTTGTCGTTGGCATAAGTGGCGCCATCGCGCATCGCCAGCAGGAAGCCGACGATTTCGCCATCGACGACCGCGATCCGGTGATGGAAGGCGAGCGCATGCAGTTGCCGCAGTCGGGCGGTGTCCATCGCGCTGGTTTCGAGGACGACCGCGGCGTTGAGTTCGACGATGCGGTCGAAATCGGTATCAGTGGCATCGCGAATGAGGAGGTCGGTCATGTTGTCCAAATGGCTCGAAAATTATCGTGATCGCACTGACTTCAGCCCCCATCCCGACCTTCCCCCGCTGGCGGGGGAAGGAGAAAAGCCGCTCAATGCCGGAAATGCCGAACACCGGTGAACACCATCGCGATGCTGTGCTCGTCCGCCGCAGCGATGACTTCCGCGTCGCGCATCGAGCCGCCGGGCTGGATCATTGCTTTGATGCCCGCGGCCGCCGCGGCGTCGACGCCGTCGCGGAACGGGAAGAAGGCGTCGCTGGCCAGCACCGAGCCGGGCACGATCAATCCGGCTTCGTCGGCTTTCAGTGCGGCGATCTTCGCGCTGACCACGCGGCTCATCTGCCCCGCGCCGACGCCGACGGTGCGCTTGTCCTTGACGTAGACGATCGCGTTGGACTTCACGTACTTCGCCACGCGCCATGCGAACAGCAGGTCGCCGAGTTGTTCCGCGGTCGGCGCGAGTTTCGTCACCACTTTCAGTTCATCGGCGGTGATTTCGCGAATGTCGGCGGTCTGCATCAGCAGGCCGGAGCCGACGCGTTTCACATCGATATTGTTGCGGCCGTCGCCGTGCGGGATGCGCAGCACGCGGACGTTGGCTTTCTTCTTCGCATAGTCCAGCGCGCCGTCGTCGTAGTCCGGCGCGATCAGCACTTCGACGAACTGGCGATCGAGGATGGTCTTGGCGGTGGCGGCATCGAGCCGGGTGTTGAACGCGATGATGCCGCCGAACGCCGAGGTGGGGTCGGTGGCGTAGGCGAGTTCATAGGCCTGCGCGCAGTCGTTGCTTTCGGCCACGCCGCAGGGATTGGCGTGTTTGACGATGACGCAGGCCGGCGCTTCGAACTGGCGCACGCATTCCCATGCAGCGTCGGCGTCGGCGAGGTTGTTGTAGCTGAGTTCCTTGCCCTGCAACTGCGTGAACGTGGCCAGCGTGCCCGGCACAGGCCACAGATCGCGGTAGAACGCGCCCTGCTGATGCGGGTTTTCGCCGTAGCGCAGGTCCATCACCTTGACGAAGTTGCTGTTGTTCTGCGCCGGAAACAGCGCGCGGCTGCCGTCGTCCTGGATCGACGACAGGTAATTGCTGATGAAGGCGTCGTACTGCGCGACGCGGTTGAACGCGGCCACCGACAGCGCGAACCGCGTCTTCGCCGACAGCGCGCCGTCGTTCGCGTTCAATTCGTCGAGTAGGTCTTGATATTGAGCAGGATCGGTGGCGACCGCGACGCGCGCGTAGTTTTTCGCGGCGGAACGCAGCATCGCCGGACCGCCGATGTCGATGTTCTCGATGATCTCGTCCATGGTGCTGTCGGGATTCGCCGACACGGCCTCGAACGGATACAGATTCAGCACCAGCAGATCGATCGCGCCCATACCGTGTTCGGCCATCACCGCGTCGTCGACGCCGGCGCGGCCCAGCAGGCCGCCGTGCACCAGCGGATGCAGGGTTTTCACACGGCCGTCCATCATTTCCGGAAAGCCGGTGACCTCGCTGACATCGCGCACCGGCAGGCCGGCGTCGCGGATCGTCTTGGCGGTGCCGCCGGTGGACAGCAGTTCGACGTTGCGGGCGGCGAGTGCACGGGCGAGGTCGAGCAGACCGGTTTTGTCGGACACGGATAACAGCGCGCGGCGGATCGTCACCGGGGCGCTGGGCAGAGGCTGGGTCATGGGGGGCGATGCGGAGGCGGAAACCGTAATTATACGGTCCGTGTCGCCCGGCTCTGTCGGAACGGCTGCGACTGTGGCCATACGCTGGCGTCGGGCCGGAGCCCTGCTGCGAGCGTTGGCCCGCGGCCGTCAACCCAGCCCGTAGTCTTTCAATTTCTTGCGCAGTGTGGCCCGGTGGATACCCAGCATCGCCGCGGCGCGGCTCTGGTTGCCGTCGCAGTGCAGCAACACTTCGGCGAAGAGCGGGATCTCGAGTTCGCGCAGCGCGATCTCGTACAGATTCGCGGCGTCCGATCCGTTCAGATCGCCGATGTAGCGGCGCACGGAATTGGCGACATGTTCGCGCAGTGGCGTTCTCGCAGCCTGGCGGGTGCTGGGGTCATGGCGTTCGGCGTTCAAGCGGGGTCTCTCTGGATAGCGCGTCGTCGCATCGGCCCCATCCCTGGCCGCGTTGCCGTGCCGCAGGGCGACAAGGGGGAAGGGAGTCTAGCGTGGGCCGCCGCGGGCTGCCATGACGCGTCGCGAAAAAAGCAGGCTCATGACGGGGTTCCCCGATGAATGGCGATACGATCGGTGCATCGATCACGGCAAGTGCTTGATCGTGCGTGCGTCATGCCGATTCGTGTATGTCCTGTCCGGACACCCGGTGCTTTCGCGTTGGCCGCGCGCGCGGCACGCGATGCGTGAAATCTCTACGCGCACAAAAACCAGCAGTGCGTTCAGCGGAAACCGAAATCGTAACCGACGATCTGCGTCGCGGGTTCCAGAATGTCCATCGCCACTGTCGCGCTTTCGCCGCTGGCGAGTTGGGGTTGGCTGGCGGGGCCACCCAGATAGTCTTCGGCGCGGAAATCGCGCTCACCGGCCGGTCGCCCGTTGGCGTCGGACAGGGTCAGTCGCAAACGCGGCCAGGGTTGCGACCAGCGCGCATCGTTGCGGAACGTCGCCGAGACGCGCAGCGCGCCGGGAATGTTCGGGTGTTGGCGCACATCGCGCTGCAGCAGCGTGAACGCAGTGGGTTCGCGCCATGGCGGCAGGTCGCAGAACAGAGCGGCGCACAGTGCGTTGAGCGTCGGCCGCCAGCGCGCATCGGCCGACAGGCGCGCGCGATCCGCAAGCAGCAGTTGCAGGATCAACAGCACCGCGAGCACAACGACGACCGCCAGTATCCAGCGTTCGCGCGGACCTTTGGTCGCAGCGGTGGCGACGCGCGCGAAACTCGGCATCGTGCGCGATCCGCGTTTGCCGGGCGCTGCTGCGGTAGCCGCCGCGGTTGCCATCAGGGCGACGACGGCGTCGGTCGCCTCCTCTTCGGCCGGTTCCGGAGCCGATCCGACCGCAGTGTCGTCGCGCACAGGTTCCAGCGCAGTGTCGACCGGCGTTTCCGCACCTGTGGCGACTGCCGTGTCCGCGACTGCCTTCGTTTCCGTTTCTATCGCCGGCGTGTTCATCAGCGCGACCAGATCGAATTCGACGAAATCCCGCGGTGCGCCGTCGCCTTCGGTATCCGCCTCGTCTTCCACCGTCGCGTCGCGGCGCAGCAGACTCCTGCAGTGTGGGCAGTGGGTCGGCGGCAGGTCGGTGACCGGGTCGGTCGAGACCAGCGTGCGGCAGTAGGGGCAGTTGATGAACATCCGGCTATTCAATCACGGTCGAATGACATAAGCCGTGCGCCCGTTCGCGAACAGCGACGGCTGCATCATTATCGGCGGCAGCCGTCGATCCGCACCCAGTCGTCCTCGCGGGCGACGCGCAGATCGTCGAACCAGGCGCCGTAACGCAGCAGCAGTTCGTCTTCCTGTCCCTTGAGAATCCCCGACAGTGCGATGCGACCGCCGGGCGCGACCCGCGCGGCGAGGGTGTCGGCCAGCGCATCCAGCGCGGCGGCGAGGATATTGGCGACGACGACCGGGTACGTCGCCGCCGCCGGTTCGTCCGCCGGCAGGTGCACCGAAATGCGGTCGCCGACCCCGTTGCGTTCGGCGTTGTCGTGGGTGGCGAGGATCGCCTGCGGGTCGTTGTCCACGCCCACCGCACGGCCGGCGCCCAGTTTCAGCGCGGCAAGGGCGAGGATGCCGCTGCCGCAGCCGAAATCCAGCACGGCCTGGCCTTGGAGTTCGCCGCGTGCGGACAGAGCGTCCAGCCACTGCAGGCAGAGCGAGGTGGTGGGGTGGGTGCCGGAACCGAATGCCAGCCCCGGGTCGAGGCGGATCACCGCAGCATCCGCGGCGTCGGCGCCTTCCGGCAGATCGTGGTTCCACGGCACGATCCAGGTGCGGGCGCCGAAGTGCAACGGCACGTACTGGTCCATCCAGGCGCGCTCCCAATCCTGGTCTTCAACCTTGCGGAAGCCGGCCCGCGACCAGTCCAGGCCGGGGTCGAAGGCTTCCAGCGCCGCCAGCAGCAACAGCGGGTCGGCGTCCTCGGCGAACAGCGCCGACAGCGCCACCTCGCCCCAGATCGGCATTTCGCCGACGCCCGGTTCCAGGATCGCGCGCTCGTTGGGCGTCTGGGCATCGGCATCCAGCAGGGTCACCGCCAGCGCGCCCACGTCCTCCAGCGCGTTTTCGTAGCGCGGCTGCTCGGATTCGCGGCAATGCAGGGAGAGTTCGAGATAGGGCATGGCGGCAGCGGGCGGTCGGGCGTGGGCCGGACAGCTTACCGTGCCGGTCGTGCGGGAATGGGGCATCGGTCCGGGCTTGCCGCGGAATGCGGTGCTACGATCCCGCCGAGACTCTTTCTTATATCGACCGGAGCGACCCCATGCGAGTTCTGCACGCATGCGTTTTGAGTGTTCTGGCGCTGGCCTGCGGCATGCAGGCCGATGCCGCCCGACGCATGGAAGCTACGACCGGCAGGGCCGCCGCAACACAGACCATGACTGGCCGGCTGGAGTTGACCTGGGGCGACCCCGGCGCGGCGGCTAAAGCCAGTCAAGGGCCGGCCAGCCAAGGGCCGGGCGAACGTTTCCACGCCACGCTGGTCGACGATGCCGGTGGGCGCCATGCGCTCGACACCGACCAGGCGCTGCGCGCCGCCGACGATCTGTATGCGCTCTACGGCCGCCGGATCGCGGTGTCGACCACCACCACCACGATGAAAACCGGTGGCCGTGCGCTGCGCGTCATCGATGCGATCGTGCCCATCGACGACCTGATGTCCGCGTCGCGCACCCGCGTGAGCGCCCGTGCGCCTGCCCAAGGCGGTCAGAAGATCGGCGGCCAGAAGATCACCGGCGTGACCAGTTGGGTCACGCTGATGTGCAAATTCAGCGACATCGCCACCGAACAGAAAGCCCTCAGCTTCTTCCAGTCGCAGTACGGCACCGCCATCGGCCAGCTCGACCACTATTGGCAGGAAGTGTCCTACGGCCAGATCAATCTCGCCGGCAGCGCGGCCTACGGCTGGGTCAACCTGCCGGAGCCGCGCAGTGTCTACGTGACCAAGGACGAAGCAGGCAAGGACAAGGCCGATCTGGGCAAACTGTTCACCGATTGCGTCGCCGCGCACGACGACAACGTCAATTTCGCGGTCAACGGCGGCGTGCAGGGCGTCAACATGATGTTCAACGGCGACCTCGACGGCTTCGCCTGGGGTGGCGGCCGTTGCGCCCTGCTCGATGGCATCAACAAGTGCTGGAGCACCACCTGGAACCCGCCGTGGTCGTTCGGCAACCTCGCGCCGCTGTCGCACGAGATGGGCCACGCCTACGGCCTGCCGCACGCCAACAATTCCGATGGCGATACCGATCCTTACGACAACCCGTGGGACGTGATGAGCGACGCCTGGAACAATGCGGTCAGCAACGCCACCTACGGTTCGCTGCCGAAACACATCAGCGTCTATTCGCGCAATCGGCTGGGCTGGGTCGCGGCCGCGCGCAAGCGGACGATCGTTGCCGGGGCGGGTGCGGCATCGGTGAGCATGGACCGGATCAGTCTGCCGGGTTCGTCCAACACCCAGATGATGGTGCTCAGCTACCCGGAACAGTCGACGCGCTATTACACGGTCGAAGTGCGCAAGCGCGGCGGCAACTACGAAAACCGGCTCGCAGGCGACGCGGTCATCATCCACGAGGTGCTGACCTCGCGGAAAGAGCCGGCCTGGAGCATGGATGCCGACACGCCGCCCGCCAACCGCGCCAACAACGAAGGCAGCATGTTCAAGGTCGGCGAAACCTGGATCTCGCCGGATTACGCATTCCGGGTGAAAGTGGAGTCGCAGACCAGCGAAGGCTTCGTCGTCACCGTGCGCCCGACCCCGCGCACAGGCGGCCCGGGCCAAAGCGCGCAGACGCCAGCCACCGCCAAACCTGCCTCGGACGCGGTGCCCGTGCCTGCGGGCAGCCTGCCCGGCCGCAGCGGGCCGCGCGATACCGGCAGGCTCGGCCAGCGCCGCTGAGCCACGGGCATTCGGGGGCGTACTGCGGCAGGGATGCGCCCCGGACATTTGCCGGGGCGAAGTTTTCGGGGCTTCCTGATAAATTGCGCGTTCCCCCGGCTTCCGCGAGACCGCTGTCGTGATACTGATGTTGGACAACTACGACAGCTTCACCTACAACCTGGTGCAGTACCTGCAGGTGCTGGGTGCGGACGTGAAGGTGGTGCGCAACGACGAGCTCACGGTCGCCGAAATCGACGCGCTGAACCCGTCCGGGATCGTGATTTCGCCCGGCCCCTGCACGCCGAACGAGGCCGGGGTGTCGGTGGCGGTGATCCGCGAACTCGGTCATCGCGTTCCGATCTTCGGCGTCTGCCTCGGCCACCAGAGCATCGGCCAGGCCTACGGCGGCGATGTCATCCGCGCCGGCCGGATCATGCACGGCAAGACCTCGCGCATCCGCCACGAAGGCAAGGGCGTGTTCGCCGGCCTGCCCGACGGATACGAAGCCACCCGTTATCACTCGCTGGTCGTGGCCCAGGGCAGCCTGCCCGAAGCCCTCGAAGTCACCGCCTGGACCGAAAACGACGACGGCACCATGGAAGAGATCATGGGCCTGCGTCATCGCGAACACCCGGTGGAAGGCGTGCAGTTCCATCCGGAATCGATCCTGACCGAACACGGGCACGCGCTGCTGAAGAATTTCCTCGCCCGCGCGGCCTGACGCATCGCGCCGCTTTGCAAGCACTCCATTCCCCAATCCACGGCCACCCATGTCGATCACGCCCCAACAAGCCCTGCAGCGGACGATCGAGCATCGCGAGATTTTCCACGACGAAATGGTCGACCTGATGCGCCAGATCATGCGCGGCGAAGTGTCGCCGGCGATGATGTCCGCGATCCTCACCGGGCTGCGCGTGAAGAAGGAAACCGTCGGCGAGATCGCCGCCGCGGCTTCGGTGCTGCGCGAGTTCTCGAACAAGGTCGACATCGCCGATCGTCGCAATCTGGTGGATATCGTCGGCACCGGCGGCGATGGCGCGCACACCTTCAATATCTCCACCGCCACGATTTTCGTGGTCGCCGCCGCGGGCGCCAAGGTCGCCAAGCACGGCAACCGCAGCGTGTCGTCGAAATCCGGCAGTGCCGACGTGCTCGAAGCGCTGGGCGCGAACATCGAACTGCGGCCCGAACAGGTCGCGGCCTGCATCGAGCAGACCGGCATCGGTTTCATGTACGCACCGCTGCATCACCCGGCGATGAAGGCGGTCGCGCCGGTGCGCCGCGAAATGGGCGTGCGCACGATCTTCAACATCCTCGGCCCGCTGACCAATCCCGCGGGCGCGCCGAACATCCTGATGGGCGTGTTCCATCCCGATCTGGTCGGCATCCAGGCGCGCGTGCTGCAGGAACTCGGCGCGGAGCGCGCGCTGGTGGTCTGGGGTCGCGACGGCATGGACGAACTGTCGCTCGGCGCCGCCTCGCTGGTCGGCGAACTGCGCGACGGCAAAGTCCGCGAATACGAAATCCATCCCGAGGATTTCGGCATCGGCATGGCCGCCAGCCGCAACCTGCGCGTGAACGACGCGGAGGAATCGAAGGTGATGCTGATCGAGGCGCTGGAGAACAAGCCCGGCCTGCCGCGCGACATCGTCTGTCTCAACGCCGGCGCGGCGCTGTACGTCGCCGGCAACGCCGACAGCATCGCCCACGGCATCGACGCCGCGCGCATCGCCATCGCCAGCGGCGACGCCCGCGCCAAGCTCGAACATTTCATCGACACCACGCAGAAACTCGCCGCGTCATGAACGATGCGCGTTTCGCAGACACGCCCGCGCCGCCGTACTACGCGGTGGTGTTCTCTTCGCTGCGCAACGAAGAGGACGCTGACGGTTACGCCGAAGCCGCGGACCGGATGATGACGCTGGCCGCGCAGCAGCCCGGCTATCTCGGCGCGGAATCGGTGCGCGACGCCGATGGCGTCGGCATCACCGTGAGCTACTGGCGCAGTGAAAACGACATCCTCGCCTGGAAGCATCAGGCCGAACACGCCGCCACCCGCGCACGCGGACGCAGCGACTGGTACACCCGCTACATCCTCCGCGTCGCCAAAGTCGAACGCGCCTACGACTGGGTCACCAAGACCGCCCCATGAGCCACGAAATGAGCAACGCTTCGCACAGCGCCGGACGCGCGGATATCCTGCAACGCATCCTCGACCGCAAAGCCGAGGAAATCGCCGAACGCCGCGCGCGCGTACCGCTGGACGCGCTGCGCGCACAGCTGGCCGACGCAGCGCCGACCCGCGGTTTCGTCGCCGCGGTCGAAGCCAAGCGCGCCGCAGGCAAACCCGCGGTGATCGCGGAGGTCAAGAAAGCCAGCCCGTCGAAAGGCGTGATCCGCGAGGATTTCGACCCCGCCGCCATCGCCCGCAGCTACGAAGCCGGCGATGCCGCCTGTCTGTCGGTGCTGACCGATGTCGATTTCTTCCAGGGCGCCGATGCCTATCTGCAGCAGGCGCGCGCCGCGTGTTCGCTGCCGGTGCTGCGCAAGGATTTCACCGTCGATGCGTATCAGATCGTGGAAGCGCGCGTGCTTGGCGCCGACTGCATCCTGCTGATCGTCGCCGCGCTCGACGATGCGCAGCTGTCGTCGCTGTATCGCCAAGCGATGGACATCGGCCTCGACGTGCTGGTCGAAGTCCACGATGCCGACGAACTCGCGCGCGCGCTGGCGCTGCCGGCCGTCGACGGTCGTTTGCCGCTGATCGGCGTCAATAATCGCAACCTGCGCACCTTCGAGGTGTCGCTCGCGACCACGCTGTCGCTGAAGTCGGCGATGCCCGCCGGTCGCATCCTGGTCACCGAAAGCGGCATCGCCACGCTCGACGATGTCGACGCGATGCGCGCCGCCGGCATCGATGCGTTCCTGGTCGGTGAATGCTTCATGCGCGATCCGGAACCGGGCGCGGCCCTGCAGCGCCTGTTCTTCAGCGCATGAATCGCTATCCCGTGCCGGCCGCCGACGCGCCGCTGGTGGTGTTCGACTTCGACCACACCTTGTACGACGGCGACTCCGGCAGCCACCTGTTCAAATGGCTGATCGGACGCAACCTCTGGCGCAAGCTGCTGGCGTTGCTGATCGCGCCGGTGTTCGGCCCGATGATCGCGTGGATGCCGACCCGCCGTCGCGGCATTTCCGCTTTCGTCTGGGTCGGTACGCTCGGCATGCGCACCGTCGCCGATTTCAACGCCGCGATCGATCATTATGTCGCCGCGCATGCCGACGTCATGCAGCAGCGCCTGCTGCCGGTCGCGCTCGACGTGCTGCGCGCGCATCGCGACGCTGGCGACCGCGTTATCGTCGCCACCGGCGCGCCGCCGGAACTCGCCCGCGCGATCCTCGCTTTCGTCGCCCACGAGGATCTCCCGGTGATCGGCACCCAGGTCGGCCCGAAATACGGCGCCATCGGCGCGCTGCGCCACTGCCACCACCACATGAAGATGACGATGATCCGCGACGCGGGTTACACGGTGCCGGTCGAGAAAGCGTATTCCGACAGCAGCGCCGATCTCCCGCTGTTGCAGGCCGCCCAGCATCCGGTTGTCGTCAATCCGAAAGCCAAACGCGTCGCGATGTTCCGACGCGTCCTGCCCGCCGGCACGCCGATCCTGAATTGGGGCTGCCCGGGGCGGGGCGGGGACGCGGTCTAAGAGCGGTATCGCAGGCGATCGCACTCGTTCCGTTCATCATCTTTACCTGCCGCAGGCGCGATCCGGTCTTCGCTGTCGCAATGATGTTCCGGGTCGAAGCATCTGATGCGCGACGGACCACGGCACGCATCATCGAAGATCGCGGCCGTTCCATCCGCGATCTCGGCAACGGGCGCGATCCAATCTCGAGGCTGTGATTTGCACGAAGTGAGATCCCGGACACTGCGAGGCAGTGCGCGCCGACTCCCAACTGCACGTGCGCGCAGGCCCGCCAGTGCGTCGAGCCAGTTCAGCGGATGAACCGAAACGCATCCTGCCGCGCCATCGGTGCGCGCGAGCAAAAACGACCGGACGATCCTGGCGGGCCCGATTGATCGAAAGCGCGAATTGCATCTCGGTTCGCCCGCGCTACGGTCGTTTCGTTCGCCGCTTGTGATCATTTCATGATGAATCCATGCCGTTTTGGCATGACGCTCCCCGACACCGAAACCATGATCGAGGCGTGAATGGTCCTGGCCGATCCGAAAAGCGGACTGGCGCATTCACATCAGAATCCGGGGTCGATGCCAAGGGAGGGGTCGCCTTTCAACCCGTGGAGGGATTCCACGCAGAACCCGGTTCCACTCGGTTTCGCTGAAATAAACTCAAGGTAGATCGAAATGAAAAAGATTCCATGGAGTCATGCGTCCAGAACCGTCGTACCAACGTTCCTGATGCTGGCCGCAGTACCGTTTTGCTCGCAGGCGACAGATTTCCTGAACCCGCCAGGGGCCTACGACTACACCTACTGGTTCGCCAGCAACGCGTCGGTTCCGACGGGTGTGACACGACCCGATTACACGACCGGCACCTCCGCGATCAGGCTGGGGCCGGATTACGTATTCAAAGGCAGCGCAACGGAAGTGATCTGGGCCCACAATTTGCCATCCACTGCATACGGTTACAGAAGCGGCAACGATGAGGCTGGTGTGCTGGTCTACAAAGCATCCACCGCATTGAAAGGATGCGCTGCGAACAGTTGCACCATTACCGTATCCGCAGCGGCCCAGTCCTGCAGAAATATTCAGCTGACCTGGGGTTTCGACGCCAAAGGAAGTTTTCCGAGCGTAGGCGACGTCACGTTCAAGTACCAGAATCAAACGACTGCGCAGGCATGCCTCACGGAAACGGATTCGTACGCATTCACCGTGGGTACGACGTCCAGCAGTTATTACCTTCAAGCCGTGAACGGAATGGAATATCGATATGCGCGGGTGAAAGTAAAGCCGAATTCGATCATTTTCACGCAAGCAGTCGCCGATCTCGCCGTCACGGACAGCAAAATGAAAGCTGCCCACAAATTGTGTCTGTCGCAAGGCTGGGAGTCGAGCTCCTCGCAGCGGAACGATATCGCTTATTTCCGTCAAACGATGCGGGTCAACAACTACAACAGATGCTACGTGCCGAATGCGACTCTCCAATACTATGCCTACGGCCCGCATCCGGAAGATGGCGTTTATTCCCTGACGATCACAAACAGCCCGGTCAAGGCGGGCGACTTCATCACGACCTATTCCGATGTCGATATCTGATTGGTGTCGGCGATTGCATTCTTGACGCTTGCGCCGTCTCGTGAGTCCAGTGGTCATATGGGCTTGCGAGACGGATTTTCTGGCCCATGACCGCGCCGTGCGGAAGTCCGACCATGCAATTTAAATGCATTCATCGATGCGATGAAATTCGCGCGGATGGTAATCGTCGCCGCTGATGCTGAAACATAGGACATTCAAAACGGATTTGAATTCGACGATCATATCGAGATGGCAATGCGCATGAATCGTTTGTCGTTCAAGCCAGTCCTTGCATTGGCGATCATGATGGCGACCGCTGTCCTGGCGGTTCGAGTCCGCGAAAGGACAACGTTGTCCGCCGAAGGGGATCATGGGCCGGAACTCGCTTCGATCGGAAAGACGCCGATTCCTTGCGGCAGCGAAAGCTGCGAGGTTCAACGGGGTATCGAAGACTGCGATGCGCTTGGAGCCTGCGAAGCACAAAAGAAAAACGCCAGTCTCGTTTACGACCCGACACTGACTCTTGGCGTGCAGATCGGGCGGCTTGAGGGTCTCGCCGATCGCGGCGATCCATACGCGACCTGCGTCCTCGCATGGGCGTTGGACATGTGCATGAGCAATCGATCGTCTGTCGACCCGGAGGATTTTATTCGGGGCAGCGATGAGGACCTCGATGAAAACGAGATCGAGGCCGTAGAAAGGAAAATCGAGTATCGCCGTGCGGTCGATCACGCATGCGCTGATGTGAACGCTGAAAATTTTCCGCGGTTCGGAAGAAGGCTCTTTGAGTCGGCAAAGACAGGAAGTATCAGGTCTATGACGCGTTTCGCATACGCACAGGGCGACTTCGGACAAGGTGATCCCGAAGCGGACGCCAGCCTCTCGAACGAATATCGGGAAAACGCGGAGGACATGCTGAATCGTGCGGCGGATGCGGGAGATCCCGAAGCGATTCTAGGCGTATATCACGCTTATTCGTCCGGATATTTGGAAAGCAGATTCGGCAGGTTGATTGTCGACATCGACATGGAAAAAGCGGCTGCTGCGGCACGGGTCCTCTCGTTTTATGGAACCGAAGAGGTCAAGGAAGATCTGCGGCATTTCATCGATGTTGCGGAATCCCGGATGAGTGGGCCGGAATTCTCGCGCCTACGCGGACGGGAGTCGGAATTTCGCAAGGCTTACTGGGGCCGTGCGTCCGCAGGGCCCATACACGCGACCGATCTGGACACAGTGCCGGAGAAGGCCTGCGCGAAGATGTCCGGGCAAAAGACAGGGTGATGGCGGAGCGTATTGGACTTGCCACGGATCGGTAGCGAACGGCTTGTGGGGAGTACGTAGTGAGATCCACGGTTGCCGCAGTCCAGTCTGTTCCTCCGGCAGCGATGTCAATGCTGCTGTCAGCCCTGATCGTGATGATCGTGGTGCCCAAGATTCTTCTTCTGTCATCCGGTCAGGCCCGCGCGTGCAAGGCGAGGGCGAAACCCAGGATGGGTGCCGTATATTGATCCGGCGATCGGCATCCGGGACGGCCGGAAATACGACGCCATCGGCAGGCTGCGTCATTGCCTCCACCATACGAACACGACGATGATCCGCGGCGCCGTTTCACCGTGCTGGTCGACAGCGCGTATTCCGACACCAGCGCCGACCTGCCGCTGCTGCAGGCCGCGCTGCATCCGATGGTCGTCGATCGGAAAGCCAAGGAGGTCGCAATGTGTCGTCGCGTGCTGCCCGCCTGCACACCGATCCTCAGCGAGGGATGCCCGGGGCAGGGCGGCGACGCGGTCCGATCCGCCGCCAGGCGTTTTGTTCTTTGTCGCTCTGCGGCTTCCGCGCAACGCTGCTCAATTGCGCTGCGCCGCGGCGGCATTGTCCTATCTTGAGATCATGGGCCGGCTGGCTCCGGACGAATCCGATCCCATCCGCTGACATCCGCAACGCCGGCATGTCGATGGTTCCGCCGTTTTCACACCGCGATCGATGCCCGGTTCGGCAAGCCCATCGGACGGGGTCGGACCGGAAGAAAAATGTCTATTCGGCATCAATCACATCAGAAATGGGCTGCCTGCCGCAAAATCTGGCGTCGAACACGGAAGTCCAACGGCGATTTGACGCATTCATGATCATTACATGATCGAAATGACATGACGGAAACATGCGTTGAGCAGATCTTCGTGGCGCATCCATACATGAAATGCAGATGAATCGATGCGCCAATCGGAATGACCCACACAGCCAAGGAGCCGTTCATGTCGTACAGGATCAGTCTGCTCGCAGCCTCGGTCACACTGCTTGCCGCCGCCGCCCATGCATTCAGTGGCAAACCGCGTCAGACGCAGGAGCGCGCCCCGGTCGTTCCGGCCGCGCAAGCCACGCTCCAGGGCCGACTGGAGTTGACCTGGGGCGATGCGCATCCCGGCGCCAATACCCCGCACCGTCTCGAAGTGACGCTGATCGATGATGCCGGCCGCCGGCACGCACTTGCCCCCGATCGCGCCGTCCACGCGGCATCCGATGTCTATGCGCTTGCGGGCCGCCGGGTGGCCATGACCCTGGTGCCGCAGGTCCGCCAGTCGGGGCGCTCGCAATCCGCGATGACGCCCGAAGTCATCGTTGCTATCGACGACCTCGCGGCGGATGCCTCGCAGGGCGGGCGTTCGCAGACGAAAGCCGGGGACATCGCCGCCCGTATCGCCGGGACAACGGTCTGGGCCACGCTGATGTGCAAATTCAAGGACATCCCGACCGAGCAGAAAGCCAGGAGCTTCTTCCAGGGGCAGTACGGCAATTCAGCCGGACAGCTCGATCACTACTGGCGCCAGGTGTCCTATAACCAGATCAACCTGACCGGCAGCAGCGCCTACGGGTGGTTCACGCTGCCGCAGGCGCGTTCCTACTACGTCACCACCGGCACGGACGGCAAGCCCAAGGCCGACTTGGGCAAGCTGTTCACCGACTGCACCGCGGTCGCCAATGCCAGCGTCAACTTCGCCGCCAACGGCGGACTGCAGGGCATCAACATGATGTTCAACGGCGACCTTGACGGTTACGCCTGGGGCGGCGGCCGCTGCGCGACGCTGGATGGCGTCAACAAGTGCTGGAGCACGACCTGGAATCCGCCGTGGTCGTTCAACAATCTTGCGCCGCTCGCCCACGAGATGGGGCATGCCTACGGTCTTCCGCACGCCAACAATTCCGACAACGACGGCGACACCTACGACAATCCCTGGGACGTGATGAGCGACGCCTGGGACAACGCGGTCAGCAACGCGACTTACGGCGCGCTGCCCAAGCATCTGAGCGTCTACTCGCGCGACCGTCTCGCCTGGATCGCGGCCGCGCGCAAGCGCACGATCCTCCACACGTCGGCGGCGCAGCAATTCACGCTCGACCGCGCAAGTCTGGCGGGATCGACCAACACGCAGATGGTCGTCCTGCCGGTGCCAGGCAGCAGTACCCGCTACTACACCGTCGAAGCGCGCAAGAAAACCGGCGCGTACGAAGCCAATCTGGCCGGCGACGCCGTGATCGTCCACGCCGTCGATACCACCCGCGCATCGCCGGCCTGGAGCATGGACGCCAGCGTTCCGCCGGCCACGGTCTCCAACAACGAAGGCAGCATGTTCAAGATCGGCGAAACCTGGAATTCGCCCGAGCCGAGCGGCCAGCGCTTCAGGATGAAAGTGATCAGCGCGACCACCGAGGGTTTCACGGTCGAAGTCACGCCCATCTGAGTCCATCCGGACGGTGGATGTCGGCCCTTGGGCCGATCAGCGGCGGTGCGCCCCCGGCCCGCCGCCGCTGCCTGCAACGAACCAAGCCCGGCATTCGATGCCTCACCGCGGGCGATGGACCCCGTCGTCGCCGACGAATCCCGGCGCCTCGGGAAGCATTTCGATATCAATCCATGGAGCAGATCATGTTACGGAACACGCAAGAGGCGCTACGGCATTTCGTTCTGGCCTTTGGACTCATCGCCGGCCTGTGCGCCGCGCATACGGTCGATGCGGCCGATACGCTCGTCGTCGGTCAATCGATGACGCCCGGCCAATCTCTGGAGTCGAACAACGGCGGCTATCGCTTCAATTTCCAGACCGACGGCAATCTGGTGGTGCGCCGAAAATCCGACCAGACGGCGCTGTGGGCATCCGGATCCAACGGCGATGGCGGCACCCGGCTCACCCTGCAGAACAGCGGCAATCTCGCGCTTTTCACAAGCAGCGGCACAGTGGTCTGGTCCACGGGCACATCCAACGCCGCGGTCAGCCGCCTGACGATGCAGGGCGACGGCAACCTAGTGCTCTACGACACCTCCGGTCGGCCGTTCTGGGCCACCAATACCGTCGACAGCCCTCCACCATCCGGCTCCGGCGTGACCTACATCGGCTTCTCGAAGGATGAGACGACCGCTTCGACGCTCAGCATCACGCGCCCCTCCGCCACCCGCGCGGGCGATCTGATGATCCTCATCACCCAGGGCGGGGATGGCCAGTTGCCCGACACGCAATCGGGATGGACCCGCTTCGCACGATGCTTCGAACGCGACAACGGCGATACCAGCTGCAGCGACAGCGGTGGGGACATGGGCCTGATCGGCTACTACCGCATCGCCTCGACGGATGGTGCGGCGTCCTATGCGCTCAACAAGGGTCAGTCCGGTCATATCGTCGCGGGTATCCTGGTGCTGCGCGACGCAAACAACGCCAGTCCGATCTATTCCCACGCCTATCTTCCGAACGACAAGACCTCGGAAGAAAGCCACTGTCCGTCGACCTCGGCCATCAGCGGCGGCCAGCATCTGTGCATCTACGCGCACGACGATCCCCAGCCGCTGACCGGCTTCGGTGGATTGACCCTGCACGGCCAGATATTTTCCGCGGGAGATTCCGTGCACATGACGTCCGCCAAGTTGAGCGGCGGCGGCAGCACGCCCTACATCCGCGCGAGAAACGACGGCAGCACGAGCGGCGGCAACAACGATCTGCAGATGTCGATCGTGATCCGCCCCAAATGAGCATGCTGCAGGATTGAGCGCATGCGCGGGTCGCGAAGACCCGCGCATGGCCGCAGCTTTGCGAGGCCCGGCAGCCATACGCGCACGCTATCGCAACATCGACAAAGCAATCGCATGGATCGTACGACGCCACATGCCGATGTCCGGCGTACGGCCGAACCCGAAGAAGGATATGGATATGCACGTCAACACGATGTTCGCGGCGCTCGGCCGCCTGCTGGCCATGGCGCTGCTGTTCGGCATCGCTGGCATCGCGCATGGCGCCGATACGCTGGGATCGAACCAGAGTCTGTCGCCGTCGCAATACCTGGCGTCGGGGAATGGCAGCTACCGGTTCAATTTTCAGTCCGATGGCAATCTGGTGCTCCGACGCACATCCGATAGCGGCGTGCTGTGGGCGTCGGCGACCAACGGCCTCGGCGGCACCCGTCTGACCATGCAGGGCGACGGCAATCTGGTGCTTTACACCGGCAGCAACGTCGCCGTGTGGTCGTCCAAGAGCGTGGGCACCGGCGGCAACCGCGCGGTCATGCAAAACGACGGCAACTTCGCGATCTTCAACACAAGCAACGCCATTGTCTGGTCGACCGGTACGGTCCAGTCGCCCGAGGCGGGAACGAAGATCGCGTTCATCGGCGATACCAATGCCGGCAGCAGCTTCCAGAAGGTGCTCGACCTGATCAAAGGCGAAGGCGCGCAGCTCACGATTACGCTGGGCGATAGCGTCTACAGCGGTGGCCTCGAAGACGACTGGGACAGCAAGGTCCGCAATACGCTGGGCAGATCCGATCCGGCCCTCGTCGTGGTGGGCAACCATGATGTCGACGACGGCAACTGGTCGACCATACGCAGCTACGGCGAGGCGCGACTCGGCAATCAGACGGCGGTGCGCTGCTCCGGCACCTATGGCGCGCGCGCCACCTGCAGGCTCAACAATGTCTACATCGTGATCTCCGGCATCGGTACCCGCGGTTCCGCATCCGACCAGGAGGCCTTCATCGCCGACAGTCTTGCCAACGCACCGTCCGGTGCATGGCGGATCTGCGCCTGGCACAAGAATCAGCGGTACATGCAGGTCGGCAGCAAGACCGACGAAGTCGGCTGGACCGCCTACGAGAACTGTCGCCGCAAGGGCGCGATCATCGCGACCGGGCACGAACATTCCTATTCGCGCACGCACTTGCTCAGCAACATGCAGAACAGGACCGTCGCCGATAGCTCGTCTCCGTATACCGCGATCAACGGCAGCACGATCGCGTTCGTGTCGGGAATCGGCGGCACGGATATCCGCGACCAGGAGCTCAGCGGCAACTGGTGGGCGAAGATCTACACCTCGACCCAGGGCGCCAAGCACGGCGCGCTGTTCGGCACGTTCTATGCGGATCGTGCCGAGTTCTACCTGAAGAACATCGACGGCACCGTGATCGAGAGATTCACTGTCATGAAGGGCTACTGACATGATGAAAATATTGAATATTCCGGGTGCGCTGGCATTGGCGACATGGCTGCTGGTCGCTCCCGGAGCGGCGCACGCCGATGGGCGTGCAACCGGTCTGCCGGCGCAAACGGCGGCGGCGTCCGCATACGTGTGCGATCTGCGCACGACCGAGCATCAGTGCCGCGAACTGTTTCCGGTGGCAGGCACGGAGAAGAGCGTGCAGGCGGCGTCCGAAGGCTGCGCATCGATGGGCGGAACGTTCCGCGCGGCGTCGTCGTGTCCGACTGAAGGCCGCATCGGTCGATGCACCGATATCGCGCCGGATCCGAATCACCTGGATCGGCTCGCCTACACCTACGACGCGCACTATTACGCCGGGGGTTCCAGCGGCTGGAAACGGGCGTCTGTGCGTCGCGTCTGCATCAACCTGATGGGTGCGTACCTCGCCGACTGACGCGATATCGCACCCAAGGACGGCGCCGCACGCGTTGCGCGCAAAAAAAATCGGATCCGCAATCGAGGTTCCCAATGACGATCATGTTGCGACGGATGATGCTCTGTTTCCTGCTGTGCGTTTCGGCGTTTTCCGTCGATGCCGCCGATACACTGCGGCCGGGCGACCAGCTCGCTCTCGGAGGCCGACTGGACTCGGCGACGGCGTCCTACCGTTTCCAGCTGCAGGGCGACGGCAATCTCGTGCTGTCGCAGCAGCCCGGGGGAACGGTGCTATGGGCCTCCGCGACGAATGGGCGCGGCGGCGAGCGGCTGGTGTTCCAGACGGACGGCAATGTCGTATTGCGCAGTGCGACCGGGCTGGCGATATGGTCGACTGCGACCGCAGGCAAAAGCGCCGATCGGCTGGTGATGCAGGACGATGGCAATCTCGTGCTCTACGGAAGCAACGGCGCCGCGGTCTGGGCGACAGGCACGGCGCAGCAGACGTCTGTCGATGCGAATACCCTCAACGGCAAAATGATGGCCGGCTACCAGGGCTGGTTCAACACGTCAGGCGATGGCAGCGGCGCGGGGTGGCGCCACTGGTCGCCCGGCGTGACGCCGACCGCCAGCAACATCAGCTTCGATATGTGGCCCGACCTCCGCGAATACAGCGCCAGCGAACTCACCGCAACCGGTTTCCGCTACAAGGATGGCAGGGTCGCGGGCCTTTACAGCGCTTACAACGCCACAACCGTCGACCGCCATGTGCAGTGGATGCGCGACTACGGGGTCGACGGTGTGTTCGTGCAGCGTTTCATCGGCGAGGCCATCCGGCTGCGCACCGTGCGCGATCGCGTGCTCTCGAATGTCCGCTCGGGTAGCGAGTGTCACGGCCGCGTCTTCGCCAACATGTACGATATTTCCGGCGGCGACACATCGACCCTGATCGCCAACATCAAATCGGACTGGATGCATCTGGTCGACGACGCGCGCATCACCCAGAGCCCGCGCTACCTTCGGCACAACGGCCGACCGGTGCTGGCGATCTGGGGATTCGGTTTCAGCGACCGTCCCGGCACCGCCAGCCAGCTCAAGGAATTGCTGCGCTGGCTCAAGACCGATGCGCCCGAACGCTATCGAGCGACGGTCGTGCTCGGCGTGGACCCCGGCTGGCGATCGCATTCGTCGGCTTGGCGCGATGCTTACGACGATGCGGCGGTGATCAGCCCGTGGACCGTGGGCCGTTACAGCGACGATGCCGGCGCCGATCGCTGGCGCACGGACAGGATCGCGCCGGATCTCGCCGCATTGAACGGCACCGGCGTGGCCTACATGCCGGTCGTCTGGCCCGGCTTCTCCTGGTACAACCTCCGCGACGGCGCCTCTCCGCTTAACCAGATCCCGCGTCGCGGCGGCCGCTTCTTCTGGCGACAGGCCTACAACGCCACGGCCGCCGGCTCGAACATGATCTACGTCGCGATGTACGACGAGGTAGACGAAGGCACGGCGATGTTCAAGATCGCCGAGAACGCCAATCAGGTGCCGACCACCGGCCGCTTCGTCACGCTGGATGCCGACAGCGAGGCCGTTCCGTCCGATCGCTACCTGTGGCTCATGGGCGAAGCGACCCGCATGCTGCGCAAGCAAAGACCGCTGAGCGCCACCATGCCGACTACTCGAAGCGCTTCCGCGCGGTGATCGGCAGCGCGCCAGTGCGGTGCGGCTGCCGCACGGAAGATCGGTAGCGAATCAAGTCAGGTGGAGGACGGCCTAAAGCGCCGGCTTGTGCAGTGCCTGCATGCTTATGGGACAAGCGCTTTCGTGCGGCCATCAAATCGCAACGTTGATGGTCGGCCCGCCCTTGCAAGATCGGCGGTCATAAACGTTGTGTGCAACACAGCGCAGGCGCGAAAAAACTCTCTCACCTCCGTTCTCTCCAAATACTGCCGTCGGGACGAGCGCGATTCCATGCAAAGGCTATGAAAGGCGCGTCATCGTCATTCAAGGAGTGTATGCGTGCTGAAAGTATTCCGCCAATGCGTGTGAGATCGGGAGGAAACAATACTGGGCTGACTCGGACAAATCGGAAAAACAGCCGCGATGACAATTTGAACGAGATTTTGATCGTTTCATGATGATCGAATGCTCGTTTCGTGATGATTCCATGCCGTTTTTTGCATGACTCTGCTGCGCATGAGGACCAGGATCGATCCGTGGATGGCCAGGTTTGAGCCGCGAAGAGTCAGTCGGCAATCCATATCTCACATCGGCATCCAATGCTGTGACCACAAGGTTGTGCGGATTCTCATCCAGCGGCGAGAAAGCTTTCGTGATCCAGATTTCTCGAAGCCGGATTCCGCCAGTGGCAGGCTGGACGCCATGTGAAAACATCAACCAAGGAAAGAGGGTGAACACCATGAACAACAGCAATAAACGCAAAATGATCGTCGCTGCGCTTGCTGCCTTGTGCACACTGTCGACGCAAGCCTTCGCTGTGTCGGATGACCAAGACGTGATGTATGACTGTAAAGTGGCGACTGAGAACGGCGGAACACGCTACTACTTCCGGGAATCGGCTGGAAAGCTGACATATACGACCACCTCGTCGTCGGCCACGATTTACACATTCGTCAGAGGTTCCGGCTGGGTCAATTCGACTGCGGGCGCCAGCTATTTCATGATCAGCAAGGATTTGTGCAACGGGCTGGGAACCGATGCCGACGCCACGTCGGGCAGAAAAATCGAGACCAACTGGAATTGCGACGACGCCAGGAATTCAAGAGTCGTGCGGCTGGATACCATCGATAGTACCGATTTCTCGATCAGGCTGAAAAGTAGCGATACCCTGTATTTCACCCCAGCCACGCTGGTTAGCGGCGGAAACGTAATTCTTAGCACCAAGAATAGTACCTCATGGAAAATCGGTCAGAGGCACTTCACCGTTGGCTGCAGGAATATTGACTTTGAAAGCGTTCGGCCGCTCACCGGAACCTGATTTCCGAACGACAGCGCGCGATAGCGCGTGCAAAACCTGATGTCCAAACAATTTAGCAGGGAGAAATTTCATGAAAGCCATGAATGAATACAGCGGGATCGTCACTCTGAGTGCCGAAGATGTCGACGCCGTGGGTACGCAAGTGGTGGGTGGTTATGACCATACAAACTTCGGGATCTATGCAGGAACGGCGGTTGGCGTTCTTTCATTGATCATCGCGGCTTTGGCATATTGCTGTCCTCGTCAGACTCAGGCGCAGGCAAATCCAGCGTTGAACAACGTGATGGGTAATAACAATCGTGCACAGGTCTTCATCATCATGAATGGCGTGGCCACTGCATTGAGCGGATCAATGCGTGCTTTTTTTGGGACTCTCGCGGCAGACGTAGATCCCAATAATGGCGATACCAGCACGTCAAGCTTTGCCACCGCGCAGCAGGATATTGAACAGGGTTTTCCTAACAGCTGATTTGTGGCCTTGCGAAAGGGCTCAATCAATATGGGCCAACGTTGCCACGGCATCCGATATGCCGTGGCAACGCAAGATCAGCGCAAATTACATGATGCCTATCGGAAAATCGCGGGTCGAGACGTGCTCCAGTTCAGGGTGCGGCCCATCAATAAGGATGGCGCTTACTTGCATTTGACGTGGTTCGTTTCAGGATACGGCCATTGAAGTGATGACGATGAAGAAATTCAAATACGAAAAAATCAGCACAGCATGCGAAAAAAAAGGCAGGGTGTCGATACTTGCCGGTGCTCGGTTGCCTCTTGCCGCGGCTATCATGGCCTTTGGATTGCTATTCGCCAGCCCTACGCCGCAGAGACATGTACTGTTTCCCGTGTCGGCGATTCGTATCGAGAATCGCGTAAATCCAGCGATTCCAAGTCAATACTCTCTTGCCCTGGAAGCACCCGCTACCAGCCTGCCTCTTGATAGCAACCATGAAGGACGGCGCGATATTGCGAGTGTATCGAAGCAAGTCGCAAGCCTTGCTGCTGTGTTCGACCGCCTCGCCAGCGGTGCCGATGCAGGAGACGCTGTTTCGGCCTGCATGCTGTACCGGGGGCTGGCGCGTTGCAGGGAGGTCGAAACAATGAAGATCGATGCAGCGGATCGGTTCGAAGAGGCCGCGCGCAGAGAAGCCGGTTCCGATGACGAGAGGCGTCTGCTGGCCATGATCGGGGAAATGGATTCAGAAGCCAGGAAGAATTCGATTTTATGCGATGGCCTGTCCGCCGAGCAGTTGGACGAAACGAACAAACGGATGTACCAGGCCGCCCGCTTGGGCGACCCCCAGGCGATGGCTCGTTTCGCCCTGTACGCCGGCCGTCAACGCAAGCGAGAGAGTCCGAACGGATCTTTCGAGAATGTCTATCGCACGCAAGCCGTCGAAATGCTGGAGCGAAGTGCGTCCATGGGAAATATCAGTGCGTTACGTGCGCTTTACAATGTGTATCTTTTTGGAAGGCTTCCGAACGGCAGTAAATTCAACGATGGTAAAACCGACGCGGTTGCAGCTGCCGCTATCGGAAACGTGCTGTTGGATTCGCTTGGAAAAGAACAGGATCTTTTGATCGGACTATCGGTTGACGATGAAAGTACGGCAAAAGCCATGAACTCCAGCCGCTATCATTCACTGCGAAGAAAATACTCTGGCTATGTGCATGAGTTCATGCTGCGGAAAATGGATTCCGGCGAAAGTCATCATTTTGCCAGTTGCGATACGCAAGGCGCTGGATTGAGCATTTGATTTCGTTCGGGGATATGCATATGAAATCTGACAATGGCGCCCAGCAGAATCTCTCCGCGAGCGACGTTCAATCCGGAGCGCCGGACAACAAGCTGGAATTTCGACCGGAGTCGATGCAAAGACACTCCAGTCGTGCTTTCGGAGGCACTTCGCTCGCGGTACCGCTGCCATTCGCATGGTACTCGACAGCGGCATTGTCGCTGGCTGCGATGATAATTGCGTTTCTGGCGATAGGAAGCTATACGACGACAGAAGTGACAGAGGCAGTGATCCAGACCCAGGCAGGGGTTCTCGATGTGAGAGGGGAGGGTGAAGGTATCGTTGTAAAGCTGCATGTCAGGGAAGGGGAACGAGTACGGAAAGGACAGCCACTTGTCGATCTCCGGATCATCGATAAGGAAGAATTTTCGACTAGCAAATCATCGGCAGCCGACGAGGCTGACGCGAAATCAGAGGGTCAACAGAATAATGATGAATCGTCTCGACCCACGCAGAACGAAGATGAGGTCGCCGAGCGGAGCGAAGCCGCGTCAGAGAGACCGCAAGCAGATACCGTAGACAAGAAGTCTTCCGAAAAAACCGAATCCGGACCAAGCGATGTCAATACCGTCAAATCGCCAATGGATGCGATCGTCTATCAGATCCCATTGGATGTCGGAAACAACTACAACCCATATTCGAATGTGGTCAAGCTTGCGGGGGATGGCGATCTTGTCGTGACAACGCGCGTATCTGCGGAAACGCACGGACTCCTGAGGCATGGCGACAGGATTGAACTTCGATTGAAAGCCTTCAAGGGCACTCCGGATGCGAGGATATTGGGCAAGGTCACGTCGATCGCGATGACGCCCTCGGAAGATTGGAATCCTCAGACACGAACCACTCTCATGAAATACAAGGTTGTGACCGCCATCGACCTGGCGTCGACAAAGTATCCAGCAGACGCGCTGCTTGGCAGGCAGGTCGAAATCAGGGTTCCTGTAAGGAAGCGCCGGATTTATCAATGGCTTTTCGACCCGCTCAAGACATTGTTCGGCAATGACTGAAGTCTGAAGGTTCATCGATTTATGTCGAATAAGCGCTTCATGATTATTTTCCTCACCTTGCTGCATGAACTATTTCGCGAGAAATTCTGTGCATCCCAATCCAGTAACGACGACGGAAATGACGGGCTTTCGCGCGATAAATTTCAAGCCGTGGGAAGCGATGGGGCGACTGCCGACCATTCTGCAAACCGAAATCTCGGAGTGCGGACTTGCCTGTCTGGCCATGGTCAGCAGCTACTACGGATTGCGTACGGACCTCGCCAGCTTGAGATCTCGCTTGGGCACGGCGCAGGATGGCATGAACCTGAAACAGCTTATCGTTCAAGCCAATCGTATCGGTCTGTCGGCGCGAGCGGTGAAGGCCGAGCTCGATGCGCTCAAGCATCTGAAAGTGCCATGCATTTTGCATTGGGATTTGAATCATTTCGTAGTGCTGAAAAAGGCCGGTCGCCGGAAGATCGTCATTCACGACCCTTCGATCGGCGTGGTCAGGATGAGCTACGCCGAGGCTTCCACGCACTTCACGGGCTTCGCCGTCGATTTCGAGCCTAATCAGAATTTCGTTGCGCGCGATGAGCGCAGGATTCCCACGCTGAAATCGATCATCGGCCGGACGGACGGAATGTATTCGGCTTTGGCGCATATTTTCGCGCTTGCGTTGCTGCTGCAGATCGTCGGCCTGGCGTCGCCGGCCGCGATGCAATGGATGATCGACAACGCATTTGGCTCTGCGGACAAGCGACTGATCGTCACCGTCGTGGCCGGTATGGCCTTGCTGATGTTGATCAATCTCACTGTTGGCCTGGTTCGCACCTGGATGGTGACCTACCTCTCGACCAGCATCGGGTTCCAGTGGTCGTCCCGTGTCTTGACGCACCTGCTCCACTTGCCGGTCGACTTCTTCGAGCGGCGCCATCTCGGCGACATCATGTCGCGATTCGGGTCGGTGTCCGCGATCCAGAGAACCGTGACCACGGGGGTGATCGAAGGCATCCTGGATGGCCTGATGAGTATCGTCACCCTGGTCATGATCTGGCTCTACAGCCCCAAGCTCGCGCTGACCGCGATCGCGGCGCTTGTGGGCTTGACCCTTCTTCAGTTGTTGAGCTTCGAGGCGTTGAAGCGAAATGCAAAGGAATCGCTGGTCGCCGACGCCCGCGCATCATCGAGCTTCATGGAGAGTATCCGGGGCATTCGTCCGATCAAGCTGTGCGGCCGCGCCAATGATCGGCGTACGGCGTGGCAGAACCTCTCGATCGAAGCCATCAACATCAAGATCAGAGGCCAGTGGCTGGGAATTGCCATTGGAACGACGGGGGCATTGATCTCGGGCACACAGCGGATCGTCGCGATCTATCTGGCTGCGAGCCTCATCTACCAAGGACAGTTCACGGTGGGCATGTTGTTCGCTTACCTAAGCTACCAGGATCAATTCATGGGACGTGCGGGTAATTTGGTGAAGTACTTCTTCGAAGTGCGGATGTTGCGCCTTCACTTCGAGCGACTGGCGGACATTGTGCTGACGCCGACCGAAGGGTTGACGCAGCTTGCTGCGGACGATTCCGACGATGACAGCGAGATGCCGTCTTCCGCGCAGACCGCGCAGGGTGATGGCATGCCGACGGGTCCGGCATCCGTGCACTTCAGGAACGTGTCCTTCAAGTACTCCGAATTCGCGAGGAATGTCCTCGATCACCTGAGTTTCTCGAGCGCCGGTTCGAAATGTACGGTCATCACCGGAAGATCCGGCGTGGGCAAGACCACCATCGCCAAGATGATTCTGGGAATCTACAAGCCAACTGCCGGACAGATTCTGATCAACGGCAAGCCGATCGAAGAAATCAACCTCGATGAACTTCGACAGCAGATCGCATGTGTGCTTCAGGGTGACGTGCTTTTTGCCGGATCGATCCGGGATAACATCGCTTTTTTCGATGCCGATGTCGACATGGAGCGGGTGGAAGAATGCGCGAGGCACGCATGCGTACATGATGATATCTCGCAGATGATGATGGGCTATCACACACCCGTCGGGGACATGGGGTCGACGCTTTCAGCAGGACAGAAGCAGCGTGTGCTGATTGCGCGCGCTCTGTACCGAAAACCAACGATTCTTGTGCTGGACGAGTCTACCAGCGACCTGGATGTTGCGACGGAGGAGCAGCTCAACGTCAATCTTTCCAGGCTCGACATGCATCGCATCTATATCGCGCATCGGCCGCAGACAATCAAATTCGGCGATCAGGTGGTTCATGTCGAAGCCGGACAGGCCACATAGAACAAGCTCAGTTCGATCCCTTTGGTATCAACCGTGACCAACGTCCGCGTCAATGCTTCAAATGATGGTCTGCACTGGCGGAAACCGGTATGGATAAACGTGCCGCGATGTCTGGCGGTAACCTGCGTTCTCCCGCCAGGGGCTGAATATCCCGGTGAATCGTTTGGGCCATGGTGTTTTCCCCAGCGGCCAAAGCAACGCGCAGGCGTAGCAGCTTGGCTCGATAGTCGCGATCCATGCGCTCCGGATCGAAAGCCCGCAGATCCGTCGCGATCGTTTGGGCGGCTTCGATATTGCGGCTCTCCAGCAGCATCTCGACGAGGGGTTCGGCCGCGAGCGTCATGCGGAACAGATGGTTCATGCGGCGGGACTCGTCCAGGGCGCGGCGGAATTCGGCTTCCGCTTCCTTGCGTTTGCCCTGCGACCACAGCCATCGCCCGCTTGCGATCCGGCCGAGCGCGGTCTTCGGGCTCTGCAGATATTGTCGTTGTTCCGGCGAGGGCGCAGGCATGGCGATACCGGTGCCGGCCAGACGCTGGGCGGCCGCGACCCACAGCAGCAGGGCGCCGTCCTTGCTGTCGAGCAGGATGTCGGCGCTGTCGCGGCTGGAAGCGCTGTCGAACCCTTTCTGCGCAGCTTGCAGCGCGCCGGCCGCGTCGCCCGATTCGAGAAGATGGAATGCCGGAATGGTGAAACCCTCGTTCTCGAACCGAAGACCCGCCGCTTCTTCGAGTTGCGATGCCGCGAGCCGCAATTGGCCTTTTGCGCTCAACGCCTGCGCGCGCAGTTGCAGGCTGCGATAGCGTCTTTCCGCATCCGGCACTTCGCGCAGCAGGCGCATGCTGTTGCCGTTGCTGGCGAGAGCGTCGTCCCAGCGCAGCAGTTCCATCTGGATGCGCGTCATGGTGTTGAAGGCGAATATTTCGCCGACACGATCCGATGTTCGGCGATAGGCTTCGGCCGCCTCGCGCGATTCGTTCAGCGCTTCCTGCAGGCGCCCCATCCGCATCCAGACGCGCGCGATACTGGACTTCACGCCGATGGCGCGATGCACATCGCCGCTGAGCTTGTACAGATCGTTGGCGAGCGCCAGATCGCGGAGGGCATCGTCGAGCCGATCGCTCAGGATCAGGGCGGATGCGCGCCTTTCGAGCGCCTGGGCGCGGATCTCGGGTGGTGCGCTGCTTCCTAGCGAGTCGAGCAGGTCGAGGGTGGACTGCGCAAGGGCCAGGATTTCCAGGGGGGGGCTGTCCATCCTGCCGATTAGCCGTCCTTTGAGGATGAGCAGTCTGGCCCGCAGGATCGCGTCTGCGACCGCTTCCGGCCGCGACAGCTGGTTTTCCAGCTTTTCGAGTGCGCGGTTCAAACGGCCGCGGTAGAAATCCAGTTCGATCTCAAGAATGCGTGCGTCCGGTGTGTCCGCAAGATGCGATGGCAGCGTCGCGAGCCCTTCGCGGACTTCTTCGAAGTTCCCGGCGCGCAATGCGTCGTTCAACGCGACGATCGTGTCCGCAGGCGCGGAGTGAGGCTCGGTCGGCGGGTCGCCCACGGAACTGGCGCGCATGACGTACGCGCCCGCACAGAGAACGAGCAGGAGCCCGAGCCCGATGACTTTCAGGCTCCGTCTTGCGGCGATGCGCGTGGTCGCGCTGTCGACTGGCGACGCGGCGACTGGTGAGATATGCGGATCCGCCGTCGGTGCGGGTGCGGACCTTGCGTCGTTGTGGTCTTCCGACTCGTGCGTCGGAGCCGATTCGGCAATCTCCGTTCGATGACCCTCGGCCACCTCGCCGATCCAGCGATAGCCCAGTCCCGGCATCGTGCGGATGAGGCGCTGCGCCTGACCATCGTCGCCGAGCGCGCGTCGCGCGGCGAGGATCACCTGCGATAGCTGGTGGTTGGTGACGCTTTCGTGCCCCCAGACCCTGCGGATGAGTTCGTCGTAACCCACCACGCGCTCGCGGTGCTCGACGAGATGGCTGATGCAGTCCAGAACCTTCCGTGAGACGTCGATCTGTTGCCCTTCTCGCGTCAGTAAGGTGCCTTCGCGATCGAGGCTGTAGTCGTCCCAGCGATACAGCATGCTGCTTTCTCCGATTCATCCATGCCCGGGAAGGCAACATAAACGACGGTGCGGCACGAGGCGGTCCGCGCTGGTCAGCCCCCGGTGGGACCAGCCGGGATAGTCTGCCACGCTGCGGGTGGCTCGCAAGCGTCGTTGCCGGGCTTCCGTCACGAACGCGCCGGATGCGAGCACGAGCGCTGCGCATCGAAGCGGTGGCGGCCTCGCGGGGGTGTCCATCCCCGCCGTGCCGGGCGATAATGCGCGCATGGACACATAACCCTGTCGCGCCGTCGTGGTTGAAGCCTCGAGGGGTGCGCACCCGCCCACGGGAGCATCGAATGGCCGAGACCATCCGCCACGACAAGACCGCGCGTCAGCTGCGCCTGCTCTCGGACGCGCTCGACAGCGGCCGCTTGGGCCCCGTGCGGCGGCTGGTCAACACGCTGTCGCCGGCCGAGATCGGCAATCTGCTCGAATCCCTCCCGCCCGGCAAACGCGGCGTGGTCTGGGGGCTGGTCGATCCGGAAGACGACGGCGAGGTGCTGGTCCACGTCGGCGAGGACGTGCGCGAAAGCCTGATCGCGGACATGGACCAGGACGAACTGGTCGCGGCGGTCGAGGATCTCGACATCGACGATCTGGCCGACCTCGTCGAGGATCTGCCCGACACGGTGATCGACGAAGTCCTGAAGTCGATGGACCGCGAGAACCGCGAGCGCCTGGAGCAGGTGCTGTCCTACGACGAGGACACTGCCGGCCGTCTGATGAACCCGGACGTGGTCACGGTGCGCGCCGACACCACCGTGGATGTGGTGCTGCGCTACCTGCGTCTGCGCGGCGAGCTGCCGGAACATACCGATCATCTGTACGTGGTCAGCCGCCGACATCAGTATCTCGGACGCATCGCGCTGCAGTCGCTGCTCACCTGCGATGCCAGCACGCCGGTCAATCAACTGGTCGACGACGAACAGCCGGCGATCGGCGTGGAAGAATCCGCCGACGAAGTGGCGCGGATGTTCTCCGACCACGACTGGATCAGCGCCCCGGTCGTCGACGACAACAACGTGCTGCTCGGCCGCATCACCATCGACGACGTGGTCGACATCATCCGTTACCAGGCCGAACATCAGGCGCTCGGCGCCGCCGGTCTGGACGAAGACGAAGATCTGTTCAGCCCGGTGCCGCGCGCGGCCAAGCGTCGTGCGATCTGGCTGGGCATCAATCTCGCGACCGCGTTCCTGGCGTCGTGGGTGATCGGTCGCTTCGAGGCCACGCTGGAGCAGATCGTCGCGCTGGCAGTGCTGATGCCCATCGTCGCCAGCATGGGCGGCGTCGCCGGTACGCAGACGCTGACGCTGATGGTGCGCGGTCTCGCGCTGGGCCAGGTCGCGCACGGCAATCTGCGCGCGCTGCTCAGCAAGGAACTGCTGGTGGGCCTGCTCAACGGCGTGATCTGGGCGATCGTGGTCGGCATCGTTGCCGCGCTTTGGTTCCAGGACTACAAACTCGGGCTCGTCATCGGCGGCGCGATGGCCATCAATCTCGTCGCCGCCGCGCTGGCCGGCGTGCTGGTGCCGCTGACACTGAAGCGCATGGATGTCGATCCGGCGCTGGCCGGCGGCGTGGTACTGACCACGGTGACCGATGTCGTCGGCTTCCTGAGCTTCCTCGGGCTGGCGACGCTGGTGCTGTTGAAGTGAACGACCGCGACGCCATCGATGCGCTGGTCACGACGGTGTATGCCGCCTTCCGCAACAAGGGTGGGGCGGTGCCGCCGGTGGACTCGCTGCGTGACCTGTTTCTGGCCGACGCGCGCATCGTCAAGGCAGTTGGTGCCGTGCCCGAGGTCTACACCGTCGATGCTTTCATCGAATCGCGACGAATGTTGCTGACCGACGGCACCGTGGTCGATTTCGACGAATGGGAAATCGATTCGCGGATGAATCTGTTCGGCCATGTCGCCAGTCGCTGGAGTCTGTACCGCAAGGTCGGCATGAAGCATGGCGTCGCTTTCGACCAGCGCGGACTGAAGAGTCTGCAGTTCGCGAAAGACGGCGACGACTGGCGCATCGCCGGTCTGGCCTGGGATGACGAGCGCCCCGGGTTGGCGCTGGGCGACCGCCTGCCTGCCGAGTGACGCGCCGGAGATGCAAGTGGTGAGCGGCCAGCGGGGAAATCTGTCGTCGCAAACGTATGCGCAGTAAAAAATTTCATCCAGAACACCCGCACAGCAAAAAAGTGTCATCCCGAACGGCCGTGCAGCGGGCGGAGGGATCTGCTTCTTGCGCAATCCGTATGCGAACAGCAGATCCCCCACATGCGTTCGGGATGACAAGTCATATGTTCGGGATGACACTCATTCGTCCCGGATGGCACCCCGCAACAAAAAACGCCGCGAAAGCGGCGTTTTTTGTTGTCGTCGCTGCCGCGCTCAGAGCTTCACAAGCTCGACCCGGCGGTTCTTCGCACGGCCTGCCTCATCGGCATTGTCGGCCAAGGGTTTGTCGGGGCCAAAACCCTTTGAACTCAGGCGGGAAGGGTCGATCCCTAGGCCGACCAGCGCGCCGAGCACGCTGCGCGCACGTTCGCTGGACAGCTGGCGATTGCGATCCGCGCTGCCGGTGTTGTCGGTGTGACCTTCGATGGACACCTTAAGCCCAGCATTCGAATCGAGCAGCGTCCTGATTTCAGCGATGGCGGCCTGGCTGTCGGGCCGCAGCGTCGACTTGTCGGTATCGAAATTGATGTAGAGCGCGACCCGGCCATCGGCGTCGATCGCGGTCTTCATCGCGGCGGCATCGAGAAAGCCCAGCGATTGCGTCATCGCTTTCTTTTCGAGAACGACAATGTGCCCGGTCTTGCCTGCGGCCGATGTTCCGACATGGATCCAATATTCCTTGTCGGCGGTGCGGATCAGATGGCTGTGGTGCTCGTAGCCGCTGGTGGGCGGTGCGCTGTGCCAGTATTTGTTGACTTCGCGCAGGCCGCCGACTTCATCGACGATCGGACGCGTGAATTGCGTTTCGCTGATCTTCGCGCCGCCCAACGCCTGAATCGCATTCTCGTAATTGCGATGGAACTCCAGGGCCGTATATTCGCGGCTCTTGTCCTGCGCGATCAGGCTCATGTTGTTGTGATACAGCCGGCCTTCGACCGCAATCATCTTCTTTCCGGCGAGAAAGAAATGACGCCCGAAGTCGACCGTGTTCTTGCCATCCTTGACCTTTCCGACAAGGCCATCGGGTATCTCGAAGAACGGGAAAGGCGGCAAGGTCGCTGTCGAGACCGCGATCTTCTCCGCGCTGAAACCGGTGTCTGCGGCTGCGACCGGTGTTTCGACAGCGTCAGCGTCAGCGGCGGTGGCGGTGGCCGTCGCCGGCTCGGGCGTGGCAGCAGCCGGCGCGCTGATTGCGGTATCGGGCGTTGCCGCCGGCTCTTTCTGACATGCGGCCAACAACAGCATGGACAATGCGCTGAAGATCAGCAGGCGGTTCTGACGCATGGTGTCTTTCCTGGTTTCGACGGGATTGCCGTAAGCATAGCGGACTAGGCCGGTTGCTTTGCAGCCTCTGGTTCGGATCGCCGGTTTGTAGATGGGGAGCCCCGCGCGTTCGATGCGCGACGATTACATCGGGCGTTACAGTTGGGAATCCGGGACACTGGGCGAGTCCACTGAGCCGGAATTCAAACCATGGGAATATTGTGTGTTCGTGCGCTGACCCGCGCTTTTGTCTTGATCGGAGTGCTGGCGATGACCGCAACGCTGATCGGGTGTACGACGATGCCCGGGGAACCCGTTTCCGGGGCGTTCGTCGAACGCAGCGTGACCGTCGATGGCGCCGCGTATCGCTATCAGGTGTTCGTGCCTGCGCGGGCTGCACACAGCGGGGCGTCGACGAGCCTGGTCCCGACCATCCTGTTTCTCCACGGCACCGGCGAGCGCGGCAGCGACGGCGACAAGCCGACGCGGGTGGGGCTGGGTCCATACATCCGCGCGCATGCCGATACCTTTCCGGCCATCGCGGTGTTTCCGCAGGCGCCCGACGGCCGCGACTGGAATGGTATTGCGGCGGAGATCGCGTTCGCTGCGCTCGACGCCGCCACGGAAGAATTCGGCGGCGACCGCGACCGCAGCTATCTCACCGGGCTGTCGATGGGCGGTTACGGCACCTGGGAACTCGCGCTGATGCAGCCGCAGCGTTTCGCGGCGCTGGCGCCGGTGTGCGGCGGACTGACCGCGCCGCGCGAAGAACGCGATCTGGTCGTCACGCCGCTGCGGGGCGAAGCCGATCCGCCGGCCGCGCTGGCGAAGCGATTGAAGCATGTGCCGGTGTGGATCTTCCACGGCGCGAAGGACGACGTGGTGCCGCCGCGCGAATCGCGGGAAATTTCATCTGCGCTGAGAGCTATCGGTGCCGACGTGCGTTACACCGAATTCCCGGAAGCGAACCACAACAGCTGGGATCCGGCGTATTCGCA
This sequence comes from Lysobacteraceae bacterium, assembly GCA_046598445.1. Classification (GTDB taxonomy): domain Bacteria; phylum Pseudomonadota; class Gammaproteobacteria; order Xanthomonadales; family Xanthomonadaceae; genus Lysobacter_I. The sequence goes on from JBKJHV010000109.1 coordinate 36,841, forward strand.
GACGCCCGAACTGTGGTCGTGGTTGTTCGCGCAGCGACGGAAGTGAAGCTCAGCGTTCGGGCGCGGTCTTCGATCAGGCCGATTTCAATGCGATCGCGCGCGAGCCGGAAATGATCATCGTCACCATCGTGCTGAGCTGATCGAGCAGTTCGCGGTCGCGCTCCGGCGGCAGATCCATCGCCATCGCGCCCATCGCGAACACCAGACGGGTGATGGCCTTCGACACCAGCGCGGGTTCGTGCATGACCGCACCTTCCGCCGCCGCCAGCCGCACCAGGTCGGTGCGCAATTCGTCCTCGAAGAACGTCAGCTCGCGATCGACGGCCTGCTTGAACGCGTCCGACCCCACGGTGCCTTCGCGCAGCAGCACGTGCAGCAGTTTGTCGTCGGCGCGCACCTGCTGCATGAAGGTCTCGACCGAGCCGCGGACGATCCCGCGCTGGGTCTCCGCGCGATGGCGCGCGGCACCGACGATCTTGCGCAGCGAACGTCCGGCCACGTCGATCAGCGCCACCGCAAGTTCATCCATGTCGCGGAACTGGCGATAGAAACTATTCGGGGCGATGCCGGCCTCGCGCGCCACTTCGCGCAGGCTCAGGCTGGACACGCTGCGATGCGGCCCGATCAGGCGCAGCGCCGCCGCAAGCAGGTCGTCCCGCGAGATCGAGGTCTTGCGCCCGGGGTGGAGGTCGGCGCTGTCGGCGGAGAGCTGATCGGTCACGGGCGGGATAGGGAAGGGCTGAGTGACCGGCATCATAGCCCTGCCATCAAATATACATATGTATAGACAAATGTATTCTCATCTGTATAGTGACGGCCATGAACACTGCCGTCAGTCCAGACATCGCCCCTGCAAGTCCTCGCCGCCGCCCGCTCTTGAAGCGCATCGCGCGGACGCTGCTGGCGCCGGATGCCTTCGATTTCTGGGCGTCCCGGTTGCGGCCCAGCTGGTCCTGGGACCGCCCGCTGGCGCGGATCGTGGCCCGCCAGGCCGAATCCAGCGATTCTTTCACCCTGTTGTTGCAGCCGAACCGTCACTGGCGCGGTTTCCTGCCCGGCCAGCATCTGAATATCAGCGCCGAGATCGACGGCACGCGCGTCACCCGCAGCTACAGCCTCAGCGACGCCCCGCGCGCCGACGGCCGGATCGCGATCACGGTCAAGGCGATGCCCGGCGGCAAACTCAGCCAACACCTGTGCCACACGGCCCAGATCGGCGATGTGCTCGCGCTGGGTCCGGCGTTCGGCGAGATGACCTTGCCGAAGACTGCGGAAGGCGCTTGGTTGTTCCTCGCCGCCGGCAGCGGCATTACCCCGCTGATGGCGATGGTCCGCGCGCAGGCCGCGTTGGGCATGCCGGTGCCGCTGACACTGATCTATTGGGCACGGACCCGCGATGAACTGTGCTTCGTCGAAGAACTGCGTGCATTGGCCGCATCGCAGCCGAATTTCCGCGTCGATTTCGTGCTGACGCGCGATGTTCAAGCGAACGATGCTGATACGGGCGATGCTGATACGGGCGATGTCCGCCACGGCCGCATCGATGCGCCGTCGCTGTCGATGCTTGCACCCGATCTGCATCAGCGTCGCGTCTTTGCGTGTGGCCCCGACGGTTTCGTCGCTGCGGCGCGCGCGCTGGCCGCCGATCGCGCAGCTGTACTCCAGTGCGAAGCGTTCCAGTCCGAAGCGTTCACGCCGCCGCCGCGCGTGGTGTTCGAGGACGATGGCGAAGCACCGCGGCACGTGCAGATCACGCTGACGAAAAGCGGACGTACGCTCGACGTGCCGCGCGGCACGTCCTTGCTCACGGCGCTGGAAGACGCGGGCTTGAAGCCGGCCTCCGGCTGCCGTATGGGCATCTGCAACACCTGCGCCTGCGGCAAACGCGCCGGCACCACCCGACATCTGCACACCGGCGACATCCAACACGAGCCGGTGTCCGCACTGCGCCTGTGCGTGAACAGCGCCGGCAGCGATCTCATCCTGGACCTGTGACCCGACCATGACCGCACATTCTGTGAACCGCGCGCTCACCGCCGACGAACTCGAACGCTTCGGCCACGAACTCGACGCCGTGCGCGCGCGCACCGCCGCGACGCTGGGCCAACGCGATGCCGACTACATCCGCGCGGTGGTCGCCGGCGTGCGCTGGACCGGTTTCGCGGGGCGCCTGTTGCTGTGGGGCGGCGCGGTCTGCGGCGGTCTGCTCGGCGACTTCGCGCACGTCGCGCCGCTGTCGGCCCTGATCGTCGGCACCCTTCTGCTGGGCCTGTCCAAGATCCTCGAAAACATGGAGCTGGGCCACAACGTCATGCACGGTCAGTACGACTGGATGCGCGACCCGCATCTCGACGGCAAGACCTACGAGTGGGACATCGCCGGCACCAGCGACAACTGGCGCAAGACCCACAACTATCGTCATCACACGTGGACCAATGTCCGCGGCATGGACGACGACATCGGATATGGACTGCTGCGGGTGTTTCCCGAGCAGCGCTGGAAGCCGTTCTATCTCGCGCAGCCGGTGATCGCGGTGGTCTTCGCCGTGCTGTTCGAGTGGGGCATCGCGATTCAGGATCTGCGCCTGGGCCGCTGGTTCGCCGGCAAGATGAGCAACGCGAAACTGCGCGAAGCCTTCCGCCCGGTCGGCCGCAAGATGGGCCGCCAAGTGTTACGCGACTACGTGCTGTACCCGCTGCTGGCCGGCCCGTTCTTCCTGCCGGTGCTGCTGGGCAACGTCGTCGCCAACATCCTGCGCAACCTGTGGACCTACACCATCATCTTCTGCGGCCATTTCACCGCCGATGCGGAAACTTTCGCCAAGGAATCGATCCGTAACGAATCGCGCGGCCATTGGTACGTGCGCCAGCTGCGCGGCTCCTCCAACCTGTCGGGCGGAAAGTTGCTCAACGTGATGTCGGGCAACCTGAGCCACCAGATCGAACACCACTTCTTCCCCGACATCCCGGCCAACCGCTATGCGGCGATGGCGGTGGAAGTGAAGGAAATCTGCACGCGCTATGGCCAGCACTACAACACCGGCTCGCTGCCGAAACAATTCGGCCAGGTGATCTGGCGGATTTT
>JBKJHV010000074.1:0-8145 GCA_046598445.1 Lysobacteraceae bacterium
CAACGATCTGAAGCAATCCGCCCTCGCCTACCACCGCCAGGATCCGCCGGGCAAGATCAAGGTCGTGCCGACCAAGCCGCTGGTGACCCAGCGCGATCTCGCCCTCGCCTACTCGCCGGGCGTAGCCTACGCCTGCGAGGCCATCGTCGCCGACCCCAACGCCGCCAGCGAAATGACCGCGCGCGGCAATCTGGTCGCGGTGATCACCAACGGTACCGCGGTGCTGGGCCTGGGCGATATCGGCCCGCTCGCCGGTAAACCCGTCATGGAAGGCAAGGGCGTGCTGTTCCAGAAGTTCGCCGGCATCGACGTGTTCGACATCGAAATCGACGAGCGCGACCCCGACAAGCTGGTCGACATCATCGCCTCGCTGGAACCGACCTTCGGCGGCATCAACCTCGAAGACATCAAGGCCCCGGAGTGCTTCATCGTCGAGCGCAAGCTGCGCGAGCGCATGAACATTCCGGTGTTCCACGACGACCAGCACGGCACCGCGATCATCGTCGGCGCGGCCGTGCTCAACGCACTGGAGATCGTCGGCAAGAAAATCGAAGACGTGAAGCTGGCCACCTCCGGTGCCGGCGCTGCGGGCATCGCCTGCCTCGACATGCTGGTCGCGCTGGGCATGAAGCCGGAGAACATCCTCGCGGTGGACCGCGACGGCGTGATCTACGCCGGCCGCCCGCACCTCGACCCCGACAAGGCCCGCTACGCCCGCGACACCGACAAGCGCACGCTGGCCGAGATCGTGATTGGCGCCGATGTGTTCCTCGGTTTGTCCGCCGCCGGCATCCTCAAGCCGGAGATGGTCGCGACGATGGCCGACAAGCCGGTCATTCTGGCGCTGGCCAATCCCAATCCGGAAATCCTGCCCGAAGACGCCAGGCGCGTCCGTCCCGACTGCATCATCGCCACCGGCCGTTCGGACTATCCGAACCAGGTCAACAACGCGCTGTGCTTCCCCTACATCTTCCGCGGCGCGCTGGACGTGGGCGCCACCGAAATCAACGAAGCGATGAAGCTCGCTTGCGTGCGCGCCATCGCCCAGCTTGCGCGCATGGAGGCTTCGGATCACGGCGGCGCCTACGCCGGCGAAGTGCCGCGTTTCGGCGCCGAATACATCATCCCGCGCCCGTTCGACCCGCGCCTGCTCACGGTGCTGGCGCCGGCGGTGGCTCAGGCGGCGATGGATTCGGGCATCGCCCTGCGACCGATGCTCGATTTCACCGCCTACCGCGAGAAACTCGGCCAGTTCATCTACCGCACCGGCCTGTTGATGAAGCCGGTCTACGACCGCGCGCGCAACGACCGAAAGCGCGTGGTCTACGCCGAGGGCGAAGAGGAAACCGTGCTGCTCGCCGTGCAGACGGTGATCGACGAACAACTGGCGCGGCCGATCCTGATCGGCCGCCCGGACGTGATCGACGCCCGCATCCAGCGCCTCGGCCTGCGCATGCAGGCCGGCGTCGATTTCGAACTCACCAACATCAACGACGACCCGCGCTTCAACGATTACTGGCAGCAATACCACGCGCTGACCGAACGCCGCGGCGTGACCCCGGCGGCGGCCAAGAACCTGCTGCGCTCGCGGCCGGCGCTGATCGCCTCTCTGATGGTGGAGCGCGGCGAAGCCGACGCGATGATCTGCGGCCTGGTGGGCCGTTTCCACAAGAAACTCGGCTATCTGCTGAGCGTGTTCGACTTCGAGCGCGGCGTCACCGGCACCTCGGCGATGACTGGCGTGATCAACGACCACGGCGTCTGGTTCTTCCTCGACACCCACGTGCAGGTGGATCCGTCCGCCGAGCAGATCGCCGAAGCCACGCTGCAGGCCACCTACCGTCTGAAACTGTTCGGCATCGAACCCAAGGTCGCGCTGCTGTCGCACTCCAACTACGGCAGCCACGAGAACGCCAGCGCCGCGAAGATGCGCCGCGCCTACCAGTTGATCCGCGCGCGCGCGCCGCGCCTGGAAGTCGACGGCGAAATGCAGGGCGACACCGCGTGGGACGAGATGCTGCGCAAACGCACGTTTCCCAACACCACCCTGCACGGCCGCCCCAATCTGTTCGTGCTGCCCAACCTCGACGCCGCCAACATCACCTACAACATGGTCCGGGTCATGACCGACGGCGTGGCCATCGGCCCGATCCTGATGGGCCTGGACCAGCCCGCGCACATCCTCACCCCCGCCTCCACCCCGCGCCGCGTGGTCAACATGACCGCGATCGCGGCCGTGGACGCGCAGATTCGTCAGCAGCAGCGTTGAGGGTGAATATCCGTCCTGCCGCAGCTTGCGGCGGGACGGATGGTTTGCGTTGAATTACTGCAGGCGCAGCGAGCTGTCGCGACTTGCGTCGCTCCCACAAACGGCACATCCGGTCTTTCTTGTGCGAGCGACGGCCTCTGCTTTTTGTGGGAGCGACGCAAGTCGCGACAGCTCGCCAAGGACATCCGAATCCATCAGAACGGATCACCGCCCCGCACCGACCAGATCGATCCCCAATAGGGATATTCGCCGATCTCTTTCACCAATCCGGCACGAATTGGATTCTCGATGATGTATCGGGCAACTCCGGCCGCATCTTCTTCTGCGCGCAGAGCGCGATCATGGAATCCCGGCATCCAGACACTGCCCGAGCAGCCTGCCGCCTGATTGGCACTACGCGCCGTCACGCATTTGACCCGCTGCATCAGTCTAGAAAGAGACCTGCACTCACCTAGTTCAATCAGCATATGAAGGTGATCGGGCATCAACACCCAGGACAGCAGTCGCGATTCATCCCATAACCCGCACTCCTGTAGCTTCGATGCCACAGCCGATGCTGCCGTCCCATCGAGGAAACGCTGATCGCGTTCATGGCACACGGTCGTGATGAAGTAGTGCTGTCCCGGCAAGGATGCCCGGCCGGCACGCAGTGCGCGGTATCCCGGCGTCTGGCGATGTCTGTTCATAGCGACAGTCTTTGCCGTACGCCATGAAAAAGGCATCAGGGAAACCTGATTTCTCTGTCGGAGGTTCCCGCAAGAGCGTCGCGACTTGCGTCGCTCCCACAAACAGCAGCATCCGGTTTTTTTGTGGGAGCGACGCAAGTCGCGACAAACCACGACAGACTCCCCCGAAGAAATCGAATTCCCGCCGCAAAACCCCACACCGAACGCCCCCGTACGGGGCAGCCTGCGCGCCCGCTGCTAGAATCCCGGCTCTAAACCGAACGACCCCCACAGGATGCGGCCACGCGGCCGCAGCGGAGCCCAACGCATGAGCTGGTTGAACGAACTGCTGCAGAACGACCCCGACCCCACCGAGACCCGCGAATGGGTCGAGTCGCTCAAGGCGGTCATCGACGCCGACGGCGCCGAGCGCGCCCACCAGCTGCTGCAGGGCATGGTCGAACTGACCCGCCGCGCCGGCGCGCACCTGCCGTTCACGCCCACCACCGAATACATCAACACCATCCCGTCGCACCTCGAAGCGCGCATGACGGGCGACCAGCACATGGAATGGCGGATCCGTTCGATCATCCGCTGGAACGCGATGGCCATGGTGGTCCGCGCCAACCGCAAGCCCGGCGATCTCGGCGGCCATATCGCCAGCTTCGCAAGCTCCGCCACGCTCTACGACGTGGGCTTCAACCATTTCTGGCGCGCGCCCAGCGACAGCCACCCCGGCGACCTGCTCTACACCCAGGGCCACAGTTCGCCCGGCATCTACGCCCGCGCCTTCCTGGAAGGCCGCATCAGCGAATCGCAGATCGACCACTTCCGCATGGAAGTCGACGGCCGCGGCATCAGCAGCTACCCGCACCCGTGGCTGATGCCGGATTTCTGGCAGACCCCCACCGTCAGCATGGGCCTGGGCCCGATCGCCGCGATCTACCAGGCGCGCAACTGGAAATACCTCGAAGGCCGCGGCCTGATGCCGAAGACCGACCGCAAGGTGTGGTGCTTCCTCGGCGACGGTGAGACCGACGAGCCCGAATCGCTGGGCGCGATCTCGGTCGCCGGCCGCGAAGGCCTCGACAACCTGGTCTTCGTCATCAACTGCAACCTGCAACGCCTCGACGGCCCGGTGCGCGGCAACGGCAAGATCATCCAGGAACTGGAAGGCGGCTTCCGCGGCGCCGACTGGAACGTGGTCAAGACGATCTGGGGCAGCTATTGGGATCCGCTGCTGGCCAAGGACAGCACCGGCCAGCTGAAGCGGCTGATGATGGAAACCGTCGACGGCGAATACCAGAACTGCAAGGCCTTCGGCGGCGCCTACACCCGTGAGCATTTCTTTGGCAAATACCCGGAGACCGCCGCGCTGGTGGCCAACCTCAGCGACGACGATATCTACCGCCTCAACCGCGGCGGCCACGACCCGCACAAGGTCTACGCCGCGTACCAGAACGCCATCGACACCAAGGGCCAGCCAACGGTGATCCTCGCCAAGACGGTGAAGGGCTACGGCATGGGCGCATCGGGCGAAGCGCTCAACCCCACCCACAACACCAAAAAGCTCGACGACGATGCCGTGCGCACGTTCCGCGACCGCTTCAAGATCCCGGTCGGCGACGATCAGCTGAAGGAGGGCGCGGTGCCGTTCTATCACCCCGGCCCGAAATCGCCGGAAGTCGAATACATGCTGGAGCGTCGCCGCGCGCTGGGCGGCTCGCTGCCGCAGCGCCGCCGCAAATCCACCGAATCGCTGGAAGCGCCGAAGCTCGAAGTCTTCGACCGCCTGCTCAAGAGCAGCGGCGACCGCGAGATCAGCACCACGATGGCCTTCGTGCAGGCGCTGAACATGATCCTGCGCGACAAGGCCGTCGGCCCGCGCTGCGTGCCGATCGTCGCAGACGAAGCGCGCACCTTCGGCATGGAAGGCCTGTTCCGCCAGCTCGGCATCTACGCGCCGCAGGGGCAGAAGTACAAGCCGGTGGATCGCGACCAGCTGATGTATTACCGCGAAGACGCCGCCGGCCAGGTGCTGGAAGAAGGCATCACCGAATGCGGCGCGTTCTCGTCGTGGATGGCCGCGGCCACCAGCTACAGCACCAACGACCTGCCGATGCTGCCGTTCTACATCTATTACTCGATGTTCGGCTTCCAGCGCATCGGCGACAGCGCCTGGCAGGCCGCGGACATGCGCGCGCGCGGCTTCCTGCTGGGCGCCACCGCCGGCCGCACCACGCTCAACGGCGAAGGCCTGCAGCATGAGGACGGCCACTCGCACCTGTTGTCCGGCGCGATCCCGAACTGCAAATCCTACGATCCGACCTTCGGCTTCGAGGTTGCGGTGATCCTGCAGCACGGCATGCAGCGCATGCTCACCGAGCAGCAGGACGAGTACTACTACCTCACCCTGATGAACGAGAACTACGCCCACCCGGACATGCCCGAGGGCGCCGCCGACGGCATCATCAAGGGCATGTATCTGCTCAAGGACGCCGGCAAGCCGAAGAAGGGCGAACTGCGCGTGCAACTGCTGGGCAGCGGCACCATCCTGCGCGAAGCCATCGCCGCGGCGGAACTGCTGGACAAGGACTTTGGTGTAACGGCCGACATCTGGTCCTGCCCCAGCTTCACCGAACTGCGCCGCGACGGCTTCGACGTCGAACGCTTCAACCGTCTGAATCCGGAAGCGAAGACACCGCGCAAACCCTACGTCACCGCGCTGCTGGAAACCCGCCAAGGCCCCGCCATCGCCGCCACCGACTACGTGCGCGCGTTCGCGGACCAGATACGCGCGTTCGTGCCGATGCGCTATACCGTGCTGGGCACCGACGGCTTCGGCCGTTCGGATACCCGCGCGAACCTGCGCCGCCACTTCGAGGTGGACCGCTACTACATCGCGCACGCCGCGATCGATGCGCTGGCGAAGGAAGGCAAGATGACCGGGAAGGACGCGGCGCGTGCGATCAAGCTGTACAAGCTGGATACGGAACGGGCGAATCCGCTCGGCGCTTGAGGGACACGCGTTCGAGGACGCAAGGATCGCGGCCTCCGAATCCAAAAGTAAAAAGCCAGGCTTCGCAGCCTGGCCTTTTTTGCACGGCACATGAAGCAAGGCAGCGTCGGCCAAGCATCCTGGCGCCGCCGTCCGTCGCTATCGTGGAAGCGGATTATCGGTTTGCAACCTGAGTGTTCATGCGCTCCAATAAGAAATTGGTGGCACGCGCGGGCGGCTCGAGGATCGATGAAAACCTGGGTCTACTTTTTGCTTTGCGAGAACAATGCGCTCTACACGGGCACTGCGATCGATCCGTTGAGCAGGTTCAGGGACCACTGCGCGGGGCGTGCAGCGCGGTTCACGAAAATGCGAAAGCCCATTCGATTGCTCGGCGCATTCGTCCTCGAGAGCCGAGGCGAGGCACTGTCGAACGAGTATCGGTTCAAGCGCCTGCCCGTTCTGGAAAAGCGCAGGTTGGCAGCGTTGGCGTCCGAGGATCCCGCTTGGCTCGCTTACCTGATGCAGGATCATGGGGTGGCCTCATGCCCACCGCAGTCAACATCGATACCGGCAAATGATCGTAGCGACGCGTTTCCTTCGATCGCTTTCACGATCGCAGATGACTTGTAATGGTGGGCATGAAGCCCACCTACGCATCTACGAATGCAATGGCATTCAAACTTCTATCGGCTGGGCCAATCAATTAACCCACCGCCATGCGTACCAGATCACGATGGCATTGAATACGAAGCTGACCACGATCAGGAAATTGTCATAGGCACCCTTGTAGGGCAGGCTCATGAGATTGAAGAGAATCACGATGACGGCGACGATGATGTTCGTCCAGCGGGCTGCGGGATATGGCAGCGTCAGACTGAGTACCACCATGATGATCGGAACCAGCATGATGGCCGCAACGATCATCCATATCGTCTGAGTTCCCGCCACATTTTCATTGAGCATTCCGGGCGTTACATGGCCGGCCATGATGCGCAACACGTCTCCCCAGAGATAGGTCAGCATCGTAGCCACCCATAGTCCTGAAAGAATGATCCTTGTATCGAGCATGATTCGTCCCTTTTCGTGGAGCTTGTTGAACCTCTCGCCAGCGCTGAACTACGCTGGCCGCGGCAGTGAACGGCCAGTATTGCTCGCAGGACCGCAAGTTTCAACGCAGCCGGCAATGCCGCCGGCTTCAACGAAGAAATAGATGCCCGTCGGGGATTGCCATCAAACCGTAACCGATAAGGACCATGGTAGGGGCCACTTGCCCAGGCCATGCCGACATCAGCAAAGATGTCACCAAGTGGTCGGATTCACTTCAAAAGAAGCGAACCCGACCACTTTTGTCGCGAACCGGCATGACTCACCGCTTCTGCTTCCGCACCCACCGCATGATCTCGCCGAACGTCGCGGTCCAGTAGTCGTCGCGATGCGCATCCAGCCAGGCCAACAGCGCGTCGTGCGCCTCGTTGGAGGTCTGCAGGTAGTCGCCGCCGATGCCGTGGAAGGTCAGGTTCACCATCGTGCCCTTGCGACCGGCCTCTTCCACCAGCGCGATCAACTGCGGGCCGCTCAGGCCTTCGGGTGCCAGCACCGGGACCGCGTCGGGATCCAGCGCGATCATGTCCGCCACCACTGCGTCGCCCGGCACCTTGATGCCGACAAAACGGCCGGCGATGGCGTCCACGTAGTCGCCGTCGCTGGCCCGGCGATCGCCGCAGGGCACGGTGAAGCTGCGTACCTCAAGGCCGCCGTCGCGGCCGTCGATCTGCTCGAGAAGCGTGTTTGCGAACGCCACCTGCGCCGCCATCTGCGCGACCGTGGTCGCATCGAGATCCTGCGCTGGCGTCACCCAGTCGCGTTCCGGCGCGCGGCCCGAGCACTGATGGAACAAAGTATGGTTGCCCAGCTCGTGCCCGCTACGCGCCGCTGCCCGCCAATCCTCCGTGCGCGTCCACACCGACTCGCTCGATAACTGCAGATAGAAACTCGCCTTCAACCGATGCCGGTCCAGCGCCGGAAGCGCATGGTCCAACTGCGACGCCAACGCATCGTCGTAAGCGAGACTGACCGCCGCCTTGCGCCCCTCCGGCCACGCAAACCCGTCCCCGGCCAGCGCGACGCACGGCCACAGCGCAAGTCCACACAGCAGCAGGCGTAGATGCATTGCCGGTCCTCTCTCGTAGGGTCTTGCCGCACGTCAGGTG
>JBKJHV010000025.1:0-83014 GCA_046598445.1 Lysobacteraceae bacterium
TCGTTGACCATGCGCGACTGCAGATCCGCCTTCGCCAATTCCGCAGCGCGACGCGCAAGCTTCGGATCGACGCCCACTTCGGCGGCGATGCTTTCCGCCAGCGCAGCCACGCGCGCGACCTTGTCGGCGACGCTGCCCAGCTTGGCCTGATACGTCACCGTCTTCAGGCCTTCGTTCATCGACGCCAGACCCTGCTTCAAATCCTCGTCGAAGAAGAACTTCGCGTCCGCGAAGCGCGGCCGGATCACGCGCTCGTAGCCCTTGCGGACTTCGCTTTCGTCCTTCGATTCGATGTTGGCGATGCCGATGAAGTGCTCGGTGAGCTTGCCTTCGGCATCCAGCACCGGGAAGAATTTCTGGTTGGCTTCCATGGTCGCGATCAGCGCTTCCTGCGGCACCGCGAGGAAGTCGCGCTCGAACGCGCACAGCACAGCCTTGGGCCATTCGACCAGGCACTGCACCTGTTCGAGGTTGTCGTCGGTGATGCGCGGGGTGCCGCCGACCTTCAGCGCGGCGCCGTTCACTTCGGCGATGACGCGGGCGCGGCGTTCTTCGGGGTCGACCAGCACTTTCGCGGCGCGCAGCGCGTCGACGTAATCGCCCGGCGTGCTGATCCACACGGTTTTTTCATGATGGAAGCGGTGGCCGCGGCTCATGCGGTCGGATTGGATGCCCAGCACTTCGGCCGTGATTACCTGATCGCCCAGCAGCAGCACCAGCCAGTGCGCGGGACGCGCGAAGCCGTACTCGCGGCTGCCCCAGCGCATCGGCTTGGGGATGGGCATGCCGGCCAATGCTTCCTTCAGGATCTCGGGCAGCAGGTCGGCGGTGCGCGCGCCGGGCTTCACTGCGCGGTGGACGAAGCGTTCGCCCTTGTTGTCGGTGGTTTTTTCCAGCGTGGTCCAGTCGATGCCGGCCTTGGCCGCGAAGCCTTCCAGCGCCCGGGTGGGTTTGCCTTCGGCGTCGAGCGCGATGTTGAGATACGGGCCCAGCACTTCGCTGCGCTGTTCGGGCTGCTCAACGGCGACGCCGGGCAACAGCACCGCGAGCCGGCGCGGGGTGTACAGCGGTTTGGCGCCGTCGCGGTCGAAGGCGATGCCGCGCTTGCCCAGCGCGTCGATGACGCCGTCGAACAGCGCCTGGGCCAGACCCGGCAGGGCCTTGACCGGCAGTTCTTCGGTGCCGAGTTCGATCAGGAGAGGTTTCATTTCACTCATGGTGCGGCTCTTGTTGTGCTGTCCCTTCTCCCATCGGGAGAAGGTGCCCAAAGGGCGGATGAGGGTACGGTGTGCGGTGACGGCGCCGTATGCGCCGGACCCTCACCCCAAACCCGTCTCTCAGTAGGAGAGGGGCTCAAGCAGCGACGTGCTGCGGTGGCTGTTTCAAACCGGGAAATCCGAGTTTCTCGCGCTGCGCGAGATAACTTTCGGCGACTCCGCGGGACAGGTTGCGCACCCGCAGGATGTAACGCTGGCGTTCGGTCACGCTGATCGCGCGGCGGGCATCGAGCAGGTTGAAGCTGTGCGAGGCCTTGCACACCTGATCGTAGGCCGGCAGCGGCAGATTCAGTTCCACCAGCTTCAGCGCCTCGGCTTCGCAGGCGTCGAAACGGTGGAAGAGTTCCTCCACGTTCGCGTGCTCGAAGTTGTAGGCGCTCTGCTCGCGTTCGTTCTGCAGGAACACATCGCCGTAGGTGACCGTGCCCTGCGGGCCGACGGTCCACACCAGGTCATAGACGTTGTCGCAGTTCTGCAGGTACATGCAGAGGCGTTCGAGGCCGTAGGTGATCTCGCCCAGCACCGGCCGGCATTCGAGGCCGCCGGCCTGCTGGAAGTAGGTGAACTGGGTGACTTCCATACCGTTGAGCCAGACTTCCCAGCCCAGGCCCCAGGCGCCGAGCGTCGGCGATTCCCAGTTGTCCTCGACCAGACGCAGGTCGTGCACCAGCGGGTCGACGCCCAAGGCCTTCAACGAGTCGAAATACAGCTCGACGATGTTGTCGGGGTTGGGCTTCATCGCCACCTGGTACTGGTAGTAATGCTGCAGGCGATTGGGGTTTTCGCCGTAGCGGCCGTCGGTGGGGCGGCGCGAGGGCTGCACGTAGGCCGCGTTCCACGGCTCCGGGCCCAGCGCGCGCAGGAAGGTGGCCGGATGGAAGGTGCCGGCGCCGACTTCGAGGTCGAGAGGCTGGATCAGCACGCAGCCCTGGGCGGCCCAGTAGGCGTTGAGGCGCTGGATGAGTTCCTGGAAGGTCGGTCCCTGCATGGAAAGGCGCTGGCAGTGTGGGGACTCAGTAGTATAAGCGGCAGTCCCCGTCGCCCATGCCGCGCCGCAAGCCCCGCATGCAGCCCATGCCGTGAAGACCCTGTCGTGACGACCCTGCCGTGAAGCCCAAGCCCGATCCGCAGTTCCTCATCATCGAAACCGGCCAGCCGGTGCCGAGCATGCGCCGCCACGGGCGGTTTCCGCACTGGATCCGGGTCGCCGCCGGCCTGCGCGCCGATCAGGTGACGGTGGTGAATGTCGAAGCCGGCGAAACCCTGCCCGGCCACGCGCCCTATGCCGGCGTGCTGGTGACCGGTTCCGCGGCGATGGTCACCGACCGCCACGACTGGAGCGAGCGCACTGCCGACTGGCTGCGCGACGGTCTGGACGCCGGGTTGCCGGTGTTCGGCATCTGCTACGGCCATCAGTTGATCGCCCATGCCCTGGGCGGCGAGGTCGGCGACAATCCGACCGGCCGCGAGATGGGCACGGTCCCGGTGGATCTGCATCCGGAAGCTGCGCACGACGTGCTGTTCGGCACGCTGCCGCTGCGGTTCGCGGTGCAGGTGACGCATCTGCAGACCGTGCTGCGGCCGCCGGCAGATGCCGCGGTGCTGGCGCGCTCCGAACAGGACAACTGCCAGGCCTTCCGCTGGCGCGACCATGCCTGGGGCGTGCAGTTCCATCCCGAGTTCAGCGCAGTGCACATGCGCGGCTACGTGCACGCGCGCCGCGACGCGCTGCACCGCGACGGCCTTTGTCATCAACGGATGACCAAAGAGATCAAACCCACGCCGCTGGCGCGCGGGGTGCTGCGGCGCTTCGTGCGCCACGCCGCTACACTGCGCGGCCATTAGCAGGCTTCTCCGACGACCTGCCGACACCCGCCACAGACTCGAGGACGACGATGGAAATTCGCAAGGTGCCGGCCTCCGCCGGCGCGCAATGGCTGCTCAGCGCATTCCACCTGTTGCGCAGGTCGCCGGTCGGTTTCGGGCTGCTGATGCTGATCTACGCCGGACTGTGGCTGTCGATGGCGCTCGCCGCCACGACCGCGCCCGACGCGACCGGCGCGTTGCAGTTGGTGTTCTTCGTGATCGGCCCGCTGATCATGGCCGGCATGATCTACGCAGCGCACGAAGTCGACGCTGGGGGCAGCGCAGCGCCGGCGCACCTGCTGGCCTCGATCCACACCGGCAAAGCCTGGCGGCTGATCTCCACCCTCATCCCCCAGATCCTGATCCTGCTGCTGTGCTTCGGCCTGCTGTATGCGCTGGTCGGCCAGGAAAACCTCGACAAGCTGTCGGCGCTGATGGTGAAGCTGCAGACCCAGGCCGAGTCGGGCGGGCAGGTCGATCCGAACCTGCTGCTCGACATGCCCATCGGACGGCTGATGCTGTGGCTCGTGCTGGTGATCGGCATCGGTTTCATCTCGCTGTTCCTGACCCTCACCGTGGTGCCGGACATGCTGTTCACCGATGTCCGCCTGGTGGCCGCGATGAAGCGCAGCTTCGCCGCCTGCGTGCGCAATCTGCCGGCGCTGCTTGTCTTCATGCTGCTGGGCGCCGTCCTGGTGTTCGCGGTGGCCATCGGGTTCGGCATCCTCATCAGCATCGCCGCGCTGGCCGCCGGCAATACCGCCCTGCTGGTCGGCAACGCGCTTTTGAACGGATTCTTCGTGTGTTTCATCGCCTGTGCGATGTACTTCGCGTGGAAGCAATTGCTGGGCGGCGGCGATACGACCACGGCCGCGGAACCCTCCGGCGTGGCGATGTAAGTCCCTCTGCGGCGGCTAACGCCCCTGCGGCGGCGCAGCAAGTTCCTTCGCGTCGAGAAACCCGCTGCGGTTGATGTCCTGGCGGCCGAAGCGTTCGGCCACCCGGGCGCGGTGCGCATCGCGGGTGATCGCCTTGCCGCGGCCGCCGGGCTGCTCTTCCGGCGCCAGTACGCCGTCGCGGTTGCGGTCCATGCCGTCGAAGGCGTAAGTGAGCCAATCCTGGTATTCGAGCAGCGAGACCTTGCGGTCGCTGTCAATGTCCATGCGCGAAAGATAGTCGCCGGTGCCCTGCGGCGCAGTCCCGAGTGCGGTTGCAGGCGCTGCCACGGGCGGCGGTGCGGCGGCGGGCGACACCCACTGCTGCGCGGATGCAGCGGGCGTCAGCGCGAACAGCAGACAGGCGGCAAACACGGGACGGACGACAGGCATCGGCGAAGGTTGAGGTCTGCGCGGACCGGACGCAACCGTCCGCCGTCGCGCGCTGCGCTCAGCCGCGGACCGGCTGCAGCGAATACCCCTTCATCCGCCGCGAGAATTCCTGCAATGCCTCGATGCCGCTGGCCTCGGCCTCGCGGCACCACGCCTGCAACTGCTGCAGGGTGTCGTTGGCGCTCTGGCTGCGGCTTTCCAGCACCGCGGCCAGCCGCGCGCGGTATTCGACCAGGGTGCGGATGCGGGGCCGCTGGTCGACCCACTGCTGCAACTGTTCGCGGGCATCGGGTTTCAGCCAGCGGCCGTCGTCGACCAGACCTTTCTCCAGCTTGCGCGGCAGCATCGCGCGCAGCCTGGCGCCGGCGATCTGGGCCTCTTCGCGCAGCGCCGGCATCAGCACCTTGCGCTGGTAATCGGTCATCGCCTGGAAACGGTGGGTCAGCAGCGCCTTCAGGGTGTCGGTGTCGGGCATCTGGATGTTCGGGCGGATGTCGAGACTGGGCGCGACGCGCAGCACTTTCGCCAGACCCAAGGTTTCGAGGCTGCGGATCGCAGCCCAGCCGATGTCGAACTCCCAGCGGCGCAGCGCGAACTTGGCCGAACTCGGGAAGGCGTGATGATTGTTGTGCAGCTCTTCGCCGCCGATCCACACGGCCCACGGGGTGAGGTTGGTCGCGGTGTCGGTGGTCTCGAAATTGCGATAGCCCCACCAGTGACCCAAGCCATTGACCACGCCGGCGGCCCAGAACGGGATCCACGCCATCTGGATGGCCCAGACCGCGACGCCCAGGAAGCCGAACAGCGCGAAGCTGACGAACAACAGCAGGGTCGGGCCGGCCAGCGGATGGCGGGTGTAGACCTTGCGTTCGATCCAGTCGTTGGGCGCGCCCTTGCCGTACTGCTCAATCGAGGCTCGATCGCCGCGCGCTTCGCGGTACAGCTCGACGCCGCGCCAGAACACGTTGCCGATGCCCTTGATCATCGGGCTGTGCGGATCCTCTTCGGTCTCGCACTTCGCGTGATGCTTGCGATGGATCGCCACCCACTCCTTCGTGATCATCGAAGTGGTGAGCCAGACCCAGAAACGGAAGAAGTGCGCGATCGCCGGATGGAAATCGACGCCGCGATGCGCTTGGCTGCGATGCAGATACAGGGTGACCGCGAAGATGGTGATCTGGGTCGCGACCAGCAGGTAGATCAGCAGCGGACCCCAGCCGGGCTGGAGCAGACCGGCGGCGAGAAAGTCGAACAGGGACAAGGACATGGCGCGGCCACTCGAAAGGAACCCTGAAATGATGGGGGTGGCCGATGACGATTGCCATACGTTCGGCCCCGTACGGTCAGCCGGCGGGCGGTATGGATGTCGCAGATTCGCACATTGCCAGCGCGCCGCGGGCGGTTCGCGCCGCCCGGGCGGTCTGTGGAATCATGCCGCCATGTCGATCTATGCCCTCAAACCCAAATTCCAGGCGCTGCTGCGCCCGCTGGTCCGCCGTCTGCACGCGCTGGGCATCACCGCCAATCAGGTGACCCTGGCCGCCTGCGCGATCTCGATTGCGCTCGGCGTGTGGCTGTACGCGGCGGCGCCCGGGCCGAAAGCCTTCCTGCTCGTGCCGCTGTGGATGTTCCTGCGCATGGCCTTCAACGCCATCGACGGCATGCTGGCGCGCGAATTCGGCCAGCAGTCGAAGCTCGGCGCGTATCTCAACGAACTCACCGATGTCATCGCCGATGCCGCGCTGGCGCTGCCGTTCGCGGCGGTCGCGCCCTTCGCACCGGTGTGGGTGGCGACTTTCGTGGTGCTGGCGGGGCTGAGCGAATTCGCCGGCGCGCTGGGGCCGACGCTCGGCGCGACCCGGCGCTACGACGGTCCGATGGGCAAGAGCGACCGCGCCTTCGTGCTCGGCGCCATCGCGCTGTGGCTCGGCATCGCCGGGTTGTTGCCTTCATGGGCGGCGTGGCTGTTTCCCGCGCTGTGCGTGCTGGTCGCGTGGACCATCGTGCGTCGCGTGCGCAACGGGCTGCGCGAGGCGGGCTGAACCTCGACGCGGTCCGGCGGACAGTGCAGAGCGGTTGAGCCCGCGGTATCGAACTTCGATACTTGACCGATACCGACCTGCGGCGCGTCCGCCGCGTCCCCGATACCGCGTCCCTCGTTGTCGGAACACCCCCACTCTGCGAGGACCGCTTCACACCATGCCTGCCTCCATGCAAGACCTGCGCCATTGCACCGAACACGGCTTCCCCACCCACGACGACGTTTCGCTGTTCTACCGCCACTGGCGGGCGCAGGGCGACGCCTCACGGGGCGCAATCGTCCTGATCCATCGCGGCCACGAACATTCCGGGCGCATGGCACATCTCGCCGACGAACTCGGCCTGCCGGACTTCGATGTCTTCGCCTACGACATGCGCGGCCACGGGCGCTCGCCCGGCGCGCGCGGCGACAGCCCGAGCTTCGCGACGTCGGTGCGCGACCTGCAGACGTTCGTCGATCACATCGCCGCGGTGCACGGCGTGAACGTCGCCGATGTCGTGGTGGTGGCGCAGAGCGTCGGCGCGGTGCTGGCCAGCACCTGGGCGCACGACTACGCGCCGAAGATCCGCGGCCTTGTTCTCGCGTCGCCCGCCTTCAAGGTCAAACTCTACGTGCCGTTCGCGCGGCCCGGCCTGGCGCTGATGCGCAAGCTGCGCGGCAACTTCTTCGTCAACAGTTACGTGAAGGCGAAATTCCTCACCCACGATCCCGAACGTATCGCCAGCTACGAATCCGATCCGCTGATCGCGCGGCCGATCTCGGTCAACATCCTGCTGGGGCTGTACGAAGCCGCCGACCGCGTGGTCGCCGATGCCGCCGCGATCACCCTGCCGGTGCAACTGCTGATCTCCGGCAGCGACTGGGTGGTGCATCACGCGCCGCAGCATCGTTTCTTCGAGCGCCTGACCAGCGCGCGCAAGGAAAAACACCTGCTGCCGGGGTTTTTCCACGACACTCTGGGCGAGCGCGACCGCAAGCTCGCGACCGACAGGATCCGCAGCTTCGTGCGCGGCCTGTTCGACGACCCACCGGCACCGGTATCGCTGCGCGACGCGCATCGCACCGGTTTCACCGCGGACGAATCGCGCGCATTGGGCAAACCGCTGCCGTGGTACACGCCGCGCGGCGCGTACTGGGCGCTCACGCGCGCATCGCTGAAACTCGGCGGCCTGCTGTCGCGCGGCATCGCGCTGGGCCATGCTACCGGTTTCGACTCGGGCAGCACGCTGGATTACGTGTATCGCAATCACGCGCAGGGTGTGCCTCTGATCGGCACGATGATCGATCGCACCTATCTCGACTCCATCGGCTGGCGCGGCATCCGCGTGCGCAAGACGCATGTCGAGGAGCTGCTGCGCAAGGCCTTCGCGCGGGTAAGCGCAGGCGGGCTGCCGCTGCGGGTGATGGACGTCGCCGCCGGTCATGGCCGTTATGTGCTGGACGCCATCGTCGCGAATGCCGCGAAGCCAGAATCGATCCTGCTGCGTGACTACAGCGACATCAACGTGCGCGACGGCCGCGCGCTGATCGCCGAGCGCGGCCTGGGCGACATCGCGCAGTTCGTGCAGGGCGACGCCTTCGATCGCGACGATCTGGCGAAAGTATCGCCAGCGCCGACGGTGGCGGTGGTGTCGGGGTTGTACGAACTGTTTCCCGACAACGATCAGGTCGCCGCGTCGCTGGCGGGGATAGCGACAGCGGTGCCGCCGGGCGGTTGCCTGGTCTACACCGGACAGCCGTGGCACCCGCAGCTGGAACTGATCGCGCGCGCGCTCACCAGTCATCGCCAGGGCCAAGCATGGGTGATGCGCCGACGCACGCAGGCGGAGATGGATCAACTGGTCGAAGCCGCCGGCTTCCGCAAGCTGGAACAGCGCATCGACGGCTTCGGGATTTTCACGGTGTCGCTGGCGGTCCGCGAGGGATGAGCGAATCAGAAGCCAAATCCCCCCGCTGCCAGCTGCGCTGGCATCGACCCCCTTTTTCAAAGAGGGTGAGCGACCCGCTCGCTTCGATTCTGGATTCTTGCGAGCTTCTCGCTTCGGATCATCTCGCTTCGGATCATCTCGCTTCGGATTATTTGCTTCCGAATCACCGCGCTTCCAATCCGATGAACCTGTATTCGATGCCTTCGCTTTTCCCCCCTTTGGAAAAGGGGGGCAGGGGGGATTTGCCGTTCGGACGTTCGCAGCATGGATAACGACACTCACGCTATCTCCACTCCCTGCAGACGCCCGTGGAAACAGGCCGCGCTCTGGCTGGCTTTCCTCGCGCCGTTCTTCTATCTGAGCTACGGCTTCGCGAATCATCTGGCAGCGCAGCGCGGCGATGTCGGTGCGATCGTGTTCGACTGGGAACGCAGCGTGCCGTTCCTGGCATGGACGATCGTCCCTTACTGGTCGATCAACCTGTTCTACGGCCTGTCGCTGTTCCTGTGCCGCACGCGCGACGAACTGCACGCGCACGGCCGTCGCCTGCTGACCGCGCAGATCCTCGCGGTGAGCTGTTTCCTGCTGTTCCCGCTCGGCTTCACCTTCGTGCGGCCGGACAGCGACGGCATCCCCGGGATGTTCTTCGCCGCGCTCACCAGCTTCGACAAACCCTTCAACCAGGCGCCGTCGCTGCATATCGCACTGCTGGTGATCCTGTGGGATCTGTATTTACGAAGTATGTCTCGGCGTCTGCTGCCGCGCGGTCTGCACTGGCTGCTGCACGGCTGGTCGCTGTTGATCGCGGTCTCGGTGCTGACGACATTCCAACATCATTTCATCGACATCCCGACCGGCGCGCTGCTCGGCCTGCTGTGCCTGTGGCTGTGGCCGCTCGACGCCGCAAGCCCGCTGCGCACGGCCCGGATCGCGCGCGAACCGAAACGCTGGCGGCTCGCGCTGTTCTACGCCATCGGCGCGGCCGCGTGCTTCGTCTTGGCCACACTCGGCGGCATCGCGCTGTGGCTGTGCTGGCCCGGTGTCGCACTGCTGATGGTCGCGCTGCATTACGCGGTGTTCGGTGTCGAAGGTTTCCAGAAAGATGCCGACGGTCGCGTGTCGCATGCCATGCGCTGGCTGCTGGCACCGTATCGGCTAGGCGCGTGGATCAATTCGCGGCTGTGGACTGCGCGCGAAACGCCTGCAGCGCGAGTTGCGGACCGCGTGTGGCTGGGGCGCATGCCGACCGCCGCGCAGGCGCGTGCGCTCGGCATCGCGCGCATCGTCGATGTCAGCGCCGAGCTGTCGGCGCCGACCGGCATGCCCACGCGCTGCGTGCCGATGCTCGATCTGATCGCGCCCACGCCAGCACAACTCACGGCAGCGGCCGAAGCCATCGAAGCGCAGCTGCGCGACGACGGCGATGTCCTGGTCTGCTGCGCGCTGGGTT
Source organism: Lysobacteraceae bacterium (assembly GCA_046598445.1). GTDB lineage: Bacteria > Pseudomonadota > Gammaproteobacteria > Xanthomonadales > Xanthomonadaceae > Lysobacter_I. Next base: position 9,891 of record JBKJHV010000025.1, read on the forward strand.
ACTCGCGTAGCGCGGCAGCGGTCGCGGCCTGGCTGCTGCACACCGGTCGCGCCGAGCACGCCGACGAGGCAATCTCGCGACTGCAGCAGCAGCGCCCGCAGCTGGTGCTGCACGACGCACATCGGCTGGCGTTGTCGCAGCTCGCCTCGTACCCGCTGGTAACGCACACATGACAGCACCTGCGCCTGCGCGAACAGTACTCGAAGCCGAAGACCGCGCGCGCTGCGCAGCGATGGCGCGCTGGCTCGAAGCGTCTTCGATACTGGGCGCGCTGGCGCTGTGCTGCGCAGTCATCGCGGCGGTCGGAACCCTCGCGCACGCGTGGCGCGACGCGGCGATGAGCTTCGCCCTGCTCGCGTTGGCGTTGACGCCAGGCGAACGTTATCTCGCATTGCGGATACGCTTCGATGCCGGGCTGTTCGCCGATCTCGCCAGCGCGCGGATCGACGACCTCGCCGGACTGGACACGGGCTTGGCCGCACTCGGCATCGGCAAAGGTCGGCGATCGCTACGCGCGCTCGACGAACGGCTCCATGGCAGCCGACGTCTGTGGCAGCGGCATGCGCTGATTGTCGGCCTGCAGGCCGCGTCCGTCGCGGTCGCGGTTGTGTTTGCCTGATTCGCGGCTACCATCGTCGCTCGAACCACGCGCAGGATCATCCGGGCCGATGTTGGAAAGACTGGTCGCCTCACTCATCATCGGCTTCGTGCGCCTGCTCACGGGCGCGCAAGCGTTCTGGCGCGGCGGTCGTCCGAACGCCGCGCAACGCATTTTTTTCGCGAACCACGCCAGCCATGGCGATTTCGTGCTGCTGTGGGCGTCGCTGCCGCCGTGGCTGCGCCGGCGCACGCGACCCGTGGCCGGGGCCGACTACTGGAACAAAAGCGCGCTGCGGCATTTCATCGGCGGCCGCGTGTTCCGTGCGGTATTGATCGATCGCGAACGCAAGGAAGGCAGCCCGGACCCCGTCGAGCAGATGGTGGCGGCACTGGCCGGCGGCGATTCGCTGATCCTGTTTCCGGAAGGCACGCGCAACACCACCGATGCGGTGCTGCTGCCCTTCAAGAGCGGCCTGTTCCATCTCGCGAACCAGTATCCCAACGCCGAACTGGTGCCGGTGTGGATCAACAATCTCGCCCGGGTCATGCCCAAGGGCCAGCTCATCCCGATCCCGCTGCTGTGCACGGTCACTTTCGGCGCCGCGCTGCCGCGCATCGACGGCGAAGACAAGGCCGCGTTCCTCGAACGCGCACGCGCGGCGATGCTTGAGCTGCGCCCCGATCACGACGACGACAACGCACCATCCGATCTCCCGGAGCCCCGCTGATGCAGAACCCATTCCCTTCGATGTACGCGCTGCCGATCTTCGCCGGTGCGGTCGCGGTGCTGATCGTCGCGTCGATCATCGGCCTGGTGCTGAAGCTGCGCTTCGCCCCGGAAGAACCGCACGGGGTCATCGACAACCTCAACAGCCGCATCCGCGCCTGGTGGTGGATGGTCGGCGTGCTGGCGGCCGCGTTCTGGTTCGGCAAGGGCGGCGTGATCGTGCTGTTCGCGCTGCTGTCGTTCTTCGCGCTGCGCGAATACATCACCCTGTGCTACACGCGCCGCGGCGATCATCTGGTGCTGATGCTGGCGTTCTTCATCGCGCTGCCGGTGCAGTACGCGCTGATCTGGATCGACTGGTACGGGCTGTATTCGATCTTCATCCCGGTCTACGCCTTCCTGCTGCTGCCGATCTTCGCCGCGTTGGGCGCCGACACCACGCGCTTCCTCGAACGCGCCTCGAAAGTGCAGTGGGGACTGATGATCTGCGTGTTCTGCCTCTCGCACGTGCCGGCGATCATGACCTTGAACATTCCCGGCTACGAAGGCCGCAACCTGCTGCTGATCGCCTTCCTGGTGCTGGTGGTGCAGGGCAGCGACGTACTGCAGTACATCTGGGGCAAGCTGCTGGGCAAGCACAAGGTCGCGCCCGAACTGTCGCCGTCGAAAACTTGGGAAGGTCTGATCGGCGGCGTCGTCAGCGCCACCGTGCTGGGCGCCGCGCTGCACGGCATTACCCCGTTCACCGCGCTGGAAGCCGCGCTGGTCGCGCTGGTCATCTGCCTGATGGGCTTCTTCGGCGGCCTGGTGATGTCCGCGATCAAGCGCGACCGCGGCGTGAAGGACTGGGGCAGCATGATCGAAGGGCACGGCGGGATTCTCGACCGGGTCGACTCGGTGGTGTTCGCCGCGCCGATCTTTTTCCATATGGTGCGGTATGGGTGGATTTGAGTTCCGTCAGACGCTCATCAACATATCGATGAATCTTACGCGCCATTCCGCGCTGTAGTCCGTTTTCATATCCACCCGCCATTCGCCCGCCTGGGAAGCGCCATCGCCCGGGTCTATCAGACCTTCGACAACATAGTCCGTATAGGGTACGTCGATATTTTCAAAGAGATACACCACTATCGGCGGCCCATTGGCTTGTTGGATCAAATGTTTTTTTACCTCGTTTTTTTTCAACTGCAATCGCGTCGATTTCGACCTGAGCCATACATTCCCGATCGAAACATCGTGCGACTGCGGCGAACTCAATCGGATGACGAGGTCATAAGGCTTTCCGCGCTCTGTCGGCGCGGACTTGCTGTAGTTCCCGCGCAGATAGACCTCGACCATGGTCTGTCCATGCGAAAACCCCGCCGGGTGATAGTCGTAATAGCGATAACGATCGCAGATTACGAAAAAAAGAGCGCTCACGACGACGATGGACAGTCCGAGCACCAACAGCGTCGCTCTGAATGCGTTCATGGGTTTTTCCTTTGCCGGAATCCGCCCCGGCCCGCGCGAAGTATCATCCCCGCGACACCGGATCTCAAACCCATGCCCGAACTCCCCGAAGTCGAAACCACGCGTCGCGGTCTGGCGCCGCATCTGGAAGGCCGTCGCGTCGTCGGCGTGACGCTGCGTCGCCCGGATCTGCGCTGGCCGATTCCGCGTGAGATCGAAACGCTGTTGCCGTCGCAGACGATCCTGTCGATCCGGCGGCGCGCGAAGTATCTGTTGATGGATACACCAGCGGGTTCGGCGTTGTGGCATCTGGGGATGTCGGGGAGTCTGCGGGTGTTGCCGGCGGATACGCCGGTGCGGGCGCACGATCATGTGGATGTGGTGATTGGGGGGGGTGCTGCTGCGTCGGTAGCCCCCACCCCAGCCCTCCCCCGCACGCGGGGGAGGGAGCAGAGCGAGCGGAGGAGGGAGCTGAGCGCACACACAGGTGAAACGCGCGTGCTGCGCTTCAACGATCCGCGCCGGTTCGGGTGTCTGCTGTGGCAGCCGCCGGGGGAGACGCACGAGCTGTTGCGCGGGCTGGGGCCGGAGCCGCTGTCGGACGACTTCAGCGGCGATCTGCTTTACGAACGCAGCCGCGGGCGCAAGGTGCCGGTGAAGGCGTTCCTGATGGATCAGAAGGTCGTGGTGGGCGTGGGTAATATCTATGTCGCCGAAGCACTGTTCGCGGCAGGGGTATCGCCGCTGCGCGCGGCGGGCAAGGTGTCGCGCGAACGCTATGAAGCGATCGCGACCGAGATCCGGCGGATCCTCACCTACGCCATCGCCCGCGGCGGCACCACGCTGCGCGATTTCATCAGCCCGGACGGTGCGCCGGGTTATTTCGAGCAGGAGCTTTCGGCCTACGGTCGCGGCGGCGAGCCCTGTCCGCGCTGCGGGCGGCCGCTCAAGCAGGCGATGCTGGCGCAGCGGGCCACGGTCTGGTGCGGGCATTGCCAGCGATGACGGGTCCGGCCGGGGCTGCGGTATAGTCGGTTTCCGAACGTCAGGGCTCCGAGCCTGTCCATGAGCGAAAGCGAAAACGCCGACATCACCCAGTGGCTCGATGCTGCCCGCGACGGCGACCGCGCTGCGCTGGATCGCGTCCTCGGCACGCTGTACCACGAGCTGCATGCGATGGCGCGACGCCAGCTGGCCGGGCAATACGGGCAGACGCTGGACGCGACCGCGCTGGTGCATGAGGCGTACCTGAAACTGATCGGCCGCCGCGACGTGCAGTTCGACGATCGCGCGCATTTCTTCGCCTACGCCGCTTCGGCGATGCGCAGCGTGGTGGTGGATTACGCCCGCCAGCGCCTGGCGCAGAAGCGCGGCGGCGACCTGCACCGCGTGACCGAGCTGCCTGAGGATATCGAAGGCGGCCTGCGCCTGGACGAGGACATGCTGGGCCTGGATACCGCACTGAACAAGCTGGCTGCGGTGGACGTGAAACTGGCCCAGGTGGTCGAGCTGCGCTACTTCGCCGGGCTGTCGGAGCAGGAAATCGCCGAACTGCTGAAGCGCTCGGAGCGCAGCATCCGCCGCGACTGGCAGAAGGCGCGGCTGTTCCTGCTGGCATCGCTGGGCGACGAGAACGGCCAGCGTTGAGCTGCCCGACGTAAAGCGCATGCGGTCGCACGCGCCGCGTGCGACCATGAACTTCCTGCTTTAGACCACACCGCAGACCGATGGATGCCGAACGCTGGCAGCGCCTGTCGCCGCTGCTCGATGCACTGCTCGAACTCGATGCCGAAGGCCGCAAGGCGCGGCTGGAAACGCTGCGCGAGGAAGATCCGGCGCTGGCGGATGAGCTGCAGGCGCTGATGACGCTGGAGGACGACAACGAGGACTTCCTCGCCGAGCCTCTGGTGACGCCGCCGCCGATGGCGAAAGCGGAATCGATGATCGGCCCGTACAAACTCGACCGCATGCTGGGCGAGGGCGGCATGGGCCAAGTGTGGCTGGCGCGTCGCGCCGATGGCCTGTACCAGCGCCGGGTCGCCCTGAAGCTGCTGCGCCCCGGCCTGGCCGACCCCAACCTGCGCCAGCGCTTCACCCGCGAGCGCCAGATCCTCGCCCGCCTCGGCCATCCGCACATCGCGCGGCTGCTGGACGCCGGCATCAGCACCGACAACCAGCCTTACCTCGCGCTGGAATACGTCGAAGGCGAGCCGATCACCGACTGGTGCCGCAGCCGCGATCTCAGCATCGAAGCGCGGCTGAAACTCATTCTGCAGGTCTGCGAAGCGGTCAGCCACGCGCACGCGAATCTGATCGTGCATCGCGACCTGAAGCCGTCGAACATCATGGTCACGCCGCTGGACGAAGTGCGGCTGCTGGATTTCGGCATCGCCAAACTGCTCGACGGCTCGGAGCCCGGTCGCGAGAACACCCGCACCGAGGTGCGCGCCTTCACCCTGCACTACGCCGCGCCGGAGCAGATCCGCGGCGAGCCGGTCACCACGATGACCGACGTGTATTCGCTGGGCGTGGTGCTGTACGAGCTGATGGCGGAAACCAAGCCCTACAGACTGAAACGGCAGAGCGACGCCGAGTGGGAAGAGGCGATCCTGATCTCCGACCCGCAGAAGCCGTCGGCGAACCTGCTGCGCGAGGCCGACAGCGACCCGTCGCGCATGCAGGCGCTGCGTCGCCGCGCGAAGCAGATCGCCGGCGATCTGGACAACATCGCGCTGAAGGCGCTGTCGAAGCGGCCGGAACACCGCTACCCGTCGGTGGAAGCGATGGCGCTGGATCTGCACCGCTATCTGGAAGGCAAACCGGTGCTGGCGCGGCCGCAAAGCATGGCCTACCGCACCCACAAATTCGTGCAGCGCCATCGCTGGGCGCTGGCGACCACCGTGCTGATGCTGGCGATGCTGACCTCGGCGCTGGTGCTGGTGACCTGGCAGGCGCGGCAAGCGGTGCGCGAAGCCAGCCGCGCGCAGGCACTGCAACGCTTCGTCACCAATCTGTTCGAGCAGGCCGGCGGCGGCGACAGCGGCGGCAAGCCCGGACCACTGGACGTGCGCAAACTGCTGGAAGCCGGCGAGCAGCGCGGCAACCGCGAACTGGCGCGGCAACCGCTGGATCGCGCGGAGCTGTTCGGCGTGATCGCCCGCCTGCGCCTGGGCCTGGGCGATTACCGCGAGGCCGAGCGCCTGCTGGTCGCCCAAAGCGCGATCATCGCCGGCCTGGACGAGGCGCCCGACAGCCTGCGACTGGCGTCGACCACCGACTACGGCCGCACCCTGCGCCTGCTGGGCCGCCCGGCCGTCTGCGTGACGCGGATGCAGCCGCTGGAGTCCGATGCCCGGCGCCAGCAGCGCCAGCTGCCGGTGCAGGCGGCCGAGTTCTATTCTGAACTGGGCCGCTGCCAGCGCGACCAGGACAATCCACGCACGGCGCGAATGCTCTATCAGCGTTCGCTGGAACTGCGTCGCAATGCGCTGGACGACACCGCCGGCGTGGTCGAGAACCTCGCCGACCTGGCCGACCTCGAACGCGACGCCGGCAATACCGAAGCCGCACTGCTGGGCTTCCGCAACGCGCTGGCGCAGCTGAAGGCCAGTGTCGGCAACCGCCATCCGCTGGCGATCGGCCTGCAGCAGCGCCTCTGCGATCTGGAGCGCAGCGCCGGGCAGCTGATCCTAGCCGAGCGCGACTGCCACGACGCCTTGAGCCTCGCCCTCGACCGCCACGGCGAACAGCATCCAGCGAGCGTCAACGCGCGCCGCCAGCTTGCCGCGATCCATGTCGACCTGGGGCGGTTCCGCGAAGCCGGCGACGCCTACCGCGCCAGTCAACCGTGGCTGGTGGCGCGCCTGGGGCGTCAGCACGTGGACGTGGCGCGCGACGACAACAGTCTGGGCATCGTGGCCTGGGAACTGGGCAAGACCGATACCGCGCTGCGCCACCTCGACCGCGCGCTGGCGGTGTTGCGCAAGGATCCGACCTCGGGGCTCTACCAGGGCGTGCTGTTCAACAAGGGCATGGTGCTGCACGACGCCGGCCGCGACCGCGCTGCGCTGCCGCTGCTGTTGGACGTGGAGCGGTTGCGCATCGCCCGCCTCGGCAAGCAGCACGGGCTGGTCGGCGACACCGAACGGATGATCGGCGAGGTGCAGGCCGCACTCGGCATGGACACCGAGGCGCGCACCCGTCTCGCCAACGCGGTCGAACTCACCCGCGCCGGCGCTGGCTACGGTCCCTCGCATCCGCACACCCGCCGCGCCGAACTCACGCTGGCGCTGTTCGATCTGTCGCGCAACGAAACACCGGACGCCGCGGTGCTGGCCCAGCTGGAACAATTGGCCGCGTTGCCCAAATCCGACCCGGAGTTGCGCAAGGTCGCATGGCTGGCGGCCACCGCGATCGCCCTGCAGCATTGCCGCCAGCCGGGGATGGGCGACGGGCCGCAGGTATTGGACGATATCGCCGAGGAAATCGAAGCCGCGCTGCCCGAAGGCGGCGCCATCGCGCGCACCTTCGCGCAGGAACGCGGCCGCTGCCGCTGACAACCCCAGGAGCTCCACATGTCACCGATCCGACCGTTACTACTCGTTTCCCTCACCTTCGCCGCCACACTGCTGACCGGCTGCGCCCGCTCGCAACCGCATGTCGACGCTGCGCAGACCGGCGCAACGCCAACCACCCCCGGCACGACCGGAACAGGCACGATCGCAGGCCGCATCCTGCATCCGGCGCACGTCGTGCCCGCACTGCGCATCTGCGCCATCGGCAGCGGCGCACCGGCGGACGCGAAGCGCATCTGCATCGACACCCGCCCAAGCCAGGATACGTATCGGATCGAACGGTTGCCGCCGGACGATTACATCGTGATCGCCGCCGCAGGCGCAGGGCCGTACCGCGTCGGCGGACACATGCAGCAAGTGCAGTGCATCCGCGCGCCCTGCCCGGACATGCCGGCATCGGTGACGGTCGCTGCGGGCGCGAATGTCGCGGACATCGACATCCAGAACTTCTACGAGAAACGCGACGATTTTCCGGCGATGCCGGCGAAATGAATTCAGCCCAGTCAAGGTAGAGCGTGCTTCAGCGCGCGGCCTTGGCTCGGGGGCGATAGCGTATTCATCGCGATTTGTCGGCGTGTACAGAGCCGCGCGCTGAAGCACGCTCTACAGCATCCAGCGCAGCGGCGTTAGACCAACGGCAACGGCTGCTGCAGCGGGTCGATCCGGCCTTCGCCGCGCATCACTTTCTTGTACTCGGCGCGGCTGACCGAGATGTAACGGTCATTGCCGCCGATCTCGACCTGCGGCCCGTCCTGCAGCGCGTGCCCCTGTTCGTCCACGCGCACGGTCATCGTCGCTTTCTTGCCGCTGTGGCAGATGGTCTTGATTTCGGTGAGTTCGTCGGCCCAGGCCAGCAGGTACTGGCTGCCCTCGAACAACTCGCCGCGGAAATCGGTGCGCAGCCCGTAGCACAGCACCGGAATCCGCAGCCGGTCGACGATCTCGCTCAGTTGCCAGACCTGCGCACGACTGAGGAACTGCGCCTCATCGACCAGCACGCAGTCGAGCTTTTCGTGCTTCGCGATGTCGTTGCGCGCCCAGATCTCCAGATCGTCGTTGCGCTCGAACGCCTGGCCCTCGGCGCTCAAACCGATGCGCGAAGCGACCGTGCCGGATCCGGCGCGGAAATCCAGCTTCGGCGTGAAAATGAGCACCCGCATGCCGCGTTCGCGATAGTTGTGCGCGGACTGCAACAGGGTCGTGGTCTTTCCGGCGTTCATCGCCGAATAGTAGAAGTAGAGCTTGGCCATGGCCGCTAGTTTAAGGCAACGCCGAAACATCGGCGTTGCCTGGACACCGGGCGGCCGCCCGGTGGCATCGCGGGCTTACGGGACTTTCGGCGCTGCCGGCACGTCCTCGATCTCGCCGACCGTCACCAGACCGTCCTTCCAGACCTTGTCTTCGAACGCCCAATATTTCTGCGGATCGGTCCGCGAGGCGTCGTACATGCGCTTGAGGTCGACGCCGCCCATGGAACCGAACAACTGGTTGCCCGGACCGACGCTGGAAACGATCGCGCCGGCATCGAATCCGGTGCGCGAACCGGTCCTCTGGCGCTTGCCCTGCGCGAGCGCGCGTTCGAAGCGCGGCTTGGCGGCGACATCGGCGAACTCGTCGACGATACTGCGACCGCGCTTCGGAACTTCGGCCTGCTGCTGCGGCGTGAGTTCGCGCCACATCTTCTCGCGGATGGCGAGAAACTGCGGGTAACCGCGTTCGGCGGCCAGATCGGCCCAGACATAGGCTTCGACGCGATCGATGCGCACGCCCACGCCGTGCCAGTACAGCAGGCTCAGGCGATGCTGCGAATACTTGTCGGCATAGCGCGATGCGATGCGGAAGGCTTTGGCCGCATCGCGCCAGTTGCCCGAAGCCGCGGCCTTGTTGGCGTAGATGCGGTGCAGCTCGTTGGGATGATTGGCGGCCATCTTCACCAGCGCGTCGAATTCGGCGACGGCGAGCGCGTCGGTCTCGACGGCCACCGCCTGTTCGGCAGCGATGGGATCGACGGCAGGTGCGGCGCCGGCCACCATCGACAGCGACAGCGCGCAGCCCATCGCCAGCAGATGCGGGGCGAGCAGATGTGGGGTGAATCGTTTCATGCGGAATCTCCTGAAGCGTGGGGGCATCATCGAGACGACGGTCTTGCGGAGAATGTGACCGGACGGATCGCCCGGATTGCGTGCTTATCGCGGATCAGCGACGCAAGCCGGGGGCTTTGGGTGCAGGCGCTGCGGGCGTAGGCGCTTCAGGCGCGGTCGCATCGACCTCCGGCGCGGTCTCGGGAATCCGCGACGCCTGGCCGGTCTGCTCGATCTCGCCGATGGTGACTTTGCCGATCCGCGGCTTCGCCCAGATCTTGTCCTGCCAGGCCCAGTATTTCTTCGCGTCCCAATAGCGGTCGTCGTAGAACTTCGAGCCGTCGATCGTCTGCGAGCCTTCCGGCCCCGGCACCTGGATCTGCACGCCGCGGTTGAAGCCGGTGCGGCTGCCGGTCATCTCGCGCTTGCCGATACGCAGCTGGTGTTCGTAGCGCGGCTTGGCGGCCGCATCGCCGAAACGCGCATAGACGGCCTGACCTTCTTCGATCGCGCGTGCGCGCTCGGCTTCACTCAGCGCCTTCCAATAGCGCTCGCGCAGGCCGATGAAACCCATGTAACCGCGTTCGGCGGCAAGATCCATCCACGCATACGCCTGCACCGGATCGCGGGCCGTGCCTTCGCCGTTCCAGTACATCTCCGCGACCATGCCTTGCGACGGCTTGTCGGCGAAGAAGCTCGCGCGACGGAAATACTGCAACGCATCGTCAAAACGCTTCTGCTTGTAGGCCTCAAGCCCAAGCAAGCGGTACTTCAGATCCTGGTGGTGCTCCAGGAATCCCGTGGTCATCAGCAGCGGGTTCTCGACCGGATCCGGCGGCACCACGGCGCGCTCGGCGGCACCGGCCGGCGGCAAGCCGGCGAACAGGAGCAGGAGACAGGACGCAGCAAGGAAACGTGAGGGGTTCAAGTCGAAATCTCGGGGCAAGGTGCATTCAATGATGCACACGGTAGCCGAATCGTCGCGCCGGCACAGGTAAACTGACGACCTATTGGCCATCGGTCACCCCCACTTTTTCCATGCACGGTCTCAATCCTCCCCAACGCGAAGCGGTGCTGCACGCCGATGGTCCGATGCTGGTGCTGGCCGGCGCCGGCAGCGGCAAGACCCGGGTGATCGTGGAGAAGATCGCGCACCTGATCCAGTCGAAGCATTACCCGGCCAAGCGCATCGCCGCGATCACCTTCACCAACAAGTCGGCGAAGGAAATGCGCGAGCGTGTCGCCAAGCGTATCCGCGGCGACGGCGCCGAAGGCCTGACCATCTGCACCTTCCACGCGCTGGGGCTGAAGATCCTGCAGATCGAACACGCGAAGATCGGGCTGAAGCGCGGGTTCTCGGTGTTCGACAGCGACGATTCCATGGGCCAGATCAAGGATCTGATGCCGGGCGCCAAGGGCGATGCGATCCAGGCGATGCAGGGACTGATCTCGCGCGCCAAGAACGCAGGCCTGTCGCCGGAAGAGGCGCTGGACGCCGCACTGAGTCCGCGCGAGCGCGAAGCCGCGGCGCTGTATGCCAGGTACCAGAAACGCCTGACCACCTTCAACGCGGTGGATTTCGATGATCTGATCCGACTGCCGGTGCAACTTCTGGAAAGCGATGCCGACTGCGTGCTGGGCTGGCGCGAGCGCATCGGTTATCTGCTGGTGGACGAGTGCCAGGACACCAACGACGCGCAGTACCGGCTGCTGAAGGCCTTGGCCGGCCAAAAAGGCAACTTCACCTGCGTGGGCGACGACGACCAGAGCATCTACGCCTGGCGCGGCGCGAACCCCGAGAATCTGTCGCAGCTGGGCAAGGATTACCCGGCGCTGCAGATCGTCAAACTCGAACAGAACTACCGCTGCAGCAATCGCGTGCTGCGCGCGGCGAACGCATTGATCGCCAACAATCCGCACGAACACCTGAAGAAGCTGTGGAGCCAGCAGGCCGACGGCGAACGCATCCGCATCCTCGAATGCCGCGACGGCGAGCACGAAGCCGAGCGCATCGCCGCGGAAATACAGTTCCTCAACAGCGCCAAAAAAGCCGAGTGGCACGAGTTCTGCGTCCTGTTCCGCGGCAATCACCAGTCGCGGCCGCTGGAAAAAGCGATGCAGCTGCTGCGCGTGCCGTATCACCTCAGCGGCGGCACGGCGTTCCTGGACCGTGGCGAAGTGAAGGACGCGCTGTCGTGGCTGCGATTGATCGCCAATCCCGAGGACGATGCGGCCTTTCTGCGCGCGGTGCAGTCGCCCAAGCGCGAGGTCGGCGCGACCACGCTGGCGAATCTGGCCGAACTGGCGCAGCAGGCCGGCCTGCCGATGTCGCGGGCCGCGGAATCGATGGGCATCCTCAAACAGTTGCAGCCGCGCGCAGCCAACGCGCTCAGCGGCTTCGTCGACATCGTGCGCGACCTGCGCAGCGACGCGCGCACGCTCACCCCGGCCGAACTGGTGCGCAAGCTCAACGACCGCTCCGGCCTGCTCGCTGCGCTGCGCGCACAGTGCAAGACCGATCAGATGTTCGCGATCCGCCGCGGCAATCTGGACGAGCTGGGCGACTGGTTCGACAGCGCGCGCGGCGGCGCCGGCCCGGGCGAACTCGCGGCGTCGCTGGCGCTGCTCAGCCACGCCGACAAGAGCGACCCGGGCAACCAGGTGCGATTGATGAGCCTGCACGGCGCGAAAGGACTGGAATTCCGCTACGTCTTCATCATCGGCCTGGAGGATGGCACGCTGCCGCACGAGGCCAGTCTGGAAGAAGGCCGGCTCGACGAAGAGCGCCGGCTGCTGTACGTGGGCATCACCCGCGCGAAGGAACAGCTGTGGCTGTCGCACTCGCGCGAAGCGCAGCGCTGGGGCACGAAATTGAGATTGTCCCCCAGCCGTTTCCTCGACGAGCTGCCGGACGACGAGATCCAGCGCGACGGCGCCGATCCGGTCGCCGACGCCACCCGCAAACAGGAACGCGCCAGCGCCGGATTCGCGGCGATCAAAGCCATGCTGGAAGGCTGAGCGGCGTCCGGATGGATATCCCGCCGTGGACATAGCGGTCGTCTGTATCGTCGCGCTGCTGGCTTCGGGGCTGACGTTCTTTTCCGGGTTCGGGCTCGGCACGCTGCTGCTGCCGGCGTTCGCGCTGTTCATGCCGGTGGAGCACGCCATCGCAATGACCGCGGTGGTGCATCTGCTCAACGGCCTGTTCAAGCTCGCGCTGCTGCGGAAACACATCAATCGCGGCGTACTGCTGCGCTTCGGCCTGCCCGCGGTGTTGGCGGCGCTGCTGGGCGCATGGCTGCTGTCGACGCTGGGCACGCTGCCGGCGCTGCATGCCTACACCGCGTTCGGCCATCGCTTCGAGATCCTGCCGCTCAAGCTGGTCATCGGCGTGTTGCTGCTGCTGTTCGCGATGATCGAACTGGTGCCGAAGCTGCGCGATCTCGAATTCGATGCGCGCTGGCAGCCGCTCGGCGGCGCACTCAGCGGCTTCTTCGGCGGCCTCGCCGGCATGCAGGGCGCGCTGCGCAGCGCGTTCCTGGCACGCAGCGGTCTGGACAAGCAGGCGTTCGTCGCCACGGGTGCGGCCATCGCCTGCGTCATCGACGTGTCGCGACTGGCGGTGTACGCGGGCACGCTGCTGGCGGTGTTCGGCACGCTCGACGGCACGTTCGACTTCAGCCTGCTCGCCTGCGCGGTGTTGGCCGCGTTCGCCGGCGCCTGGCTGGGCAATCGCCTGCTGCACAAGACCACGCTGCGCAGCCTGCAGCAGGTGGTCGCGGCGATGCTGTTCGCGTTCGCGATCGGTTTGATGCTCGGGGTGTTGTAACGCGGGATGCGGTGAGCCCCTTCAAAATCTAGGGTCTGGAAAAACTGTCATCCCGAACGCCCGCGTAGCGGGTGGAGGGATCTGCTTGTCGCCGGCAGACACAACAGCAGGTCCCTCCACCCGCTACGCGGGCGTTCGGGATGACAGATCAATTGTCCGTTCGCGGTTGATTGTCCGTTCGCGGTTGATGGATATTTTGAGCAGGCTCCGACACGGCGTGTTGCCGGGCGAGATGCTGCAAGACGCCCTGTCACGGGCCTCGGCTACACTCCGGCGGCCGTATTTTCCAATTCTGTTCGCCCATTCCGTTTCGTGGAGCCCTCATGCGCCAGTCCCTGCTGCTCACCGCCCTGTTCACCGCTGCGCTGGGGCTGAGCGCCTGCCGCACCGTCCACGACGCTGCATCGACCGAAGCGCCGCCATCGCCGCCGGTCGCGGCTGCCGCTGCCGTCAGCGCCGCCGACGACAATCTGAACGCGGTGCTGTGGATGCAGCGGTCCGCCGAATACCAGGCCGCCGCTGTCACCGTGTATCGCGCCGCCACCGACAAACTCGACGCTGCGCTGAAGGATCCGGGCTGGGATGCGCTGGTAGCCGGGGAACGGGCGACGGCCGCGAGCGGCCTGCCGCCGGCGATCGTGATGGACGTGGACGAAACCGTGCTGGACAACTCGCCGTACCAGGCGCGGCTGGTGCGCGAGGGCAAGGAATACAACGAAGCGACCTGGGATGCCTGGGTGCGCGAGGAAAAAGCGCAGCCGGTGCCGGGCGTGGTCGAGTTCGCGCGCGCGGCGCAGGCCAAAGGCGTGACCATTCTTTATATCTCCAACCGCGCCGAACACCTGATCGGGCCGACGCTGGCGAATCTGCGCGCGGCCGGGCTGCCGGTGAAGGACGACAGCGTGTTCCTGGGTCTGGGCACCTTCATCGCCGACTGCGAGCAGGAGGGTTCCGAAAAACTGTGCCGCCGGCAGTTCGCCGGGCGGAGCTACCGGGTGCTGATGCAGTTCGGCGACCAGCTCGGCGATTTCGCGCAGATCCTCGCCAATACCCCGGAAGCGCGCGCCGCGCTGTACGAACAGCACCGGGGCTGGTTCGGCCAGCGCTGGTGGATGTTGCCCAACCCGACCTACGGCTCGTGGGAGCCGGCGGTGTTCGGCAACGACTGGCGCCAGCCGCGCGAACAGCGCCGTGCGCTGAAACGCGACGCGCTGAATCTGGCCCACTAGGGCCTGTTCAAAATCCCGAGTCTGAAAAAAGATTTGTCATCCCGAACGCCCGCGTAGCGGGTGGAGGGATCTGCTGTTCTCGCGCCACCGCCGACAAGCAGATCCCTCCACCCGCTACGCGGGCGTTCGGGACGACAGAGAACGTCTGGCATTGGGAGTCGAACGTCGCCCAATTCATGCTGAAGCGATCATGACGATGGCTTTACGGGTTGCTTCTGATTGCAATCTCTTATAAATAAAATCAATGGCTTGTATCTGAACTCTTAAAGCATTGCATTAGAAACAGCCCGTCGGTACCCTGTTTTTCATCCGGCGACGCCGGAGCCATGCCACAACCGTGATCCTCCGGCCCCGGCCGGAATTTTGGGAGACCTTCGGGTCTCCTTTTTTTTGAATCCGGCCGCTTGTCGGACCCGGCCCGGCCCGCCAAGATGCGGGACCATGCCGCACCCAGCCCCTGCCCCCAGACCCGCCACCGCGCTGCCCACCTTGCTGGCGGCACTGCTGGCATTGGCCGCCGCCGGCTGCGGCGGCGGCGAACGCGTGGCACCCGCCGTGGCGACCGAGCCGACGGACGCCGTGGCCCTGCTCACCCGGCACCTGCGCGACAACGATCTGCAGGCCTTCGCCCGCGACGCGGTTCCGCCGGCATTGCGGCCGCAGTTGGCGGCCGCCTGGCAGGCCGGGCGCACACGCTGGCCACTGGAAGAGCTGCCGTTCGATCACAAGATTCCCGGCATGTTGGCGGTGCTGGCCGCGGACAAGGCCGATACCCGGCTGCGCCGCAGCTTCGAGGGCCAGTTCGCCAACGCCCACGGCGAGATCCGCGGCGCGGCCAAGTCGCTGGGGTTGTTCGGAGTGAAATTCCTGCAGAGCGACGCCGCGCTCAGCGCCGAGGAACGCGCACATTACGCGCAGCTGGTCGCGGTGATGAGCGACTGGGGCATGCGCGCGAAACTGGCCGACCCCAAGCGCGCGCGCGGCACGATCGCCCGGCTGACCCTGGCCGCGCGCCAGAGCGGCCTGCGCGAAGAGGCGGACTTCCAGCGCTTCGGCATGGACGACAGCCTGCGCCGGCTGAAGCCGGTGATCGCCGCACTGAAGGAGAGCCTGCGCGCCTACGATCTGGACCTGGACCGCAGCCTGGACACGATGACGCTGTCGCTGGTCAGCCAGGAGGGCGATCTGGCCCGGGTGCGCATGCGCTACCCGCTGGACGGGAAAACCATCGACACCGTGGTGGCGGTTGAACGCATCGACGGCCGCTGGTATCTGAGCGATTTCCTGCGCCATGCACGCGCAGCGGCGGCGATCCCGCCGGTGCCCGCGACCGCGCCCATGCCGGCGCCCACGGAAGCGTTGCCGGTCGTCCCGCCCACAGAAAGCGCGACGACGAAACCGTCTTCGTCATAATGGCGGCGATCATGCCGACATCACCGAACCAGCCGACGCTCTTCGACCCCGCGCAGCCCACCGACGCCACCCCGGCGGCGCCCGCTGCCGAGCCCGCGCCCACCACGACCGCTGCCGACACCGCGCAGGCCGAAGCAGCGCCCGTCGAAGCCCCGCCCGATGAAGCCGCAACCAGCAATGCCCACGTGCCCGAGCAGGCCGAACTGACGATGCCCGTTGTCGCAGCGCCGGCAAGCCCGCCGCCCAGCCCAACGCACTCCCGCGGCCGTCGGCCGTGGTGGACCGGGCTGCTGGCCAAAGTCCTGGATCCGTGGATCGAACTGCGCATCGAGCCCCTGCCCGAGTCGCTGAGCAACGATCCGCGCCCGATCTGTTTCGTGCTGGAAGACTACGGTCTGTCCAACGCGCTGATCTTGGACCGCGCCTGCCGCGAAGCCGGCCTGCCGTCGGCGCTGCGGCCGCTGCCCGGCGACCCATTGAAACGCAAGCGCGCCTACGTCGCGCTGTCGCGGCGCAACGCCAACACCACTCTGGGCCTGGCCGCAGACATGGCCGTGGACCTCGCCACCGGCAAGCCGCCGAAGATGGCGCGCCCGGCGCGGCGCCATTCCGAAGCGCTGGCACGGCTGCTCGAAGCCCATCGCGCCGATCCGGCGCTGGACGTGCAACTGGTGCCGGTGTCGATCTTCGTCGGCCGCGCCCCGGACCGGAACAACGGCTGGTTCTCGGTGTTGTTCTCGGAGAACTGGACCCTCGTCGGCCGCTTCCGCCGGCTGCTCGCGATCCTGCTCAACGGCCGCGACACCTTCGTGCAGTTCGCCACCCCGGTGGCGGTGCGCGGCGTCGTCGCGGAAGACCTGCCGCCGGAACTCGCGGTGCGCAGGGTCTCGCGCGTGCTGCGTACCCACTTCAACCGCATCCGCGAGGCGGTGATCGGGCCGGATCTGTCCACCCGCCGTCTGCTGATCGACAAGGTGCTGGCCTCCGATTCGGTGAAGCAGGCCATCGCCGACACCGCTCGCCGCGAGAACAGCAAGGAAGAGGACGCCTGGAAGAAGGCCCATGCCTGCGCCTACGAGATCGCCGCCGATTATTCGCCGCCGGTGGTGCGTTCGGCCTCGTTCCTGCTCACCACCGTGTGGAACCGGATCTACCGCGGCGTGCTGGTGCATCACCTCGACAAGCTCAAGCAGGTCGCGCCCGGCTATGAAGTGGTCTACGTGCCCAGCCACCGCAGCCACATGGATTACCTGCTGCTGAGCTATCTGCTGTACACGCAGGGCATCGTGCCGCCGCATATCGCCGCGGGCATCAATCTCAACCTGCCGGTCATCGGCACCATCCTGCGCAAGGGCGGCGCGTTCTTCCTGCGCCGTAGTTTCCGCGGCAACGCGCTGTATTCGGCGGTGTTTTCCGAATACGTCGCGCAGCTGGTGGCGGGCGGCTATTCGATCGAATACTTCATCGAGGGCGGGCGCTCGCGCACCGGCCGCCTGCTGCAGCCCAAGGGCGGCATGCTGGCGATGACCATCCGCGCCTACCTGCGCCAACCGGTGCGCCCGGTGCTGTTCCAGCCGGTCTACATCGGCTACGAAAAACTGATGGAGGGCAACAGCTACCTCGACGAACTGTCGGGCAAGCCCAAAGACAAGGAATCGGTCTGGCAGTTGCTGATGGGCATTCCCAGGGTGCTGCGCCAGAACTACGGCCAGGTGGTGGTGAATTTCGGCGAACCGATCACGTTGGGCGACATGCTCGCCGAACAGGCGCCGGAGTGGGACGGCCAACCGGTGGGCGAGGACGAGAAGCCGCAATGGCTGGCCGGCATCACCGACACCCTGGCCGATCGCATCCAGATCAACATCAACCGCGCCGCCGACGTCAATCCGATCAACCTGCTCGCACTGGCGGTGCTGTCCACGCCCAAACACGCGATGGGCGAAGCCGACCTGCTGGCGCAGATCGCGCTGTCGAAAAAACTGCTGGCCGAAGTGCCGTACTCCGACCGCATCACCGTCACCCCGCACACGCCCGAACAGATCGTCGCCCACGGCGAAGACATCGGCGTGCTCGCGCGCACCGCGCACCCGCTGGGCGACGTGCTGCACGTCGACGGCGACACCGCGATCCTGCTCAGCTATTTCCGCAACAACGTGCTGCACCTGTTCGTCGCCACCGCGTGGATCGCCTGCTGCTTCCAGCACAACCGGCGGATGAGCCGCAACACGCTGCTGCGCATCGGCCGCTCGCTGTACCCGTTCATGCAGACCGAGCTGTTCCTGCCGTGGGACGAAGACGGCTTCGCGGATCAGCTCGAACGCACCATCGCGGTGTTCATCCGCGAAGGCCTGCTGGAACAGGTCAGCGAAGACGACGGCGGGATCCTCGCGCGCAACGCCGGGCAGTCCGACGAAGTGTTCCGCCTGCGCGCGCTGGGCCACCCGCTGCAGCAGGCGTTCGAGCGTTACTACATCGCGATTTCGGTGCTGGCCAAGAATGGTCCAGGTGCCTTGGGTGCGGGCGAACTCGAAAGCCTCTGCCACCTCGCCGCGCAGCGCCTCAGCCTGCTGTACGCGCCGGCCGCGCCGGAATTCTTCGACAAGACGCTGTTCCGCAGCTTCATCCAGAAACTGCGCGAACTGAAACTGGTGTGGCCCGACGAGAACAGCAAACTCGTCTTCGACGCGCGCCTGGACAACTGGGCGAAAGACGCACAGACCATCCTCGGCCGCGAACTGCGCCATACCATCGAAAAGGTGAGCCCGGAAGCGGTGAAGCCGGAAGCGCCGCCGACTGCGGCCGATTGATCGAAGGCATCGCCGTCCGGATCGGGCGGCGAGAGATTTCTCAACGGGCGCGCGGTTTCGCGGGTTTCACGCGGCGGTGGATCGGTTGCGGCGGTGCGCGGCGCACCTGCTTCGAGCCGAGCGTGTTTTGCGGCACCGATTGCCCCGCGCCGCCGGTGATATCGCCCGTGGTCACCGGCCGGGTGGTCTCCGACGGTCGACCGACCTGCAGACGATATTGGCGGCTGGCAATGAATCCCATGGCATCGCGCGCTTCGACCACGAAATCGAATGCGCCGGTCGCCTGCGGGTACACCCGCAGCAGGCCGTCCTCATCCAGCTCGATCCAGTCCGGCAACGCACCCGATCCCAGATGGAACCTGGCGGCGCGTGGGACATATCCCGCGCTGCCGGTGAGCACGAATCTGGTTTCCAGCGACTCATGATATTCGGCGCGCGGCAGTGCGTCGGGACCGATTGCCAACCTCGGCGATTGCCCGCTGCCGTTGTCGCCCCAGCAGACACGCCCGCCGTTGTCGCGGATCGCGCAACTGTGCGTCACGCCTGCCGACACCGACACGAAGCGGCCCTGTGGCGGCGTCGACTGTCCCTTGTCGTTGCGACCCCAACAGCCCAGCGTGCCGTCGCTGTGGATCGCGCAGTTATGGAACGATCCCGTAGACAGGGCGCGGTAAGCCGCACGGGGCGGCGGTGTGGCCTGGCCTTCGCCATCCATGCCCCAGCAATACAACAAACCATGGACGGCGATCGCGCACGAATGGCGTTCGCCGACATCCACCGCGATGAATTCGCCGGCCGGTGCGGCGGTCTGCCCGTCGGCGCCGTAGCCCCAGCAGGCCAGCGTGCTGTTCTCGCGAATGCCGCAGCTGTGATTGAGGCCGGTGGCGACGCGGCGGAACGCGCCTTCGGGCGGCGAGCCCTGGCCGTTGACGTTCCATCCCCAGCAGGCCACATCGCCATCGGTACGCACCGCACAGCCGTTGTACTGGCCGACATCCACATCGCGCACCATGGTGCCCGGCAGCGGCAGGCCGCCGCCGCGGTGTACGTCGCCCCAGCATTGCAGGCTGCTGTCGCCGAGGATCGCGCAGCTCTGGTCGCCGTTTGCGATGACTGCCGAAGCGCGGATCTGTGGCGGATCGCGCTGGCGCTGCGCGTTCTCGCCCCAGCAGTCGACCAGACCACTGCCGTCCGTGCTGCAGCTGTGCGCTGTCCCCACGGCGATGCTGCCCGTGCCGAAGCGCATCGTATTGAACCATCGTTCGAATTCAGCGCCGCCGCTGCATTGGAGCTGATTCGAGGTGCCGATGGCGCAGGCGAGGTCGCCAGCGGCGATGAGGTCGACGAAATTTGGAAGGCTCGGTACGTCGCGGTTGTGGTCGCCATCGCACACGGCATCACCGTTATAGAACTGCGCACAAGCGAAATAATCGCCCAATCCTGTGACCCGAAAACCGAGTTGCGTGAACTGCTCAAGCCAATCCCCACCATCGCCCCAGCACACGGAATCGAATTCGCGATTGGCGCAGATCGCGTTCTTGCCGGCAACGAGCGAACGGAAGTCGCTGCCCACCGGAATGCCCGACACCAGCGGATCCTGGCCCCAACAGTCCACGCTTCCAGCGACCGTGATCGCGCAGCTGTAGCGGTCGCCCGCCACGACATTGGCATAGCGTCCGGGCGGCGCATCGGTCTGCCCGAAGCTGTTGTCGCCCCAGCAGACGGCCGCGCCGTCGGTGAGGACACCGCAGGCATGCGCTTCGCCGACGCTGAGCTTCGACATGATCGAGGTCGGCGTCTCGCCCAACACATTGCCCCAGCATATGGCCCTGCCGTCGCGCTTGATGCCACAGCCGCTGGCTGCGCCCAGACTCAGCTGGGAATAACGGCCAGTCGGAGGTTGCATCCCGGCAACACGGCCCGCGCAATGCGCTTCGCCGTCGGCATCGAGCGCACAGGCTTCACCCCCACCGACCGTGAGGCCGGTCAGCGCGGGGATGTTTTCATACGGGTACGCATCCCAGTAATCCCAACCCCAGCATTCGGCCGTACCGTCGGGTCGCGTGGCGCACGCATGGGCGCCGCCTGCGGAAATCTGCGTGAAACGGCCAGGCGGCGCATTCAATGCACCGTCGTACAGATATCCCCAACACACGGCGCTTCCGTCTTCGCGCAATGCGCAGCCGAAGTGGGAACCCGCCGAAACGGCGATGAAACCACTGTCCGTCGGGGCATCGTTTTGTCCGTAATAATTGTTTCCCCAGCACACGATGCGGCCATCGCTGCGCAGTGCGCAGGCTTGTTCATTCTTGACGCTCAGGCTGGTGAAATGTCCCGGCGGTACCGCGCTCAAAGCGATTCCGTCCGGGCCGGCATTTCCCCAGCATTGCAGCGTGCCGTCCGTGCGGATGGCACAGCCCTCCCTGAACGCAATGGACACTGCGATGAACCGTTCGCCGGCAGGCGCCATGAGGCCAACGCCGTTCCGACCGTTGCCCCAGCACTCCAGGCGCCCGTCCGGCCGCAGGCCGCATGCTTCGCCGAAACCCGCGGCCAGCGATCGCCACGGCCCCGGCGGCGGGGTCGTGGCGCCACCCTCAGGACTGCCCCAGCACACCGCTTCGCCATCCGAGCGTAGTGCGCAGCTGAAATCCTCGCCGGAAGCGACCGAGACATAGTGCCCTGCCGGCGGATGCAGATTGTGACTGGCCCTGCCCCAGCACTTGAGCCGGCCTGCCGTATCGATGGCGCAGTTCTGGTCATAACCCACCGCGAGCGACGGCCCGTCGATCATCGACGCATCCGACGGCCCGGCATAGGCCTGCACGGCAGGCCATGCCAACAGCGCGCACAACACCCATCGCGCCCACACCGACGCACGCGGCTGCCTATGCTGCTGTGACAAATCCATTCAAATCCCCTGTCGTCGACCCGTCGCTGGCGGCGCTTTGCGGAGTCTAACGCCGGGAAGAGATGTTCCGGTGACGGAAAATCCCCTGCGCGATCCGCACGTCGCGCCCACCTCATGCAAAATGCGGTCTTTCCCATGCGCGCGCGCGGAGCCCACGATGCTGCGATGGTTGTCGCCAGCGACCCTACTCACGATCACGCTGGTCTCGACCGCGCTGATGTGGTCCCACCATGCGCATGCCGAAACCCTCGCCTGCGGCACCTACCTCGACGCCGAATCCGGCGCGCGGCTGGAGGTGATCGACGACGAACGCGCGCGGATCGCATACGACGGGATGACGCCGTTGTCGCAGCGCTACCGGCGCACCGGCGCGAAGCTGCGTTTGTTCGATGTCGACGACGGTTATCCCGATGATTACACGGTCAGCGCCGACGGCCGCACGGTCGCCAGCGACGATGCGGCGTTCCGCAAGACCTTCGTGCTGCAGCAAACGAGCGCTTGCGGACAGTCGCAGCCGCCGCCGGTGGGCGGAAGCTGTCGCGCCGATCTCGATGCCTGCATCGCGAATATCGACGACGCCTCGCCCGACGCGCTTCAAGCCGCTTGCGACGACGATCTGCCGTTCGCCTGCGTGCGCTGGATCGACATAACGCGCCGCAAGGAAAACGCTTCGCCGCTCGACGCCGGCCCGCCGCCGGAATGTCACGAGGGCACGGCGGAATTCTCGGCCGAGGCCTGCGACCAAGCCATTGCCAAAGCCCTGGGAACGGTGCTGGCGGAGGTCGCGACCTCGATGTATGCCGACGACGTACCGCTGCCGCCGGAACGCCTCGATGCTTTGCCCGCACTGTGCGCACGCCACGGCTCGGCGAAGGTCTGCGCCAAGGTCGCGGAAGAACTGTGGGTCGGCGGTCGCTTCGCGCAGGCGCGCGACGCACTGCGCGTGGGCTGCGATCGTGGCGGCGATGGCGATGCCTGCAAGCACGTCGCACCGCTGTCCACGCTCACCGACGTGCAGCTGAAAACCGTACCCGCAACGGCGCTGCCCTGCGGCCGCTACGTCGCCGACACCGGCTTGATGAGCGAACTCGATTTCGGCGACCGCGGCCTGGTCACCGGCGGCGGCGGCAATCTCCGCGCGCGGCTCGAAGCGGGCCTGGTGCGCATCCGTCACGACAAGGGCGGCGACTTCGTGCTGCAACGCATCGGCGATGATCGCCTGCTCGGCGTCGACGACTGGAATCGATACGCGCTCTATCGGCGCGATGACAGCAGTCGCGACAACGGCAGTCGCGAAGGCAGCGCAACCATCTGCTCCGCGCCGACCGTTTTCGACGAACGACCGCTGGTCGAAGACTGCCCGCAGCCCGGCAACGAAACCCCCGCCGCCTGCTGCGCCCGCGGCAGCCTGCACGGCTGCAACATCGCCGGGCATCAGCTCGCGTTGGGCAATGCCTGGGCTGAAGCGAAGCCTTATTACCTCAAAATCTGCGCGGCCGGCGTGCGCATCGGCTGCGAAAATCTCACCCAGGTATTCGCGCGCGGCAACGATGAGACCGTGCCTGAGGATCTCGACGCGCTGTGCGCGAAGAACTCGCGCCACGTCGCCTGCGATGTCCGCGAAACCACGAACTGGGCACTGCTGTCGTTCTCGCAGGCCACCGATGAACTGCTGCGCGAAGTGGAGCAGGCGCTGGACGAAAAGACATCGAAAGACCCGCCGCGGGAATCTCCGCGGTAATCATTGCCGCCTGCTGGAGCCACAGAATCCGGCACAAGCATGTGCGCGTGGGCTCAATCAACGTTTCGGCGCGAACCGGATCGCCTGCCCGCCGCCCGCGCCCAGTTCCAGCTTCAGTGTGTCGGCGCGGGTGACCTCGCGGGTTTCGCGCGCGAACGCGAACGGTTTGTCTTTGTAATGCGCACCGTCGCCATCGCGATAGATCTGCGCGACGTAGATGCAGTCGGCGTCGAGGAACGACAGCGACACTTCCAGCGTGCGTGCGGTTTCGTCGGTGACGCTGCCCAGATACCAGTCCTCGCCGTTACGATCCTTGCGCACGATGGTCGCGTAATCACCGACCTCACCGTTGAGTACTCGCGTGTCCTGCCAGTCGGTGGGCACATCGCGGATGAACTGGAAGGCATCCATGTGCTGCTCGTAGTGTTCCGGCAGATCGGCCGCCATCTGGATCGGACTGTACAGCGTCACGTAAAGCGCGAGCTGGCGCGCCAACGTGCTCTGCAATGGCTGGCCGCGTCCCTGCAGACTGAGCACACCGGGCGTGAAGTCCATCGGGCCGGCGAGCAGTCGGGTAAAGATCAGGTTCGGCTCGTGTTCCGGCGGGTTCGGCGGATTGCCCCAGGCGTTGAATTCCTGGCCGCGCGCGCCTTCGCGCGAGATCCAGTTCGGCCAGGTGCGACGCAGTCCGGTGTCCTTGATCGGTTCGTGCGCATTGATCGCGATGCGATGCTTCGCCGCCGCTTCCAGCACGCGCTGATGATGGTTGCTCATGAACTGGCCTTCGTGCCACTCGCGCGACACCGGGCCATCAGTTCGATCCTGGCGTTCGATCTGTCCGGCGTCGCAAACGTAGCCGGTCTTCACCGAATCGATGCCGAGGCGCGCGAAGCGCGCGAACGCCGTGTCCATCTGTCGCTCGTAATGGCTGACCGCGCACGCGGTTTCGTGATGGCCGATCAGATGCACGCCTTTCGATTTCGCATACGCGGCCAGACCTTCCAGATCATAATCTGCCGTGGGTTTGGCAAAATCGAAGTTCCAGCCGCTGGCGAACCAGTCGCCGTCCCAGCCCGTGTTCCAGCCCTCCACCAGCACGCCGCGGAAGCCGTATTTCGCTGCGAAATCGATGTAACGCCTGGTGTTTTCCGTAGTCGCGCCATGCTTCGGTCCGGTCGCCCAGGTCTGCTGGTCCAGATGCAGCGACCACCACACGCCGACGTATTTGGATGGCTTGAACCAGCTGACGTCGCCGAGTTTGTTGGGCTCGTTGAGATTGAGGATCAGACTGGATTCGACCAGTCCACCGGCGCGATCGGCGATCTGGATGGTGCGCCACGGCGTCGCGAACGGCGTGCGCCGCACGACTTTCGCCGGGCTGCCCGGCGTCAGCATCGCGCGCAGCCGGCCGCCGTCGCCCTTGGCGAGATTCATGCCCGCGTAGTCGACCAGCGCCGCCTCGTGGATGGAGAGATGGATGCCATCGTCGGTGCGCAGCGTGATCGGCGTCTGCGCCACGCCCACTTCCGACAGCGGCGTGCGGCTGTAGAGATATTCCTCGCGATTCCATTCGAATGCGGGAATCCACCACGCGGTCGCCGGTCGCGTGATCGCGAACTCGGTCAATTCTTCCTCGATCTGCATTTCATCCAGCGCGGACTGCTTCGGGAATTCGTAGCGGAAGCCGATACCGTCGTCGAACACACGCACCACCACGTCGAAACGGCGACGGTCGCGATCGCTTTCGATGAAGCGCGCGCGCAGTTCGTTGTAATGATTGCGGACGAAGCGGCGCTCGCCCCAGGGCTGTTCCCAGGTTTCGTCGAAGCTCCTTGCGGACTGCGAATCCAGCGCGAGGCCTCGCAGGAATTGACGGCCGTTGCGCAGGATGAAACCGAGCCGCGAATCGCCGATCAGCGGTTGGCCCTTGCGCGCCACGCGATAGGCCAACCGGCCTTCGCCGCTGAGATCCAGCTCCGCCGTCAGCGTGCCGTCGGGCGATGCCACCTCGGCGACGGTGGCGGCATGCGCGGAGGCTGCCAGCCAGAGCATCGACAGCGACAGCGACAGCATGACGCGGGTCGCGGCGAACGTCGGGCCACGCCGCGCTGACGCGCGCCGCGGCGAAATCCCCCCGCCGTCAGCTTCGCTGCCGTCAACCCCCTTTTTCAAAGTGGGTAAATCGAATACACGATGCTCCAAGGATACAAAGGCACCTGATCGTGCAAAGGCACCTGATCGTGCAAAGGTGCCTGATCGTGCAAAGGCGCCTGATTCTTCAAATGCGCCTGATCCTGGAGCGGTGTTTCCATCTTCTTTTCTCCTGGAATGGAATGCAGACCCATCAGGGAACAGTGAAACCAGCCTGTCCCTCAGCCCATTCAAAAACCCATGCTTTCCCCCCCTTTGAAAAAGGGGGGCAGGGGGGATTGGCTTCTGTCTTGAAACACCATCGCAACCAGCCAACTCCGGACGCGAATCGAAGACGATCTTCATGCGTATTCCTCGCAACCCATCATTCAATGACATACACCACCGCGGTACGCGGCGGAATCGCGAAATGGCCGCTGGCCGGGTCGTAGTGCGCATCGCGCGGACGCGTATCCTGCGCATCCGCCGTACGCTGCACCGGATGCAGCACATACGCCTTGCCCGCCTCTTCCGGTAACGACAGCGTCTGCACTTCAGGCGAGATGTTGATGAAGTACAGGATCTCGCGGAACCCGGCGCCGGCGTATCCCGCGCCATCGAGATGCGCCGCGATCACGAGCGGATTCTGTCGCAGACCCACATTGCGGAAAGCCAATCGTTGCTCCACGTCTGCGCTGCTGCGCATGCGGAACAGCGTCGAACTGGTGCGGATCCTCAACAAGTCATTGAACGCATCGCGCATCCACACAATGTCTTCCGAACGCGGCTTGATCGACGCATCCGCCAGCACCGGTTTCAACAACGCCCAGTCATTGCCGTTGTCGCGCGATGGCGGCAGCCCGGCGCCGAAACCATTGTCGGTGTAGGTCCAGTCCAATCGATTGAACCAGTCGCCGGAATCGAAACTGTTGCGGTCCAGCGATTTCGAGCGCAGCACTTCCATGCCGGCGTGATAGTAGGCGATGCCCTGACTGAAGCCCACGAACGCGGCCCCGAGCATTTGCACCCGCGCGCGATCTTCACGCGATGTATCGCGCGGCAGTTTCAGCGCGAGGATGTCGAACAGCGTCGGGTTGTCGTGGTTCTCGATGTAGTTCACCACCTCGCCCGGCTGCGCGGCGTAGCCCGCGGGCTGACCGGCATAGTCGATGTCGGCGAGTCGTTTATCCTCGCCGTCGAACGTCGTCATGCGCACATCGCGCAGGGTGCCGGCGAGCCCGATCCGAGCCATGTCCGCCGCGCGCAGCAGCGCGACGGATTGATCCTTGCCCGCCGCCAGCGCGTTCGGTGCGTAGTGCAAGCCGCTGATGAGGCCCTGCGCCATCAACGCCTCGCCGCTGTCGCAACAGCCGCCACCGCGTAGCGCATCGCGCGCGCGATCAGTGAACGTGGCGATGCCGCTGTCGTTGAGCGATCGCTGCGACGCCTGCACGAAACGCGCACCGTCGGCGATCTCGCCGAAGTTCCAGCCTTCGCCGATCAGATCGATATGGCGGCCGGCCGCAGTGTCCACCGCGTGCTGCAGACGTTCCATCGCCGCGCGCGGCTGGTGGCCCATCAGATCGAAGCGGAACGAGTCGATGCGGTAATGTTTCGCCCACAGCGCCGCCGATTCGATCATCAGCTTCGCCATCATCCGGTGTTCGGTGGCGGTGTTGTCGCAGCAGGTCGAACGTTCTACTTTTCCGGCTGCATCGAGACGCTGGTAATAGCCTGGGACGATGCGGTCGAGCCCCGAGGTCGACGCCTGCCCCGAGGACGTGGTGTGGTTGTAGACAACGTCCATGCCCACGCGCAGGCCAGCGCCGTGCAGCGCCTGCACCATCGCGCGGAACTCGCGCACGCGGCCGGCGCCGTCATCGGGATCTGTCGCGTAACCGCCTTCGGGCGCGTTGAAGTGGTACGGGTCGTAGCCCCAGTTGAAGCAGTCCTTCGCCGCGACCGCACCTGTCGCAGCCTGCTGCGCATCGCTGTCGGCCGCGGCGTCGGGGATCTTCGGCGTGACGCAACCGCGCTCCGGAATAGTCGCGATATCGAAGACCGGCAACAGGTGCACATCGGTCATGCCGGCAGCGCCGAGCGCGCGCAGATGACGCATGCCGGCCGCGGCGGTTTCGGTGAAGGCCAGATACTTGCCGCGCCATGCCGGGCGCACGGTGCCGTCGCCGATCGAGAAATCGCGCACGTGCAATTCGTAGATCGTCATGTCGGTGGCGGAGGCGAGCGGCGCGGGACGAGGGGCGGCATCCCAGCCCGCAGGCTTGGTCGTGACATGGTCGAGATCGAGCACCACGCTGCGTTTCGAATCCGCGGTCAAGCCGACCGAGTACGGATCGGTGACGCGGTTGCGGACGATGCCGACGCCGGGAACGAAGACGTCGACCAGATAGGCATAGTGTTCTCCGTGCATCGCACCGGGCAGATCCAACGTCCACACGCCCGTGGCGTCGTCGCGTCGCGCTGGAAAGACGCTCGTGGCGTCTTCATGCACGCACATCGCAACCTCACGCGCGGTCGGCGCCCACAGCGCGAAGCGGGTGGCGAAGTCTTCGGAGATGTCCGGCCGGCCGTAGCGACCCGCACCCAGCGTTGCGGATTCCGCTGACGCATACAGATCGTCCAACACGCCAGGCGTCTGCAGCGCAGTCGCGTCCAGCACGCGGCCCTGCCCGTCTTCGTGCACCAACAGCATCTGGTCGCGCAGCAGCGCCGCGACGCGGACTTCATCGCCCGCGCCCAACTGCAGCCGCACACCGTCGGCGATGAAACGGAAGCGTTCGGCCAGCGCAGTCGGCAGTTCGACTTTCACCGCGCTCAGTGCCACGAATCCATCGGCACCGGTTACCGCATGCCCGGGTTCGGCACGCAGCGCGGCGGTGGCCGAAACGTACAGACGAAATCGGCTGTCGATCGCATGACCGTCGACCGTGACGCGCGGCCACTGGATCAGGCGCCGATCGAGCCAGTAGGCGCGGGCATCGCGCGCGACTTCGGCCGCCGGATGCAGCACCGTCGCGGTTTCGACCGCATCGCAGGCGGCGCGCGGAGCGTCTGCGTGGACGATCGACGGCGCGAGGACCGCAAGCATCGTCATGACTACGTATGCAGCGCCGTATCCCGCGCTCCATCGCTGCGTTTCGGGATGACCGGCATCTGCGACCACCTCATACATATGCTGCATATCCAAGGGGCTAAGAGGCATGAACGCTGTATCTGTCGACGCTGGCGATGTGTTGGATCGAGTGTCCGAACGCGTATCCGAAACCGTGATCGCGAGCAGCGGCACCTCCGGTTGAATAACCGCCGCCGCGCTGTCGAAAGTGCTGAGCCGATACTATTCGATCCGGCTGGTGGAATCCGAAGAGATCGGCATCGGCATCGTGGGTGTGGGTGTGGGTGTGGGTGAAGCCGCGATTCCGGTGATCAAGCACTACAACGATGTGATCGTTGATGCCGGGATCGGACCACGCCTCGGTCCTGCATGGCGATAGCATGTCCGCGCGCGATGGTGTCGGGAGCGCGACGATGCCACGCCATCGCCGTCATCGCGCATGTCTTGCCTTGTCTTTTCGCTTGAATACGTTTGCACACGAGGATGCTGCACTGCAACGTGCTGCGCGCGATGCGCACGGGCATCGTAGCCGCGCACGACGCGCTAGCAAACCAGGGATAGATGATGAATCCAAGCACCACGCACCAAAAACCGCAGCTGTCGTTCTGGCAGATCTGGAACATGTGCTTCGGTTTTCTCGGCATCCAGTTCGGTTTCATGCTTCAGAACTCGAACGTCAGCCGCATCTTCCAGACCCTGGGCGCGGACATGGACGCGCTGCCCGGGCTGTGGATCGCGGCGCCGCTGACCGGGCTCATCGTGCAGCCGATCATCGGTTATCTCTCTGATCGCACGTGGACGCGGCTCGGCCGTCGTCGCCCGTACTTCCTGATCGGCGCGATCCTCGCGTCGCTCGCGCTGTTCGTGATGCCGAATTCATCGGCGCTGTGGATCGCCGCGGGCACGCTGTGGGTGCTCGATGCGTCGTTGAACATTTCGATGGAGCCGTTCCGCGCTTTCGTCGGCGACCAGCTGCCGATGTCGCAGCGCGCGAAAGGGTATGCGATGCAGAGCTTCTTCATCGGCATCGGCTCGGTGGTCGCGGGGATGCTGCCGTGGGTGCTGGAACGCTACGGCGTGGCCAATACTGCGCCCGACGGCGTGGTGCCGGACACGGTGCGCTATGCCTTCTATGCCGGCGGCGCGGCGATTCTGCTGGCGATGGGCTGGACGGTGCTGCGCAGCCGCGAGTATCCGCCGGACACGCTGCACGCCTTCGACGAAGCGCCGCCCCTGCCGCAGCGCGCCATCGATGCGGATCGGATGCGCGGCCACGGTCTGATCTGGCTCGCCCTCGGTGCCGCCTTCCTCGCCGTCGTCGCGGCGTACTCGCTGGACAAGATGCTGTACGTGCTGGGCGGCATGCTCGCCGCCTATGGCCTGTGCCTGATCGCGGTGCGGTTTTTCCGCGCCGACGGCGGCTTCGTCACCGTGATGTCGGACATGTACGCGATGCCGGACAATATGCGCCGCCTGGCGTGGGTGCAGTTCTTCTCGTGGTTTGCGCTGTTCGCGATGTGGATCTACACCACCGGCGCGGTCACCGCGCTGCATTACGGCAGCTCGGACACCTCGTCAGCGGCCTACAACACCGGCGCCAACTGGGTCGGCGTGCTGTTCGCCGCTTCCAATGGCTTCGCAGCGGTGGCGGCGATCTTCATCCCGATGATGGCGCGCCGCTTCGGCCTGCGCTGGACGCATCTGATCAACGTCGTGCTCGGCGGACTCGGACTGATCTCGATCACCATCATCCGCGACCCGCAATGGCTGCTGCTGTCGATGGTCGGTATCGGCTTCGCCTGGGCCTCGATCCTGTCGCTGCCCTATGCACTGCTGTCCGACAGCGTGCCGGCGCGGAAGATGGGCGTGTACATGGGCATCTTCAACTTCTTCATCGTCATTCCGCAGCTGGTCGCCGCCAGCCTGCTGGGCTTCCTGCTCAAGACTTTCTTCGGGAACCAGCCGGTCTACGCGCTGGTGATCGGCGGTGCGAGCATGATCGTCGCAGGCCTGTGCGTGTTGCGGGTGCGCGAGCCGCGGGTGCATCCAGCAAGGCATTGAATGCTTCCGTAGGAGGGCCTTCAGGCCCGAGCTGTCCGCACGAGGGCACCGGACAGCTGGCGAAGCGATTACTCTGCGCAGAGCTCGGGCCTGAAGGCCCTCCTACATAGCGATCAGCCCGCAGCCCCGCTCGACCGCCGCACCACCAGCGTCGCCGGCAGCATCTTGCTTTCCGCCGGCTGCTCATGGACGCGCTTGAGCAGTGTCTCGACCAGCAGTTCGCCCGCGCTTGCGGTGTCCTGGTACACGGTGGTCAGCGGCGGATTGCAGAACCGCGACATCGCGATATCGTCGAAGCCGACCACGGCGATATCTTCGGGCACGCGCAGGCCGTGTTCGAGCAGTGCGCGCAGCGCGCCGATGGCGATCAGGTCGCTGGCCGCGAACACCGCGTCGAACAATACGCCGCGGCCCAGCAGCGCCTTCGCCGCTTCGTAGCCTTCTTCCTCCGAACTCAGCGCATCGACCTGCAGCGCGGATTCGGCGGGAATGCCGGCCTCGCGCTGCACGATTTCGCAGCCGCGATAGCGTTCATGGAATTCCGGGTAATGGCTGGAGGCATCGCCGAGGAAGGCGATGCGCTTGCGACCGAGTCCGAGCAGATGCTCGCCGACCAACCGCCCGCCGGCGAAATTGTCGCAACCGATCGACACGCCCGGCTGGTCCGGCAGCACCGCGCCCCAGCGCACGAAATGCGTGCCCTGTTCGACCAGACGTTCGAGTTTCGGCCGGTAATCGACGTAATCGCCATAGCCCAGCAGGATCAGGCCATCGGCCTTCATGCTGTCTTCGTAGTCGGCGTGCCAGTCGTCCGAGAGCTGCTGGAACGACACCAGCAGATCGTGGTTGTGACGGGCGCAGGCGCGGGTGATCGAGCCCAGCATCGACAGGAAGAAGGGATTGATCTGCGAGCCGTCTTCGGTCGGGTCCTCGAACAACAGCAGCGCCAGGGTGCCGGCGCGCTGCGTGCGCAGACTCGACGCGCGGCGATCGACCTTGTAATTCAGTTCCTGCACTGCATCCAGCACCCGCTTGCGGGTATCGGCGTTGACCAGCGGGCTGCCGCGCAGCACGCGCGAGACGGTGGCCTGCGACACCCCCGCGCGATGGGCGATGTCGACAGAAGTGGCCTTGGTTTTGCGTGGGCGCATGGGGCTGTCCGTCGGATGCAGTGGCGCAGTGTAGAACCTCGAAGGCCAACCCGCACCGGGCTGTGCCGCATCGTCGCCGTTCATGCGCCCTGCGGCCGCATCAATGCGCGGCGGACGCCACCGGGTCCGCATCGGGGTCGCGACGCGCGCCCTGGCGCACCGCCAGCCATGCGAACGCCGACAGCAACATGCAGATGCCGCCGATCGCGAACACCAGCCCCTTGTTCTCCAGCCGCGACAGCAGATAGCCCACGCCCAGGCTCACCGCGAGCTGCGGCAGCACCACGCTGAGATTGAACACGCCCATGTAAAGACCGATGCGCGCCGGCGAGACGCTCTGCGAGAAGATCGCGAACGGCAGGCTGACGATCGCGCCCCAGCCCACGCCGATGATCGCCATGCCGAGGTACAGCGACGCCGCGCCGTCGGCGAACGCATAGACGAAGCCGAAACCCAGCGCCATCAGCAGCAGGCTGGCCGCATGCACGCGCACTTCGCGGAAACGCTGCGCCAGCGGATTGAGCACCAACGCCGGCAACACCGCGGCGACCGCATTCAGCGACAGGAAACTGAAGGACATCAGCTGTCCGGTGGCCTTGTCGTCCAGCTGCGGAAACCGCTGCTGGACGAAGCCGATCATGAACACGAACAGCGTCTGCATGCCGAACCAGCTGATCGCATGCGCCGCCAGCACCTTGCGGAAACCGGCGATATCCTCGCGCGCATCGGGCGTCTGTCGCTCGGTCAACGCATGCACGATCAAGGCCAGCGCCAGCGCGCCGAACACCACTTCCAGCCACAGGCTGTGAGTCTTCACGCCAGCGATCTTCAGGCCCATCGCGATCATGGCGTAGACCGCGAACGCCCACAGCGGCCGCATCAGCAATAGCAGCGCGCCAACGCGCAATTTTTCAGTCGACGTGCCGGTTTCGGTATGCGCGAGCACCCGCGGCTCTTCGACCAGCAGCGCCGGAACGATCGAGAACACCAGCGCCAGTCCGGCGCCGAAATAGATCAGCGCGATATTGCCCCAGATCGCACCGATGGCGTACGCGAGCACGCCGAACGTGCCCGAAACCGTCTGCATCCAGGTATAGCCGGCGGTGCGCTTCGCGCCCTCGGGCGTGACATCGGTAATCAGCGAACGCGTCGGGTTGAAGCCGAGATTGATCGACAGATCCAGCGCCAGCGCGACCGCCACCGCGACGCCGAGGATCGCGTCGAGACCCAGCGCCTTGTCGATCGCGCCGATCGACGGCAGCGCCAGCAGCATCAACGCGGTCAACACGCCACCCACCAGGATGAACGGCCTGCGGCGACCGCCCCAGTACCAGACGTTGTCGCTGATGATGCCGATGATGACCTGACCGATGATGCCCGCCAGCGGTCCTGCGGCCCAGACGATGCCGATTTCGTCGAGCTTCAACCCGTACTTCGTCGACATCAGCCAGCTCAGCGCCGAAATCTGCACCGCCAACGCGAAGCCCATCGCCGTCGACGGCAGGCTCAACAGCATCAGGAACGGCAGCGACTGGCGTTGTTGCATCCGCAGCATGGGCGGTCCTCACCGAGTGGTGGCCGAGCATAGCGTGCCGATTTGGCGACGCCGGTGAATACGTATGCTGTTGCGGCGCAACATGTGCCGAAGGATCGATGAGCCGTTCGACGCGAGTCG
This sequence comes from Lysobacteraceae bacterium, assembly GCA_046598445.1. Taxonomy (GTDB): domain Bacteria; phylum Pseudomonadota; class Gammaproteobacteria; order Xanthomonadales; family Xanthomonadaceae; genus Lysobacter_I. The sequence goes on from JBKJHV010000025.1 coordinate 43,402, forward strand.
CGTGCGGATCTCGCGCCTTCGTTTCAACCCGTCCGCTGGAACGAAAACAGCTTGGAGAGCGGATGTTTCTTCCGTTCGATCAACGCGCGCAGCAGGCCGGCGCCGATCATCGAATAGGTGATGCCGTTGCCGCCGTAGGCCATCGCGAAATGCACGCGTGGGCCGTGCTGCGCATGCGGGCCGAAGAACGGCAACCCGTCTTCGGTCTCGGCGAAGGTACCGGCCCACGAGAACGCAGGCTGCAGCGGCAGTTCGGGAAACAGTTTCTGCACCTTCTTCATGAGCGTCCGCGCCTTCTTCTCGACGCGGCGGTCACGACGCGCCGGCACGTCGACGGCATCGTCTTCGCCGCCGACCAGCAGACGACCGTCGCCCGTGCTGCGCAGATACAGATACGGTCGCGCCGATTCCCATAGCATCGTGTCGCGCAGCGGTCCCAGCGCCTCCGGCTCGATGGGATCGGTGATGAAGGCGTAGCTGCTCCTGTTCTTCGCCACACGTTTGCGCAGCCAGTGCTGGTTGGCGTAACCCGCCGCGAACACGACGTGTCCGGCGCGGATGCCGAAGCCGGATGTCGTGCGCAGATGAACGCGCCTGGACGTGGTTTCCAGCGTGTCGATGCAGGTACGGTCGTACACGCCGCCGCCACGCTTGGCGACGCCCGCGAGCAGGCGATAGGCCATGCGGTATGGATCGATCCGCGCCGCCAGTTTGCTCAGGATGGCCGCCGGCGCCGCGATGCCGAAGCGTTGCTTCAGAGCATCCGGTTCCAGCCACTCCATGTCGAAACCATGGCGCTGGCGCATGGCGAATTCATCGCGCATCGCGCCTAGGTCCCTGCGGCGGCTCGCGTAATACAGACTCTCCATGCGCGCGAAATCGACATCGCCCACCTTTTTTGCCAGCGCCTGCAGCATCGGAATCGTGTCGGCGCAGGCGAGATACGCCAACGCCGCCTGGTCTTCACCGTATTGTTTGGCGAGGTCGACCATGTGCGTATCGATTTCGTACTGCAGCAATGCGGTGCTGGCGGCCGTGCTGCCCCAGCCGATATCGCGCTGTTCGACGACGGCCACCGCATGCCCGTGCGTCGTCAATTCATGCGCGATCAGCGCGCCGGTGATCCCGCCGCCGACCACGACCACATCGCAGGAAAGGTCCGCATCCAGCTGCGGAAATGCGAGCAGCAGGCCGTTCTTCACAGCCCAGTAGGGGTAACCGCTTTTCAGATCCATCGTGTCAGATCCATCGTGTATCCCGCGCGTCGAAATCTCGTCGGTCGTTACGCCGGCTCATCCGGAATCAACGCCGACTCCAGTCGGGTGATGACGTCCTTGAGCTGCAGCTTGCGTTTCTTGAGGCGTTTGACCGCGAGTTCGTCGGCCGCGATGTTCTCGTGCAGCCGGCCGATGGCCAGATCGAGGTCCCGGTGTTCCAGGCGCAGCTCTACCAGCCGCTGGGCGACTCGGGCGAGTTCTGCGGGGTCGGAGGGCTGGTTCATCGGCCGAGCTTAGCATCGGACCGTGACCTGGGGAGGCGTCGTCTGGGCAGGGATGACTCAATGTTCGGCAACGTAGAGCGCGGCGTCGGAGGCCTGTCGCCCACCGCTCAGCGCGCCCTCGGTGTCGATGGATTGTTCCGGCTCGGCCTCGCGCGGCGCGCTGGCGGCGGGCGCGGTGGCGGGCGCCTTCGTCTGCACGGCCGGCGTAGACCAGGCGAAGTACATCGACATGAGCAGGATGACGCAGACGAACAGGGTCCGGGCACGGACGACGCGCGCACGGCGACGCGACTGGCGGCGTGATGGCAGGGTCTGCAGAAGCATCGACATGGGCAGAGTCCTCAGGGTTCTCTACCGACAACGCATCAAGATCCGTGCCACGGCCAAGCCGCTGTTTCTGCTGCGTCGTGACCACGGCATCGACCTGCGTCCTGCACGATGCCCGACCAGGATCGTGCGGATCGCATTAGGCCGTAGCGCATGCGCCGCGGCGGTCGTGTTGCCATGTGGACGCATGTCTTTGAAAACGATGGCGTTGTCTGGAATTCAGATCGCGGCCGTGGCTGGCACGCAACTTGTATCTGTTCCAGCGGGACCGCACGTCGCGGTCCGTTTCCCCCGACTGGAGAGAGTCCCAATGTTGTACTACGCCGTCGTCTTTTTCGTCGTCGCACTGATCGCCGGTGTGCTCGGTTTCGGCGGTATCGCCGGCGCCGCCGCTGGCATCGCGAAGATCCTGTTCGTCGTGTTCCTGGTGTTGTTCGTGGTGTCGCTGATCATGGGCCGCCGCGTCAAAGCCTGACGACGACAGCACGAGCACGAACGCAAGCGACGCCCCCGCGCTGTCTGCGCGTGGGCGTTTTTACGTCGTTTTAGACGGAATCGCTCCTTCGGGATCGATCAATCGATGCTGTCCAGGCGTGCTTGATCGGAACCTGATCGAAAGTCCGATCAGGCCAGCGGCAATTCCAATGTGAAACTGGCGCCGCCGCCTTCGCGGTTGTCGTACCAGACGTCGCCGCCCATGGTACGCGCGCGCTGTTTCGCCAGCGCCAATCCCAGTCCGGTCGACGACTCCCCACCGGTCGGCTGCGCGCTCAGGCGGACGTAACGCTGGAACAGGCGCTCGCGATCCTGCGCTGTGATACCGGGCCCGCGGTCGTGAACCGTGAGCCTTGCGTATTTTCCCTGCCGCGCGGCGGTCAAATCCACCTGGCTGCCCGGGGGCGCGTATTTCAGCGCATTCGACAGCAGATTCTGCAGCACATGCAGCGTTCCGGCTCGCTCCGCCAACAGGTGCATGCCATCGGCGGCAGCGGTATCGATGCGTACGCGCATGCCTTTGCTCTGCGATTGATGCGAAAGCAGCTCGGTCACTTCTTCCAACAGCGTGCGCACGAGAATCGGCGGCGGTGGCATGTCGTGCATCCGCTCCTGCTGCTCGTCGAGGAACGCCTGCAGAAACAGCACGCCGGCATCGGCAGAGCTGCGGATCGACTGCGCCAGACGCTGCCGCGTCTCGTCGTTGAGCGCCGGATCGCATAACAGGTCGGCCGAGAACAGGATGTTGCCGAAATGATTGCGCAAGTCGTGGCTGACAATCTCCGCGATCTTCTGGCGTTCGTCCGCGACACGGGCGAGGCGGTCGCGCGCCTGCTTGAGGTCGATGTGCGTACGCACCCGCGCCAACAATTCCTCGGCGATGAAAGGCTTGGTGATGTAGTCGACCGCGCCGGCCGAGAACGCGCGGATCAGGCTGCCGCGTTCCTGGTCCGCGGTGAGGAACACCACAGGCACGTCGCGCGTCTGCGCCATGGCCTGCAGGCCTTCGAGCACATCGAAGCCGTCGAGGCCGGGCATGCGCATGTCCAGCAACACCAGATCAGGCGGACTGCTTTCGGCCAGCGCCAGCGCCTCGCGGCCGTCCAGCACGGGCACCACGTCGTAGTCGGCGCGGGTCAGCAACTGCCCGACCACCTGCAGGTTTGCGGTCTGGTCGTCGATCACCATCACCACCGGCAACGCGACCTTCGCTTGGAATCTATGCGGCATTGCTGTCCTCCTCGCACCACGTCGCCAATGCGTCGAGCACGATCTTCATTTGATTGACGTCGAACATCTGCACGGCGAGGCTTAGCCGTCGGGCGAGCGACTGCAGCGCGGGTTCGCGCATCCGATCGGCAAGCGTTTCCAGCCGCTTCGAGAACTCTCCGATCTCGCGTACGCGCATCCGCGCACGCATGGCCTTGAGCGGTTCGCCGCAAAGCGTATGCCATTCCTTGCGCGTATCGAACATGCTTTCGGGGCTGGCTGCACACTCGGTGCCGGCATCGGGTAACGCGGCCTCTGGAGGCTCTTCGACCACCGCATGGGTACCGAAAAGATCGGACAGGGTCGAGAACAACTCGATGGGCGCATACGGTTTGCGGATGTAGCCATCGAATTGCGTCTTCTCATCCGGGTCTTCGTTGACGAGATTGGAGGCGGTGACCGCGATCACGCGCACGTCGCGCAGCGCGGCATCGGCGCGGATCGCATCGAACGCGCGATAGCCGTTCATGCGCGGCATGCGCAGGTCCATCAGCACGACGTCCGGGCGCAGGCGGCGCGCCGCATCCACGGCTTCGGCACCGTCGCGCGCGATGTTCACTTCATGCCGGGTATCGCGCAGATAGCCTTTCGCGACCTCGATGTTCCATTCGACATCGTCCACCACAAGTATCTTCAGCGGCGGCAGGCGGTCGAAATCAGCGCGCATGTCGACGGTTTCCACCACCGCCACCGTCGCCGGCATCAGGTCCGGGATGTCGACGCGGAAGGTCGCGCCCTCGCCCACGCGGCTGACGACATGGATGCGACCCTGCATCAGGTCCACCAGGCGCTTGGTGATGCTCAGACCGAGCCCGGTACCCTGGCGCACTTTCCCATCGGGGCTTTCGGCCTGATAGAAGGGCTCGAAAATCTGCGCCTGTTGCTCTGGGTCGATCCCGGTGCCGGTGTCGCTGACCGACAGGCGCAGGTCGCGGCCCTCACTCAATGGCGACGGCCGCATCGACAATTCCAGCATTACCTCGCCGCGCTCGGTGTACTTCACCGCGTTGCTCAGCAGGTTCATCAGGATCTGACGCAGGCGTTGCGCGTCGATCTCGACCGGAACGAGATGCTCCGGATCGATCTCGCAGCTCAGACGCACGCCCTTCGCCTCGGCCATCGGCTCGAACAGGGCCAGCATCTCGGCGGCGAGATCGCTGACATCGGTGCCTTGCGGATTGAGCTGCAGTTTGCCGGCTTCGATCTTCGACAGATCGAGCACGTCGTTGATGAGATCCAGCAGCATCTGCCCGCTTTTCCTGATCGCTGCCACCCATTCGCGCTGCAGCGGTTCGCGGACGTGGTCGCCGAGCAACTGCGAAAAACCGAAGATCGCGTTCATCGGCGTGCGGATCTCGTGGCTCATGCTCGCGAGGAACGCGCTCTTCTCCTCGTTGGCGCGCCGTGCCTGGGCGGCGCGCAGCTCCAGGCGCAGCGCTTCCTCGGCCTGCAGCTGCGCGCGGCGCAGCGCCACGAATCCGAACAGACCCGCCACCAGCGCCAGACCGTTGGCAATCAACAGCGTCGCGTTGGTCTGCTTAACGAGCACATCGCGCGCGTCGGCGCGTTGCTGGAGCAGCCGGCCTTCCTCGGCGGACATGGTATCGATCCGCCGCCGCATGCTGTTGACGAAATATTCGCCGCGCCCATCGTTCACGCGGCGGATCGCTTCGCCGCGACCGCCTTTGCGGATTTCCGTTTCCTTGATCTCGATGGATCGCTGCACGCGCACGATCATCTGCTCGTATTCCCAGCCCAGCGCGCGCAAGGCGTCCTCGTGCTTGCTGTTGTCGGCGGTCAGGGTCCCCAGTTTCGAGATCAGCGCCTGGATCTTGTCCAGGTGCCCAAGCATGCCGTCGCGGTGCTGGCCGCCGCCGCCGATCATGTAGCGCAGGCCGTCCGACTCCATCTGATCGACTTCGGTACGCAACTCGGCCAGGTCGTCCTTCACTTCCATGGTGTGGCCGACCAGCGCGATCGAATCACGCAGGGCGTTGATCGAGCCCACCGAAACGAACGAGGTGATGAGAATCACCACGAACGCGAGCGCCAACAGACCGACGTTGGCGCGGTTGCGGAATTGCACGGTGCGCGACAGTGGCATCGGGTTCCCCGGGGTCGTCCCCATCGACGAGTTGTGCTGCATGCTTTGCGAATCGATTCTGGCTTGCAAGATCGTCGACGCTTACGAATTCATCAACCAGATCGTACCGTTCAACACCAGCGCGAACGACACCCACAGAAGATACGGTAACAGTAGATAGCCGGCGAGCGCACGCACCCGCCCGAAGGCCAGCATCGTCGACAGCAGCGCCATCCACAGCAGACAGATGACGACAAACGCCACGCCAGCACTGTGCAAGCCGAAGAACAGCGGTGTCCATACCATGTTCAATGCGAACTGGATCGCGAACAGGATCTGCGCACGGCGACGCAGAGGCTCCTGGACCTCCTGCTCGCGCCGTACCAGCCACAACGCCACCGCCATCATCGTGTACAACACCGTCCATACAGGTGCGAACACCCATGGCGGCGGGTTCCACGTCGGCTTCAGCAACGCGGAAAACCAGGCATCCGGGGCGAACAGGCTACCGAACGTCGCCCCCAGTCCCACCAGCAGCAGGATCCAGCCGACCAGCGCGAGCCAACCATCGCGCGGCGGTGCGGCGGGCTCGGGAAGAGCGGCAGGGGGACGACGATTCATGGTGTTATGCAAAAGCTCAAAGCGGAACGGAGTTCGACAGGCGCGATCACGATGCGATCACGACATGGCTACAAACCGAACAGCTTGCGTTTGCGATACAGGGTGGAGGCATCGATGCCCAGCGTGCGTGCGGCGGCATCCAGACTGTCGCTCGACGCGAGCACGCGCTCGATGTGCAGGCGTTCGAGCGCGTCCAGCGAGATCGCCATGCCCGGCTGGGCGTCGTTGCGGGCAGAGGCACTGAGCGCAAGCAGTTCGGGGCCGATCTCTTCGCTGCGGCCGAGGATCACCGCGCGCTCCATCATGTTCTGCAGCTCGCGTACGTTGCCCGGCCACGCGTAGCCGCGCAATTGCGACAGCGCCGATGGCGAAAGCCGGCGCGCGGGCAGGCCGTAGTCGCCGGCATAACGACGCACGAAGCCGTTGGCCAGGTCTTCGAGATCTTCCGGCCGTTCGCGCAGCGGCGGCACGGTGATGCTGATGACGTTGAGGCGATACAGCAGGTCGAGCCGGAACTGGCCGTCCTTCACCATCGCATCGAGGTCGCGGTTGGTCGCGGCGACGATCCGCGCATCGGCCTTGCGCGTCACCGGATCGCCGACGCGCTCGTATTCCTTGTCCTGGATGAAGCGCAGCAGCTTCGGCTGCAGCGGCAGCGGAAAGTCGCCGACTTCGTCCAGGAAGATCGTGCCGCCGTCGGCATGGGTGACGCGGCCGACGGTGTTCTGCACCGCGCCGGTGAACGAGCCCTTGGAATGGCCGAACAGTTCGCTCTCCATCAATTCCGCCGACAACGATGGGCAATTGATGGTGACCAGCGCGCCGGCAGCGCGCGGGCTGGCCCGATGCACGGCCTTGGCGATCACGCCCTTGCCGGTGCCGCTCTCGCCCAGCACCAGCAGGTTCGCGTCGGTGCGCGCCACCTGCATCGCCATGTCGATGGCGGCCTGCATCGCCTTGTTCTTGCTGGTGAGTTCCGGCGCACCGATCTGGGCTTCGCGCTCGAAGCTGTCGAGGCGGTCGAGGATGCGGCGGGTGTCGACCTGGCGCGCGACCGAGATCCGCAATTGATCGGGCGAGCAAGGCTTGACCAGATAGTCGCTGGCGCCGAGCGCGATCGCTTTCACCGCGTCGTCGACGGCGGCATTGCCGGTGACCATCACCACGCGCATAAGCGGCGCCAGTTCGCGCAGACGCGGCAGGGCTTCAATCCCCGAGTCGTAGCCGATGTTGTGATCGAGCAGACAGACGTGGAATGGGCGGGTCGCGGCCAGCCGCAGGCCATCGGCCACGGTTTCGGCAGTCTCGACGCTGTAGCCGTCGCTTTCCAGCGCCAGCGCGAAGTTCTGCAACAGCCGGGGGTCGTCGTCGATCGCGAGAATGAGGCCGGCGGACTTGAGGGCGGGGCTCTGCAAGGGTCGTGACTCCATCGTGTGCGGGGCGAGGCTGAGTGGCGCGTGGATGTCCGCTGCGGTTTCCACTATATCGGTGCCTTCGGTTTCAGGTGCCAACCGCTGCCAGGCGCCACCCAGGGTGGCCATCGGCGATGAAGGACGAGCCTGCGGGGTTTTCTGCGGCGTGCTCTGCTGAGATCTGCGTTCGAGATTGGCGCTCATGCGGGTCTCCGGCGTGGGTATCGCGGCGCATTGCGCCACGAAGGTAGGAACATGTGCCGCAAAGGCTGTGCCAGCGCTGAAACCCCGTCGTTACTGGGGTTGCGGGGTAGCGCAAGGGGCTTGAGCCTGCCTTTTGCACGGTCGCGATAGCGGCGCCGTGCATTTCGCACGATGGAATAAAAAGGCCGCCACGCAACAAGTGCGGGACGGCCTCTGGAACTTTGGAACTTATCGGACAAACAGATATCAGTGAACACTACGAAGCGCTTCCATTCGGGGGATGCGCGTCGGTTCTACAGAAAGGCTACCCGCCCGGACCGGCTTTCGGAGGCGCATCTCCGGACGGGTAACCCGGCGCCGTGGTCTGCAAAGGGAGGGGAGCAGATCACGGCGACCACGCCAGCGCCCATATGGACGCTGGCGTGATGTGCAGGCACTGACTCAGTGAATGCCTTTCTCGAAATCGCGAACCTGCTGTTCGGCGATGTCCTTGGTCACGCCGTAACGTTCCTGGACCTTGCCGGTGAGGTAGTCGCGGGTGCCTTCGGCCACGGTCAGATCGTCATCGGTGAGCTTGCCCCACTGCTGCTTGATCTGGCCGTTGAGCTGCTTCCACTTGCCTTTGATGATGTCGGTATTCATGGGTTGATGTCCTTTGGGGGATGAAGGATGGGAGATTGAGGTTGGGCGAATGCGCCCGATGGCACATCGACGCCAAGCGCCGATGCAGTGCGCGATCAGGCGCGCGGCTTCACGGTCAGCGTGGTGGCATCGACGGACTTCACGCCCTTGATCGCGCGCGCTACGGCGACGGCCTGGTCGACTTCGGCCTTGCTGTCGAGCTTGCCCGACAGGGTGACCACGCCATTGGTGGTGGTGACGTTGATGTCGAAGCCCTTGGTCGCTTCAGTGGCCAGTAGATCGGCCTTGACCTTGGTGGTGATCCAGCTGTCGCCAACCGGCTGCGCGGATTCTTCGTGGGCTTTGGTCTGCTCGCCGGTGGTCGCGTCGGCCGTCGCTGCAGCGGCAGAGCCGGCGGCGAACGCCAGCGCGAGCGTCAGCGCAGGCAGCAGGCGGGAATGTGCGGACAGGGACTTGTTCATGTGGATCTCCAATATCGCTTTGGGGGAATGCCGGAGAAATCGTTTCGGCAATGGGTGTCATACATGCCGCGTGCCAAGTGAACAGCGTTATAAAAATCAATGCGTTACAAGATTTTCTGCTACGTCGTTTCCTGCAAACTGCCGCTGCGGTCGGGCGCCGCGCACGATCCGCCCGATGCGATCCGGATAAAATGCCGGCGCATGAATATCGTCCTGCCCCTGTCCGAACCGCTGCCGCCGCCGGCACGCCGTGCCGCACACGAAGCCAACCGCTTGGCGAAGCGTCTGCGCCACCAGGTCGGCCGCGCCATCGCCGATTTCGGCATGATCGAAGACGGCGACAAAGTGATGGTGTGTCTGTCTGGCGGCAAGGACAGCTACACGCTGCTGGATATCCTGCTGCAGCTGCAGAAAAAGGCGCCGGTGCGCTTCGACATCACCGCCGTGAACCTCGACCAGAAACAGCCGGGTTTCCCCGAAGATGTGTTGCCGGACTATCTGCGCTCGATCGGCGTGGACTACAGGATCCTCGAACAGGACACCTATTCGGTGGTCGCGCGCGTGGTGCCCGAGGGCAAGACCATGTGCTCGCTGTGCTCGCGGCTGCGTCGCGGCGCGCTGTACGCCTGCGCCGAGGCCGAAGGCTTCACCAAGATCGCGCTGGGCCACCACCGCGACGACCTGGTGGCCACGTTCTTCCTGAACATGTTTTTCCACTCCAAGCTCGCCGGCATGCCGCCAAAGCTGCTGAGCGACGACGGCAGGCATGTGGTGATCCGGCCGCTGGCTTACGTGCGCGAGGACGACATCGCCGCGTACGCCGAAGCGAAACAGTTTCCGATCATCCCGTGTAACCTGTGCGGCTCGCAGGAGAACCTGCAGCGCAAGCAGATCAAGAAGATGATGGACGGCTGGGAGCGCGACACGCCCGGCCGCATCGAACAGATCGCGCGCGCGCTGGGCGACATCCGTCCTTCGAAACTCAGCGACCCGACACTGTTCGATTTCATGTCGCTGGGACAACGCAGCGATGTCGGCATGGCGGATGGGCATGCGTGGTTGGGCGGCGAACCGGAATCTCCGATCGGAAGCGGAGAAGTGTCATAACGATGTCGTCCCTGGGCCGGAAGTCCAAGGGATACGCCCAAAGTTTCAACGCATCATTCAATAACAGATCCCTCGGCCTACGGCCTCGGGATGACAGTCTTCTTATTCGTACTCATTAATTCGGACACCCGATGTTTTTTCGAAATCTGACGTTCTTCCGCTTCCCCGTTTCGCTCGATTTTTCCGACCTCGATACCGGCCTCGCCGAATGCACGCTCAAGCCAGTCGGCGCGCTGGAGCTGTCCTCGCGCGGCTTCGTGTCGCCATTCGGCCGCGGCGAAGGCGAAGCCCTGTCGCGCCGCATCGACGATGCGATCTGGGTCGCCGCCGGCAGCGAGGACAAGATCCTGCCCGGCGCGGTGGTCAACGACATGCTGCAGAAGAAGCTGGCCGAGATCGAAGAAAAGGAAGGCCGCAAACTCGGCGGCCGCGCGCGCAAGCGCCTGAAGGAAGATCTGGTGCACGAGCTGCTGCCGCGCGCGTTCGTGAAGCCGGGCCGCACCGACGCGCTGATCGACGCGAAGCACGGTTTCATCGCCGTCGACACGTCGTCGCGCAAGACCGCCGAGGCGGTGGTGTCCGACGTGCGTCATGCGATGGGCAGCTTCCCGGCGCTGCCGCTGAACGCCGAAGTCGCGCCACGCTCGATCCTGACCAGCTGGATCGCCGGCGACCCGCTGCCCGAAGGACTGTCGCTGGGCGACGAATGCGAAATGCGCGACCCCACCGACCACGGCGCGATCGTGAAATGCCAGCACCAGGAACTGATGAGCGATGAGATCGCCAAGCATCTGGAAGCCGGCAAGCAGGTGACGCGCCTGGCGCTGACGCTGGACGATCATCTGAGTTTCGTGCTGGGCGAAGACCTCATCATCCGCAAGCTGAAATTTCTCGACGGCGTGGTGGATCAGCTCGAATCCAGCGAACGCGAGGACATGCGCGCCGAACTCGAAGCCCGCTTCGCGCTGATGAGCGCGGAAGTGCGGCGGCTGTTCCTGACTTTGGAACCGGCGCTCAAATTGTCGAAGGCAGAATGACGGCACGGCCGAGGGTGCGGCTGAAGTTGCGGCTTCCGTACGCATCCCGCCGCGGGTAGGATGCGCGCCATGCCATTCCGTTTCCGCCTGCGCGGGCTAAACCCTGTCGCGCGCCCGTCCACGGCGCGCCCGAACGAATCACGAAGCCAGCTGCGCGACCGCGTGCCGCTGCGGCTGGACGATGGCCGCGATGTCGAAGTGCTGCGCGTGCGCGATCCACGCGCGCGCCGGATCAAACTCTCGGTCAGCGAACGCGGCGTACGCCTGACACTGCCGGAACGCGCGAGCCTGGTCGCCGGCGATCGCTTCATCGCCGAACACCGCGACTGGCTGCACGCGCAGCTCAGCCGGCTGGTCGACATCGACGAACATCTGCTTCGTCGCGATGAAACCACCACGCTGCCGCTGCGCGGCATGTCGGTGCCGCTGCGCTGGGAACACGGGCGTTTCACTGCGCTGCAGCAGGACGAGGATGGGCTCAGCGACGGACTGGTTTTCCGCACAACTGCGCGGGCAGGCGAAGCCGCATTACGTCGCGCGCTGCGCGATTTCTACGAAGCCCAAGCGCGCGCCGACATCGGCCGCTGGATGCCGCGCTACCTGCCGTCGATACCGCGCGCGCCGCGCCGCGTGCAGCTGAAGGCGATGAGTTCGCAGTGGGGCTCGCTGGCGCCCGACGGCACAGTGGCGCTGGATCTGTCGCTGGTGCTGGCGCCGCCCGATGCTTTCGAATACGTGCTGGTGCACGAGCTGTGCCATCTGATCCATCACAACCACTCGCCTGCCTACTGGCACGAAGTGGAAGCGCGCTTCCCGGAATGGCGCGATCAGCGCGATTATTTCCGCGAGCACGGCCGCCAGCTCAAGGCGACGCTGCAGGCGTTGTTGCGCTGACGCCGTTGCACGGCTGGATTCGTTTCTCGTAGGAGGGCCTTCAGGCCGGCCCAGGTCGGATCGAACGTGCGACGCGGATGATGCCGTGCCCACGGCTGGTGGAAATGAAGCGGATCGTTTTTCGCGTAGGAGGGCCTTCAGGCCCGAGCTTTTTTGCGGCGACGCGGCGTTAGTCGGGTCGAGGCAGGTTGGCCAGAAAGAGCTCGGGCCTGAAGGCCCTCCTACGGGGCATGCGCATGCGCGGAATGCCCGTGTCCGACCGGTTACAACCCCAACGCCGCAACGACCTCAACCGGATGGGTCATGTGCAGATGATGGCTGCCGGCCAGCGACACGCTGCGGATCCGCTGCACGCAGGCGACGCGCGAATCGCGCAGCGCGGGTGTGAAGTACGGCGGCGTCGGGTCGGCCACGAGCAGCGTGGTCGGGCAGGCGATCGCGCGCAGACAATCCTGGATCTGGGTTTCGGACATGCGCACCGCGGTCGGCAACGTCAGCCGCGCGTCGCTGCTCCACTCGAAGCCGCCTTCGACCGGGCGGATGCCGCGTTCGATCAGCAGCCGCGAACAGGCTTCGTCCAGCGCGGTGATATTGGTCTGCATGCGCGCGAGCACCGCGATTTCCGGATCGTTGAACACGCGCTTGCGTTTGCCGTCCAGCGCGCGGCGCTGGGTCACCGCGTCGCGCAGCCGCGAGGCGGTGGTGTCCTCGGCGCCGGACAACGGGCCCAACGCTTCGATCAGGTACAGATTGTCGACGCGCTCCGGCGCGGCGGCGGACAACATGCTGGCGATCGCGCCGCCCATCGAGTGCCCGAGCAATCCGAAGCGTGTCCAGCCCAGCGCATCGGCGGCGGCCAGCACATCGAGAATCGTGCTGAACATGCTGTACTCGGCGTCGGCCGGGTAATGGAAACTGCGGCCGTGACCGGGCATGTCCAGCGCCACCAGATCGTAGCGCGCTAGTGCCGGCGCCATCGGCCGGAAACTCGCGGCGTTGTCCAGCCAGCCGTGCAGCGCCAAAAGCGGCAGGCCGCCGCCATCGTTTTTGGACAGCCCGCCATCGTTGCGCAACCCGCCGAAGCGGCCGCGCGCAGTGTCCAGCGAGAAGTCGCGCATCACGCGGCACCCCGCAGATGCCGGCGCGCGAGCGACGCCAGCGCATCGGCGTGCGCGGGCGAGGCGTTGAGACACGGGATGTAGCGCAAGGCCTCGCCACCGGCTTCGCGGAACAGTGCGGCGTTTTCCATCGTGATTTCCTCAAGCGTTTCCAGACAATCCACGGCGAATCCGGGGCAGACCACATCGACCCGCTTCACGCCCTGCGCGGCAAGGGCTTGCAGCGTTTTATCGGTATACGGCTGCAGCCAGGGCTCGCGGCCGAAACGCGACTGGAACGTGAGCCGCGCCTCGTCGGGCGCGATGCCGAGCGCCGCGACGATGGCGTCGACACTGGCCCACACCTGACGCTGATACGGGTCGCCGGCATCCACCAGCCGCTGCGGGATGCCGTGGAACGAGAACAGCAGGCGTTCGCCGCGACCGTGTTCGGCCCAGTGCGTGCGGATCGAATCGGCGATCGCCGCGACCCAGGCGGGGTCGAGGTGATAGTCGTCGATCAGCCGGAATTCGAACGGGAGCTCGAATGCGATTTCGCCGATCACACTGTCCTGAATCCATTCGACCTGATCGGCCACCGAAGCGGTCGTGGTGGTCGAATACTGCGGATACAGCGGCAAGACCAATGTTTCGGTCACGCCCTCCTCGCGCAACGCATGACAGACGCTCGCCATGGATGGATTGCCATAACGCATGGCATGGGCCACCCGCACATCGGGCAGGCGCGTCTGCACCGCGGCGGCGAGATCCGCGGTATGCACCGCCAACGGCGAACCGCCGGGCAACCAGACTTCGGCGTATTTCTTCGCGACCTTCGGCCCGCGCAGCGGCAGGATCACGCCATGCAGGATCGGGCACCACAGCCAGCGGCTCAGCGAGACCACGCGGTAATCGTGCAGGAATTCGGCCAGATAACGGCGCACCGCCGACGCAGTGGGCGCGTCGGGGGTACCGAGATTGATCAGCAGAACGGCTGTCCTGGGAGCGGCGGTTCTGGGGGCAGGTGTTGTCATCGGCATAGGATGACAGCTGATGATGAAACCGTCAGTGCAGTGGCGTGGTACCCGTCGCATACTGGCGCGGTTCATGGCTTCGGGACTACGCTCGGCCGCAACCCCGTTGCCACCAATCTTTACTGGAGTCGCTCCGTCCATGTCGAACCGCCCGCGCATCGTCGCCCTGTCCCTCGCCCTCTCGCTCGCAGTGACCGCCACCGCGCACGCCGGCCCACGCGAGGACGCCCAGGCCGAAAACGCCGTACGCGTGCTTGCGGAGATCCAGGCGATTCCCGAATCCTCCATTCCCGACAAGCTGCTGGATGAAGCGAAGGCGATCGTGATCGTTCCCGACACGATCAAGGCTGGCCTGGTATTGGGCGGCCGCCGCGGCCGCGGCGTGCTGTCGGTGCGCACTGCCGACGGCAGTTGGTCCAATCCGAGTTTCGTCACGCTCACCGGCGGCAGCATCGGCCTTCAGGTGGGTGTGCAGTCGGCCGACGTGGTGCTGGTGTTCCGCAGCGAACGCGGCCTGGATTCGATCGTCAACGGCAAATTCACCCTCGGCGCCGATGCCGGCGTGGCCGCCGGGCCGATGGGTCGCAACGCCGCCGCCGCCACCGATGGTCAGATGAAGGCCGAAATCTGGTCGTGGTCGCGCGCCCGCGGCCTGTTCGCGGGCGTCGCACTCGACGGCGCGGTGCTGTCGATCGACAACAAGGCCAACGAAGCGGTCTACGGCCTGGACACCACCGCGCGGATGATCTTCGAGGACCGCGCGCCGCAGCCGCCGTCGGACGCGATCGCAGCGTTCCGCGAACGTCTTGGTGACGCCAGTGCGACCGCGCACGCCGCGCGCCGGGACGACGACGCTCCCGCCGCGACACCGGTGCCAGTCGCCGAACCCGCGCCGGCCCGGGTCGAAACCCAGCCGCAGCCGTTCGAGGCCGTCGAAAATCCCGCCAAGGTCGAAGCGCTGCCCGATACACCCTGACCGAGTGCGGCCCCTGAGCGACGGCAAGCCTGAATCCGGTTCCGCAACCGGGTTCAGAACCCCGGCCCAACGACTGCGCTATCCTGTGCGCCTCTTCACATCTAGGCGGAATGGCCATGGGCAGCTTCAGCATTTGGCACTGGATCATCGTGCTGGTCATCGTGCTGGTGGTGTTCGGCACCAAGCGCTTGACCAGCGGCGCCAAGGACGTGGGCAACGCGGTCAAGGAATTCAAGAAAGGCATGCGCGACGACGAGAAGCCGGCGCAGCTGAGCGACCAGACCAAGCCCGAGTCGTCGAACGAATCGCAGCGCAACGACGACAACGTCGCCCGCTGATCCGCGCCGCACAGCGACCCGGCCGCTCCGGTCGGGTCCGCGGCAGGCATACCGCCACACACCATGTTCGATATCGGGTTTTCAGAACTCTTCCTGATCGCGGTCGTCGCCCTCGTGGTGCTCGGCCCCGAGCGCCTGCCCAAGGCTGCGCGTTTCGCCGGGCTGTGGGTGCGCCGCGCGCGCGCGCAGTGGTACTCGGTCAGAAGCGAACTCGAACGCGAGCTGGCGACCGAGGAATTGCAGCGCAGTCTGCGCGACGCCCGTCGAGCGGTGACCGATATCGGCGAGGACATGCGCGCGGCGGAAGCCGAAGCGCGGCGCGAGTTCGACACCATGCAGTCGCAGATCGAACGCGGCGCCACTGATGACGGCGGCAACGATCTGGAGGGCAGTACCGCGTTGATCGACAGCGAAGACAAGGCGCTGCTCGCCGCCATCGACGCGATCGAGATGCCCAACGCGACCGCATCCGACCAGACTTCATCCAACGAGACCACCGTCGACGAGAGCCGCGATGTCCGACGTTGATCCGGACGCGTTCGACAGCGCGGACAGCGGACTGTTCGCCCATCTCATCGAACTGCGCGCACGGCTGATCCGCGCCCTCGCTGGGCTGATGCTGGTGTTCGTCGGTCTGCTGCCGTTCGCGAACAGACTCTACGGCTGGTTCGCACAGCCATTGCTGGACAAGCTGCCCAAGGGCGGCCAGCTGATCGCGGTGGAAGTCGCTTCGCCGTTCTTCGCGCCGCTGAAGCTGGCATTCTTCGTCGCGGTGTTCGCGGTGATGCCGTGGCTGCTCTACCAGGCCTGGGCTTTCGTCGCCCCCGGCCTGTACAAACGCGAAAAGCGCCTGGCATTCCCGCTGCTGGCGTCGGCGCTGGTGCTGTTCTACAGCGGCTGCGCGTTCGCGTTTTTCGTGGTGCTGCCGTCGGTGTTCGGATTCCTGGCGAAGGTCACGCCCGACGGCGTGGCGATGATGACCGACATCAACGCCTATCTGGATTTCGTGCTGGTGATCTTCCTGGCCTTCGGCATCAGCTTCGAGCTGCCGGTGGCGCTGGTCATCCTGGTACTGCTGGGCTGGGTCACGCCCAAGCAATTGTCCGAATGGCGCGGCTACGCCATTGTCGGCATCTTCATCGTCGCCGCGGTCATCACCCCGCCAGACGTGATCTCGCAGCTGCTGCTGGCGATCCCGATGTGCCTGCTCTACGAGGCAGGGATTCTCGCGGCGAGGCTGGTGGGGCGGAAGTCCAACGCCGACGCCTGACCGGTATCGGCGCGCGTCAACAGCAAATCCCCCCGCCAGCGCTGCACGCTGTCGGCCCCCTTTTCAAAGGGGGCAAATGCACGTTCGAAGTGCATTGTGGTTTCGTCTCTTACGTTCGAGGGACTCAAGCCTGATCGAAACTGATCGAAGCTGCAGCGATATTCCGCCAGCACCCGTGACGCCCGCTCATGCCCCCTTTGGAAAAGGGGGCCGACAGCGCGCAGCGCTGGCGGGGGGATTTGCTGTTCGCACAGACGACGCGATCGATAAGACAACGCCGGCTTTCGCCGGCGTTGTCTTGACTCTGGCATGTCTGTAACAGCTCGGGCCTGAAGGCCCTCCTACCTGGTGCAAAGCTATTTGGTGATGTCCACGCTGTTCGTTTCGCGCAGGAACAAGGTGCCGATCACCAGCGTCATCACCGCGATGCCGATCGGATACCACAGACCGTAGTACAGATTCCCGGTACCCGCCACCAGCGCGAACGAGATCGCCGGCAGGAAACCGCCGAACCAGCCGTTGCCGATGTGGTACGGCAGCGACATCGAGGTGTAGCGGATGCGCGTGGGGAACAGTTCGACCAGATAGGCGGCGATCGGGCCGTAGACCATGGTCACGTACATCACCAGCACCCACAGCAGGAACAGCGTCATCGGAATGTTGATGCGCGCGGTGTCGGCTTTCTCCGGATAGCCGGCGCCGGTCAACGCGGTCTTCAGCGACGCGCCAAACGCAGTGGCTTTGGCCTTCACTTCATCCTTGGACAGACCGGCCGCCTCGTACGACTGCACCGTGCCGCCGCCCACCTGCACCTGCGCAAGCGCACCGGCCGGACCGGGCTGGATCGAATGCGGCACGCCGGCCTTGGTCAGCGCGGCGGTGGCCATGTCGCAGGAGCTTTTGAACTTGCGGATGCCCACCGGATCGAACTGGAAGCTGCAGGTGGATGGATCGGCGACGACCACGGCCGGTGAGTTGGTGCGCGCCTCCTCGATCGCCGGGTTGGCGTAGTGGGTGATGCCCTTGAAGATCGGGATATAGGTGATCGCCGCCAGCAGGCAGCCGGCCATGATGATCTTCTTGCGACCGATCCTGTCGGACAGCCAGCCGAAGAACAGGAAGAACGGCGTGGCGAGGGCGAGCGCGCCGGCGATCAGCAGATAGGCCACGGTCGGATCGACCTTGATCATGCTCTGCAGGAAGAACAGCGCGTAGAACTGGCCGCCGTACCACACCACGGCCTGACCGGCGGTGGCGCCGAACAGCACCAGCAGCATCAGCTTGAAATTGCCGCCCTTGAGACTGTCGCGGAACGGCTGCTTGGAGCCCTTGCCCTCGGCTTTCATCTGTTGGAACAGCGGCGATTCGCTCAGCTGCAGACGGATCCACACCGAGATGCCCAGCAGCACGATCGACCCCAGGAACGGAATGCGCCAGCCCCAGGCCTCGAACGCTTCCGTGCCCAACGTCAGGCGGCAGGCCAGGATCACCAGCAGCGACAGGAACAGGCCCAGCGTCGCGGTGGTCTGGATGAAGGCGGTGTACAGCCCGCGCTTGCCGGGTGGCGCATGTTCGGCCACGTACGTGGCTGCGCCGCCGTATTCGCCACCCATGGCCAGACCCTGCGCCAACCGCAGCACGATCAGGATCACCGGCGCGGCCACGCCGATGCTGGCGTAGTTGGGCAGCACGCCGACCAGGAAGGTCGAGATGCCCATGATCAGGATCGTCACCAGGAAGGTGTACTTGCGGCCGATGCGGTCGCCCAGGCTGCCGAAGAAGGCTGCACCGAAGGGACGCACGAAGAAGCCGGCGGCGAACGCCAGCAGCGCGAAGATCATGCCGGTGGTTTCGTCGACGCCGCTGAAGAACTGCTTGGCGATGATCGCCGCGAGCGATCCATACAGGTAGAAGTCATACCACTCGAAGACCGTGCCGAGACTCGACGCGAAGATGACCTTCTTGTGGCCTTTGGTGAGTTCGCCCGAAGCGGGCGCCGGTGCTGCCGTGACGCTGGACATGATGCATTACCTCCCGAATTGTGATTCCGTAGCTTCTGGAATGCGTGTTTCTGGAATTCCGTGCTTATGACGCTGCGTGCGTCAGAAGCTGTATTTGACGTGCGTGTGGAGGCGACGCAGATCGCCGTCCAGATCGTTCTCCAGCGAACGCTGGCCCCAGATCAGTTCGGCGCCGACATCGAGTTTCGGCATCGGCGAATAGATCATGTTGAGGTGGAACGACTGCGCGCGTTCGGTCGCGCTTTGACCGGTCAGCAGCGCATCGTTGTCGAAATGCGCCATCGAATAGAACACGTTGCTGCGCAGTTTCGGCGAGAACGCATGGCGCCACGACGCGAATGCGCCGTAACCGTCGATCGGCTGAAGATCGCCGCCGGCGTCGAGCACCGTATCGCTGCCGAGGCCGAAGGCGAGATAGCGGCCGATGCCGCGACCCGCGTTGACGGCATAGCGGATGTCGTCGTTCTTGCCGAGATTGACCTTGCCCGAAACGCTGACCGCGCCGCCGGTGTCGGTTTGGCCGGCGTATTTGAACTGGCGCAGCAGGCCGGCGATGCTGAGATGCCCCCAGTCGCCCTTCTTCTGCCAGCGCGCGCTGAAATCGGGCGCGATGCTGTCCCCGGAGTTGAATCGCGCAGCGGCGCCGCGATATGGCGTGACCGTGGTCTGCGGGTTTTCCATCGAGAACGACCACGGCCCCTTGGTGTAGCGCAACTGCGCCTGACGCACGAACACGGTGCCGTCCACCGGGCCGACGAAATCCACGGTGTCGGGCAGCGCGGCGACGTCCATGAAGTTCGACCAGGTTTGACCGGCCAGCCATTGCGAGCCATCCGGGCGACCCCAGCTGACGTAGGCCTGGCGCAGTGTGACCGCGTAGGTGTTGGTCGCTGTCTCGTTGCCGGCCAGCGCGTTGCTGCCGCCGCCGAACATGTCCGCTTCGATGTAGGCCTTGATCTTCTCGCCGCCATCGGTGGTGTGATCGGCGCTGAACCAGAACCGCGAGAACTGTGCGTGATAGTCGGTGTAGGCATCGCCGCCATCAGCGTTGGCCGGGCCGACCGGAATCGATGCCGGCAGATAGAACAGACGGCCGGAGGCGCCGTCGGCGATGCGGCCGTCGCTGGTGTCGGTCACTATCGTGTCGAATTTGATGAAACCGCCGTAGGAGAACGCGGTGCCCGGATTGGCGGCGGTCATGATCGGCGAGCTCTGAATCGACGCGCCCTGGATCTTCGGCTTGCCGTCGTCCGCGGGTTTCGCCGCTGGTGCCTGCGCCTGTGCGGTCCGCACTTCGCTCACCGCGGTTTGCGTCTGCTGCTGCTGCGACAGCAATTGCTGGACGATTTTTTCGAGTTCGGCGACGCGCGCTTCGAGCGCCTGTTCTTTCGGCGTGGCGGCCTGCGCCAGCGCGATCCCCGGCGCCAGCAGACACACCAGCAGCGACAGCGTCAACGGCCGCCGCAATTGTGATCGTTCGTTCATGGTCATCCCCTCCCGAGGGCACGTACGGATGCACGGTGACGGCAGCCTGTGCCCGCTCGCGGTGCGCGGCTATTCGCCAATGGTCGAAAGTTCGACCAAGGTCTATGCCTCGCGCGCGCGCGCGGATCGCGCGCATGCTGCACACTTGGCGACCGCAGCAGCCCCCGACACCAAAGCGAAAGAGGTTCCGAATGTCGCAGTCCGACAACGCACCGTCCATCTACCCGGTGCCTGACGCCTTCGCCGCCGGCGCGCGCATCCGGCGCGAAGACTACGAACGCGATTACGCCGCGGCTGTCGCCGACCCCGATGCCTACTGGGGCAAGATCGCCGAGCGGCTGGACTGGTACAAGGCGCCGACGGCGATCAAGGACGTGAGCTTCGGCATCGAAGACTTCCGCATCCACTGGTACGCCGACGGCGAGCTCAACGCCAGCGTCAACTGCCTGGATCGCCACCTCGCGACGCGCGGCAGCAAGACCGCGCTGATCTTCGAAGCCGACGATCCGGCGCAGCCTTCGCTGCACGTCAGCTATCGCGAACTCTACGAACGCGTGTGCAGGCTCGGCAACGCGCTGCGCAATCTCGGCGTGAAGAAGGGCGACCGCGTCACCATTTATCTGCCGATGATTCCCGACGCCGTGGTCGCGATGCAGGCCTGCGCGCGCATCGGCGCGATCCATTCGGTTGTATTCGGCGGGTTTTCGCCGCAGTCCATCGCCGACCGCATCGCCGATTGCGGCACAAAACTCGTCATCACCGCCGACGAAGGCCTGCGCGGCGGCAAGACCGTGCCGCTGAAGGAGAACGTCAACGCCGCGCTGAAAATGCCGGGCACCGATTCGGTGCAGACCGTGCTGGTCATCCGCCACACCGGCGGCGCGGTCGACATGCAGATGCCGCGCGACCGCTGGTACGACGCGGTGGTGGACGATCAACCCGCCGAGTGCGAACCCGAGCGCATGAACGCCGAAGATCCGCTGTTCATCCTCTACACCTCGGGCAGCACCGGCAAACCCAAGGGCGTGCTGCACACCACCGGCGGTTATCTGGTGTGGGCCAGCTACACGCACGAATCGGTGTTCGATCTGCGCGAGGACGACATCTACTGGTGTACCGCCGATGTCGGCTGGGTCACCGGCCACACCTACATCGCCTACGGCCCGCTCGCCAACGGCGCGACTGCGGTGGTGTTCGAAGGCGTGCCCAACTATCCGACCGTCTCGCGGTTCTGGGAAGTGGTCGACAAGCACCAGGTCACCATTTTCTACACCGCGCCGACCGCGATCCGCGCGCTGATGCGCGAAGGCGAGGCGCCGGTCAAGAAAACCTCTCGCGCATCGATCCGCCTGCTCGGCAGCGTCGGCGAACCGATCAATCCCGAAGCCTGGCGCTGGTATCACGAAGTGGTCGGCGACAGCCGCTGCCCGATCGTCGACACCTGGTGGCAGACCGAAACCGGCGGCATCTTGATCTCGCCATTACCCGGCGCGACCGATCTCAAACCCGGCTCCGCAAGCACGCCGTTCTTCGGCGTGCAACCGGCGCTAGTGGATCCAGAAGGCCGCGTGCTGGAAGGCGCGACCGAAGGCAACCTCGTGCTGCTGGATTCGTGGCCTGGCCAGATGCGCAGCGTCTACGGCGATCACCCGCGCTTCATCGACACCTATTTCAGAACTTATCCGGGCATGTACTTCACCGGCGACGGCTGTCGCCGCGATGCCGATGGTTATTACTGGATCACCGGCCGCGTCGACGACGTCATCAACGTCAGCGGCCACCGCATCGGCACCGCCGAAGTCGAAAGCGCGCTGGTCTCGCATCCGAAAGTCGCCGAAGCGGCGGTGGTAGGTTTCAATCACGACATCAAGGGTCAGGGCATCTACGCCTACGTCACATTGATCGCCGGCGAAGCGCAGACCGAAGACCTGCGCAAGGCGCTGGTCGCGCATGTACGCAAGGAGATCGGCCCGATCGCCACGCCCGACTTCCTGCAGTGGGCGCCCGGTCTGCCGAAGACCCGCTCCGGCAAAATCATGCGCCGCATCCTGCGCAAGATCGCGGAGAACGCACCGGATCAACTCGGCGACACTTCGACGCTCGCCGATCCGTCGGTGGTGAAGTCGCTGGTGGATGAGCGGTTGGTTCGGTGAAGAGTGTGAAGAGCCACAGCAAATCCCCCCATCCCCCCTTTTTCAAAGGGGGGATGCGCATTGCCGAATACTGGGCGTCGATCTTGATCGACGCGGCTTCGATCACCCGCTCAAGCGCAAGTCCTGATGCTTCGCACGCTATAAAATCGATTCCATCCGATAAAGGCTCGATGTGCAAGAAGACCTCAGGATGGCGATCTCGGCCCTGCTCTTCCCCCCCTTTGAAAAAGGGGGGCAGGGGGGATTTGCTTTTACGCTCTACCGATCCGCACATCGATGAACCGCCATATCTCCTCGACCACCGCATCCGTCTCCAACAGCACCTGTCGATTGCCGAAACGAAGCACCTGCAATCCCATACGCCGCAACGCAGCGCTTCTGGGTTCATCAGCAACCATCGCGGCTGCTTCAAAGTGCTGGCTGCCGTCCACCTCGATCACCAGACGAATTGCCGGCGCATAAAAGTCGACGACATACTCACCCAGCGGTTTTTGCCGATAGAACTGAACACCATGCAATTGCTTCCGCCGCAGCCGACTCCACATGCGTTGCTCGGCGTCAGTCATGTCCCGGCGCAAGTATCGCGAGCACGGTTTGAGCTTTCGGTCATAAGCAAGCATCACGCAATAAAGGCAGCTTCACGAATCCGAAGATGTCGGGTTTCTCCTCGCGCCACGGTAGGATGAATCCACCACCATGCCCATCGTTCTCGTCGCCGACGACCACCCGCTGTTCCGCGAAGCCCTGCGCAATGCGGTCGCGCGCGCGTTGCCCACGGCGACGATCCGCGAAGCCGAGAGCGTCGATGCCTTGTATGCGTTGATCGAACGCGAAAGCGACGCCGACCTGCTGTTGCTGGATCTCAACATGCCCGGTGCGCACGGTTTCAGCGCGCTGGTGCATCTGCGCGCGCATTATCCGCAACTTCCGGTGATGGTGGTTTCGGCGCGCGAGGAACCGGCGGTGATGCGCCGCGCACTGGATCACGGCGCGGTCGGGTTTCTTCCCAAATCCGCCGATGCCGGCACGTTGGGCGAAGCCATCGACGCGGTGCTCGCCGGCGATCGCTGGGCGCCGGCGTCCGCACTGAAAGCGCCGGCCGCCGGCGCGGAAGAACACGACGCCGCGCAGCGCGTCCGCGACCTCACGCCGCAGCAGTTCCGCGTGCTGCAGATGCTCGGCGACGGCCTGCTCAACAAACAGATCGCCTACCAACTGGGCGTGTCCGAAGCCACGATCAAGGCGCACATGACCGCGATCCTGCGCAAACTCGGCGCCAGCAACCGCACTCAGGCGGTGCTGATCGCCGGCAAGCTCGCGATCGATCCCGAAGCGGTGATGCCGCCGCCGGAAGAAGATTGACGCTCAGGTGTTCAACGCTTACTCGTCTTCCGAGCGCGCATCCACACTGACCACCTCGCCGTCTTCGGCAACGACGGTGAACACGATCGGCCGGCAGCACACGCTGCAGTCTTCGACGTATTGCTGATGATCCACGGAACCATCGACGACGATCTCGATCTCTTCGCCGCAGTACGGGCATTGGGTAAAGGCGGTGTCGGTGTGGTTCATGGCGGCATTCTGTTGGACTCGGTGTCGCCAGCCTAACGCAAGCATGCGCGACTATGCGAACAGCAGCGGCTCCACCGTCTGTTCCAGCACTTCGATCAACTCCGGATCCATATATTTGTATTCGTCTGCAATATCCAGCACGTGAATCGTCTTGTGTTCGAGCAGACGCGCGTACTCGGCGACGATCCGGTCGCGGTGTTTGCCTTCCATCACCAGGATCACATCCGCCCAGCCGATGTCCGCGGGCGAAATCCTGTGCCGCGCGTTGGGACTGGTGCCGGCCGAACGCGCGACGATCACCGGATGGCGCTTGAACATGCGCTCCGCGGTAGGGCTGCGCCATTGGTTGCGACTGCAGACGAACAGCACATTCACACGCTCGGGACCGACGAGCTTCCGATCCGAAACGACCGGATACGCCATGCCGAGCTGCTCCGCGCGTTTGAGTTTTTCGGAGCGCGTGTAGACGTGCTTCCAGTTCTTTTCTTTGGGCCAATCGTCTTTCGGGGACATTTCGAAAAAACCGTTTCAATGACCGGTGCTCGAAACAATGAGCGGGTCGAGCCGCAGAAACAACGACGCCCGGTTGCATCCGGGCGTCGTCCTGCCTCCATTGGCCGAGAACTCAAGCGGTCATCGACACCGGCTTGCGCTGTTCCTGCTCGGGTGCCGCCATCTGCTGGTTCTGCGCGTCCACCGCGTTGTTGGCCGCCACCTGCACCGGCGTGGTGCGGGCTTCGTTCTCGCTGACGCGCGCGTGATTCGGACCCTGCGGGCCGTTGCTGCCGTCGAAGACGAACAGATTACGGTCGGGATTGCCGTTGGCGTCGTTGACCTGTTTGCCGATTTCGATATTGGTGACGCCGCCAAGACGTTCGCGCGTGACCGCGGCGTAGATGTTCGCGGCCATGGTGTCGTCCACCAGGCCTTTGTCCTGCATCGCCGTCACGACCTGGCCGTACTTCGGATCCTGCTGCATCCGCTCGATATTGCGCGTCGGGTCGGCGGCCGCCAACTGCGTGTCCGCCTGTCCGGGGGGGGCAGGCGTGATATTCGCGCTGAGCGACTGCGTGGAGACAACGCCGGGCGTACCGAGGTTCGGCCCGATGACATCGTTCGGCGCGACGCCGTGCTGACCCCGCACGACCCGGTCGCTCCATTCGAGGCTGCCGTTGCGGTCGATCACCACCAGCTTGCCCTGATTCAAGGATTGTTCGACCAGGTTGGCCAACTGCTCGGGCGTAGCATTGCGGTTGGCTGCACCGATCGACCGCCCCACCTCGTTGTTGTAGAGATCCATCGCTTCGCGGTTGGCGGTGTTGCCGGGCACGCCCTCATGCGCGGTCGCGAACGCATTGGTCCACGTCTCGCCGTATTTCTGGGTCATCAACGCATTCCAGTACGCATGACGGAACGCATCGCGATGGCCGTCGTTACCCTGCCACGCATTCGCGCTTGCGGCCGGAATATTGCCGGGGACGGGATTATCCGGAAAACGTTCGACGCCTTCGCTGAATGCGCGATCCTTGATGCCGCTGAAGTCGCGCAGACCGGCCAGACCCCGGTCGGCCGTCAGCTTGTCGATCAACGCGCCTTCGGTCTTCGTCATCCTGACCGAATCCGTGAACGGGATATCGATCGCGCCGAACGCGCGGGGGTGGTAGTCGATCATCTGGTCGTCGGCGACCTGATAGTTGGTGCGGATGGTGTTGAGGTCGGGGCGTGCCATCGGGAATTCCTCGCTGTGTCCTGTCGCTGTGTCCTGTCGCTGTGTCCTGTCGTTCGATCGGTGCGCTAACACCGGTGGGTAACCGGCGGCGGCGGTACCGGCGATTGCGTTACCGCCTGTGCGTATCGCCTATGCCTTACCGTCTACCCCAGCGATGGGTGGCGACTTTTCCATCCTGGTAGTTGATTTCGTAGAACTCTTCGTCGATGCCGTACTGCGCGACGCCGAGTTCGTAGGTATCGGTCGTGGTCGCGGCGTCGCGGCTGTCGGGTTCTCCCAGCAAGCCGATCACCTCGTCGCGCAACATGCCGGCATGGATGGCTTTCTCCACGGAAGCCACCATCGTGCCGCGCTGGTTCTGCTGGGCGCCGGCGCCGCGTTGGGATTTCCAGGCGCTCGAATCGAATTGGGTGGTGTTTTGCATTGCGCAGGCCGATAGGAAAAGGATGAGGGCGATCGCAGAGCACCGCGCATAACCGCGGAGCCGCCGGAATCGATATGAAGGGGGGGAATACAATTGGGAAGCCTGCGTGAGGGAGGTATGCCGCGCCAGCGCATCGGATGTGCGGTGTGGCGTGCTGCCGGGGGCGCTGTCGAGGGGAGCGGACACTTCCATATCCTTCAGGCTGGGCGGCTGTCCTGGGCAGGGCCGGGATCAGCTTTTGGCAACGCTATCACACAGAGCAGCCTGTTTTGTGAACTGCCGGGCTCGTTATCACGGACGTAACGGACGCCGGATCGAGGCCGCCGGGAAGCCGAAGGTGTCATGCGCCACTTTCGTTACAAGTGCGTCGCATGACACCTCGCGGATGAAATTCCGGTCGCTGTCGCCCCGGTGATGCTTGAGCCCGGTTATCGCTGTGCCTGAAGCCGCCGGTCCGGCATCGGCCTGATGCTCCGGTACGCTGTGATCGCGAAGTGAAGCAAGACATAGGCGACGATCAGCGCCACGAAGAATTTGGCGGTTTTGTCGCTTGTTTCGGTCATGAACACCGGGCCACCCAGCACCGTCCACGTCAGCATTGCGCATGTGATCAGACTCAAACCTGTTTCGATGCGCCGCATGACGGCCGACCAGCGACCCATCACTATGACGGTGATGTACATGGGAATATTCACCAGCAGCAAGGCCAATACCCAGGGCGCCTGGCGCTGCAGGAACGTATCGGTGTAAGTCAACGCTTCGTAAGCCACTGCGGCGGCCCGGCCATTCCACACGACATCCAGCACCACGCGTGGATCGATCAGCACATACGTGCCGCACAGGATGCCGACCAGCGCCATCACCATGGCGGCCCGCCCACCGTGGATGCGGTCGCCCGCGCGCGGCTTCCACACCGCGGTGTTCGGCCAACGGCGATGGACCCACGCGGCCACCCCGAAGTACAAGACCAGCACGCCCGGCCACCACAGGGAAGCAATCACGGTCCCTCCCCACCACTGCGCCAAGGCCCGGATGACCTCCTCCGTAGAGACGATGGGCTGTTGCAGCTGCTCCAGCAGCCCCAGGCACCAGATGATCGCCAGGCCGATGACCGTCGCGCGCAGAAAACTGCGACCGTCGGCGGGATCGATGATGGTCAGCGTGGGGCGATAGCGCGCGGCCACCTCTTCGGGCCGACCGAACGCCTGCAGAAACGCGGTCGCCATGACGGCGTCAACGGCGCGCCCGCGGGCTTCGGCCTGGTCCTGCACGCCTTCATCGATCAGCGCGCGCAATTCGAACGCCACATCGTTGCGCTGCCTGCGCGGCAACCGCAGGGCGACTTCGGTCACATAGGATTCGATCACGTCATTCGCATTCATTGGTCAGTCCTCGGTCAGGAGTCGATCCATGGCGTGGTTCATGCCCTGCCACGACCCGGTGAGCTTCTTCAGCAACGTCAGGCCGTCCGCATTCAGCGCGTAATAGCGTCGCGGCGGCCCATCTTCGATCTTCCATTCGCTGTCCAGCACGCCCTGCGTTTCCAGGCGGCGCAACAGCGGATACAACGTGCCTTCCTCGATCGGCATGCCCTTCTCGGCCATCGCTTGCCGTAGTTCGTAGCCGTAACGCGGCGTCCGCAGTTGCGAGAGCGTGGCCAGCACCACCACCCCTCGCCGCAGTTCCAGTTCGAGTTTTGCAAAAGCGTCTGTCTCAGCCATGTGGCGCACACTACTGTGCATCACACAGCTTGTCAATACTGTCTTTGCACGACCGGCACCCGGGCGCAGCCGGTCGCCACCGGAGTCGATGCTTGATGTAAAGCTGGGCGCTCCGAAGACCCTATGCGGCCTTCGGCTTGGCCCGGGCGACGACGCTATCCCGGGACCGAGCCGCTGGAACGAAGAGTCAACCCGCAGCGCCCTGCACGGAAACGTCGGCCAGTACGGATTGAATGAACGGATCCTTGGCGGCCGAATATGCGGCCTTGTCGTCGGCGAATGCCTGCGCAAGCTGCAGCTTCAGCGATTGATATCGCGCGCACAGTGCGGGATCGGTACGCAGCGCATCGCGGAATGCCAGATGCTCCAGCCAGAGACGCGAACCAAGCTCGACCGCGTGGAGATGGACGCGGAACGATGCGGCTGGAGACTTCACGAAGTAGCGCCTCGTGGGCAACACATCCTCGTATTTCTTGACGTATGCGTAACCGAGATCGCCCAGTGCTTCGATTTTCGATTCCACATCCGCCAGCGAACGCGCTCCCAGCAGCACGTCGATCACCGGCTTCGCCGCAAGCCCGGGAACGGACGTGCTGCCGATGTGTTCGACCACGACCGTGGTCGGCGAAAATGTGGCAAGCAATTCTTCGCGGATGGCGCGAAAGCAGCCCGGCCACTCGGCGGAATAGGGGCTGACGACAACAGTCGACATGTTGGATAGCGCCTGCAATAAGCCGAGTGGATGACACATGCTAAAGCCCGCGCGCGGTGGATGCCACGAAGCAGGACCGGTTTGCAGGGTTGGTCGTGTCGTTCGACGCGCGCCCTCGGGATGAGCAAGGCAAACCTTTCCGAAGATCCTTGGACGCGGCCTGACTCGAACCCTATCGTCACCCACCACACCAGAACCAAAGCTTGCGGCCATCAAACCCTTTGTCATCCCGAACACCCGCGCAGCGGGTGGAGGGATCTGCTGATGGGTCACGACCGGCGACCAGCAGATCCCTCCTCGGGCTTCGCCCTCGTTCGGGATGACAGGCGCTTTCCGGATGCGCGGTTTCTTTCAGGCTCTCCGCGCAACGCGAGCCGGTGCGATGAAGGGGCCGATGTTGCGGGATTCCCGGGTACGGCCTTCGGCCTTACCCGGGCTGTGGCGCTGCGACGATCTCCAACCGCTTCCGCTTCGACAACCGGCTCAGCGCCTTGTCGTAGGACCACGCGATCAGCTCGCGCAGATACCCCGGCGGCACGCGGCGCACATCGACGATGGTCACCCAGTGGAAGCGGGCCATGAAGCGCGCGGGCTTGATGCCTTCCACCGAGGTCAGCTCCAGGAAGCGCCCCGGATCGACACGCACGCTGAACCGCCAGCGCTCGGGCTCGCTCGTCTTGAAATAGGCGAAGGTGTTGCCGCCGACCTGATAACTCAACACGTTCACCGGCGGCGCGTGCAGCTTCGAAGTCGCGCCCGGCAGGCGCCCACAGTGTGTTTTGACGGAGGCGGTGTTCATGCCGGCGATGGTAGCGGGTTCGCGATGCCGCATGCGTAGGGCGGGTGCAAACCCGCCTTCTGCTAGCCGAACCACGTAGCCTCATGGGATTTGTTGGTAATCGCGTCGCTGCCGCTTCGAAATGGCGGGTTTCACCCGCCTTACGGGTTGTTAGCCCCAATTAGAAGAGTCTCTTTCCCGTGATTTTAAAAGCATGCTCATTAACAGCTCCGCCAGTTTTTCCGGCAGCTCTTTTCACGAAGCCGAGAAAATCTTCAACTTGAGCTTTCGAAACTGATGTCTTAGCGTTGCCGCGGTGTGCAATCTCACCACGAAGTTCTACGAATTTATCTAGCTTTGCCCGTGCTCTTGCTACGGTCAGTCTTTTCGACCACAGCCATTTAGAAGAAATATTGGGCAGTCCGACGGCGGACTCAAATAATAGATCAATATTTTGCCATTTCGGGGTGTTCAATTTCCTGTCCCTAGCTTCCTTTAGGTCTGACATATGATCTTTAAGTACCTGCCGCCATTTTTCATCAGAAATTGTCCATATAGCCAATTCATTTGTGTCAGATTTGAGCTTTTTTGCAATAATTTTCTTTATTTCTTTTGGAAGTGAATCCGAATTTTTTGCATTATTAACTATGTGTTCAAGACCTTCTGCTGCTATATCCTCGCAATAGGCTTCCCAGAATGAGGTAAGCAGCACTATGGCTGATTTATTCAAAACCTCTAATCCATGGCGTCGTCCTCTGCCAGTTCCGCCTGCAGCAGTATGTAATGCGAGAAGATTCTTGACATCATCTAGATTCTTATCAAATGCAATTCTCGCGTTGCTTGGCATCCTTGCATCCCTCCTGTTGGGCTAACTTCGGATTAGACCTTAATATTTGAGGCATATCCATAAATTGCTCTGAAAAAATCTGTCAACGCAGCCAGCCTGCAACATCTGACAGCCCATCATCCTCTTACTCCCCTAGCCCCCAAAAACGCCCTCAAGGAGGCCGGCTTCACCGGCTTCGTCAACACCGCACACCCATACTCCCGCGCCGCGATCTTCAACGCATCGCTGCCATCGCCAGTGAGCAACGCCGCAGGCAGATCCCGCTTCGCACGCCGCCGAAGCTCAGCGATCACCCCCAAACCATCGAGCCTGTCGTGCAGGTGATAGTCGACCAGCACAACATCCGGCTCCGCATCGATATGCGCCAACGCCTCATCGACTGTCGACGCGGTAAGCGCAACCGCTTTCCAACGATCAAGCAGCGCACGCATGCCATCAAGGATTTCCGGGTCGTTGTCGACGCAGAGCACGCGCAGGCCGGCGAGCGCGTCGGATGACGGCGCGATCTCACGCGTCGCCGGTTGTTGCGCGGCGATACCGCGCGGCACGCTGATCGAGAACATGCTGCCGTTGCCGACGCGCGAATGCACGCGCAGCGGGTGGTCGAGCATGCGCGCGATGCGCTGGCAGATCGACAGGCCCAGACCGAGGCCGCGTTCGCCACCGATGCCGGGTTGGTCGAAGCGGCGGAATTCCTCGAAGATCTGCGTGAGGTGATGGTCGGGAATGCCGGGGCCGGTATCCCACACCTGGCATTCGATCTGCTGCCCGCGATGGCGCAGACCCAGCAGCACGCCGCCTTCGCGGGTGTAGCGCAGCGCATTCGCGAGGAAGTTCTGCAGCGCGCGACGCAGCAGGCGACGATCGCTGCGCACGAACACCGGCGCGACCGCATGCACGCGCAGCGCGAGGCCGCGACCGGCGGCGCTGGGCGCGTACTGCGCGGCGAGTTCCTGCAGCAATTCAACGGCGTCGAAATGCGTGAACTCCGGCTGCAGCGCGCCGGCGTCTAGCCGCGACACATCCAGCAAACCATCGAGCAGGTCTTCGGCGGCGCGCAGCGCGGTGTCGACGCGTTCGGCCAGATGCGTGCGCTCGTCGGCGTCGGTGGTTTCGCGCAGGGCCGAGGCGAACAATCGCGCGGCGTTCAATGGTTGCAGCACGTCGTGGCTCACTGCGGCGAGGAAGCGCGTCTTCGACTGCTGCGCGGCTTCGGCCTCGCGCGTGCGCTGTTCGACGCGCTGCTCCAGGGTTTCATTGATATCGCGCAGCGCCTGCTCCGCACGCTTGTAATCGGTGATGTCGCTGAAGCTGGTGACGTAGCCGCCGCCGGGCAGCGGCTGGCCGCGCATCTCGACGACCTGGCCGTTGCCGCGCACGCGCTGGTAGACGTACGGCTGACCCGCGCGCAGATGCCCGAGCCGGCGGCGTACCTGTTCTTCTATGTCGCCGATGATGCTGGGGTCGTCGATGCTCAGTTCGGCACGCTCGGCGTTCCAGAGGATCAGTTCGTCGATCGGCCGGCCGACGTACAGCATGCCGTCGGGATAGCCCAGCATGTCCTGATAACGACGGTTCCATGCGATGAGCCGCATGTCGGCATCGACCACGCTCACGCCCTGGCTGATGTTCTCCAGCGTGGTCGACAGCACCTGCCGGTTGAAGCGCAGTTCCTGACTGGCTTCGTCGAGCAACGACACCACTTCGCCCAGCTCCATGCCGGAGCCGCGCAGCGCGGTGGTCAGCGTGAGTCGCGCCGACGCGGCGCCGATCGCGGATGCGAGCAGGCGTTCGGTGAACTGCATCAGCGCGCGGTCGGCCAGATGCTCCGGCTGCCAGCTGCGGCCCTGGCCCTGTGCGTATTCGTCGAACGCGCGCCGCGCGTGACGCTCGCCGAGGATGCGTTCGGCCAGCGCCAGCAGTTCACCGCTGCGCACGCTGCCGGCCCAGCCGCCGGGGCCCAGCGGCGAACGCTGCGCGTACGGATCGAGATAGGTCGTGGCCAACAGTTGTTCCTGCAGCCGCGGGCGCCGGCGCGCCGACACCAGAAACAGGCCGCCGACATTGAACAGCAGCGACCAGAACACACCGTGGGTGAGCGGATCCCAACCGCTGAGGCCGAATAACTGCTGCGGCCGCAGCCACGACAGTGCGAACGGCCCGTGCGCGATCCACTGCGCACCGGCATCGGTGCTCTGGATCAGCGCCGGCAATAACAAGGTGTAAGCCCAGATCAACGCGCCGAGCAACAAACCGGCGAACGCACCGGCGCGACTCGCACCGCGCCAGTACAGGCCGCCGATCAAGGCTGGCGCGAACTGCGCCACCGCCGCGAACGCGAGCAGGCCGTGCTGGGCGAGACTGTCGCCCGACGCCGCCGCGCCGCGGTAATACGCATAGGCCATCAGCGCCAACGCGACGATGGTGATGCGCCGCACCCACAGCACCTGACGGTCGATGCCGCCGCGGGCTTTGAAAATTTTGCTGGCAAGCACGCCGTTGCGCAGCAGCAGCGGCATCACCAGATCGTTGCTCACCATCGTCGCGAGCGCGACGCTGGCGACGATGACCATGCCGGTGGCGGCGGAAAAACCGCCGATGTACGCCATCAGCGCGAGCGTCTGCTGATCCAGCGCCAGCGGCAGCGCCAGCACGTACGCATCGGGCGATGCGCCGCTGCCGGCGAGCAGCGACTGGCCGGCCAGGGTGATCGGCACCACGAATACGCTGAAGATGACGAGATACGCGCCGAACAGCCAGCGCGCGGGACGGATGTCGGCGGGATCCTGGCATTCGACCACCGCGACGTGGAACTGGCGCGGCAGGCAGATGATCGCGGTGAAGGCGATCAGCGTCTGCGCGATGAAGCCCGTCGGCAGCCCCGGCGCGGTGACCACGCGCGCGGCATCAACGACGCGCGCGCCGAAGTGGCCGTCGCCCGGCAGATGCAGCAGCGCGAGCACGCCGATGGCGACGAACGCGAGCAGCTTCACCAGCGATTCCAGCGCCACCGCCAGCACCATGCCGCGATGGTGTTCGGTGGCGTCGATCTGGCGCGTGCCGAACAAAATCGCGAACACCGCCAGCAGCAGCGCGACGTACAGCGCGGGGTCGCCGAACAGCGCGTCGTCGCTGCCCGGCGCCAGCACTTCGACGCTCATCGCCACCGCCTTGAACTGCAGCGCGACGTAGGGCACCGCGGCGATCAGCGCCACCGTCGCGACCAGCGCCGCAAGCCCGGGCGCGCGGCCGTAGCGCGAGGACAGGAAATCGGCGATCGACACGATGCGGTGTTCGCCGGAAATCAGCACGAGGCGTTCGAGGATGCGCCAGCCGAACAGCAGCATCAGCAGCGGGCCGAGATAGATCGGCAGGAACCCCAGCCCGGTGCGCGCGGCGGTGCCGACCGCGCCGTAGAACGTCCACGACGAGCAGTAGACCGCCAGCGCCAGCGAATAGATCAGCGGCCGCGCCCAGCGCCAGCGCGGGGTCGCGCCGCGCAGGTCGCCGAGGTAGGCGACCGCGAACAGCACGCCCACGTAACCCAGCGACACCAGCAGCAGCACCCAGCCTGGAATCATGCCTGCCTCGACGAAGGACGATGCGCGAGTGTACGGCGGCGGACGCTGTCGCTGGACTGCGACGAAAGTCGCCCTTGCGCGGCCAAGGCCGGCGCTGCGGGCACCATACGCCACGGAAGGTTGTGACCCGGGACTGGAAATGCTGCGCCCGTCCGTGTTCTGCTCCGCTGCGGGCCATGCACGGCCCGAACCCGCGTTCGCCGAAGCCCCCCGTTCGTTTAGAGCGCTTCCTGCTGTTTCCACGATTCAATAAAGGGAATGTTTGATGAAACGCGCCTGTTCAATCCATACCACCCGCACCACCCGCAAGATGCTCGCGCTCGCCGTCGCGCTGTCGTGTTTCGCTCCGTTGCTCGCGCAGGCTGCGCAGCCGGCGCCGATGAAGATCGCCGACCAGCGCAATGCCAACCTGCGCCTCAACGCGGCATCGCTGGGCCGCATTTATGAAATCCGCACGTCCGACGCGAGCTTCGTGAAGGTCCATTTCGACCATTTCTCGCTGCCCGACGGCGTGACCCTGGAAGTCTTCAGCCCCGACCGCAGCCAGATGTATCGCTACAGCAACGCGACGCGCGACGGCAACACCGTCGATGAGGCGATGGGTCAGGACGGCCGCACCAAGTTCTCGGCGATGTCGATCCACGGCCCGGTGGCGTTGATGCGTCTGGTCGGCACGCCGCGCGGCGCCTGGCGCAGCGACGACGGCATCCGCGTCAACCGCTATCTGCAAGGCTATTCCGAGCGCAAGCTGCGCGAATTGAAGATCGACGGCATGGTCGATGGTTCGTTCGGCACACGTTCGATCATCGGCACCGACGACAAGCGCGCGGCCGCCTGCTACGCCTCCAGCGACCCGACCGCGTTCGACCGCACGCGCCCCGTGGCGCGTCTGGTGATGAGCGGCGGCGGCCTGTGCACCACCTGGCGCGCGGGTCCGGACAACCGCATGTTCACCAATAATCACTGCATCGCCACCGCCAGCGCCACGGCCTCGGCCGAAGTGTGGTTCAACTATCAGCTGAGCAGCTGCGGCGGCGCCGCGGCCACCCCGACCAAGGTCGCGGGCGACCAGATGCTGGCGACCAACACCACGCTGGACTACACGCTGTACACGGTGAAGAACTTCGCCAACATTTCCAGCTTCGGTTATCTGGGCCTGGAAACGCGCGCGGCCACGCTCAACGAGGAAATCTTCATCGCCGGCCATCCGGGCGGGCGCCAGAAGGAACTCAGCGTCGTCAGCGACCAGGACGGCGGCGGCCGCTGCCGGGTCAACAGCGCCAGCACCAGCGGCAACGGCACCAATACAGATATCGGCTATTACTGCGATACCGAAGGCGGCAGCTCCGGTTCACCGGTGATCGCGCGTTCCAGCAGAAGGGCGCTCGCACTGCACCACCTCGGTGGCAGCCTGAACAAGGGCGCGAAGATGTCGTTGATCTGGCCGCAGGTCTCCACCCACTTCGGCGGCGTGGCCCCGGGCGGCGACAACGACGGCGGCGGCAATACGCCGCCGGTCGCGAATTTCACTTCGACGATCAGCGGCCTGACCGTGAGCTTCACCGACACCTCCACCGACAGCAACGGCACCATCGCCAGCCGCAGTTGGAACTTCGGCGACAGCACCACGTCCACCGCCACCAACCCGAGCAAAACCTACACCGCCGCGGGCACGTACACGGTCACGCTGACGGTCACCGACAACGGCG
Organism: Lysobacteraceae bacterium; assembly: GCA_046598445.1. Classification (GTDB taxonomy): domain Bacteria; phylum Pseudomonadota; class Gammaproteobacteria; order Xanthomonadales; family Xanthomonadaceae; genus Lysobacter_I. Next base: position 78,902 of record JBKJHV010000025.1, read on the forward strand.
GCGCCACCAACACCACCACCCGCACGGTCACAGTGGGCAGCAGCGGCGGCACGCAGACCTACACCAACACCACCGACTACGCGATCGCCGACAACGCGACCGTCAACAGCCCGATCACCGTCTCCGGCCGCACCGGCAACGGCGGCGCGTCGACACCGGTCGCGGTGAACATCGTCCATACCTACAAGGGCGATCTGAAGGTGGATCTGATCGCACCGGACGGCAGCGTGTACGTGCTGCACAACCGCGCCGGCGGCAGCGCCGACAATATCGTCCAGACCTTCAACGTCAATCTGTCGACGGAAGCCTTGAACGGCACGTGGAATCTGCGTGCGAACGACAACGCCAGCGCCGACACCGGCTACATCAACAGCTGGAGCATCACGTTCTGAAGCGGCATGTTCTGAAGCCGCACGCATCAGTCCATCGGCGCACGGCATAGCAATATCGAAGAAGCCCCGGTGCGAGCCGGGGCTTCTTTTTGTAACCAACCTCAAAAATAAGCGGCTTTCGTTTTTGGACCGTCGTCCCGGCGAAGGCCGGGATCCAGCTTTCCGATCTGTTTTTCAAGGCTGGATCCCGGCTTTCGCCGGGACGACGGTTGGAAGAACAACGTCCGCTTTTTTTGAGGTGGATTTCAACCAACGAGCGCATTCTCGGCACTCACCCGCAATAGCCAACGACCTCGGCAGCGAGTTCGCGCAACCGCACCCGCAGCGCGTCCGGCGCGATGACCACGATCTCCGGGCCGATGCCCAGCAACATCAACGCCGCGTGGTCGATGGTCTCGATCGGCAGCGACAGCCGCGACCAGCCGTCGGCATCCGCTGTCTCCGCCGCCTGCACCACGCGCTGCGCGTAGGCGCCGATCTGCGCCAGGCGCTTCAATCCCGTCGCCGTCGCTCGAAGCTCCGCGACCCCGGGCCGCAACCCGGCTTCGAAACGCGCCGTTTCCGCCGACCACCATGGGCCGAGATCGAAATCCGGCGGACGCTCGAACGTGGTGTCCTGCACCGCGAATCGCAGGATGTTCGCGACCTTGTAGATGCGGGCGACGCCATCGCTGCGGGCCACCAGGTACCAGGCGCCGGCCTTCAGCACCAGACCGAGCGGTTCCACCACCCGTTCGCGTACGCCGCGCCAGCTGTCGTAACGCATCGCCAGCACGGTCTGGTCGAGCACCGCGCGCGCGATCGCCGGCAGCTGCCGCAGCGGCTGGTCGTCGCGATACCAGTCGACCGGATCGAGATGGAAACGCGCGCCCATCCGCCCGGCGGTGTCCCCGGACGCGCGCGGCAGCGAAGCCAGCATCTTGCGGCCCGCGTTCGAGGCGGCCGGCCCCATCCCCAGCGCCGCTGCCGGGCCGGGCAGGCCGATCATGAACAACGCTTCGGCCTCATCCGACGCCAGCCCGGTCAGGCGCGTGCGGTAGCCGTCGACCAGCCGGAAGCCGCCGCCCGGGCCGCGATCGGCGTACACCGGCACCCCAGCCTCGGCAAGCCTGTCGATGTCGCGATAGATCGTGCGCACCGAGACCTCGAACTCCGCCGCCAGGGCTTCGGCGGTCAGCCGCTCGCGCAACTGCAGCAGCATCAGGATCGACAACAGGCGGCTCGCGCGCATGGGCGGCTCGGTTCGGAACACGGTTTCAGGATGGCAGTGTATTCCTGACGGAAGATGTCAGGAATCGGCGGCTATGGTCATGGCTCCTTCCGATCTGGAGTACCGCGATGAACCACGCACCTGCCGACGACTCGCGTCGCACCTTGCTGAAAACCGCCGCCGCAGGACTGGCGGTCTGTGTCGCCGGCACCGCGACAGGCAACGGAACAGCGCTCGCCGCCGCACCCGAAGCAGCCCACGGCAAGCCCGGCGAATTCGACTTCCTGGCCGGCGAGTGGAAGATCCGCCATCGCCGCCTCAAGACCCCCGGCAGCGACGACTGGGACGAATTCGAGGGCGAAGCGACCTGCTGGACCATCCTCGGCGGGGTGGGCAGCGTCGAAGAACTGCGCATGCCGGCACGCGACTTCAGCGGCATGGGCTTGCGTCTGCTCGACGTAAGCCAGCCCGACCCGAAACAGCGCCTGTGGTCCGACTTCTGGGTGAACGCAAAGTCCGGGGTGCTTACCACGCCCGGCACCACGGGCACGTTTGTCGATGGCGCGGGTACCTTCCTCGCCGACGAGATGGACGGCGACACCCCGATCAAGGTCCACAGCGTGTGGGACCGGATCACCGCGACCTCGTGCCGCTGGCATCAGGCGATCTCGCGCGACGGCGGCAAGACCTGGGAAGGCAACTGGTTCATGGACTGGACGCGCGCATGAGCACGCGCACCATGCCCACGAACGTCATGAGCACGAACCTCCCGCCCGACGATTTCGACTTCATCATCGGCGACTGGCGCGTGCGTCATCGCCGGCTGAAGACGCGCCTCGCCGGTTGCCGCGAGTGGATCGCATTCGAGGGCACGTCCAGCACCCGCAAGATCCTCGGCGGCTTCGGCAATCTCGAAGACAACGCGCTGGATCTGCCCGACGACGCTTACCGGGCGGCGGCGCTGCGCAGTTTCGATCCCACCACCGCCACCTGGTCGATCTGGTGGCTGGACGGGCGCCATCCCGACCGCATCGATACGCCGGTGGTCGGCGGGTTCGCGAATGGCACCGGGTTGTTCTACGCCGACGATACCGTCGATGGTGTGCTGATCCGCGTCCGTTTCACATGGTCATCGTTGGCGACGGACGCGCCGCGATGGGAGCAGGCGTTCTCCGTCGACGGCGGAGAGACGTGGGAGACCAACTGGACGATGGATTTCTTTCGCGCCGGATCGTGAGCCCGAAGCCGCCAGCGTTTTCTTCGGGGAAGCCAACCCAATCGGTCGAGGGACATCGCGTTTTGCCGTCATCCCCGCGCAGGCGGGGATCCATGCCCGGGATCGTGAAGCAACTCGCGACCTGCACTGAACGCTCGAAGGCATGGATCCCCGCCTGCGCGGGGATGACGAGCAACATCCCGAATCGATGGATACTCTTGTCCGGAATTTCCACACACCTCCGGACCCCGCCGATGACCCACGACATCCGCCTGGACCCACTTTCCGAACGCGATTTCGGCACCGTCGCCAAACTCGCCGACACCATCTGGCGTTCGCACTATTCGTCGATGATCAGCATGGCGCAGATCGACTACATGCTGGACGGCCGCTACGTGCCGGAACGGATGCTGCCATACCTGGATTCGGACCAGCGCTGGATGTGGGTGCTGCGCGTCGACGGCGAACCGGCCGGGTATTGCAGCTGTTCGCTGAGCGACGACGACGCGATGAAACTCGAACAGCTGTATCTGCTCTCGACGCAGAAGGGCAAAGGCCTGGGCGGGCTCATGCTGCGCCATGTGGAAGCGCACGCCCGCTCGCTGACACGGCCGCGGCTGTATCTCACGGTCAACAAAGGCAATACCGGTTCGATCGCGATCTATCGCAAGTCCGGCTTCGTCGTACGCGAGGAAGCGGTGTTCGACATCGGCAACGGCTATGTGATGGACGATTACGTGATGGAGAAGCGGCTCTGAGCGCCTGTTCAAATCTCCTGATAGCCGCACAAGCATGTCCTGCAATCGCAGGACGCTAACCGCAAACCGATAAGTCCTCTGTCATCCCGAACGCCCGCGTAGCGGGTGGAGGGATCTGCTGTTGGGGCTGCCAGCTACAAACAGATCCCTCCTCGGGCTTCGCCCTCGTTCGGGATGACAGATCTTTTTTCCAGATCCGCTCATTTTTGAACTGCCTCTGAGCGATGCCGGAAACGACAAAGCCCGCCATGCGGCGGGCTTTGTGGAAGTCGAACAAGTCCTGGGACTTATTTGATCTTGCCTTCCTTGTACATCACGTGCTTGCGGACGACGGGATCGTACTTCTTGATCTCCATCTTGGCAGGCGTGTTTTTCTTGTTTTTGTCGGTCGTGTAGAAATGACCGGTGCCGGCTGAAGAGATCAGGCGGATTTTGTCGCGTTTGGAAGCCATGGTTCAGTCCTCCTCAGATCTTTTCGCCGCGTGCGCGGAGTTCGGCGAGCACGGCGTCGATGCCGTTCTTGTCGATGGTGCGCAG
>JBKJHV010000055.1:0-52166 GCA_046598445.1 Lysobacteraceae bacterium
TTCTTCGCCTGGTATTTTTGAACGCATGACCGCTCCCGTTTCCCTGCTGCGGTATTTCGCGACCTGGTCCCTCCTCGTGCTGCTGGCATTCGGCACCACCAGCGCCGCCGCCGCGCCAGCCCGGATCATCGCCGACACCAAGCCCGTCGCTGCGAATGCAGCCCCTGGAACACAGACACCGAGCCTCTGCAGCGCCCGTCATCTCGGCGACTGCTTCGACTCGATGCTCGACACAATCAACGACGCCCTCGTGCGTCTGCTGGAACGCATCCCGCTGCTGATCCTCGCGCTGCTGGTGCTGTTGATCGCGAACTGGGTGTCGCGTTTCGTCGGCAATCGCCTGCACCTGGTCAAGGTGCGTTCGCAGAATCCGTACATGAGCGGGCTGCTGCGCATGATCGTGCGCACCGCGATCATGCTGGTCGGCGTGCTGATCGCACTCGACTTGATCGGCCTGACCTCGGTGGTCGGTGCAGTGCTCGGCTCCGCCGGCGTCGTGGGTCTGGTGCTGGGTTTCGCGTTCCGCGATATCGCCGAAAACTACATCGCCGGCATCCTGCTCAGCGTGCGCCGGCCGTTCGAGCCGGGCGAACATGTCGTGATCGACAATCGCGAAGGCAAAGTGATCTCGGTCAACTCGCGCGCGACCGTGCTGATGACCATGGACGGCAACCATCTGCAATTGCCGAACAGTCTGGTGTTCAAGTCGGTGGTGCTGAACTACAGCAAGAATCCGAAACGCCGCTTCGATTTCAGCATGCTGATCGACGGTGCCCAGTCGATACGCGAGTCGCAGACCCTGGCGACGGCCGCGATCGCCCAGGTCGAAGGGGTACTCGACGAACCGGCGCCGGCGTGGACGGTGGTCGAATTCGGCGCGGCCGGCATCCAACTGCGTTTCTACGGCTGGGTGAACCAGCACGAAAGCGATCTGGGCAAAGTGCGCAGCGAAGCGATCCGCCGGGTGAAAGCCGCATTCGCCGATGCCGACATCGAAGCCCCGCGCACGACCTATCACATCGTGACTTCGCGCCAGCGCGACGCGCAGGAAGTCGAAGCGATGGACGAATCGCTGCACAACGGCGTGGACACCTCGGTCAATCGCGAAATCGACGTGCAGGTCGCTGAAGCGCGCGCCGACGACGGCGGCGTGAATCTGCTGCAGCCGGATGTGGGTACGCCTTGATCGCTGATGCGGCGCAGCGATGTGCTCCAGCGATGCGGCATTCCATCTTCAAACATCAAAGGATCGGTCACGATATGCGTTACGCAAACAGATTCGCGCTTGGCATTCTCCTCGCCTGCCTCCCCTCCCTGTCGTTCGGCGCGACTCCAACCACCGGCTTGGATGCCGCCGCGCGGGCGCGACTGGTGGGCGATCACGCCCTGACCCTGCAATGGCTGGGCTGGGGCGATCTGAGCAGCGCCGGCAAACTGGTGATCGAAGACCGCGGCGATACGCTGTCGTTGAGCGGCGAACAGAACGGAGAAGGCGAAAACGTCGGCGACTATCTGCGCCTCTCGGGAAAGATCGTTTCCGCCAGCAAAGATGGCTTTGTGTTCACCGGCGACATCATCACCAAGGTCAACCACATCGCCGACGGCGCGGAATGCAAACGCAGCGGCACCTTCACCTTCAAGACCAAGGGCGCACGCAAGTACTGGCGCATGCAGGAGATGACCAATCCCTGCGACCCGGTGACCGATTATGTGGATGTGTATTTTCGCGGCATCTGAAGCGCGGGCCAGTATCGCGTCCTCAACGATCGACATTGCATCCTGAACGAAACCGCCGTGCATCGCACACGGTTTCGGGGTGTTCATCCGACGCGGCATAGGGTTCGGCCACGGAGCAAACGGCTCCCGCCCATCATGTTCCGGAGGTCAATATGAAAACCCAGATCCTTGTTGTCGCGATGGCAGTGTCCACGCTCTCGCTTGCCGGCTGCGCCACCAGCCCGTCGGGCGGTTACTCCAGCGGCAGCGGTTCCGCATACGGCAATTCGCAGGCATCCTGCTACGACTGCGGCACCGTGACCCGCATCGAACAAGGCGCAGGCAGTCGCACGCCTAATGCGACCGGCGCGGTGGTCGGCGCGGTGATCGGCGGCTTGGCCGCTCGCGAGTTGGCGAAGAACCGCACCGACAGCGACGGCAAGCAGAACACCGCCACCGTCGGTGGCGCCGTCGCAGGCGGCGCCATCGGCAACGCGATCCAGAACCGCGCCGGCACCGGCTACAACATCTTCGTGCGCATGCGCGACGGCCGTGAGGTCGTGGTGTCGCAGGACGATCTCAACGGCATCCGCGAGGGTTCCAACGTCCGCATCGCCAACAATCGCGCGGCGCTGTATTGATCTCTCAGGCGTTGCCAAGTTCCAGAAGAGCCCGCATGCAGTGCGGGCTCTTCTGTTCAATGCGTGTCATTGTGGATGGGATCGCTTTCGATTTTCAGCGTCCGTCGGGAGCACCAGCATCCGGAAGACGCGCACCGAAATCCGCATCGGCATCGTCGCCACCGATACGTCCATCCTTGCCTAGCGTGAACAGGACGAAGGAGCGTCCGTCGTTTTCGACACGGTAATACAGCGGGCGATTCCAAGGGTCGAGAATATGAAACCTGCTGATGTAAGGCCCGGACCACTTCGTTCCTGATTCAGTAGGCCCTATGAGTTGTTCAATATCCGCGGGATACGCACCGACATCGGCACGGTATTGATCAACCGCCGCGCCGACCCTCCTGACTTGCCAGCGCGCGAGTCCGTGTTTGTCATGAGCATGCGTGCCGCCGATGATCAGCAGACAGAAGAGCAGGCCCGAGAGAAGAGCCGCGCCCGCCAACAACAGGATTCGTTTTCCAGCCATGCCGCGTTGGATCATCTGTGGAAAGGATGGTTCCCGCCCGCAATGCGCTTTGACAACGGTCTGGTTTCAAGAGTCGAACGGCCGGCCAGCCTGCTCTACTCCACCACCACCGGAATCCTGCCGATCCTCGCCTGCCATTCGCGCGGGCCGGTCTTGTGGACCGATTCGCCGGTGGAATCGACGGCGACGGTCACCGGCATGTCTTCGACGGTGAATTCGTAGATCGCTTCCATGCCGAGGTCGGCGAAACCGACCACGCGCGAGGCCTTGATCGCTTTGGACACCAGATACGCGGCGCCGCCGACGGCCATCAGGTACACCGACTTGTGTTTCTTGATCGCATCGATGCCGGCCGGGCCGCGTTCGGCCTTGCCGACCATACCCAACAGGCCGGTCTGCGCCAATACCTGTTCGGTGAACTTGTCCATGCGCGTGGCGGTGGTGGGGCCGGCGGGACCGACCACTTCGTCGCGCACCGGATCGACCGGGCCAACGTAATAGATGAAGCGGCCCTTGAAGTCGACCGGCAGCGGCTCGCCCTTGTTGAGCATGTCGACCATGCGCTTGTGCGCGGCGTCGCGGCCGGTGAGCAGCTTGCCGTTGAGCAGCAGCACGTCGCCCGGCTTCCAGCTGGCCACATCTTCGGGCGTGACCGTATCGAGATCCACCCGGCGGCCCTTGCTGGCGTCGTAGGTCAGCTCGGGCCAGTCTGCCAGCGACGGCGGGTCCAGCATCACCGGGCCGCTGCCGTCGAGGGTGAAATGCGCGTGGCGCGTGGCCGCGCAGTTCGGAATCATCGCCACCGGCAGATTCGCAGCGTGGGTCGGGTAATCCTTCACCTTGATGTCGAGCACCGTGGTCAGGCCGCCCAGACCCTGCGCGCCTATGCCCAGCGCGTTGACCTTGTCGTACAGCTCCAGCCGCAGTTCCTCGGCGCGGTTGGAGGCACCGCGTGCCTGCAGATCGACGATATCGATCGGCTCCATCAACGCTTCCTTCGCCAGTAGCATCGCCTTCTCGGCAGTGCCGCCGATGCCGATACCCAGCATGCCGGGCGGGCACCAGCCCGCGCCCATGGTCGGCACGGTCTTCAGCACCCAGTCGACGATGGAATCGGACGGATTGAGCATCGCGAACTTCGACTTCGCCTCCGAGCCGCCGCCCTTTGCGGCGACGATCACATCGACGGTATTGCCGGGCACGATCTTCACGTTGACCACGCCGGGCGTGTTGTCTTTGGTGTTGATGCGCTTGCCTGCCGGGTCGGCCAGCACGCTGGCGCGCAGTTTGTTGTCCGGATGCTGGTAGGCGCGGCGCACGCCTTCGTGGACCATGTCCTCCACGCCCATGGTCGCGTCATCCCAGCGCACGTCCATGCCGATTTCGAGGAAGACGGTGACGATGCCGGTGTCCTGGCAGATCGGGCGGTGGCCCTCGGCGCACATCCGCGAGTTGATGAGGATCTGGGCGATGGCGTCCTTGGCCGCGACGCTTTCCTCGCGCTCGTAGGCGGCGGCGAGGTTCTTGATGTAGTCGACCGGATGGTAGTAGCTGATGTACTGCAGGCCGTCGGCGATGGACTGGATCAGGTCTTCCTGACGGATCGACACCGGGCGGCGCCCGGCGGGCATGGCGGAGGCGGCAGTTGCGGAGGACGTGCTGGCTGCGGACACGGAGGAAACCGTCGTGGCGTGTTGGGGCCGCAATTTTACCGCGCCCAGAGCGGCCCGCGCTCGCGGCCGGCGCTTGCGGACGCCGGAAATCGGCAGACAATGCCCGGACATCCAAACCTCGGGGAAGACCATGCTGAAGAAAATCCTCATCGTGCTTCTGCTCGCGGTCGCGGGCGTGCTGGGCTATGCCGCGACCAAACCCGACACCTTCCAGGTGCAGCGCAAGGCGATGATCGCCGCGCCGCCGGAAAAGATCTTCGCGATGATCGAAGACTTCCATCGCTGGAACGAGTGGTCGCCTTGGGAAAAGCTCGACCCGGCCATGACCCGCACCTTCGGCGGCCCGGCCACGGGCGTCGGCGCGACCTATGCGTGGACGGGCAACAGCGATGTCGGCGAAGGCCGCATGGAAATCGTCGAATCGACGCCAGCGTCGAAGATCAGGATCAAACTGGATTTCATCAAACCCTTCGAGTCGAACAACGTCAGCGAATTCGTGCTGGTGCCCAAGGACGGCGGCACCGAAGTGACCTGGACGATGCAGGGGCCCAACCTCTACGTCTCCAAGTTGATGGACACCTTCATCAGCATGGACAAGATGATCGGCAAGGACTTCGAAAAGGGGCTGGCCGACCTGGGAGCCGCCGCCGCGCGCTGACCCCGCGCCGATGCCCGGACCCATGCCCGCTGCCGCCGCCCGTCCGTCGCCCAGCCTGCGCCAGCGCATGGGCGCGCTGCGCAACCTGCCGCCGTTCCTGCGCGAGATCTGGGCGACCAGCCGCCCCTTGACCTGCGTCAGCCTGGGGCTGCGCCTGATCCGCGCGCTGTTGCCGGTGATTACGCTGTACGTCGGCAAGCTGATCATCGACGAAGCCGTACGCATCGCCGGCACCGACCTGCCGGCGGGGCTGCTGGAAGCCTGGCGCAACGGTCAACTCGATCCGATGCTGTGGCTGCTGTTGCTGGAGTTGGGGCTGGCGGTGCTGTCTGACGTGCTGGGCCGCATCATCGCTTATGCCGACGCGCTGCTGTCGGAGCGCTACACCAACGCCACCAGCATCCGCCTGATGGAGCACGCGGCGAAGCTCGATCTGGAGGATTTCGAGGATCCCGAGCTGCAGGACAAGCTGGATCGCGCGCGCCGGCAGACGATGGGGCGGATGAACCTGCTCAGCATGCTGTTCGGGCAAGCGCAGGACATGGTCACGGTGATCAGTTTCGCGATCGGGCTGATGGTCTACGCGCCCTGGCTGATCCTGCTGCTGGCGGTGGCGCTGATACCGGCGTTCGTCGGCGAGTCGCACTTCAACGCGCTCAACTATTCGCTGAATTTCCAGTGGACCGCCGAGCGCCGCCAGCTCGAATACATCCGCCAGATGGGCGCGAGTCTGGAAACGGCGAAAGAGGTGAAGATCTTCAACCTCAACCGCTTCTTCATCGAACGGTTCCGCACGATGTCGGCGAAGTTCTACGACGCCAACCGCGCGCTGGCGCGGCGGCGCGCGTTCTGGGGCAGCCTGCTGGCCGCGCTGGGCACGCTGGGCTATTACGTCGCCTACGGCTACATCGCCTGGCGCACCGTCAGCGGCGATTTCACCATCGGCGACCTGACCTTTCTCGCCGGCAGTTTCCGTCGATTGCGGCAGATGCTGGAAAGCCTGCTCTCCGGGCTGTCGCAGGTCGCCGGACAAGCGCTGTATCTCGACGACCTGTATTCCTTCTTCGAGATCGAACCGGAGATCGCCTCGAAACCGGATGCGGTCGCGGTGCCGAAACCGATCGCGCAGGGCTTCGTGTTCGAGGACGTGGGCTTCCGCTACCCCGAGGCCGACAACTGGGCGCTGCGCGGGCTGTCGTTCGAGCTGCGCGCCGGCGAAGTGCTGGCGCTGGTCGGCGAGAACGGCGCCGGCAAGACCACGCTGGTGAAGCTGCTGGCGCGGCTGTACGAGCCCGACGAGGGCCGGATCCTGCTCGACGGCCGCGACCTGCGCGACTACGACCTCGACGATCTGCGCGCGAACATCGGCGTGATCTTCCAGGACTTCGTGCGCTACCACCTCAGTGCCGGCGAGAACATCGGCGTGGGCAATATCAACGATCTCGGCAACCACGAACGGATCGAATGGGCCGCGCAGCGGGCGATGGCCGACACCATGATCGAGTCGCTGCCGCTGGGCTACGAGCAGATGATCGGCCGGCGCTTCAAGACCGGCGTCGACCTGTCCGGCGGGCAATGGCAGAAGATCGCGATCGCCCGCGCCTACATGCGCGACGCGCAGGTGATGATCCTCGACGAACCGACCGCCGCGCTGGACGCGCGCAGCGAGTTCGAGGTGTTCCAGCGCTTCAAGGATCTGTCCGACGACCGCACCGCGGTGCTGATCTCGCACCGCTTCAGCAGCGTGCGCATGGCCGACCGCATCCTGGTGCTGGCCGGCGGGCGCGTGGAAGCCAGCGGCACCCACGACGCGCTGATGGCGCAGGGTGGCCGTTACGCCGAGCTGTTCGAACTGCAGGCCGCCGGCTACCGTTGAGACGGTCGGGCGGGCTGCCCGGCCCAAGATTCGACGCGGATCAGCCCGACACCGGGACGCTCGGCTAAAATGGCGTCCACATTCCGCTGCAACCCCCACCCATGGCCTCCCCCTACGGCACCGAAACCGTGCTGGACGTCCGTCACTGGACCGACGCTTATTTCAGCTTCACCACCACCCGCGACGACGGCTTCCGTTTCGACAACGGCCAGTTCGTGATGATCGGGCTGGAAGTGCCGCAGGACGACGGCAGCAGCAAGCCGCTGATGCGCGCGTATTCCATCGCCAGCGCCAACTGGGAAGAACAACTGGAATTCTTCAGCATCAAGGTCCAGAACGGGCCGCTGACCTCGCGCCTGCAGCACATCAAACCCGGCGACACCCTGCTGATCGGCCGCAAGCCCACCGGCACCCTGTTGATCTCGGACCTGCACCCGGGCCGTAATCTGTATCTGCTGTCCACCGGCACAGGCTTCGCGCCGTGGATGGCGGTGGTGAAGGATCCGGCCACTTACGAGCGCTTCGAGCGCGTCATCGTCGTCCACGGCGTGCGCAGCGCGGCCGATCTGGCGTATCGCGACTACATCCTGCGCGAACTGCCGCATCACGAATTCCTCGGCGAAGAAATCACCCGCAAGCTGCTCTACTACCCGGCGGTCAGCCGCGAGGATTTCGTGTTCGACGGCCGCTCGCACCGCGGCCGCGTCACCGACCTGCTGGAGAGCGGGCGCATGGCCGAAGACCTCGGCATCGAACCGCTGGACCCGAAGCACGACCGCGCGATGATCTGCGGCAGCCCGCAGATGCTGGCCGATTTCCGGCGCATCCTCGACGGCCGCGGCTTCGTCGCTTCGCCGCGCATCGGTATTGCAGGCGAGTACGTGTTCGAGCGCGCCTTCGTCGAAAAATAAGCTCGCGGTCAGCATAGACTTGCCTATTCCGGACCGCGAATCGCCGACAGACCCCGACATGCCGATCTTCAAGCGCGCCACCACTCGCAACGCCCGCCCACACACCACCCGCCCCTGGGCCATGGCCGCGCTGCTGCTGGCGACGATACTCGCGACCGCCGCCGAGCCTAAGAAACAGCCCGCCGTCGGCGAACTGCCGCCGGATGCCCTGGGACGCGACCGCAGCGGCACCGAACAGACGGTGAGCATGCACCGCGGCAAGGTGGTGATCGTGACGTTCTGGGCGTCGTGGTGCGGCCCCTGCAGGCGCGAACTGCCGATCTTGGGCAAGTTCCAGAGCGTGGTCGGCAAGGACCATCTCGAAATCATCGCGGTCAACGTCAAGGAACCCAGAAGCGACTACAACGCAGTGGTGCGCGCCAACAAAGACATCGCACTGACCTGGGTCCACGACGCCAGCGGCGCGACCAGCGTGCGCTACGGAGTGGAAGCATTGCCGAACATGTTCATCGTCGACCGCGATGGCCGCGTCGCACATGTGCATCGCGGTTACAGCGAAGAACAGATCAAGGTGTTCGTCAAGGAAATCGCGGCACTGCTGCCGCCCGAGGTGCTGCAGCGCCCGGCCGGAAGCTGAGACGCCGCTGCGGCGCTGCATCCGCCGGCCCAGCGCCTGCGTAGACCGGTAGCCCGGTCTGGAGAACGTCATGCCTCTCAACGTCATGTCCCGCAATATCACGCCGCATCGCCTCATGCGCCTCGCATTCGTCATCGCGGCGCTGCTCGCCCTCGGCGGCTGTCTGCCCACCCGCGCTGCGGGCGAGCCCATCGCCACCCAGCTCATCGCGGCACAGCAGCAGGGACAACGTCTGGTCGTGGTACTACCGGGACGCGCCGACGATCTCGACGCCCTGCGCCGCAGCGGCATGGCCGAAGCCATCCAAGTCGTATGGCCCGATGCCGATGTGCTGCTGGCCGAAGTCACGCTCGGCGATTACATGCGCGGCGACGCGCCCGAACGCCTGCACACCGAAGTGATCATGCCGGCGCGCGAACGCGGCCGCTATCGCGAAGTCTGGCTGGCCGGCGCATCGATGGGCGGCATGGGCACGCTGATGTACGACCGCCTGTATCCGGGCGAGATGGACGGACTGGTGCTGCTGGCGCCGTATCTGGGCGACGACAAGTTGGTCAAGGAGATCGAGAACGCCGGCGGCATCGCGCAGTGGAAGGCAGGGCCACCGCAGGCCGCGGATGCCCAGCACTGGCAACGCGAACTCTGGCGTCACATCCAGCGCGTATCGCACGATCGCGACCAGGCCGGCCGGATCTGGCTGGCCTACGGCGATCGCGACCGCTTGCGCAAAGCATTCCCGCAGCTGATACCGGCGCTGCCGCAGGATCAGGTGCTGGTGCGCGAAGGCGGGCATACGTGGACGGTGTGGTCGCCCTTGATGGGCGAGGTGTTGCGGAAGCTGGATGCGAAGCGCGGTGGGGCGTTGGCCCGGTGAGTGGCATGGCGGCCTGAAGGCCGCTACGGCCGCTCTACGATGATTATTATTCGCCGTAATGCAGCCAGATCCTGGCGCGCGATTCGTTGTCGAACACCCGGCACTCGTAGCCGTGTTCGCGGCCGATGATCTCACCCACTTCCATCCGGCTGATGGCGGTGCCGCGGGCGTCGACATAGGCCACCCGGACGTCGGCGAAGCCATGTCCGCCCACCGAATCGACCAACTGTCGCAACTGATCCTCCGGCGGCACCACGCCGAAGGTGTGGTCGATCACCAGCAGCTGACGCAGACCGGTGCGGCGCAGTTCGGTGGCGATCTGCATGAACATCGCGATCAAGGCATCGATGCCATCGATCCGGCCGGCGACTTTCGCCACCAGCCCGCTGCTTTCGATCTCCAGCACCAGCTCGAAACCGGGGTTCGCCGGATCGAAACGGGCCGGGCCGACATCCGCGTCCATCGTTTGCGCTCCGCTCAGCCCAGTGCCGCTTCAATATCCTTTGTCAGCGACTCCGGCGTGTCGGTCGGCGCATAGCGTTTGATGACCTTGCCGTCGCGGCCGACCAGGAACTTGCTGAAGTTCCATTTGATTGCGCCGATGCCGAGCAGGCCGCTCTTCTCGTCCTTCAACCATTTCCACAGCGGATGCGCTTTGCCGCCGTTGACGTCGACCTTCGAGAACATCGGAAAGTCGACGTCGTAGGTCAGCGAACAGAAATTCTTGATTTCCGATTCGTCGCCGGGTTCCTGATGACCGAACTGGTCACTGGGGAACCCCAGCACCACCAGGCCGCGCTCGCGATATTTCTCCCAAAGCGACTGCAGCCCGGTGTACTGCGGCGTGAATCCGCACTTGGAAGCGACGTTGACCACCAGCAGCACTTTGCCGCTGTAGTCGGTGAGCGATTTGTCGTGGCCGTCGATGTCGATGGCGGAAAAATCGTAGGCGGTGGTCATGTCGGCGTCTCCATGCGGAAGTGGGCGGCGAATACTCGGATCAGGGCTGCGACGGCGACGAAACTTTGACCGGCGCGGCGAACGGCTTGATGCCGAACGCTTCGTAGATGTCGCTGGGGTAATAGGCGGTGCCGTTCTTGATGACCAGCGCGACGTTGCGGATGTCGGCGATGTTCGCGGTGGGGTCGCCATCGACCAGGATCAGGTCGGCGCGCTTGCCTACATTGATCGAGCCGCGATCAGGCAACGTGCGCGAGTACTTGGCGCCGTTCCAGGTCGCGACCTGCAGCGCCTGCGCCGGGGTCATGCCGGCCTGCACATACAGCTCGAGTTCGCGCTGCAGCGTGAAACCCGGCATGCCGTCGGTGCCGGCGAGGATCGGCACGCCAGCGCGATACATCCGGCCAACGAAGTCCACCATCTTCTCGTAGGACTTGTCGTAGCGCGCGGCGGTGGCGTCGTCGGGAATGTCGAATTCGGCCGTCGAGAGCCCACGCTGCACGTCCGGCGGCAGGTGCGTGGCGACCGCGGCGAACGCTTTCGACATCTGACCCGGACGCTGGCGGATGAAATCGAAGGTCGCGAGCGTGGGATCGATCGCGATCTGATCCTTCGCCAGCCGGGCGATGAAATCCTGCACCGGTTTGGCATCGAAGTTCATGTCCGCGACGCGCTTGGCAGGCAGGTAGAAGCGTTCCAGGGTGCGGGTGTCGGTGGTGTCTTCGACGAGGAAGTTCAGCAGCACCTGATTGATATGCTGGATCTCGTCGTAGCCGGCATCCAGCGCGTCCTGCGCGCGCAGGAACACCGGGATGTGCCCGCTCACGCGCAGATCGCGGCTGTGCGCGTAGGCCACGGTTTCGCGCAGAATTTCTTTCGGGAACGAATTGTAGATCTTGATCTGCGGATAACCGTTCGCCGCGTACCAGTCCACCGCTTTCTTCGCGGCGGCAAGATCCGCCACCACGAAACCGTTGCGTGCGGACATCGGGCTTTCGCCTTCGAGGAAACCCGCGGCGACGATGCCCGGCGACAGCGCGCGACCGGCGCGCTCATCGGCGATCAATTCCTGCAGGCTCGCGTTGTCGTTGCCCATGTCGCGAACGGTGGTCACGCCCGCGGCCAGATGCAGGCCGCCCTGCCAATCGTTGATGTGGCCGTGCATGTCGAACAGGCCGGGCAACAGCATGCGCCCACCGGCATCGACGACGTGATCGACGGACGCACGCTCCTGGCCCGCGCCGGAGATCGACACGATCCGGCCGTTTTCGATCAACAGATCGGACGCCGCGCCGACGGTCGCGCTTTCGCTGTCGAACACGCGTGCGTTGCGGATCAGAGTCGTGCCGCGCAGCGGATGCGACAGCCGGCGCTGCAGGTCGGCCAGCACCTCGCCCTCGGCCTCTTTCTGCCGGGTTTCCAGCGTATCGGCGTTGCCCTGCCAGCCTTTTTCGATCAGCTGCAGGTAACCGGGAAAGATGAAAGCGAAAAACCGCGGCTGCGCCTCCACCGTGGTCCACACGAAGCTGGGGGTGAAACCGGTGCCGGTCACCACCATCAGCTGGACCTTGCGCTTGTCGGCGCCGTTGGCGACGTCCATCTGCGCGACGGACCGCATGCTCAACGAGCCGCTGGGGATCAGCGGCAGCTTGCCGTCCTCGCGACGGCTCAGCGCGGCCAACGCGACCGCCGTGCTCTGCGGCGTGCCGCCGAGCGACCAGTAGGCAGCGCCCGGCACCGCCGGCTGCTCGCCGGCGTCGGAGGTCGACTTCCAGCGCGCGACGCCATTCTCGATCCGGAAGCTCTCGTCCACCGGTGCGCCGAACGTCGACAGGCCTTTCACCGCATACGTCGCGAAGGTGCCGTCGGCAGCAAGGGTGTATTCCTCCTTCAACTCCGGCCCGCGGCCATTGTCCTTGAACAGATAGTCGACCCGGGTCACGCCGTCGTCGCCGTGGACGACGGTCTGATG
This sequence comes from Lysobacteraceae bacterium, assembly GCA_046598445.1. Taxonomy (GTDB): domain Bacteria; phylum Pseudomonadota; class Gammaproteobacteria; order Xanthomonadales; family Xanthomonadaceae; genus Lysobacter_I. The sequence goes on from JBKJHV010000055.1 coordinate 12,427, forward strand.
GCCCGCCTGCTTGCCGCCATCGACCAGTGCGACGTATTCGATCGTTTCCGCCGCACGCGCCGCGCCGGGCGGCAACGCCAGCGCCAACAGAAGGCCAAGGAAACCACTGCGGTTCATACCCATCTCCCATACATATGAAGTGTTGCCCCTGTTGATCCTGTCCGGGTCGTGCGCGATGCACGCCCCCGGCCAAGGCCGAAGTCTAGCCCGTTTGCCAGCATCCGGTCGCCGACAAACGGCAGAGGGCGGCAGAATCGCTTGACCCTGACGCCACGTCAGGCCCGAGGATGCCTCCCGCATCGCCCACTCGCCAAAGACCGCACACCATGCCGCACCCCGAACGCGGTAACGGCCGGACCTGTGCAGGCTCTGCTGGATCATTACACTTCCGTCATTGCCGTAATGTACGACTTGAAGGTGTCTACTGAATGAGGGGCGATTCAGTTCGCCTGCCCCTCGCCTGCGGCATGGCCCCGTGGCTGCGACACAGCGAAACCGCATTAAAGCCTGGTGCGGCGTTTCCGTCCTGGCGCTGCTTTTCGCGAACCGCGCCGACATCTTTCGGCGGCGATGACAACTTTGAGTAAAGCGACGACGCTACGTTGGCAGTGCATGCTTCGCGCCATCGCGACTTGCGTCGCTTCCACAAACATCTGTTGCGTCTTTACTTGTGGGAGCGACGCAAGTCGCGACAAGCCTCACAGCCGAAGCAGGCTCACTACGGGAAAGCCATCGGATATCGAGGGCCGGGCAGCACTCGCATCGGAAACCCGTTCCACTGATGAACGGGCAGCACGATCGATTCGCACTCTGCATCATGCTCGGCGAAGGCATTGATCGTAAGCAACTGATCTGCATGACATTCACATGTGGCACGGATGGTGCAAGGGTTTTCATGTGCGTAATCCGCGCATCCCCCACAAGGACATATCCGTGAACCAGAATACGAACCAGAACAACCCGCAGAATCCGCCGTCCAAGGATCCGATCGCCGATCCGTCGCAGCCCAACCAGAAGCCGGGCGACAAGACCGACGGCGACAAGAAGCCGGGCGACAAGACCAACGCCGATAAGCGTTAAGTCCATGCGCTCCGCGACCAATGCCGGTTTCCCCAAGAACTAGCAGGCGCGGATGGCATACAGCAAAAAAACCCGGCCTGCATCGCTGCAGGCCGGGTTTTGTTTTGCGCGTTCGTTGTGATCGAACGCTTCGTCGCGATCAGAACTTCGCTTTGAACTCCACGCCCCAGGTGCGCGGCTCGTTGAGGAAACCCGTGAGGTTGTTGAAGTCGATGGCGCCGACGATGGCTTCTTCATCGGTGATGTTGCGGCCGAACACGGCCATTTCGTAATTACCGTCGTTCCAGTTGTAGCCGGCGCGCAGGCCGCCTTCCAGCAGCGGATCTCCGGTGAATTCGGTCGATTCGTAGAGGAAGAAATTGACCTTGCTGCGGTAGGCCCAGTCGGTATACGCGAAGAATTCGCCGTGACTGGTCGGGATGCCGTAGCGCGCGGTGACGTTATAGACGTGCTTGGGCGCCTGCGGCAATGCGTTGCCGTCGATCAGGAAGGTGCCCGCCACTGCGCCAGCCGGATCGCGCATGGTGCAACCGCCGCCGCAGCCGAACACCGCGAGGCTGCTGTCCTGGATCTCGGTGTCGTTGTAGCTGGCGCCCAGGGTGACGAACAGGCGGTCGGTGAGCCACGCCTGCAGATCGAGTTCAGCGCCCTGGCCGACGGTGCGCTCGGCGTTGACCAGACGCGCGATGTTGCTCGTACCGCCGACAGCAGTGAGCTGCTGGTCGTCCACGGTGTAGCGATACAGCGCGAAGCCCAGGCGCAGGCGGTTATCCCACACGGTCGCTTTCACGCCGGCTTCGTACGACAGCACGGTTTCGGTATCGGCCACCGTCACCAGTTCGTTGGCCGGCAGCGCGGCATTGGCGAACATCAAACGACCCTGCACGCTCGGCGCGCGGAAGCCGCGGGCAACGCGCCCATAGACGTTGACGTTGTCGTTGATCGCATAGACGGCGCTGAGATCCCAGCTGACGTCGGTGTCGCTGGGGCTGACGTTGATCGGCGCGATCGGCGGACCGAACGGGCCGACCACGCGCTGCGCGGAGAACTTCTTGCTGTCGTCGGTGTAACGCACGCCGCCGCGCAGTTTGAGTTTGTCGGTCACGTCGAAATCGCCGGAAGCGAACACCGCCCACGCGGTGTTTTCCTGGCGCTGGGTGGCGTAACCGTTGCGCGGGTTGCCGGGCGCGAGGCTGTCGTAGCTGACGCTGTCTACATCGATGGTTTCGTCGAACCAGAACAGGCCGGCTTGCCAGTCGAAGCGGCCCCATTCGTTGGATTCGATGCGGAATTCCTGGCTGTACTGGCGGTGGTTCGGCAGGCCGTCGGCGGACTCGGCCGGGAACGGAATCAAGCCGGGGCCGGAGTTGCCCGGGCCGAGGAACACCGCGCCGAAGCCGCCGTCGATATCGCCGCGACTGAAGGCATCGACGCTTTCGTAACCGGTGGTCGAATACAGACTGACGCGACCGAGATCCCAGCGCATGCGCAGATTCGCGCCAAGCTGATCGAGTTTCTGTTCGTTGACGCCATCGATCGACACTTCGCGGCGGTTGAAGCCGCCCACCAGTTCATTGGTGCCGGGCTTGATGATGTTGGCGCGGAACAGACGCGCGGTGCCTTCGAGCTGGCGCGCATGGACGTTGAACAGCATCTCGAAATCGTCGCTGGGCTTGAACAGCAGTTGCACGCGGGCGGCGGTTTCTTCGTAGCCCTCGAGGTCGTCGCCCTCGCCGTTGCGGGTGTTGTCGACATGGTCGTCGCGCTGCTGATGCAGCACCGAAGCGCGGGCGGACACGGTGTCGCTCAGCGAACCGGTGATCGCGCCCTCGGCGTTGATGGTGTTGTACGAACCATAGCCGAAGCGGCCGTAACCGCCGAAGTCTTCTTCCGGGCGCGCGGATTCGAACTTGATGACGCCGGCCGGCGAGTTGCGGCCGAACAGGGTGCCCTGCGGACCGCGGGCCATTTCGATCTGGTCCAGGTCGAACAGCGGGAAGCCCTTGAGGATCGGGTTTTCCTGGACCACGCCGTCGTAGACCAGCGAGACCGGCTGCGAGGCGTTGACGTCGAAATCGGTGTTGCCGAGGCCGCGGATGTAGAAACGCGGGAATGCGCGGCCGAACGAGGATTCGATATTCAGGCTGGGCAGACGGCCGGAGAGCAGGCGTATATCGTCGCCGCTGGCGGTCAGCACTTCGAGCTTCTCGCGATCGATGGTGGTGATCGCCATCGGCACGTCCTGGATGTTTTCCACGCGGCGCTGCGCGGTGACGGTGATGGCGTCGAGCTCGGGGGCGTCCGGCGCAGCGGCTTCCTGGGCCTGCTGGGCCTGGGCCATGGCCGGCAGCGCGAACAGGACGGCGACGGCTAGGGCGCCGAAACGAGGACTGCGGCGGCCGTGGCGGTTGGAATGAGGCATGGCGATGGGTTCCTGACAGTGGGAGAAGGGGCGCTGACTTCAACAAACGGGTATGGGGCAGGCCGGCTTGAGACAGACGGATCGGGGCATTCGCAGGGCCGACCGGGCGGCCGCTCCGTACTGCACCGAATCTCGCCGGAATTGTAAACAATTCGTGATCCGGCCGAATCGGCCCGCCGAACCGCCAGCATCGGCAAACCGCGATCATCGAAATCCATCGAAACCGGTGCGCAAGCATGCCTTTTGTCATGGGCCGGGGCCGCACCCTATCCGCTACCCTGACGCCCGCACTACGCTCGCTTCACGACACCTGCTTCGTCCCTGCCGAGGAATACTTCATGAATCGCCCTCTCGCCTGCGCCCTGGCGCTGGCCATCTCCGCAACCGCGCTTGTCGGTTGCGACAAGAGCCCCGCACCGACCTCTTCCGACAAGGCCGCCATGCCCGCAGACGCCGCCCAGGACAATCCCTTTTTCGTCGAAAGCCCGCTGCAGCTGAAATTCCCGCAGTTCGACAAGATCAAGGACACCCATTTCGGGCCCGCGTTCGATCGCGGCATGGCTGAGCAGGTCAAGGAAATGGAGGCGATCGCCAACAGCGCCGAGCCGGCGACGTTCGAGAACACCATTCTTGCGATGGAGCGCACCGGCCAGTTGCTATCGCGCGCCATCGCCGTGTTCGGCAACCTCACCAGTGCCAACACCAACGACGCGCTGGACAAGCTCGACGAGGAATACTCGCCGAAATTCGCCGCGCACGGCGACAGCATCTATCTCAATCCCAAGCTGTTCGAGCGGATCAAATCGCTGTACGACAAGCGCGACACGCTCGGCCTCGATCCCGAGGGCGTGCGCCTGGTCGAACGCTACTACACCGATTTCGTCCGCGCCGGTTCCAACCTCACCGAAGAGCAGAAGACCCGGGTCAAAGCCATCAATGGCGAAATGGCGACGCTCACCACCAAGTTCGGCCAGAACACGCTGGACGAAGTGAACGACTCGGCCATGGTGGTCGATTCGCGCGACGAGCTGAAAGGCCTCACCGACGAACAGGTCGCGGTGCTGGCGGAAGCCGCCAAGGAGAACAAGCAGGAGGGCAAGTTCCGCATCGCCCTGCTCAACACCACCGGCCAACCGCTGGTGGCGCAGCTCGAAAACCGCGCGCTGCGCGAGCGCATCTACAAAGCCTCGATGGCGCGCGGCAGCCGCGGCAACCAGTGGGACGTCACCGACATCGTCTCCCGCGTGACCAAGCTTCGCGCCGAACGCGCCAAGATCATGGGTTACCCGAGCTACGCCGCATTCAGCCTGGCCGAAGAAACCGCGAAGACGCCCGAAGCCGTGAACAAGCTTCTGGCCCAGTTGGCGCCCCCTGCGGTCGCCAATGCCAAGCGCGAGGCTACCGAACTGCAGGCGATGATCGACCAGGAGCAGAAAGCCAAGGGTGAGCCCACCTTCGCGCTGGAAGCCTGGGACTGGGCCTTCTACACCGAGAAAGTGCGCGCAGCGAAATACGATTTCGACGAAGCCCAGCTCAAGCCCTACCTCGAAATGGACAATGTCCTCGAGAACGGCATGTTCTTCGCCGCGGAAAAACTCTACGGCCTGAAGTTCAAGCGCCGCACAGACCTGCCCACGTATCACGAAGACGTGCGCGTCTACGAGATTTCCAACGAAGACGGTTCACTGCTGTCGCTGATCCTGGTCGATCCGTACGCGCGTCCGTCGAAGCGCGGCGGCGCCTGGATGAGCTCCTACGTCAACCAGTCCGAACTGATGGGCAACAAGCCGGTGGTCGCACTGCACCTCAACGTCACCAAACCGGCGGCGGGCAAGCCGGCACTGATGACCTGGGACGACGTGAACACCACGTTCCATGAATACGGCCACGTGCTGCACGGCATGTTCTCCGACGTGAAGTACCCGTATTTCAGCGGTACCAACGTGCCGCGCGACTTCGTCGAATATCCGTCGCAGGTCAACGAAATGTGGGCGACCTCGCCCGAAGTGCTGGCGAACTATGCCAAGCATCACCAGACCGGCGAACCGATGCCCAAGGCGCTGCTCGACAAGGTGCTGTCGGCCAACAAGTTCAACCAGGGCTTCACCACCACCGAATATCTCGGCTCGGCGATGCTCGACCAGCGCTGGCACCAGGTCGCTGCGGAGCAGCTGCCGGACGCCAAGGGCGTGATGGCGTACGAAGCCAAGGCGCTGAAGGACATCGGCGTGGATTACGCACCGGTGCCGCCGCGTTATCGCACCCCGTACTTCAGCCACATCATGGGCGGCTACGCAGCCGGCTACTACGCCTACATCTGGTCCGAAGTGCTGGATGCGGAAAGCGTGGAGTGGTTCAAGGAAAACGGCGGCCTGAGCCGCAAGAACGGCGACTGGTTCCGCGCAAAGCTGTTGAGCCGCGGCGGCTCGAAAGACGCGATGGAATTGTTCCGCGATTTCCGCGGCCGCGATCCGCAGATCCAGCCGCTGCTGGAACGCCGCGGTCTGACCGCGAAGTAAATTCTTCGCACGCTCCTCTTCGCATCGTCCATTGCTGCACCGACACCGCCCGGCATGCCCGGGCGGTGTCGTATCCGGACGATGGCGCTGCATGTCCATGCTGGATAGACATGCTGGATAGACATGTTCGATGAGCATGCTCAATGAGCATGCGATCGCATAAGCTGTGTCGATGCTGCAACCACACCCATCGGAAGATGTCGCCGCGATCGCGCGCAGTCTGCGTGCATGGGCCGAGCGTTTCGAGCGCGTGTTCGTACTCACCGGCGCCGGTATCAGCACCGGCTCGGGCATTCCGGACTATCGCGATATCGCCGGCGCCTGGAAACGGCCACCACCGGTGACGTATCAGGCATTCGTCGGCGACAACGCCACGTATCGCCGCTACTGGGCGCGCAGCTTCGTCGGCTGGCCGATGTTTTCGACCGCGCTGCCGAACGCCGGACACCGCGCACTGGCGGCGTTTGAACAGCAGCAGCGCATCACCTCACTGGTCACCCAGAACGTGGATACCCTGCACCAGCGCGCCGGCAGCCGCGACGTGATCGATCTGCACGGTCGGCTGGACAGCACCGTCTGCCTGGGTTGCGGCGATGCGCGTCCACGCGACGACTTGCAGACCCGCATGGTCGCGAACAACAACGGCTGGCGCCCGCGCGACGCGGCGGCGGCCCCGGATGGCGATGCCGATATCGATGCTGCGGCCGTGGCGGCATTTGAACCGCCGCACTGCGCGATCTGCGGCGGCATGCTCAAGCCGGATGTGGTGTTCTTCGGCGAAAACGTGCCGGCTGCGCGTTACGCACAGGCGCTCGCGGCGCTGCACGCGGCCGAAGCGGTGCTGGTCGTCGGTTCGTCGCTGATGGTGTATTCGGGATTCCGCTTCGCACGCATGGGCCATGAGCGCGGCATGCCGGTAGCGATCCTCAATCGTGGACAGACCCGCGCGGACGCGCTGGTCGATCTGAAACTCGAAGGCGACTGCGGCGAAGTGCTTGCGGCCGCCTTTCCAGAAGTCTGATATTACCGGGTCGGCTGCACCGCAGGCGCGACGGTTTCGTTGAGCGGCGCGACCGGCGCCGGCTTCGCGACCACGAACATCGCGCGGTATGCAGGGGCGAGATTCGGCATCAATACCGCGGTCGGCACTTCCACCGTGCGCACGCCATCGACGTAAGGCCCGACCTGATACGGCGGAAACACGAAACGCAGACCCATCAGCTTGTCGCTGTCGGGCGCCAGCACCGGTTCGAAGGCCGCGAACGACGCCGGCACCGGAGTGGTGCCCTCATCGATCATGCGACCGACCGAGCGCATCACTTCGGCGCGCTCGCCCGCCGGCAGCTCGTCGGCATCGACACGCTGCGACAGCGACGCGTGCAGTTGCTCGCGCGCGTATTCGGAAATCGTGTTCCAGGCTTTCGGATCCGGGAACAGGTCGTTCGCGGTCAACAGCTTGTTCTGCTGCGGCAACCAGACGAAACGCGCGACCAGCGGCGCGCCGTGGGCGCCACCGGTGAACGCGGCGCCGTCGGCGGCGACCGCAACCAGCTCAGGAGTTTCCGCGAGCAGCGTGAAATTGAGGGTGAGATCGTAGGGACTGGTTTGTGTGGCGGGATCGCCGCCCTGCACCGCTTTGAGCAACTCGGCGCGCGCGCCCTCGGCGTAGCGACGAAGTTCTTCCGCAAGACCCGGGTACTTTTTGGCCGCGGGCGGATAACTGATGCCGATGATGTAACGGGCGTCCTGTTCGATGACATCCTTCAACTCTGCCGCCGCGGGCTGCGGCTGCACGGCAGCCTCGGCGGGGGCGGTGGGGGGTGGCGTCGCATCCTTGTCCTTCTTGCAGGCGGCCAGCAGCAAAGCAGCGGCCAGCACGGCCAAAGCCATGAACGAAGGAAGCGCGCGGGGTGAATTCGAATGCTTGGGCATGAGTGAACGCATGGCGGGCCTCCTTTCCCGACCCGGATCGGGTGTGCGATCAGAATAACGGATCATCGAAGGCGAAAACGTGTGAAAGGCATGCGCGCGGCAAACGGCGCGCAATAAAAACCCCGGGCGCGAACGCCCGGGGTCGTGTTTCTGAACGCTAGATTCAAGCAGGCTAGATTGAAGCCGGCTGGATTAGAGCGCCTGGACTTCGTCGGCCTGCAGACCCTTCTGGCCCTGCACAACCTTGAAGGTGACCTGCTGGCCTTCCTTCAGCGACTTGAAGCCGTTGCCCTGGATCGAACGGAAATGGACGAAGAGGTCCTGGCCGCTTTCCGGGGTGATGAAGCCGAAGCCCTTGGCATCGTTGAACCACTTGACGGTGCCGCTCTGACGATCTGACATTTGAATTACTCCTGAAAAATTGTTGGATGGATCCGCGGGCCTGCTGAGGCTGAATGCAAGATCCGGTGGAACAAGAAACTCACCAATAGCTAGTGCCCCGGCGTTTCCGCCAGGGCACAGTCATTATGGGTATTACTGCGGTTGCACTTCATCGGCTTGCAGGCCTTTCTGGCCCTGCACGACCTTGAAGGAGACCGCTTGGCCTTCCTGCAAGGACTTGAAACCGGTGCCTTGGATCGAACGGAAGTGGACGAAAAGATCCTGGCCGCTTTCCGGGGTGATGAAGCCAAAGCCTTTGGCATCGTTGAACCACTTCACGACGCCGTTTTGACGATCGGACATGGGGTGTTACTCCTCAAATAAACAGTTGGGTGGATACACGGAGCCTTTCGGCACCGCGACTGTCTAGCCAGGGGTAACGCGAACGATGAGCGGATCGTCTGGGCTTGACCGAGTGTAACCCCGCCTGCACAGCCCTCCTGAGAGGACGTTACAAAGCAGGCCGCTGCCGGCTTGCAACCTTGGATCTACCGCATCGGGCCACGATGTACCGTGATCCCGCTTGGAACAGTACGCGCACCATACACCACAACGTCATCGTTTTGGGAAGTGGGAGGCGGAACTTTTTTGGACCCGGACGGTCCAGCCACCCGTTTTCCACTCCCGGCCCGCCATACCGAGTCTGCAACCAGCATGAATTCAGTGGTTTTCCCTGAACGAAAGCTCACGAATACCTGCCGCGGCCGCGCCACTCCCTGGGAGCGACCCAGCGGGTCAGCAGCGGCCGGCGACCGGTGAGTAGTGACACATTGCGGCAGATTCGATCCACCAAAGGAACGTCCGGGGCATTGGCACGCTTCATGCTTGGCTATTCTTCAAACACCCGTGCAGCGTGTTCCCAAGCCCCATCACTTCGTCACATGCAAGAGGAGTTCCCAATGCAATTCGATACTCCTGCCAACAATGTCAGCGACGATGTCGTCGTCGCCCGGCTCTACGACCTCGCCCGCGAGGGCGATACGACAAACCGCGAGTACCAACTGCTGGATTACGTGATCCAGAAACGCCTGCAGCAGACCTACGGCGGAGAGATCACCCGGGCCGCCTACGCGGCATAGAGGGTCGATCTTCTGGTCAGCCCCCGGAATCGGGGCTGACCAGACGCTGCACGAAACGTCCTGCCAGCGCCGGCTGCTGCAGCAACGTGAACATCACACCGTAAAGCGCGCCCCACAGATGGGCACTATGGTTGATGTTGTCGCCGCCCCGCTTCTCCATCCAGATGCTGTACCAGATGTACAGGCCGGCGAAAATGAACGCCGGCACCGGAATCGGGATGAAGAACAGATAGATCCCCGACCACGGGTCGAGCAGGATCGACGCGAACAGGACCGCCGACACCGCGCCGGACGCCCCGAGACTGCGATAGCGTGCATCGTGGCGGTGGCGCATGAACGTGGGCAGGATCGCGACCACCACCGCCGACAGATAGAACAGCAGGAAGCCGACCGGCCCGATCCTCGCGCCGAAATAGCCTTCCATCGCCTGACCGAACGAATACAGCGTGACCATGTTGAAGACGAGGTGCATGCCGTCGGCATGGATGAAACCATGCGTCAGTAAACGGTCGTACTGCTTGTGGCGATCGATCGCCGGCGGCCACAGGATCAGACGATCCATCAGCTTCGGGCGCTCCCAGGCCTGCCAGGACACCAGCACGGTGATCGCGACCAAGGCCAGCGTGATGTAACCGGTCATGCGCGTCCCCGCGAGACTTGCGTGCGACGATCAGCCCGCACGATAGTAATCCTGCAGCGGATAGCGTCTGGCGTACCACGCGAAGATCAACGCTGCCAGGAATGCGAAGCCGGCGAAGAAGAACATCAGGAACGCGTTCTCGCTCAATCCGGTGCTCGCGATCTGCGCCATCGCCGTTTCGTTGCGCACGGCGGCATTGGTCAGCAGCACCCAGACGTTGCCGAAGGTCACCGACAACATCCAGAAACTCATGATGACGCCCTTCATCGGCGGCGGCGACTGGCTGTAGGCGAATTCGAGACCGGTCGCGGACACCAGTACCTCGCCGAAGGTCAGCAGCGCATACGGCACGATCTGCCACGCCAGCGATACCGGGTCGCCACCGTCGATCGACAGCTGGATCATGCCCGCGACCACCCACGCAAGGCCCGAAAACCCGATGCCGAAACCCATACGGCGCAGTGCGGTGACCTTGAAGCCGAGCTTCGTCAACACCGGGTACAACACGAGATTGTTGAACGGGATCAGCGCCATCACCATCAACGGATTCAGCGCCTGCATCTGCCCGGCTTCCTTGACCAGCCAGCTCGGCCACCACCACATCTCGTGCGGCACCATCATGGTCTTGCCCTGCAGCACCCAGGTCGAGGCTTTCTGATCGAACAGCGACCAGAACGGACTGACGATCGCAAAGATGATGAGGATGCGCAGCACCGCGCGCACGCCGTCGACTGCGACATCCGGATGCGCGCCGCGCGCCCGATCCAACTGCATCGCCGTGCCGACGCCGCCGAACAGCAGCACCGCGCCCAGCGCGAGACAGAACGAAATCACGAAGCCGAAGCCCTTGGGCCACCAGGCCGGCGACACCGCCCAGCCAAGCAGCATCGCCACCGCGATCACTACACCGGCCGCGGCTACCAGGCTACCCGTGCCTTTGCCCGCGTCTCCCCCGCGCAGCGCGGTCTTGACCACATTCGAGAACGAATGCGGATCGGCCGGCACCGGCGGCATGTTCACGTATTTGGCGCGCCCCATCCAGAAAATGATGGTGGCGATGAGCATCAGGACGCCCGGAATGCCGAATGCGATCGCCGGGCCGTACTCGCGCAGGAAAATCGGCATCAGCAGCGAAGCGAAGAACGAGCCGAAGTTGATCGTCCAATAGAACGCGTCGTAGACGATCTTCGCCAGATGCTTGTTGGCCTGGGTGAACTGATCGCCGACGAACGACGACACCAGCGGCTTGATGCCGCCGGAGCCCAGCGCGATGAGCAGCAAACCGGTATAGAAGCCTGATCGACTGGTCTCGAACATTGCCAGACAGGCATGACCGACGCAGTACAAGAGCGAGAGCCAGAGGATGGTGTTGTATTTGCCGAAAAAGCGATCCGACAGCCAACCGCCGAGCAGCGGGAAGAAATACACGCCGATGACGAAACTGTGGAAGACTTCTTTGGCCATGCCCTCGCGCTCGGCGGCGGGCAGGTAGGCCAGAATCACGCTGCTGATCAGGAACTGCACCAGGATGTTGCGCATCCCGTAAAAACTGAAGCGTTCGCAGGCCTCATTGCCGATGATGTAGGGAATCTGGCGGGGCAGCTTGGCCGGGTCTCCGGCGTGCTTCGCTTCAGCGGCTGCAGTCATGGGCGGGTCTCGTGTTGATGAACGGGGCCGCCGCGGGCGCAGCGTGCTCAGGTTCGGGATTGAACTCAGGAGTGTAGTGCGGAAAACGCCGTGGGCCCATGGCCCACGACGTTGTTCCCGCGGCGCAACCGTGGTTCAGCGTGCGGGTCTCAGGCGGACGGGGCAGCCCGTTCCGCTCAGCCCCAATCCGTCAGCCCCTCGCGCTCGTACAACTGCGCGAACGAAGGCCGCGTCTTCAGGCGCGACGCCAGCACCGACAGATGCGGCCACGCGGTGGCCGGCTTGGGCATGTTCCGCGACCAGCGCATCAGCATCACCAGATAGAAATCGGCGGCGCTCAGGCGCTCGCCCAGCAGATGCGGGCCATGCCCGGCCAGGTGCCGATCGATCCGCTGCCATTCCGCCTCGATCCGCCGCTGCACGTGATCCCGCACCGCCTCGGCATTGGCTTCGCCCGCCGGTTCGTGCGGGTACCACCACTGCCGGAACAGCGGCTGCACCATGTTGGCGAGGTTGAACATCCACTGGGTGTAGTCCTTGCGCTGCGGTTCCGACAGCGCCGGGGCGAACTCCGCCGACGGGAAGGCATCGGCGAGGTGCATCAACAGCGCCGCGGCTTCGTAATGCGGTGTGCCGTCGATCACCAATGTCGGCACCACACCGTTCGGATTCAGCGCCAGATATTCCGGGCGTTTCTGCGCACCGGCGGAAGTGTCGACCAGCGCCAGCGTGTGCGGCACACTGGTTTCGAGCAGCAGCCAATGCACGACCAGACTTGCGGCGCCGGGGGCGTAGTACAGCGTGTATTCCGGGGTGGACATAAGGGCTCCCGCATTCAAAGCGCCAATCTTCGCATGGTGTCCGAGGCCACGCGCGTGACCATCGACATGTCCGCCGCCGGGCCATTGACGGCACAATGCGGAACCGCCCCGGAACACATCCCAATGCGCCCTGCCCTGCTCTCCTGTTCGTTGCTGTTGGCACTCGTCGCTCCCGTCTGCACGGCCTCCGCGCACGCCGCATCCGATCTCTCGACCACCGCCGAACGCAGCGGCTACGCCCGCACCGGCCACTACGAAGAAGTGATCGCCTTGTGCGACGCCTTCGCGACGCGTTATCCGGATGCGGTTCGCTGCATCGAGTTCGGCACCACCCCGGAAGGCCGGCCAATGAAGGCGCTGGTGGTCACCCGCAGCGGCGCACACACGCCGGAACAGGCCCGCAGCGCCGGCCTGCCCGTCGTGTTGATCCAGGGCGGCATCCACGCCGGCGAGATCGACGGCAAGGACGCCGGCTTCCTCGCCCTGCGCCAAGTGCTCGACGAAAAAGCCGCGCGAGGCGCGCTCGACAAACTGGTGCTGATCTTCGTGCCGGTGTTCAACATCGATGGTCACGAACGCTTCGGCGCGTGGAACCGGCCGAACCAGAACGGCCCGGCCGAAATGGGCTGGCGCGTCACCGCGCAGAATTACAATCTCAACCGCGATTACGCCAAGGCCGACACGCCGGAAATGCAGGCGATGCTGGCGCTGGAGAACGCTTGGGATCCGATCGCGACCATCGATCTTCACGTCACCGACGGCGCGAAGTTCGAGCACGATGTCTCGATCCAGGTCGAGCCGCTGCATGCCGGCGACGAACCGCTGCGCGCTGCCGGCCTGGCGCTGCGCGACGGCACGCTCGAACGCCTGCGCGCGCAGGGCTCGCTGCCGGTGGCGTTCTATCCGTCGTTCGTCGAAAACGACAACCCGGCTTCGGGTTTCGTCGATGGCGTGGCGCCGCCACGCTTCTCCACCGGCTATTTCCTGATGCGCAATCGCCTGGCGATGCTGGTGGAAACGCATTCCTGGAAGGATTACCCGACCCGCGTGCGGATCACCCGCAACACGGTGATCGCAGTATTGGAACTGGCCGCGAAACACGGCGCTGACTGGCGCCGCGTCGCGCAGGCGGCGGATCTGCGTGCGCAGCAGCTCGGCGGCCAGCCGGTACCGCTGACCTGGACGGCGAGCGACAAGGTACGGACCATCGATTTCCGCGGTTACGCCTACACCCGCACGCCATCGGACGTGTCCGGCGCGTCGATGACGCGCTACGACGACACGAAACCGCAGGTCTGGAAGGTGCCGCTGCGCGACGAGATCGTGCCCGGCGTGAGCGTCGCCGCACCGAAGGGCGGTTATCTGGTATCGCCCGCGTACGCGGCATCGGTCGGCGCGAAACTGCGGCAACACGGCATCGCGTTCGAACGGATCGAACGTGCGATGCCGAAGACGCCGGTCGAAACGTTTCGCGACGAGACACCGACGTTCGCCGTGGCATCGTCGGAAGGCCATCAGCGGCTGACGGTGGAAGGCGAATGGCAAAACGAGATGCAGGACATCGGCCCCGGCGCACTGTTTGTGACGATCGAGCAACCGAAGTCGCGTCTGGTCATGGCGCTGCTCGAACCGCTGGCGCCCGACTCGCTGCTGGCCTGGGGGCACTTCAACAATGCCTTCGAGCGCAAGGAATACATGGAGGATTACGTCGCCGAGGACGTCGCCCGCGAGATGCTCGCGCGCGACCCCGCGCTGCGCGAACGTTTCGAGCGCAGGCTGAAAGAAGACGCGAAATTCGCGGCCGATCCGCAGGCGCGGCTGGAATTCTTCTACCGCCTGCACACTGCCTGGGACGAACGCTACGGGCTGTATCCGGTGCTGCGTACGGACGAGTCGGAGCCGTTGACGCGCTGAACGCAGGAGGGCCTCCAGGCCCGAGCTGTACACAAAAAAACATCGCCGTAATCGGCGCTGAAGCCCCTCCTACGAAAGCTCAGCCATATCGAGCATCGCCAAGAGCCCAACGCACTGTCCAGGCGTGGATCCGGGAATCGCGGGATGCCATTCAAAACCTCCATCGAACGGTACAACCGCAGTCAGAACGGCTTGGGCAGCCCGAGCATCGGCGCGAAAAACCAGTACGCGCCGCACAGTACTGCGCCCCACAAGATCAGCTTGAATATGAACTTCACCACTTTGATGGCGAAGTAGGCTGCAACGATAGCCATCACCAGACCGATCCAACCCATCTCCGCCACCGCCAACCCCTTCGTCGTGTGTGCGCCGCAGACGCGGCGTACGAAATCGATACGCCCGAATGAACGCCGCGCTCAGCGCGCTACCGGATCGATAGCGGATTCTGCCTCTTCCGCGAGGGAAATGGGAGGCACAACAGGAACCAGTGCAGGGTCCAGCGCGATGCGGTCGTCGAATACGAAACAACTGCCCGCATACCCCGATCCACCGACCGCCTCGAAATAGCCGAGGATGCCGCCATCGAGCTGCAGCACATTGTCCATGCCCTGCGCACGCATCCACAGCGCCGCCTTCTCGCAGCGGATGCCGCCGGTGCAGAAGCTGACCACCGTCGCGTCGGCGAGCGATTCGCGGCGATCGAGCACGGCATCCGGCAGTTCGGTGAAATTGTCGATCGGCAGCACCATCGCGTCGACAAAGGTGCCGTACGCGACTTCTTCGCGATTGCGGGTGTCCAACAGCACCAGGCGGCGCCCCTGATCGTCGGCGCCGCTTTCGATCCAACGCGCGAGGTCTTGCGGCGACACCGCCGGCGCCCGCCCGGCTTCCGGCGAGGACTGCGGCTGGCGGAAGCTGATGATCTCGGCCTTCACCTTCACTTTCAGCCGCGAAAACGGTATGGCGTCGGATGCACTGACCTTCACCGCCAAGTCCGCGAACCGCGCGTCCTCGCGCAGGCTCGCGAGGAAACCATCGATGGCCGGCGTTTCACCGGCCAGGAACAGGTTGATCCCTTCGTCGGCGACCAATACTGTGCCGCGGAGTTCGCCCGCTTCCGCGCGTATCTGAAGCTGCGCGGCCAGCTCGCCCGGATCAGTCACCGGAACGAAATGATAGGCCGCAATGTTCTTGATCAAAGCGTGCTTGATCGGAGCTCTTGATTTCATTCGGCGATTTTAACCGGCCAGCGCGGCCTGGAGATTGCGCCGCGCCCGCGCTTCGAGACGGTCGCGAAAGAAATCGCTGAGGTAAATGGATTCCGAAGCGAGCAGTTTCCTGAAGAACTGGCGACGCTTGATCCGATACAGCCAGCGCGGTACCGCGCGATATTCTTCGGCGATGGCGCGGTCGTATTCCGCGAACGCCTCCGGCGTCGCGCCGAGGATCGCCATGTCGCAATCGAGAAAACGCCGGGTGTCCTCGGCAGCCGCGTCGTCGCCGAAATCCGCAGCGTCCAGAGTGCCGTGACGCGCAGTCAGCAGAATCAGTTCGGAGACGCGGAAACTGTCGATGTCCGCCTGCGGCAGCCAACGCGCGATGTGCTCGGCTGCGAGGCGCGCAGACTCGGTTTCGTTATCGCTACGCCCCGGCACATACACCGCATCGTGGTAAAGCACCGCCAACCTGACTTCGCACGGCTGGTGCCATCCCGCCCCATCGGCGACGGCGCGGTAATGCACGAATACGTCTTCAACATGTCCGAAGTGATGATAGGCGCGTGGCGGCGATGCGTAGGTGTCTCTCAGCGCCGCAAGTTGCTCTTCACACAAACCCGGGAAATCGACAGCGCCTGAACCACGAGACGACTGGAGCGACTCAACGGTCATGACGCAAGGGGTTGCGATTGCAGACTGTCATCCCGAATCCCCGGCTTCATCGGGGTGAGGGACCTGCTTTCTGACGATTCATTGCACAACAGAAAAGCAGATCCCTCGCTACGCTCGGGATGACAATTTTTCATTTTTCTCAACTATTGATTACGGTCAGCGTCGGCGAGCGTTTCGGCGATTTGTGGTCGACAGCCGTTTCCGCGGTGTAGGCGCAGACGCGATTGCGGCCTTCGTTCTTGGCGCGATACAGCATCTGGTCGGCGTGCGACAACAAACGCGACAGGTCGTAACCCGACTGCGCCGTCGAACTCACGCCAAAACTGGCGGTCACCACGAACGAATACCCGCATTCGCGCGTATCGATCTGGGCCAGCTGCGAGCGACAGTCTTCGGCAAGTCGCGCGGCGCCGGCAAGATCGAAGCCGCGCAGCAGGATGGCGAATTCTTCGCCGCCGATGCGGCCGAGGTAGTCGATCTTCCGGCAGTGCGCAGCGCAGGCCTTGCCGACCTCCTTGAGCACCCAGTCGCCGGCGCCGTGGCCGTAGGTGTCGTTGATCGCCTTGAAGTGATCGAGATCGAACATGACCAGCGCGGCGGTATCGCCTGCGCGCGCGGCCTCGACGAGCGAACGCTCGGAATTCTGGGTGAAGAAATGGCGATTACCCAAGCCTGTAAGCGCATCAGTCTGCGCCAGACGCTGCAACTGCCCCTGATGACGCTTGATCTGGATCACCCAGAAGATGATCGCGCCCAGCATCACCAACAGGAACCCCGCGACGAGACGCGCCTTCTGCGTGCTGGCACGCTCCAGCGCAAGCTGCTGCGCCTGTTGCTTGGTTTCGTGGCGCACGATTTCGTAGGCCAGCTCTTTCGCCTTCACGTCGTTCTGATGCGCCATTTCAGATTCGGCGTAACGCTTGTAAAGCTCCAGCGCCACCGAAGGCTTCTCACGCGTCGCCGCGATCTGATACAGCGTGTTGTAGGCACTGACCAGACTCGTGGACGACTTGATCTTGTCCCCGATGTCCACGGTCGCAAGCGCATGCGCTTCGGCTGCCGGGATATCGCCAAGCTTCAACTTGAAATCGGCAAGAAGCGCATGGAATCCCGCAACCAGGCGCGGATAGCGCGTGGCCTTGACTTCGGGGAGCGCGGCTTCGAGCACCGCAATCGCCTTGTCGACCTTGCCTTCGCCGGCGAGTTTGCGGGCGAGAATGCCGCGAGCGATATTGGCCGGAATGTGTTCTTTGAGCTTCGAGCAGTGGGCGATGACGGCTTCGACAACCGCGTCGTCCTTCGGGAGTTCTTCCAGCTCGAACTGCGAGATTGCTTGGTACTGCCCCGCAAAACACTTCTCCCGGGGCGTAGGGTCGTCTTTGAGCAATTGCTGCGAATACCGCAATGCGATCCGATGCTGGCCGATTTCACTGTAGAGCAGCGCTCCGGCGCCCAAGCCTTCGCGAAGGATGCTCTTGTCATCCACCTGCGGGCGTATGGACTCGGCTTTCTGCAAGTAGCGCAAACCGGTACTGAAATCGCGCGACACCGCAGAAAAAGCGGCGACCAGGCCACCGGCGCGATATTTCAGGTTGGGATCTTTGGTTTCATTGAACAATTGCTTGGCCAGCTCGACGCCCTGGCCGAGCTGATCGCGATACATCGATCCGTACGCCTGAAGATACTTCAGGCGTTGCCGTTGCGAGAGCGTCGTCTGGCGCTTGTCGACACGGAGCTGCTCAAGCAGCTCCGTGAAAAGCAGAGGGTCGGAACTCCGGGCAGCTTCCGCTCTTTGCAGAATGGAATCGTAGGTTTCCCGCGCGTGGACAGAACCCACATTCGCAGCGCACAGAAATACGAACAGACTAACGAGCAGCTTCCATTGCATAGAGCACCTCACCCTCATTGAATTGACGACTAACTGATTACTCGGCCTCTTTCTGCTCGTCTTCGCCTTCGCCTTCACTGGGATTTTCTTCCTGCTCCGGACTTTCCTGAGGCGCCATGATCGCGAACACCATGAGCGGGCGACCCTTCAACAACTCTTTCAGCTTCGAATGATCGCGGGCGTGGAGCGCTTGTCGAGACGTTGTATCCGCGTCCAGCTTCTCAATCGCAGCTTCGTAATCGGTAGCGGTCATCCGGGCCATGGTCGCATTCGCGCCCATAGACTCGAGAAATTGGATCACATTCGACATTAGGACTCCCCCATTGTGCTTGATGGTTCAACGTGGTGTTGGCCGTTCGTCGGCCAGACCATCGCGATTTTGTTGCAGATAGAGGCTGCGCAAGCCATTGAAACGGACCATATTCCCCCGAAATGCCAAGCTCGCGCCCCACTCCCGCATCCGCAGGCTATGCGAAAAACCCATCCATATCAATTACTTCGATCATTTTTAGACTGAACGTGGGAAATAGCAGGAAGAAGGTGTGCCGCCCCACTGGCGGGGGCTGCACAAGGTCGGTCCCCATTCCAGGCCGCAGCAGCGCAGGATGCGGCTCGTCACGGCAAGGCAGCTTGCCCTTCATCGCGATGAAGAGAGGATCCTTCCCATACCCGGATGATTCGCAAGCGAGGGCGATCGCGACAGGTTTCGCATGCATGAGGCACGGACCCGACGCTGGCAGGAACAACAAGAAAACCGGCCGTCGCGACACGCACAGCCCTGTCTGCTGCAGACCTATCTGTTTGTTCGGCAAGAAGAAAAAGCGGAGAGCCTCATGCTTGGGCCTGCTCAGCCGCCAGCGCCGCATCAATCTCCGCGATCCGGGCCAGCATCTCGACGTTGCGCTCCATCGGCCGCACCGGCGGCACGACCAGGGTGCTGTGCATGCAGAGTTCGGCATCGACCAACGCGCAGAGCGGCATGCGCGCCATCCGCGGTGTCGAAATCGGCAGCGTCGCGGCTTCGTAGACGATTACTTCGTGTTGCGGCGGATACCCCTCCGCAGCGAGCAGTTCAAGCAGCAGCCGGCGGTATTGCGCGCCCGTGCCGAAGCGGGCCAATGAGCGGTCGCCCGCAAGACTGATCTGCCAGAGGATCAGATAAGCCGTGGGGTCGATCTTCCGCCGGTAGAACATCAACTGACTGGTTTCATAGTGCTGGCAGCCATAGGTGCCGGGGTCGATGCCGAGGTCGGCATACAGGCAGTCCTCGGCGGAAATGCCGGGATGCATTTCGGCGGCGAAACCTTCGGCCCGCGCTTGGGCGATGGTATGGTGCGGCACTTGGGCGAACACGCCGGGATGGCCATAGAACACGCCGCAAACCCGGCGACCGGCACGGACCTCGGTCAACATCGCCTCGATCATTTCGCGATAGCTGCCGGTGCGGGGTTTGCCCTCGGCGTAATACGGCTGGAGGCTGCGCATGTCCGGCCGCATCTTCTGCAGCCACAGCTCGACGATGGCATCCGACACCAGGCAGAACACCACATCGGCCTGTTCGATCTCACTGCGCGAGCGCGGGCTGATATGCGCTCCCAGCATCATCCCCGATCCCACGCACACAAAACTGCCGATTTCCTGCATTGCCCAGCATTCTCTGATTCGGAACGACAAAACTGTATCAGATCACCCTTCGGACCGAGGCCCGGCGTCGCGACGGGCCAACCACTGCTGTTTGCTCATCCGCCATTGTGCGGAATTGGGAACGGATCGTTCGACCGCTTCGAAGTCGAGCGCGGCGCCGAGGCGCCCGACCCGGATATTGGCGCTGGCATGACAGGCGATGACCGCTTCGGTATCGAGCCCCCACTCATTATTCATTAGCAGGTCGACGATCTTCACGGTCACCTCCAGACCGATACGCTGGCCCTGCCAGGACGGCAGCAGCATGATGCCGAGCTCGATCAGACCGGGATCGCGGGGTGCGCGCAGGTTCGAGAGCAGCCCCGCCTGATCGCCGGAGGCGATCTCCGACAACCGCCAGTAGCGCGCGCGCATCGGCCACTCGGCGTTGTATCCATGCACGTTCTCGAACACCACATCCGCTTCGGCGTCGCTCATCGCCGAACCGATATGCGCCATCACCGCCGGGTCGGTGTAGAGGCTCCGGTACAGATCGCGATCGCGGCTGTCGATCAAGCGCGCCCGGATCCTCGGCGTCTCGAAGCGCCAGTCGATGTCTGCCCCCGCGTTCATGTCCGCCGCGCTCACAGGAAACTCGCGTATCCATCCAGCGCCAGGCGCTGGATGTCCGGGACGCGACAGTCGGGCGCGGGGTGGCCCACCACTAACAGGAGGTAGGCCATTTCATTCTTCGGGCGACCGAGGATTTCGTTCAGGAAACCCATCGGGCTGGGGGTGTGGGTCAGTGTGGCGAGGCCGGCGCGATGCAGTGCGGCGATCAGCAGGCCGCTGGCGATGCCCACGGATTCGTGCGGGTAATAGCGTTTGACTTTGTCGCCGTCGGTGTCGAAGGCGAAGCGTTCGTAGAAAATGCCGATCAGCCATGGCGCGGCGTCGAGAAAAAGTTTGTCGGCGTCGGTGCCCAGGGGCGCCAACGCGTCGAGCCATTCTTCCGGGGCGCGATGGCTGTAGAACTCGCGCTCCTCGGCTTCGGCGGCTTCGCGGATACGGTGTTTGATCGCCGCGTCCTGCACCGCCACAAATCGCCAGGGCTGCTGGTTGGCGCCGCTGGGCGCGGTGCCGGCGGCGCGCAGGCAGTGTTCGATCACCGCACGCGGCACCGGCGTGGGGGCATATTCGCGGACGGTGCGGCGGCGGGCGAGTTCATCTGCGAAATCGCGGGCGGCGGCGATACGCTCGTCGTCGGAAAGCAGCGGCATCGGCGGCAGTGCAATGGTCTGGTGGTCCTGCATCATCGGAGCCTGTCCTTTGAACCGGAGGGGCGCGGCGCGCCCGTGCGGGCGAACCATAGCAGGCCGCCGACAGTTGAGGGCGACGCGACGGCTGACTACACTTCCCGGCTGCGCGCGAGCGTCGCAACCGGCCGGGGAGCCGCAATGCATCCATTGTTCATGCTGTCGTTGGTGCTGCAGATCGGCTGTGCGGTGCATGCGGTGCGCACCCGCCGTCCCAGCTACTGGTTGTTCGTGCTGCTGGCCGGGTCTTACATCGGCGTCGCCGTTTACGTGATCGCCGAAGTGTTGCCGGACCTGCGCCACAGCCGCGCCGCGCGGCAGACGCTGCGCAACGCGCACGATCGCATCGACCCGGAGCGGCGCAAGCGCGAGGCCACGCGCCAGCTTGATGTCGCCGACACCCTCGACAACCGGCGGCGTCTGGCGCGGGAGAGTTTCGACAGCGGCGATTACCAGCAGGCGGCCGAGCTGTACCGCTCCGGCCTGCGTGGCCTCTACGCAACCGATCCGGAGCTGATGCTGGGTCTTGCCCGCTCGCAGTTCGCGCTGAATCTGCATGCCGAAGCGCGGCAGACACTGGACGCGTTGATCGCGGCCAACCCGACGTTCCGCTCCAGCGAGGGTCATCTGTTGTACGCGCGCTGTCTGGAAGCGCTGGGCGACACCGCTGCGGCCGTCCACGAGTACGCGTCTTTGGTGAACGACTTCCTCGGCGAGGAGGCGCGGGTGCGCTACGGCCTGCTGCTCAAGCGCGAGGGCCGCGACGCGCAGGCGACGGACGTCTTCAAGACAGTGCTCAAACGTTCGCGGGTGGCGCCGAAGTACTACCAGCGCGAACAGCGCGAGTGGATCGAGATCGCGAGCCGCGAAACTGCGACGGCCACTGACTGAGCAAAGGCAGGCACGCGGTCCCGACCGTGTGTGTCCCGCACCCGTTAGCATGCAGGCATGTCTGCGGCCCCCGCCATTTGCCTGATTCCACCCGGGACGGCCTCGTTCGTGGCCGATCCGTCCGCAACCGCCACGCAAACCGCCTCCGCGGTGCTGGTGGCTTTCAGCGGCGGGTTGGACTCCAGCGTCCTCCTCCATCTGCTTGCCCACGACCCTACGATCCGCGACCGCGGGCTGCGGGCGATCCATGTCCATCACGGTCTGCACGCCCAAGCCGATGACTGGGCCGAACACTGTGTCGAACACTGCCACGCTTTGGGCATCGCGCTGGATGTCGTGAAGGTCGAAGTGCAACGCGACAGCGGACTCGGGCCGGAAGCCGCGGCGCGCCATGCGCGCAGGCAGGCGTTCGCGGAGGTGCTGCGCAGCGGCGAGACGCTCGCCCTGGCCCAGCATCGCGACGATCAGGCCGAAACCTTCCTGCTGCGCGCCCTGCGCGCGTCCGGTCCCGACGGTCTGGCGTCGATGCGCCCCTGGCAGCGCTTCGCCGACGGCTGGATGTGGCGCCCGCTGCTGGACACCCCGCGCGAGGCGCTTGCGGACTATGCCGCACACCATGATCTGCGCTGGATCGAAGATCCGAGTAACACCGACACCGCGCTGGATCGCAATTTCCTGCGTCATCGCGTGCTGCCGCTGCTGCGCGAACGCTGGCCGCGTGCCGACGCCGCTTTCGCACGCAGCGCGGCGCTGGCCTTGGACGCCAGTGAACTGCTTGCGGCGCAGGACGAAACGCTGCTGGCATCAGTGCGCGAGGAGAACAGCGGCGCGCTTTCGGTGCCGGCACTGCTCGGCTTGCCCGCCGCGCAGCGCGCACGCCTGCTGCGGCACTGGGTCGCCATTCTCGGCTGGCCGCCGCTGCCGGCGGAAGGCGTCGTCCGGATCGAAGCCGATCTGCTGGGCTCCAGATCCGCCGGTCCCGCCGGAGCCGGCGACGGACGGACACCCCGTTTCGCCTGGCGCAGCGTGGAGATCCGCCGCTGGCGCGACGCGCTGCATGCGATCGACACCGGGCGCGCGCTTCCATCGCCGTGGTCGTGTCTTTGGGACGGCCGTGAACCGCTGACCCTGCCCAACGGCGACACCTTGACGCTGCGGGGTGCAGAAAGCTTTCCTGCACCGCTTGAGGTCCATGCGCGACGCGGCGGCGAACGCATCCTGCTGCCCGAACGCGGCCACCATCACACGCTCAAACATGTGCTGCAGGAGCAGGGAATCCCGCCATGGGAACGCGCACGGATGCCGCTGCTGAGTACCAGCGACGGCATCCTGCTCGCCGCGGGCGACCGCATCCGTTCCGCCGGTTTCGGACATTGGCTGGAATCGCAGGGCGCGCGGTTGGCGTGGAGCAGCCGATGATCGCGATCCGGGACGCAAGCCCCATCGCAATCCTGACCGCAGCAACCCCTGTCGGCTGAAACTTCGAAGGCTTACACTCCCGCCATGGCCCGAAAAACCGCATCCGACACTGCAGACACCGTCCCGACCGCATCGCCGGTGGCCGACTTCGAACAGTCGCTCGACGCGCTTGAGCATCTGGTCGAGAAGATGGAACTGGGGCAGATGAGCCTGGAGGATTCGCTTGCCGCCTACGAACGCGGCGTCGGTCTCTATCGCCGCTGCCAGCAGGCGCTGGAACAGGCCGAACTGCGCGTGCGTCTGCTCAGCGACCCGGAGCAGCCGGACAGCGCCGAACCCTTCGGCGATACCGCCAACGGCAATGCTTGATCCGCAGTCGGCGGATCGCATCGCGACCCACGCCACGACCCACGCCGCAACGTTTGCCCACTGGCGACAGCGCGTCGACGACGCGCTCGAACAGGCCTTGGCCCATCGCACCCTGCCCGGTTCGCGGCTGCAGGCGGCGATGCGCCATGCCGCCCTGCTCGGCGGCAAGCGCATGCGCCCGCTGCTGGTCTACGCCACCGGCGATCTGCTGACTGCCGACATCGCTGCGCTGGACGCGCCGGCAAGCGCGATCGAACTCATCCATGCCTACTCGCTGGTCCACGACGATCTGCCGGCGATGGACGACGACGCCCTGCGTCGCGGCCAGCCGACGGTGCACGTCGCCTTCGACGAAGCCACCGCGATCCTCGCCGGCGACGCGCTGCAGTCGCTGGCGTTCCAGCAGTTGGCCGATGCGCCGCTGGCGGCCGACGCACGCATCGCGATGGTGCGCGAACTGGCTATCGCCAGCGGTGCCGCCGGCATGTGCGGCGGTCAGGCCTTCGATATCGATGCCACCGGCCGCGGCGGCGATATTTCGCTGGGCGAACTCGAACAACTGCATGCGTTGAAAACCGGTGCTTTGTTGCGCTGCGCGGTGCGCCTGGGGGCGATCGCCGGCAACGCCGACCGCGACGCGCACGCTGCGCTCGACCGTTACGCCGAAGCGCTGGGGTTGGCGTTCCAGATCCGCGACGATCTTCTGGATATCGAAGGCGACAGCGCCACCCTCGGCAAGACGGCCGGCAAGGATCTGGCGCAGAACAAAGCCACCTTTCCGGCATTGCTGGGCATCGACGCGTCGCGCGCGAAGCTCGCCGAACTCGCCGGAGCCATGCGCGCGGCGCTGGCCCCGTTCGGCGATCGCGCCGACCTGCTCGCCGCGTTGGCGCGACAGGTCGTGGAACGCGACCGTTGACACACAAACCGTAGGAGGGCCTTCAGGCCCGAGCTCTTGCTTCACGCGATCGAATCAGAAGCGTAGAGCTCGGGCCTGAAGGCCCTCCTACGGTGCGATTTGAATCAGAACAACCGGATCGTCAGCGGGTAACGATAGGTCTCGCCGTCATAGGCCTTGACCGCTGCGACGATGGTCAGCACCACCCATGCGATGGCCAGCGCGATCCACAGCGGCACCGCGATCAGCAGACCCAGTCCCAGCGTGAACACCACCAGCACGATGCTGGCGACGGCGTACAGGAACATGCTTACGTTGAAGTTGATGGCTTCCTTGGCATGCGCGGCGGCGAAACCGGAACGGTCGCGGATCAGCAACCAGACCACCAGCGCGGCGATGGCGCCGGCGATGCCCGCGAACCACGAAGTCGCGAAAGCGGCGACCAGCGCGGCCAGATGCGCGCCAGCAGCCCAGCTGCGGTCGCTGGAATCGCTCGAAGCGGTGTCGACGGTCGGAAGCGTGTCGTTCATGGCCTTGTCCTCGCGGGGGAAACTCCCGCCTTGCGCGTCCGGAACCGTCCGGCGCCCCTACAAGATGAGGCTTGCAGCGGCGCGCACAAGCCAACGAAAGACATATGTAGGAGGGCCTTCAGGCCCGAGCTCTTCTTTCATACGATCGAATTGGAAGCGTAGAGCTCGGGCCTGAAGGCCCTCCTACGTCGCAGCCCAGATCAGAATGATCGGCCAGCCGATGCCTGCGCGCGCCGGAAGCTGAGCCCGACACAACATCAGCCGCGCAGCAACCCCTCCAGCGGCCGCACCGCACGGCTGTCGGGGAAGATCCGCGTCTCCAGCGCCGATTCCGGCACCGCCAGATGCCCGGCCAGCAGGCCTTTGAACACCGCGCGCAGATCGGTGGTCGGACGCAGGTCGCGGCCGTCGAGCAGCGCCTCGGGTGCCAATCCCGGCCAATCGCCGCCAATCCGCCCGCCGCGCACCGCGCCGCCCGCGAGCAAAGCCATGCCGCCGACGCCGTGATCGGTGCCGGCGCTGCCGTTGCTGGCGACGGTGCGCCCGAATTCGGTCACCACCACCACTGCGGTCCGCGCCCACTCGTCCGCCAGACCTTCACGGATCGCGCGCAGGCCGGCGTCGAGCTCGGTGAATTTGCGGTCGAGCGCCAGTTGCTGGCCGCGATGCGTGTCCCAGCCGCTGTCTTCGACAAAAGCGATCCGCGCCGCGTCCGGCCCGCGCATGCGTTTGGCCGCGGCGGCCATGGCATCGGGAAGACGGAAGGCGCCGCGCTGCGCGCCCATCTCGGTCGCGACTGCGTCCATCGCATCCGCGAACACCGGCGCAAGGCGCGCGTCGGCGGCATACAGCGACTGCAACTGTTGCATCAGCGCATCGGGCAGCTCGCGCGGCAGCGGCGGCGACCAGATTTCGGCGCGACCGGAGCCGCGCATCGCCAGCGGCATCACCTGGGCGATGGCGACGCCCTCCGACGCTGCCATGGCCTCGATGCAGCGGCCGATCCAGCCGTCGCGCGCGCCGCCGGGCGCGGCAGTGCCGTTTTCCAGACAATCCTGCGCATCGAAATGCGAACGCTGCCGGTACGGCGGCGCCACAGCGACCAGCGGCAGCAGTTGTTTGTCGGCGTACAGCGTGTGCGCGAAGGTCATTTTCGGGTGTAGTCCGAAGCTGTCGTCCAATGCCAGCGCATCGCGTACAGCGAGCTGGCCGCGCGCGCGCAGATAATCGGCATCGTCGCGCGGCGGCAGCAGATGCAGGCCGTCCATCGCGCCACGCAGCAGCACGACCACCAGTCGCGTCTGTCCGTTCGACGCGGCCGGCGAAAGGCCGGGCCACAGCGTGAGCATCGCGGTGCCGCCGAGCGCGGCGAGGAAGCGACGACGGTTGAGATCGGTATCGCGACGGGTCATCACACTCTCCACTGGAATGCGGGGCTGGAGAACAACAGCGCAAAGCCTTCCTGCAGCGAACCCGCGCGACGCAGCAGTTCGGCGAACGGTCCTTGCACCGCTTCGGCGCCGAGCACATCGACCGCGAGTTCGACCGGCATGCGCGTAGCGGCCACCTGTTCGGCCAAGGCCGCGGCCGCCTGCATACGCTTGCGCAGCGCATCGCCGCTGGCCCAATCGGCAGCGGTGTCGGGAAAACCCGCCGGCGAGCGCGGCGTGAACGTCGGTTGCCCCAAATCCTGCAGCAACCGCGTCAACATCCGCGGCTGGCGATCAAGCCGGATCGCACCGGCACGCATCGCCGAGACCACGAAATCGTCAGGCGTCTTGAACTTGCGCGCGTCGGCAGCCCACGCGGCATCGTCGTCGATCATGGCCCCGTACAGCGCCGACAGCGATCCGCCGCTGCGCAGGAACGCTGCAGACATGCGTTCCACCAGCGCCAGCGACGGCGTGTCGGAGACGAAATGCCGCGCGAGCTTCAGGCTGAGATGGCGCGCGGTGGCCGGATGCACGGCGAGATCGCGCAGGATCGCGCGGCCCTGGGCTTCGCCGGCTTCTGCGTAGCGTTTGCCCAGCACGCTGCGCGCCCCCGGCTCGTGCGCGTCGGGACGGAAGACGAACGCCGAGGTCGCGTCGTTCTGCGCATCGCGCCGCAGCGGCGTGCCCCAGCCGGTGATCGCACGCGCGAGTTCGACGACATCCTGCTGCGCGTAACCGCCATCGACGCCGAGCGTGTGCAGTTCGAGGATTTCGCGCGCCAGATTCTCGTTGAGGCCGAGTTTGCGCTTGGTATCGCGACGTTCGACGCGACGCGCGAGCATGGAGTCGTCGCCGACCGACGCGGTGTTGTCCAGATACAGCAGCATGCCGGGATGGGTTTCCACCGCCAGCAGCAGATCGGCGAAGTGACCATTGACGTGCGGACGGATCGCCTCGCGTTCCATCGGCGCGGCGAGCAGCCGCGCGCTGTTCTTGTCGATCGAGATCGCGAAATGGTTGGACCAGAACCTCACCAGCCGTTCGACGAACGGGGTCGAGGTGGTCGCGGCAATCCGGTAGCGCACGCCGATGTCGGCGATTGCGTCGCGACGGAGTGCCTGTTGCAGCGGCGTGCGCTCAATGTCGTCGCCCATCGGATTCGCTGCCGGTTTGGCGGAAGCGGTGGCAGCGCGCGCGCGTCGGCGCTGCAGGCGGTACTCGGCTTCGCGCTGGAGGATGTCGAGGCTGTCGGGCAGGCCGGCGAACGGCGCCGTATCGGGTTTCGCCTGCAACTGCGCGTGCAGCCAGCGGCGCGGATCGCCCGCCTGTGCCAGTTCGCCGGGCATGGCGCCCAGGCCGAAACGATTGACCGCTGCGGTT
Source organism: Lysobacteraceae bacterium (assembly GCA_046598445.1). Taxonomy (GTDB): domain Bacteria; phylum Pseudomonadota; class Gammaproteobacteria; order Xanthomonadales; family Xanthomonadaceae; genus Lysobacter_I. The sequence continues at coordinate 40,558 of JBKJHV010000055.1, forward strand.
GCGGTGATGCCGCCCATGTCGCGCTCCAGCGTCGGAAGACAAAGGTGTCAACGCCTGCGGCGATGGCGGGTTGACGCGCGGCGACCAAAAGAAAACCCCGGCGCCTGGGGCGCCGGGGTTTCGGAGTGCGGATGCCGCGATCGAGTTACTTGATCAGGCGGATCGCGAACGGGTAGCGGTAGGCTTCGCCCTGGTGCGCTTTCACGCCCGCGAGGATGCTGAGGATGATGCACGCGACCCAGGCGAGGAGGTTGATGATCGCACCGATCAGAATGATGGTAAGAATGATGCCGACCACATACACCATGAGCAGCGTGATCTGGAAGTTGAGGGCTTCCTTCGCCTGATCATTGATGAAAGCCTTGTCGGCCTGATCCTTGTTGATCAGCCAGATGATCAGCGGAACGATGAACCCGAGGACGATGCCGGACAGGTGCGTGATGAGCGCCAGTGTCTTCTGGTCATCGGAAGGAGCCCCGGACGGAGCCGGCGGCGGTGCGGTGAATTCGTTTCCATCGGTCATTGCAGGACTCCCCATTGCGTGCGGATGAATTTGGTGCGGCTGAAGTTAGAACGGATCTGAAGTTAGAACGGATCTAGCGTTCGGATTCGAGACATGCCGCCACTGCGGACATGGCCTAGCATACACAAACGTCAATCGCCGCCGGCAACGGTCATGCGTCCGACCAGGATCGATCCGACCCGGATGTGGGAGCGGATGTCGACATCGCTGCCGATGGCCTCGATCCCGGGCAGCATTTCGCGGAGGTTGCCGGCGATGGTGATGCCGTCCACCGGATAGGCGATTTCGCCGTTTTCGACATAGAAGCCGGCGGCGCCGCGGGAATAGTCGCCGGTGATCGCATTCACGCCCTGACCCATCAATTCCGTGACCAACAGCCCGGTTCCCATGTTGCGTACCAGGGTGTCGAGACCCTCGGCGTTCGCTGCGACTTCGAGATTGAACACGCCGCCGGCATTGCCGGTGCTCTGCAGGCCGAGTTTGCGCGCGGAGTAACTGCCGAGCATGTAGCGCTGGAGGATGCCGTCGCGCACCAGATCGGACTCGCGGGTGGCCACGCCTTCGGCGTCGAAGGCGCTGGAGCGCAGGCCGCGCATCAGGAACGGGCGCTCGCGGACGACGCACCAGTCGGGCAGGACCTGAGTGCCAACGCTGTCGAGCAGAAAACTGGCGCCGCGATAGAGCGCGCTGCCCGACACCGCGCTGAGCAGGTGGCCGAGCAGCGAGCGCGCGACTTCAGCGTGGAACAGCACCGGCAGCGTGCCGGTCGGCAGCGTGCGCGGCTGCATCCGGGCCAACGTGCGTTCGGCGGCGCGGCGACCGATCGCGGCGGGCGCTTCCAGATCCTCGCGGGCCAGTGCGAGGCTGTACCAGCCATCGCGCTGCATGTCATCGCCTTCGCCGGCGATCAGCGCGCAGGAAATGCTGTGGTGGGTGCCGCGCTCGCGGCCGAGAAAGCCGTGGGAATTGGCGTAGACACCAATCGATTCGCCGGTGGAAGCCGAAGCGCCGTCGGAATTGGCGATGCGCGGGTCGGCGTCGCGTCCGGCCGCTTCGCAGGCCAGGGCCAGATCCACCGCTTCGTCGGCCTCCAGCCGCCACGGATGCCAGCTGTCGAATTCGCGCATATCGGTGGACATGCGCTCGACATCGGCGAGGCCCGAGGCCGGGTCGTCCTCGGTGTGGCGTGCGATGGCGCAGGCCTGGGCGACGGTGGCTTCGAGGCTTTCGGTGCGCAGGTCTGCGGTGCTGGCGCTGCCCTTGCGCTGGCCGAAGTAAACGGTAATCCCGATCGAACGGTCGCGGGTGGATTCGACGCTTTCCACCGCGCCCATGCGCACATTGACGTTGAGGCCGCGGTCTTCGTCGCAGCTCACCTCGGCCTGCGAGGCGCCCTGGGCGCGGGCGCGGGCCAGCAGGTCGCGGGCGAGACCGGACAAACGGTCCAGGCGGGCCTGGCTGTCGTCGCCATCATTTGCGAAAGGGGAAGAAGCGATCGCGTTCAATGCATTATCCTGTTGTCATGAGAGGCAAAGACACCGAAACCGGCGATTTTCTGTCCCCGAGCCGCAGTCAGCAGCGGCGCGAGGCCCTTGAAGTACTGGAACTGGCCCGCCAGCTCTCGGCATTGACGCCGCAGCAGCTGGCGCGATTGCCGGTGCCCGAGGGGCTGATATCGCATATCGACGACACCCGGCGGATCCCGTCGCACGGCGCGCACAAGCGCCAGTTGCAGTATCTGGCGAAACAGATGCGCCGGGAAGACGACGAGACCCTGGAAGCGATCCGCGACGCGCTGGACAGCAGCGGCGAATCGGTGCGGCTGGAAGCGGCGATGCTGCATCGCGCCGAGGCCTGGCGCGAGCGCCTGATCGCCGATGGCGACGCCGCGCTGACAGACCTGCTCAGCGAGTTTCCGCACGCCGACCGCCAGCACCTGCGCCAGCTCGCGCGCAACGCGCACGAAGAGAAGCTGCGCAACAAACCCCCGCATGCGTTCCGCGAACTGTTCCGCGAGCTGCGGGAGTTGTTGGCGGGAAATGCCGATGACGACGAAAGCGCCGAAACGCCCGTCGACGACAGCGAATCCTGAAACAGCCGGGCTTCGCTTTGCTCCCCTCTCCCGCCGGGAGAGGGGTTGGGGGAGAGGGTTCGTCGGCTGACGACCCTCGATTGCCGCCGTTCCCTCACCCGCCGCGCATTGCGCGACGACCTCTCCCGAGGGGAGAGGTGAGAAGCCTCGTTGCGTCACGCCTTCGTCCCGCCCACCGTGATCTGTTCGATCAACAGCGACGGCTGACCCACGCCTACCGGCACGCTCTGACCGTCCTTGCCGCAGGTGCCGACGCCTTCGTCCAGCGCCAGATCGTGGCCGATCATCTTCACCCGCTGCATGGTTTCCGGGCCGTTGCCGATCAGGGTGGCGCCCTTCACCGGCGCGGTGACGCGGCCGTCTTCGATCAGATAGGCCTCGGTCGCCGAAAACACGTATTTTCCGCTGGTGATGTCGACCTGACCGCCGCCGAAATTCACCGCGTACAAGCCGCGTTTGACCGAGCGGATCATGTCCTCGGGCGAATCCTGGCCGGCGCGCATGTAGGTATTGGTCATCCGCGGCATCACCAGATGCGCGAACGATTCGCGGCGGCCGTTGCCGGTGACGGGCATGCCCATCAGCCGCGCGTTGTGGGTGTCCTGCATGTAGCCGGTCAGCACGCCGTCTTCGATCAGCGTCGTGCAGCTTGTCGGCGTGCCTTCGTCGTCGACGTTGAGCGAGCCGCGGCGGCCCGGCAGGGTGCCGTCGTCGACGATGGTCACGCCCGGCGATGCCACGCGCTGGCCCATGCGGCCGGCGTAGGTCGACGTGCCCTTGCGGTTGAAATCGCCTTCCAGACCGTGGCCGACCGCTTCGTGCAGCAGCACGCCCGGCCAGCCGTTGCCAAGCACCACCGGCATCGCGCCGGCGGGCGCGTCGACCGCGTCCAGATTCACCAGCGCCTGGCGCAGGGCTTCCTGGCCGCAGCGCTCCGGGCGGTCGCCGCCCAGCAGTTCGGCGTAGTCGTAACGTCCGCCGTAGCCGGAACTGGCCGACTCGCGACGACCGTTCTGCTCCACGATCACCTGGGCGTTGAAGCGCACCAGCGGCCGGATGTCGCCCGCCACCACGCCGTCGCTGCGGGCGACGAACATGGTGTCGACCGCAGCGCTGAGCGAGACCGTGACCTGGCGCACGCGCGGATCGGCGGCGCGCAGCAGGCGGTCGACGCGACGCATCGCGTCCAGTTTGTCGGCGTTGTCGTAGGCGTCGATCGGATCGGCCGCTGTGTACAACGGTTCGGCCGCAGTCATGCCCGTGCGGGTGAGCGTGGGAGGCGTGCGGCTGTCGCCGTCGCGGGCGATTGCCTTGGCGGTACGCGCGGCCGCCAGCAACGCGTCGGCGTTGATCTCGTCGGAATACGCGAAACCGGTCTTTTCGCCGGAAATCGCGCGGACGCCGACGCCCTGATCGATGGAATGCGAACCGTCCTTGATGATGCCATCCTCCATCGTCCAGCCCTCGCGCCGCGAATGCTGGAAATAGAAGTCGCCGAAGTCGATGCCCGGCCCCAGCAGCAGGCCGAACCCGCGTTCGAGGGCGGCATCGTCCAGCCCGGCGGGCGCCAGCAGTCGCGATTCTGAGATTTGCAGCATCAGGGGCATGAGGGTTCCGGTGAATGTATCGACAGGACAGGAATGGTGACGGGCGACGACGGTATCAACCGGCGCCCGGCGCGGGGCGCGCGGACGTGCCGCTGCGTTCGACCACTTCCACTTTTGGATCTTTCCACGGCCCGGTGACGCGGTAGTTCTTGGCCGCCACCTGGCCAAGCGGCTTCTGCAGCACCGCGTTGGCGACCGCACCGACCGCCGCGCCGACCGGCCCGCCGGCGATCGCGCCGACCGCCGTCAGCAGATTACCGGTCTTGGGCAAGACCTCGATGGTCTGGTCGAAGGTCTGGGTGCGCATGTTCGCGGCGCCGCGGATGTTGATCGACGCCGCCGGGCCGTCGATGGCGAAATCGTCGCTGCGCGCGCTGCCGCCGCCGAACCTCACGTTGCCGCCAAGCTTGTTGAAGGCGAAGCCCTTGGAGAAGAAATCGCGAAAATCCAGGGTGAGGCGACGCGGCAACTGGGCGAGACTGAGCAGGCCCAGCACTCGGCCGGTGCCGCCGGGCTCGATGCCGACCAGACGGCCGTCCTTGACGTTCACCGCAAGCGTGCCGTCGAGCGCGCCGAGTTGGAACGCCATCGGGCTGCCCGCCCACGATGCGTCGAAACGCGCATCGCCCTTGCCGCCATCGAGCCGGCCGCCGATGCCGAAATCGGTCAGCAGCGCGCCGAAATCGTCGCTGGCGACGGTGGCACTGAGGCGCGTGCGCGTCGCCGCGCCGCGGCCGCTCCAGTCGCCGGTGACATCGATCCGCCGCTTCGTCGCCCGCGTCTGCAGTTGCACGATCTCCATGCCGGTCGCGGTCGGCCGCGAGCGGAACTGGGTGTCGCCGAGCGCCGCGTCGGCGATGCGCAGATCGTCGACGCGCAGATTGATCGCAGGCACTTTCGCGGGATCGATATCGCCGGAGCCCGATGCCGGCGTCGATGTCGCCACGGCAGAACCGGCGCTGCGCCAGTGCAGGCGCTGCAATCGCCCGGCGATGCTGCCACCGTCGGTATCCGGCACCAGCAGCGCGCCGGCCAGGCCAGCGCCTTCGAGCTGCACGCCCAACCCGCCGCTGGCGGGCACGATCTGCAGCCGGGTATCGGGGAAGGCGGCGCCAAGCAACAACAGACGGTCGGCGACGACATCGGCGCGCCGCAGCGGCAAGCGGCTGCCGCCATTGCCGTGGGTCAATGTCACCCAGCCGATGGCATCCAGCGAGGACGCACGCCCGCCGATGACCAGACCGGTCGTCGGCGGCGCTTCGGCGATGCGGTCGGTGCCGAATGCAGCGCGGATGCCAAGCTGCCCTTGGGTGTCCTTGGCGCGCAGTGCGAAACGCTGGCCGAACGCGAGGGCGATCTCGCCCTTGCCGATCGGCAGCTGCAGATCGAGCGTGGTCGGCAGCGCCGTACCCGCGGCTTTATCCATCGGCGCGGGCAGATCCAGCGCCATACCGACCAGATCGGACCGCAACTGCAAGCGGGTGATCTTCGCGGCCGGCGTTTTGGTCGATGCAGGCGTTTTAGTCGATGCGGACGCGGCGGCGCCGACAGGGGCCGCCCCTGCAGGGATTGCGATGCCCGCGGTCCAGCGCGAGCGTCCGCGCACGAAGGGTTTGAGCCAGGCCAGATCGCTGGCGCGGTCGAGCAGGTCGTCGCTGGTCAGCGACGCCTCCAGTTCGGCCTCGAAGCCCTGGCGTTTGTCGCGGACATGGCCCGGGCCGGCGCGCAGCGACAGTCGCCCGTCCTGGCGGTCGTACTGCGCACGCAGATCGTTGGCGCTGAAGCCGTTTTCGTCGTAGCGCGCGCGCCCGTTCACGCCCGCGAACGCGAGCTTCCACTCCGATTCGGACAGACGCACGCCGCGCAGTTCGATCTCGCCGTCGATCTTCGGCTTCTGCGACGGAGGTCCGTGCAGCGGCAGCGCCAGCGTGAATCCGACCGATGCCGGCCCGCTGGCGCCCAGGCTCGACAGAACACCGGCGTGATCCTTGCGCAGCGGACTCTGCCGCACCAGCTCCAGCAGTTTCGCGGCGTCGGCATCCGCATGCGCGTCGATACCGAGCGCGCCGTTGCCGTAGTCGGGAATGCCGGCCTTGAATTCGCGGATGCCGACTTCGGCCAGTTCCGCTTTGCCGGCGACCGAAAAACCGTTGCCGATGAAGGCGATGTCGGCATCCATGTCGGAGGTCGCCGGCCAATCGGCATTGAACTTGACGCGCATGTCCTGCAGCGTCGCGCGGGCGTCGAACACGCCGGTCGGCACCGCGCCGTCCGGCGATCTGAACGGCCAGTTCTCGAGTTCGCCGGCGATCACCGCGCGACCGTCGCGCACATGTCCGGACAGCAGCGCGGTGTCGAGCCAGCGCACCAGCGCCGGCGACATCACATGTTTGGGCCAGAAGCGTTTGGCGGTAGGCGCCAGCGCATCATCGAGATCGGCGGCGATGTCGATGCGCGGCGCGGTGCCGTCGCCCTGGAACCACAGTCCACCGCGCAGATCGGCACCGTAACCATCGCCGTCGATGCGCAGCGCCGGCGTTTCGACCCGCCAGCCGGCGTCTTCGCGCCAGCCGATGGCTTCGCCGCGCAGCCCGACGACGTGCGCCACGCCGAAACCGCGCGGCCAGTCGAAACGCAATTTCGCTTTCGAGTCGAAGGCGAACGCGATCGCTTCGGCATCGCCGCGCAGATCGCCGCTGAGTCCTTCGATGCCGGGCGAATCGCCGATCGCGGCGAACTGCAGGTCGCGCACACTCGCTTCGATGCGCAGGCCGCTGTCCGCACCGCCGCGCAGCCCACCAATGTTCACCCGTTCGAGCACCGCGCCGGGTCTCGCCGCCGTCAACCAGCGGCGCAGTTTCGGATCGAGCCGGTCGCTGAGCGCGAGCACCGCGAACAGCGGGCCGGCGTCGATGCGTTCGGCGCGCAGGCCGTAACGCTTGCCGCCGGCCAGCACCAGACCGTCGAGAATCTGCGGCTTGCTGTCGGTCTGCGCATGCACCTGCATGCTCGGCGCGTCCAGGCGCCAGCCGTCGGCCTCCGCACGCCAGTGCGCGACCGCCTGCAACCGCGCGAACGCCGCGACCGACGCAGCGTCCGTCGCCTTCGCGGCAACATTGAAGGAAGCACCGGCAACCGTCGTCGCGAACGGCGCGCCGCGCAGGCGCACGTCTTTGAGGTCGCCATCGACGCTGATCGAGGCGACACGATGCCGACGCAGAGTCGCCCAGACTTCGGCGCGGCCACGCCCCCCGGCAATCGTCACGCCGTTAACGTGCAACAGCGACGACCACGACGACAGATCGGCGTTCTCCGCCGAAGCATAAAGCCGGCCGTTACCGCTTGCGCGGTCGAAATCCAGCACGAAATCGACCGGCGAACCGTCGCGCCGGCTCCGCGCGCGCAGCCCGCTGCGCACGCGCTCGCCGTCGACCTGCAGGCGCAGATCGACGTCGGGAATCACGGTTTCGATCTTCAGCGACGGCGCGGAAATACCCAGGCGCGCATCGATCACCTGCAGTTCCCCCAGGCCTTCGAGCGCGCCCAGCGGATCGGCGCCCTGCGACTGCCCCGGCAAACCGCGCACCTGCCAGCGGCCGTCGTCCGCGCGTTCGAGGGTCAGCGCGAGATTGCGCACGCGAACTTCGGTGAAGGAACGCCCCGGCAGCAGGCCGGCGTACTGCGACACCAGGATTTCGGCGGCGCCGATGGCGACCGCATCCTTGCCCGCGCCTACACGCAGGCCATCCAGGCGCAGCAGCGGTCCGCGCCGCGTCCATGCGGTTTCGACCTTGTCGAATTGCACCGGACGGCCGGCGCGCGCACTCAGCCATTCGGCGATGCGGTCCGGATGCCGCTCGGCCAACGGCAACAGCTGACTGACGATGCCCGCGCCCAGCGCCAACAGCACCAGCGACACCGCGGTGAAATACCACAGCCCACGGCGCGCCAGACGCAGGCGACGACGCAGCGAGGTCGGCATCAGCGCCGGGCTCCGTTCGACACCGGCCCGGCGAACGCGTCAGAGCAGAACGACATCGAACTGCTCCTGCGTGTACTGCTCGTCCGCCTGGAAGCGGATCGATTTGCCGAGGAATTCCTCCAGCTCGGCCACCGCCGGCGATTCCTCGTCGGTGATGCGCGCGACGACCTTGGGCGACGCGATCACCAGCAGTCGCGCGGCCTCGAACTGACGCACGGCGCGGGTGATCTCGCGGAAAATCTCGTAGGTCACGGTTTCGGCGGTCTTCAGCGTGCCGCGGCCGCTGCATTCGTGGCAGGGCTCGCTGAGCTGCCGCTGCAGGCTCTCGACCGTGCGCTTGCGGGTCATTTCGACCAGGCCCAGCGGCGAGAAATCGTAGACAGTGGTCTTGGCGTGGTCCCGCGCCAGCGCTTTCTCCAGCGTGCGCAACACCTGGCGGCGGTGTTCGGGGTCGATCATGTCGATGAAGTCGATGATGATGATGCCGCCGAGGTTACGCAGCCGCAGCTGCCGCGCCACCGACTGCGCCGCTTCCAGATTGGTGCGGTACACGGTTTCTTCGAGATTGCGTTGACCGAGGAACGAGCCGGTGTTGACATCGATGGTGGTCATCGCCTCGGTCTGGTCGATGACCAGATAACCGCCGGATTTCAGCGGCACTTCCTTTTCGAGCGCGCGCTGGATTTCGTCTTCCACGCCGTAGAGGTCGAACACCGGCCGCGCGCCCACGTAGTGCTCGATCTTCTCGGCCAGCCCCGGCATGTACTGCGCGGCGAAGGTACGCAGGCGGTCGCAGGTTTCGCGCGAATCGACCTTCACCTTTTCCACGTCGCGGCGCATCAGATCGCGCACCGCGCGCATCGGCAGGCTGAGATCCTCATAGATGCATTCGCCGACGGTCGAGGTGCGGACGTTCTTTTCGATGAGCGACCAGGCGCGGCCGAGATAGGCGATGTCTTCGGCCAACGCTTCGGCCGGCTGGCTTTCGGCATTGGTGCGGACGATGTAGCCGTGCGGCTGGCCGCCGGCGGAGACCAGCGTCTTCAGACGCTGACGCTCGGCTTCGTCCTCGATCCGCGAGGACACGCCGATCACCTTGGACTGCGGCAGCAGCACGAGGTAGCGCGACGGAATGCTGACCTGTGTGGTGAGACGCGCGCCCTTGCCGCCGATCGGGTCTTTCACCACCTGGACCACGATTTCCTGACCGTCGCGCAGCAGTTCGGTGATCGATGGCACGATCTGGGCGGCCGCGGCGGGCGCCTGTGTCGGAGCAGCAACGGCGACATCGCCTTCGAGCGCGCCGTCCAGCTCATTCTCCAGTGCGGCATCGATGGCCGGGACGACATTGGCGCGAAAAATATCGTTGGCGTGCAGGAACGCGGCGCGGTCCAGACCGATGTCGACGAAGGCCGCCTGCATGCCGGGCATCACCCGCTGCACCTTGCCTTTGTAGATGTTGCCGACCACCCCGCGCCGCCAGCCGCGTTCGATGTGCAACTCCTGCAGCATGCCGTTTTCGACCACGGCGACGCGTGTTTCCCGCGGGGTGACGTTGACCAGGATCTCTTCGGTCATCGCGTCGACTCCGCAGCGGCGTGCGCCTGGGGCGAACCGGCCGGAGGCTGCACCACGGGAAACAATCCGAACTGCTTCAACAGCGTCGATGTTTCGTGCAGCGGCAAGCCCATCACTCCGGAATGACTGCCCGACAGGTTCGAGATGAAACTCTGCGCCATGCCCTGGATCGCATACGCGCCGGCCTTGCCGTCCCACTCGCCGGTGTCGAGATAGCTGCGGATGTCGTCTTCGCTCAACGTCGCGAAGGTGACTTCCGACACCGACACCGCATGCAGCTCGCGGGCGGCCGAGACCATCGAGACCGCCGAGATCACCGCGTGGCTGCGCCCGGACAGGCTGCGCAGCATCGCCGCCGCGTCGTCGGCATCCACCGGTTTGCCGAAGATCCGGCCATCCAGCACCACTTCAGTGTCGGCGCCAAGCACCACCGCTGTCGGCTGGCCAACCAGTCGCAGCAGGCCGGCGCCGGCTTTCTCGCGCGCGACACGGCGGACGTAGTCCTCCGGCGGCTCCGCGGGTGCGGGCACTTCAGGCAGGTCGAGGTCGAGGATGCCAAAGTCGAGACCGAGCATCCTTAACAGTTCACGACGGCGGGGAGATTTCGAGGCAAGATGCAGCATGAAGCTAGGATACCCTGCGGACCGCCGCAGCCTGCGCATGGACTCTCGCGAACCCCGAATGGGCTCACCATGCGTTCACTCGCTGGTCCTGCCGCCCCCGTCGGCCTCACTTATGGAGATTTATATGTCCCCCTGCGCCCTGCCCCGCTTCCTCTCTGTCGCTTTCGCCACCGTCCTCGCCTCGGGCCTCGCCATGACCGCATCCGCTCAGACCCCGCCCACCGCCGCCAACGACGGCACCCTGCTCTCGGTCAGCGCCGAAGCGCAGGCGACCCGCATCCCGGATATCGCCACGATTTCCAGCGGCGTGGTCACCCAGGCCGCCGACGCGAACGGCGCTTTGCGCGCCAACGCCGAACAGATGAGCAAGGTGATGGCCGCGGTGAAGGCCGCCGGCATCGCCGAGCGCGACGTCCAGACCACCGGCATCGGCGTCTATCCGCAGTATCGCTACGCCGAAAATCAGCCGCCGGCGATCACCGGCTACCAGGCCACCAACACCGTCAGCCTGAAGATCCGCGACCTCACGAAACTGGGCAAAGTGCTGGACGCCCTCGTCGCCAGCGGCTCGAACCAGATCAACGGCCCGAGCTTCGAGATCGACGAGCCGGAATCCGCCTACGACGAAGCCCGTCGCAACGCACTGAAGAAAGCCGAAGCCCGCGCCGAGATGTACGCCAAGACCCTCGGCCTGCGCGTGCGTCGGATCGCCAGCATCAGCGAGGGCGGCGGCTTCAACCAGCCCGGCCCGATGCCGATGATGATGAAGGCAGGTGCCATGGAATCCCACGACACGCAGGTCTCGCCCGGCGAAACCTCGCTGTCGGTCAACCTCAACGTGGTGTTCGAATTGGGCCGCTGAGCTGGGCCGCTGAACCGCGCCGCTCACCGGCAACGTTCCCCACAGGATGGATTCCAACGACACCCGCCGCAAGGCGGGTGTCGTCGTTATGGTCGCCGGAAATTTTTTTCGCCTGGCTTAACCCCGCCCTAATCGGAGCCGCGTTCACACCAATGTCCCCAACCGATGGAGGTGTGCCATGGTCCTGATCCAACGTCATCCGCACGCGCAGGCCACGGCCCTGCACCAGGCGATCGCGCGCATCCAGCCCAGCCGGATCTTCGGCATCGCCGGCGCGATCACGCTCAACGCCGCGGCACTGATGCTGTTGCTCGTGCCGGTGTCGGCGCCGATGCCGGTGGC
>JBKJHV010000037.1:0-49475 GCA_046598445.1 Lysobacteraceae bacterium
CCTTCACGGTGAACCTGTCGAGCGAACCGCTCAACGGCACCTGGAAGCTGCGCGTGAACGACAACGCCGGTGGCGACGTCGGCTACATCAACAGCTGGAGCGTGACGTTCTGATCGACGACTGATCGAACGAAATGCGCGACAACAGCTGCGGGTAGCGATACCCGCAGCTTTTTTTTATCCCGATGCCGCCGATTCGGCACAGCGTGGATCAACCCGGGCGCTGTTTCGCCGCCCAAGCCGCCAGTTTCTCGCGGCCGATTTTGGCGTTGTGGCGGATATCCACCGGGAACGCTTTGGGATAGCGCAGAAAGGTTTCGATCTTGGCGGTATGCACGAAACCTTCGCCGAGATGCCGCAGTTCTTCTTCGATCCGCGGCCATTCAGATGCGGTCACGCCAGCACGCAGTTCCACGCACAGCACAGCACGTTGCGCACCGAAGCTACCAAGGCCCACCAGCGCAGTGCGGCGCACGTCGCGATGCGTGTTGAACACCGGCTCGACCTGCTCGGTACACAGCGTGGTATCGGCGGCGACCACGCGCTGGGTCTTGCGGCCGCAGAACCACAGCCGGCCTTCGCCATCGTAATAGCCCAGATCGCCCATGCGATGCACGATGCGCGTCGAACCGTCGGCCAGCGTTTCGCGGATCTTGGCAATGCGCGTGGCGGCATCGCGATTGAAATACGTATCGGTCGCGGTAGGGCCGGCAATTGTAATCTCGCCGACCAGCCCGCCCTTCACCACCAGATCGTCCGACCATGTTGCGATGGCGGCATCGTCGACGCGGATCAGCCGCACTTCGTTCGGCGGCACCGGGCGACCGACGCAGGTGCCTGCGCCCTGCTCGGTGCGCGTGCGCAGGGTCAGCAGTTCGCGACCCTCGATGATCGCGACCGGAAGGCATTCGGTGGCACCGTAGGGCGTCCAGAACTTCGCATCTGGCGGCAGCAGCGAAAGCAGCGTCGCGACCACATCCGCAGGCACCGGTGCGCCGGCCGACATCACCGTCTTCAGTCCCGGCAGCGGTTGGCCATGATCGGTCAGCACCCGCATCAACGCCGGCGAACCGAACAGTTGATCCACGCCGAAGCGCGCGATCGCCGCATGCAGTTTGCGCGGGTCCGCCTTCGCCGGCCGGGTCGGATCCATGTCGGGAATGATCGACGTCGTGCCGAGTGCAGGATCGAACAGCGCGAACGGTGGAAACGTCGGCAGATTCGCGCCGCCCGGCGCGATGCCGAAGGCCTCGCCCATCATCGCGATCTGCGCCACGAAATGCCGATGACGATAGACCACGCCCTTGGGCACACCAGTGGAGCCGCTGGTGAACAGGATCGCAGCGACATCGTCGGGCTGCGTATCCGCAAGCTGCGGGCCGGCGTTCGCGCCATCGCGTTCGACATCGGCCAGTGTCGCGTCGGCCAGGATCGCGCGCGCGCCGGTGGTGATGCGCATCCGCGCGCTGCGCGCCCAGCCCAGCAGCACGCGCGCGAACTGCGCCAACGGAATACCGATGAAGGCCTCGGCCTGCGCTTCGTCGAGGCACTGCTTCAACGCGCGCTTGTCGATGCCCGGATCGACCAGCACCGGCACCGCGCCGGCCTTGAACAGCGCGAACATCAAGAGGAAGAACTCGGGCGTCGGCCGCACCATCAGCACCGTGCGGGTGCCGCGGACGATGCCGCGCTTCGCGAGCCCTGCGGCGATGGCGTCGCTGCGCGCGTCCAGTTCGGCATAGCTCAGCGCGATGGCGTACGCACCATCTCGACCCGGGCAGCGCATCGCGATCTGGTCGGGGCGCTCGCGCGCGAGACGCGGCAGGCTGGCGGCGATGTTGCAATCGTTGGTCATTCTGGAATTGTAGCGGCCAGCACCCGTAGGAGGGCCTTCAGGCCCGAGCTCTTCGCGAACGCTCGTCGTCGTCGATCTGCAGCGCCGATGGATCCGCAACGCTCGGGCCTGAAGGCCCTTCTACCGGATCGTCTACCGCTTGGGCCGTACCGCCCCTAGAATCGCGCATGCCACATCCCTGCCTGTCCTGCGGCGCCTGCTGCGCCCACTACCGGGTCAGCCTGCACTGGTCCGAAGCCGAGCCCGAGCCCGGCGAGCCCGATCTGGGCGGGCGTGTACCGATCGCATTGACCGAAACCTTCGGCCCGCATCAGCGCAGCATGCGCGGCACCTGGGCGAAACGGCCGCACTGCGTCGCCCTGCAAGGCACGGTCGGCAAATCGGTCGGCTGCTCGATCTACGATGCACGTCCGTCGGCCTGCCGCGACTTGCGGATGTCGTGGGAAGGCGGCGGGCAGAACCCGCAGTGCGACCAGGCGCGGATCGCGTACGGGCTGGCGCCGCTGGTGCGAGAAGCGGTGGAACGCGCGCTTGCGGGTTGAAGCCCAGGCATCGCCGGCGAAGTCGCCGGCGATCCGAACGTTCAGATCCTGTTTTCGTCCAGGAAGCGCCGCATCGCCGGCACCAGCACTTCATGCTTGTCTTCGAGCACGTAATGGCCGGCATCCTCGAACGCATGCGCCTCGGCCTGCGGCAACGCGCTGCGGAAACCTTCGAGAAAATGGTGATCGAACACAAAATCGCGCAGGCCCCAACCGATGAAGGCCGGGCGGTCGGCGTAAGTGTGAAGGCGTTTCGCCGCCGAGCTGACCAGCGTCCACGCCGGGTCGCCCTCTCTCAAGGGAATATCCTGCACGAAACGCAACGTCGCGATACGATTCGCCCACGAATCGTAGGGCGCCTCGTAGGCGCGACGCACATCGACCGGCATTTTGCGCACCACGCCGTCGCGCGCGGCGCCGGCCGAAAAAGCATTGAAACCGCGGATCATCAGCGCGCCGAGTTTCATGTCGCGCCCGAGCTTCAGCTGCCACGGCAGCGGTTTCGCCGCCGGCAGCGGGAACGCGGCGGTATTGGTGATGAGCAGCCGGCGCACCTGCGCCTCATGGCTCAGCGCCCAGCCGAAACCGATCATGCCGCCCCAGTCGTGCACCGCCAGCGTCACTGGCCCATCGATGCCGAGCGTATCGAGCAGACGGGTCACGTCTTCGACGCGCGATTGCAGCGTGTAGCGATAGTCCCTGTCGGCCGGCTTGTCCGACAGGCCCATGCCGATGTGATCCGGCACGATGCAGCGGTAGCGATCCTTCAAACCCAGAACCAGATGCCGCCAGTAGTAACTCCACGACGGATTGCCGTGCAGCATCACGATCACTTCGCCATCGCGCGGACCTTCGTCCAGATACGACATCTCGATGCCGGGGCGTACTTCGAGGCGCTTGGGAGTGAAGGGGTAGTCGGGATAGCTGTGAGCGGTCATGGGCGGGGTCTGGAAAGAACGGTGTGTCGCCGGCGGCACCGGCCCGAACAGGCCAGCCCCCGGAAACGCGGCCGCCAAGGATAAGGCCTGACCCCGGATTTGGCACCGCAGATCGCCCCGAAGGCGGTTTTCGAGCGGAATTCAGGCCCCGTCGGGCGCGAATTTGCCCCACAACTGCTCGAACCTGGCGCCGAAGCTGCGCACCAGGCGCACATCGTCGGTCACCACCAGGTTCTCCTCGTTGCCGGTGCTGGCGCCGCGGGTCCAGTTGAAACTGCCGCTGGCCAGTCGCGCGCCGTCGAACAGCGCGAACTTGTGGTGCATGTGGAAGTCGGTGTCGTCCAGCCGCACGTCGATGCCGCGTTCGCGCAACCGGTTCACATCGCTGCCGCTGTCGTGGACCTTGTGGTTGTCGCTGAGGATGCGCACCTTCAATCCGCGCCGCTGCGCGTCGATCAACACCTCGGTCAGGCGATCGTCTGAAATCGTATAGACACAGACATCGATGCCGCGCTTCGCGCTGAGACAAAGTTCGCGCAGCTTGCGCAGACAGTCATCGCCCGGCGCGAAGAACGCGCTCGCCTCGACCGCCGGCGGGTCGCCGCTGGCATCCAGCGTCTTCACCACCTGCTCCAACCAGTGCAGCATCGTCAGCGGCGCCTGATTCACATCCGGATCCGGATCCTGCTGCGCCCAACGTTCACGAACCAGATCGAACGCGCGATTGCGCAGATAGCGTACGCGGTCGCGGCTCAGGCTAGCACCGAGTTCGCGCAGCTCGAACTTTTCTTCGTCGTCGAGTACCGCATCGGCCGCGCTCTCGCGCAGCAGACGGTCCAACTGCGAAAAATCCGTCTTCGCGATATTGTTCTCCACGAAACCGCTCATCTCGTTCTCATCGTTGGGTCTTGCCGAGCAGGCGGTCGGAGAATTCATCCAGCGCCTGCTTCAGCTGCTCCTCGCGCAGCGAGGCCGCCAGCGCCGCACCCTCGGTGGGCGCGGCGCGTCCACGCTTCGCCGGGGCGTGCGGCCCGCTCTGCATCGCGACGGTCTGCGCGGCGATGCGTTCGGCGAGCAGGGTCAATACCTGCTGCAACTGCAGTTGCTGTTCGGCGTGACGCTCGAACCAGTCCGGCAGCGACGCGTTCGCAGGCGCCGGCACCTCGATCCCGGCGTCAGCCGTAGCGCGCGATTCGCTGAGCCGTTCCGACAGTCGCTCCAGCGCGGCGAGCATCTGCGGCCACGGTGCTTCGTTGTCGCTGCGGTCGCTCTGCAAATGCACATCCACCGGAGGCTTTTCGAGCGCGCGCACGCCTTCGACCAGATCGTTCAACTGTGCGACCACTCGCTGGCCGACATCGGCATCGCCGGCGCCCATCGCTTTGTTACGCATGAAATCGCGTTTGATCTGCGTCCAGCGCGCCGTCATCGTCTCGTCCATCACCGCGCGCAGTTCGGCGAGCTTGAGCAGGTTCTCCTCGGCGCCTGTGGTGAGCAACTGCGCCTCGCCGGTGTAGTGATCTGCGACCAGCTGTTGCAGCTCTGCCGCATTCATCACCGGCGATATTTTTTCCACCAGCTTGTTCATGTTGCGATAGCTGCCCTGCAGCTTGAACGCGGGCTCGGTGCGGTACTGTTCGGCCTGTGCGGCGCTGGCGATGTATTGCTGGTTGACGCGATAGACCACATCGCGCACCTGCATCAGTCGTTCCAGCGTAGTTGTTATTTCATTGATCTCGGCCGCGCTGTAGGCATGGCTCAAGGCATTGGCAGAAAAAGGTTTGCCTTCGATTTTGTCGACCAGCCGATACAGATCCGACAGCTCGCGGGTCGCCAACGGCGCCAGCACCGGGTTGGAGGTCAGACAGTTCTCGATATAGCTGAGCTTGAATGCGTCCTCCATTCCGCCCAGCACGTCGCCGAGGTTGTAGATGTCGGCGCGGTTCGCGAGCATGTCCGGAATCTTGAACACTTCGCCGGACTCGGTGTACGGATTGCCGGCCATCGCCACGCAGAATTTCTTGCCGCGCATGTCGTAGGTGCGCGTGCGGCCCTGCCACACGCCTTCGATACGGCGCGTGCCGTCGCACAGCGAAATGAATTTCTGCAGGAACTCCGGATGCGTGTGCTGGATGTCGTCCACGTACAGCATCACGTTGTTGCCCATCTCCAGCGCGAGGTTGAGTTTCTCCAGCTCGCGCTTCGAATTGGCGTCCGGCGCCTGTGCGGGATCGAGAGAACGCACTTCGTGGCCCAGCGCCGGGCCGTTGATCTTCATGAAGATCAGGCCCAGCCGATGCGCCACGTATTCCATCAGCGTGGTCTTGCCGTAGCCGGGCGGCGAGATCAACATCAGCATGCCCATCAGGTCGCTGCGCTTGTTCTCGCCGACGGTGCCCATCTGCTTCGCGAGGTTGTCGCCGATCACCGCCAGATACACCTCGTTGATGAGTTTGTTGCGCACGAACGATGTCAACGGCCGCGGCTTGAACTCCGACAAGCGCAGCGCCTCGCGTTCGCGCGTCACCAGCGCCTGACGCAGGCTCTGGCAACGTCGCACCTGCGGCAGGAAGTGTTCGCGGTGGCGACGTAGACGTTCGCCGAGATCGTCTACGCCAAGCGACAGCGCGCCCTGCACGATCCGCGGGTGTTCGCCGAGCAGGCCAACGACATCCACGCGCAGATCGGCTTCGCTTACGCGCGACACCGCCTCATCGCCGATCAGCAACAGCGCCACGGCCTCGGACAGGTAATCGGCGCGTGCGGCATGCGCCGGATCGGACGCCAGCGCCTCGAACCACTGCGCGGCGAGACGCCAGCGCATGCCGGGCCGGTCTCGCAGCGCGATCAACGATGCCTGCAACTCGTCCCACAGCCGTTCCGCTGTCAGACGCTGGCGCAGCGCGTCGAGCAACTGGCGCGCGTACTTGCTGTAGACGAACGATTGCCGCGACGCGGCGAGCACCGCGATCAGATACTCGGCAGCGGCCGTATCCCATGCCGCATCGACCGGCAACGCCTGCGCGTCGGCTTCGGCGCGCATCGCCGCGGCGACATCGTCGCGCAGGCTGGCCAGACCGCCGCGGTGCGCGAACACGCGATCGATACCGTGCGCGTTGCGCGCGCGATCGGCCCACAGCGCGGCGTCCTCGCGCTCGCAGACCATCGTCCAGAACAGACTGGCCCATGCGCGCGCTGCAGGTGCGTGGATCAGTAAGCCCGCACTGTCGCGCAGCGGCAACAGCGCCGCCAGCAGCATTGCGGCATCGTGATCGTGGATGCCCTTCTCGTAGCCCTCCCGATAACGCGGCGCCGCGAAGTCGCGTAGCGTTTTCGCCAATAGCTCCGGCTGTTTCGCCTGCTGTCGCAACAGATCGAGGCTGAGCCCATCTGCACTGCGCTCCGCGGCGGCCAGTGCCTCGCCGAGCAGATACTCGCCGCGATACAACTGCGGCGATTCCGATTCCAGCGTGACCTGCCAGAAATCGCGCAGCGCATCGAGTTCGGGATCGCGCACCGGCGCGAAGAATTCGGTACCGGTCAGATGCAGGCTCAAACCGTCGCCGCGCGGCAATACGGTCAAGTCCAGTTCCTGGGTGTTGACGCTGAAGCGATGGCGCGGGCCGAGCTTGATGACGTTGCCGCCTTCCTCGAACAGCTCGCTACGGTCGCGCAGCGCGCGCACCGCTTGATCGCGCACGCCCTTGAGCCGCGCCTCCACGTCGTCGGCCTTCACGCTGTCCTTCAGGCCGCGCAGGCGTTCGGCCAGATCGCGCAGTTTCAGGATCAGCGGATCGCCGGCGAAGAACGCGTTCAGTTCGTCCATGCCCGCGATGCGCGCGGTGCGGCGGCTCAAGCCCTCCAGGATCCGCGACGCGGCATCCGCCAGCGACTGGCTCTTGCGCTGACGCTCGTCCATCAGCGTCTGTTTGTGCGCTTCGAATGTTTCGAGCAACTCTTCGCGCTTGGCGACGATATCGCCGAGGAACTGTTCGTGCTCGCCGAACTGGCTCTCCAGTTCCTCCAACTGCACCATCAGCCGCGACAGTTCCTGATCGCAGCGATCCGGATCGCGCGCGGAGGACAGCGCGCTGGCGATGCTCTGGCCGAACAGGGTGAACTGCGCGCCGAACTGCGCGACCGCCTCCCCACTGCCGAGCGCCTTGCGTCGCTGCTCGGCGCGTGCCTTGGCCTGGTTGAGTCTGGCGTAGATTTCGGAAATGGCTTCGACGATGCGCGTGCGCTTTGTGGCGTCATCCACGCGCAGCGTCGCCATCAGCTCCGAGAGCATGTCGAGATCGGACGACAGCGCCTGCATCTGCTGCTGCGGTTCCTGTAGCGCGGCGACGCTGCCGGCTTTCTGCGCCAACGCATCGAGCGTCTGTACGCGCTCCGCGTACGGATGCAGCACCTTGTCGCCAGCGAGGAATTCGCCGGTGGCGGCGCCGGTACGCGCATTCGCTTCCAGCAGCTCCGCCTCCATCGCGTCGATGGCGGCAACATCGACGTAACGATATTCGCGGATGGTCAGCAGACGCCCGCGCTGCGCGGTGATCGCGTTCAGTGCGTCGACGCAATCCTGCACGCGCTCCCAGCTGTCCGGATGCAGACCGCCGAGCAGCGCGTTCTGGCGCTCTCTGGCGTCGCGCATGGCATCGGCCGACTGTTTGCGGATGCTTTCGACTTTCTCGTATTCGTCCAGCACCGCTTCGCTGCTGGCGATGATTTCGCGCAGCAGCGGCGCCAGCCCGGCGCAATGCCGGTCGTCGATCCAGTGATACTGATCGAACAGTCTGCGCGTGGTCTGGGTCAGCAGCTGATAACGCTGCGAGCTGGCGTCGGTGCCGTCGATCCCGCGCGCGAGGCTCAACAGTTCGGAAATGCCGCGGACCAGATCGGGATTGCCGATCCGTCCCATGAAGGTGTTGCCGGGCGGTTGACGCACGGCGTAATCGTCGAACGCGAACGGCGTCTGCCAGACCTGCATCGGATGGACGCGGGTCGGTTCGTTGCCCTGCGCGCTGAAGATCACCATCCGCCCGTCTTCCAGACGCGCGTAACCGTGACCGATCACCGGCGGCTGCATGCCGCGCTGGATCATGTTGTAGACGAACAGCGCGATCCTGCCGTCCAGCGGTTCGTAGAACAGATACAGCACGTCCTCGCCGTTGGGAGAACGGATCGTGCGCTTGAAGCGCATGCCCTGCACGGCCTGGTCGAAGGTGCGGGTTTCGCCGTTCTGCAGCATGTAGCCGCCGGGGAAGACGATGCCGTGGTCTTCCGGCAATTGCACGCAGGCCTGACCGATCGCATCGATGTGATGCACCTTGCGCGACAGGGTGTTGTAGACCAGATGCCGCCACGTGCTTTCGCGATAAGGCAGTATGCGCAGCAGGATCAGGCTGCCGACGCGCGCGAAATCGATCTGCGCGTCGTCGAGCGATTGGGTCTGATCGTCGACAGGCTCGCGGTAGATGCCAAGTCCGTCTTCGGTGTTGTTCTCGATCTTGACGGTGAGATCGCCACCCGTCGTTTCCACGAACACGGTGTCGAGGATGTTGAGATGCGGGTGGCGGCCGTTGACCGCCAGCTCGCGGGTGGCGCGCGTCCACTCGAAATCGTACGGCGCCGGCAGCGCGATGTCGCGCTCGCCGCGATTGTCGATATAACGCACGGCACCGTCGGTTTCGATCTGCCAGCGGAACACGCGGACATCTTCGATCCGCTCGCCGATCTGGAAGCTCGCCAGCAACTTGCTGTCGCGCACGATCAACTGCAGCAGGCGCGAGTCCTTGTAATAGGCTTGAAGCTCGTTGAACTCCTTGACGAAATTCGCATCGCCGATAAAGCTCGCCGCCGCATCCACCGGCGTCACATCGTATCCCTCCGGGCCTTCGACCAGCCGGTACAGCGAGAAAATGTCCTCGACCCTGGTTTCCTTTTTCAGGCCGATGAAAGCGTTGTAACCGAACAGCAGACAGTCGCCGACCTGGACGATATCGCGCGCGACGCAGTTGTTCTCGGTGCGGATGCGCAGACGCCCGATCACCTCCATCCGGCTGCTGCCGAACTCTTCCAGGCGCTGCGTGTTCAGCGCATCGGCGATGCCGCGCAGCTGCTGGCCCTGATCCGTCAGGCGACGACGCAGGACTTCGTAGGCGCCGCCCTCGGCGACGGCCTTGTCGACCAGCTTCTCGTTCGGGCCGCCGGCATCCGTCGTCTGCGCCGAGGTGGTGGTGTGCTCCGACATCGCTCTCTATCCTGCTCGTAACCGCATGCTTAAAAGCGGCGTGCTGTGCGTCGCGCCGGCCGTGTGGCGGCCGGCGCGCATCGTTGCCTTGCTGCGTTGTCTGGGGTGAACGCCTCAGGCGTCTTCGGCCTGCACCGGCACCTTGGCCTGCGCATCTTTACCAGGCGCGTCTTTGCCGCCCAGCGACAGCAGCTTCTGCAGCACTTCCTGCACGACCGGGCTCTTGCCGGCGAAGCCTTCGACCGCCTTGCCCACCGACAGCGCCTTGGCGAAGGAATCGAAGAACGCGCCTTCGCCGCCGACGATATCGATGTTCGCCTTGGACAGCGCCGCCGACAGCACTTCGGCCTGCTCGCGCGCGATGTCCTTGTTGGCCGCGATCGACGCGATCGCCTGCTCGAAGCTCTTTTCCAGCTGCATGCGGAACTCTTCGTGCGCACGCGCCTGATCGCTCAGCGAACCCAGCGCCGCGAACTTCTCGGTCAGGCCTTCCGCTTCCGAACGATATTTCTCGCGCAGCACTTCGGCTTCGGACAGTCCGCGATCCTTGGTGACCTTGGCCTGCGCGGTACCCAGCTGTTCTTCGCCGCGCGCCTGGGCGCTGAGGTTTTCTTCCAGCACCTTGGCCTGGGCCAGCCCCTTGTCCTGCGTACCCTTGGCTTCGGCGGCCATGGTTTCCGCGACCACGCGTGCCTTGACCATGCCCTCTTTTTCGAGCGCCACAGCGGTGACTTCACGCACGCGCGCGTCGGCGAGACCGGGCGCCGCGCGCTCGGCTTCGATGCCTTCGGCCATGCGTTTCTTGGCTTCCGCATGTTTGCCGGCGGCTTCGAGTTCGGCCTGCGCGGTCACGGTCATCTCCACGGCTTTGTGCTTCGACGAAGTTTCGTCGGCCTCCGCCTGCTTGACCTGACGCACCAGCTCTTCCTCGGCCTTGGCCTGCGCGGCGATGATCTTGACCTGCTTCGAACGGTCGGCTTCGGAGACTTGGCGCACTTCTTTGATGCGCTCTTCTTCCTGGGCGACGGATTTCTCGACGATGATGCGATCGCGGATGACGTTCGCGATGTCCTTGCGCTGGATCTCCAGCGCCTTCTCCTTGTCGATCCGCTGCAGTTCGACTTCGCGCTCGCGCGAGACGATTTCCAGATCCTTGGCGCGATGCACCTTCTCGATTTCGATCACCACCGCGCGCTGACGGTTCTGTTCGGCGACCTCGACTTCGCGCATGCGGTTCTGTTCGCGGATGTCCAGCGTCTCCTGGGTGGTGATGCGCGCCTGTTCGGATTTCAGCCGTTCTTCTTCCTGCACCTTCGCGGTCTCGGCCTGCTCCCGCGCCTGGATCGTCGCGATCTCGCGCTTCTGCCGCGCCTCGGCATCGGCCTGCTGACGCTCCAGCGCCAGCATCGCTTCGCGGGTCTCGACGTTCTTCTTGGTGATCGCCAGCTGTTCGTTGCGCTCAAGCTCGTTGGTGATCACATTCTGCGCTGCAGTCAGCTCGGTGATCTTGCGGATGCCCTCGGCGTCGAGGATGTTGCTCGGATCCAGCGACGCTTTCGAGGTCTGTTCGAGATAGTCGATGGCCACGTCTTCCAGCACGTAACCATTGAGGTCGTTGCCGATCACTTCGACGATGCGGTCGCGGAAGTCCTGACGGTTCTCGAACAGCTTCACGAAGTCGATCTGCTTGCCGACCGTCTTCAGCGCTTCGGAGAATTTGGCGTTGAACAGTTCGTTCACCGCGGCCTTGTCGGACGCGCGCTCGGCGCCGATGGCCTTGGCGACCTTCAACACGTCCTGCGGCGTTTCGTTCACGCGCAGATAGAACGCGACGGTGATGTCGGCGCGCATGTTGTCGCGGCAGATCAGGCCGTCCTTGCCGCGGCGGTCCACTTCGAGGGTGATGAGCGAAATCTTCATCAGCTCCTTCTTGTAGATCACCGGATAGACGATCGCGCCGGTGAAATGCACTTTCGGCGACGACGACAGGTCGTTGACGATCAGCGCGGTGCCCTGCGGCACCTTGTTGTAGAAGGCCTTGAACATCCCCAGGATGCCCAGGAAGAAGACGATCACCACGCCCGCGATGGTCAACACACCGATCAGACCTGCATCACCCATAACACTCTCTCCCTCGTCAAAACATGAATCACACCCGGCACGACACGCTGTCGGCCGGACACTTGATTTTCGATCGATCCGCTACAGCCGCTCGAACTCTTCGCCCGAAACCACCCGGTAGGCGTTCTGCTGTTCCAGATATTCGATCAGCACCACGCGGTCGCCACGCACGAACTTGCCGGAGGTTTCCGCGCGCACTTGCAGGATCAATCCTGCACCGCCGTCGTCGAGCATCGCCTGTCCGTGCGTTCTGGTGACTTCCGCGCTGCGCACTTCGGCGTAACGGCCGAGCAAAGGTCGCTGCGACACCGGTGCGAAGCGGCGCATGATGCGGCGCACCGGCGCCAGCACGATGCGCGCGACCGGAATCGACAGTAGCAGGCCGCCGATCACGGTCGCGATGTCCGCGGCCACGCCGAGCGCACCCAGCGTCATCCCGCTCAGCACATACAGATCGAAGAAGTAGCAGAACGCCCAGCCGACGATGGCGATGATGGTGATGACCACCATGATCGGCACGCCGTGCAGGCCGAATTTCATCAGCAGGCCGCTCAGGCCGCCATGCTCGCTGCCGTGGGCATCGTGTCCGCCATGCGCATGCGCACCGTGCACGCCATGCGCGCCGTGCAGACCGTCCGTGCCCAGATGGTCCGGCAACAGTCCGTCGAGGGTGTCGATTTCGAGGATGCCCAGCGCCGACAGCAGCCAATGCACCGTCACCACGCACAGCAGCACGCTGTACACGGCGGTCGGAAACGATGTCGCGACGCTCAGAAATTCATCCATCCCCATGCTCCAGACTGTGTGCTCCCCATCGGCGCCCCGCGGGCGCCGTGCCGATCGTTCAAGCGTCGTGCTGTTTTTTCAGACGCGACAGCACCGCTTCGGTGCGGTCTTCGTCGGCGATGATGCCGGCGCGGCGCAGTTTCGCATCCAGCGCGTCGTCGCCGGCGTCTTCGTTCATCGTTTCGGCCGTTTCAAGCTGCACGCCGCGCTCGGCCTGGCGACGCTTGATGCGCTCCAGCGAATCCAGCGCCGTGCGCACGCGCACATCCGAGCCCTCGCGGCGGTTCGCCACCGCGGTTTGCGCGCGCTGCACGTTTTCGGTCGCGCGCACTGTATCCACCTGCTGCTTCAAGCGATTGATCGTCGCTTCGAGCTGCGTGGCCACTTTGCGCAGATGCGCGATGCCCGCGGCGTATTCCTGTTCGTGACCGGCGTAGCCGTCGCGCTCGATTTCGAGCAGCGAGATCTTCGCGGCGACCTCGCGCACCAGCGCGTCCTCGCCCGACTTCAATGCTTTCAGCGCATAGCCTTCGTATTCTTCGAGCTTCGCGTTCGCCGCCGCCAGACGCTCCTGCGCCACTTTGCAGCGCGCCATCGTCTCGGCCAGCATCGTGCGCACGCGATGCAGTTCGGCATCGTTGTCGCGGATTTCCTGATCGAGAATGCGCAGCGCCTGACTCTCGGCGATCGCTTCGCCCAATTCGTTGACGCCGCCGCGCACGGCGGTCACCAGCCGACGCCACAGCGCCGAAGTTTCGGGCGGTTCGCTCTGCGCAGTCGTGGCCGCCTGCGCCTTGCGACGATCGCCGGGCTGGCTTTTCGTACTCATGCGGCCACCTGCAGATGCCATTCGTAGGCTTCGGTGGCGCGGATCACGTTGTCGGCCAGGGTTTCGATCTCGAACAGCACGTCGGTCAACGACGATGCGGCGCTCAGCGCACCGAACATGATGTAAACCGCTTCGCCGTCGATGGTTTCGATGCCCAGCGTGGACAGCGGGAACAGTCTGTGCGTGCGCAGCAGCTCTTCGTTGAAGCGCGCGGCGTCGCGCACCTGCGACACCGGCCACATCATGGCTTCGACCACGATCTGCCGGCCCACCACCGCCATGAACAGCGGCAGGTCGCCGTAATCGTGCATGGTCAGGTACAGGCCGGGCTCGGCGCCGTCGATCAGTTCGACCGAAATCGCGCCATCGCGCACGCCGTCGGACCCGGCAAGCGCGGTGTGCAGCGCGAGCGCCGTCCACAGCGGAGAAGACTGCATCGACATGCCGGACATCACCTGCTCCTCTTGCGTTTCCTGACCATCGCGCGCCGGCTGCGGGGTTTCGTCCCTGGGCTGGCGCATCCGTCGTTCGATTGCCGCCAGTTCGTCGGCGTATTCGGACAACACCCACAACTCTTTCTTGATCAACCCCTGCTCGCGCAGGCGCTCGCGATGGCGGCGCTGGTAGTAGGCGGAGGATCGGCGTTCCATGCACGCACGGTAAGTGTCACATGTGATGTTTGTCAATTGTTCACATGTGATATCCGACGAATGGTGTTGGACGGCAGGGCGCCAGCCGCGGCTCGAAACGAAAACCCCGGCCGGAGCCGGGGTTTCAGGGATGGAACGCATCGCGTCATGACATCGGCGGTCACACGAACCTCAGACGCCCCACCTCGAACACGCCGTCGGCCTGCAGCCGTCCACCCAGTTCGCGCAGGTGGGCGAAGTCGTTCTCGCCGCGACGGCGGCCGACCATGAAAACCCGGCCGTAGTCGGGATGCACGGCGGCGGCTTTTTCCACTTCGCTGTCTTTGCCCCAGAACTGGTCGCCCTTGAATTCCAGCAACGCGATGCCGCCCGGGGTGCCGCGCTCGTTCAGCGCCACCACGAAATCGGGGAAGAAGCCCGCGCCGTCGTCCCAGCGATACAGGCCGATGGAGTCGGCCTTACTGGGCAGGTTGCGGTGCCACCAGCGCACGTCGGCGTGGGCGTCGAGCAACTGCGCGATGGCGCGCTCGTCGTGGTTGAGGTCGGGCGGGAACACGCCGTAACTGCCGCGCCGCGCGGGCGCCAGACGCACGTCGCTGTGGAATTCGGCTGGTAGTGCCACCGCCACATCGGCGACCTGCGCGTGGCGCAGGCGGCGGTAGGCGTCGCGCAGCAATTGCGGGTTGCGCACCTGCACCAGGTCGAGTTGCTGCATCAGCACCTCGTCATCCGTGGGAACCTCGGCGCCGCTGCGTTCGATCGCTTCGCGGAAACGCGCCAGCAGGCGGCCGTGCAATTCGCGATCATTGGCTTCGGGCAGGCGCAGGCGGATCTGCTCGGCGCGGTCGGCCACCGCCGCTGGCTCCAGGTGCGTCCAGATATCGACGATGCTTTCGTCCGCCTGCACCCCGCCCGCGGTGAACAGATCGGTGTCGGTGCGCGCCAGCTGCACCCGCGTGCGCAGGCGGCTGGCCAGCACCGCTTCATTGAAGTCGACGTGCATCACCAGTTGCGCATCGAAATCCGCGGACACCTGCGGCAAACGTTCGCTGAGTAGGCTGTCGGGCACATCGGCGCGGCGCGGGTAGCGGATCGTGGATGCCTGCGACAGCACCAGCATCGGCGCAGTCGGATCTGCGTCCGGCCGTTCGCCTTCGCCGCCGCTCAAACCCAGCAACGACTGCGCCAACGCTTCCCACCTCGGCCCGTCTTCGGCGCCGAACGCGGTTGCGGCCGGGGCAACGGCGGAATCGTCGACCTGCCCCGTCGCCGCATGGTCGGCCAAGGTGCGTACCACCTGCGCGCCGGCCGGCGACACCAGCAGACTCAGCGGCTCGCCGCTGCGCACCACCTGCACCTGCTGCGCATCGCCGATCACCGTCACCACCGTCTGCGTGCCGAGTTCCGGCGCCTGCGTGGTCAGGGCGTTGATCTGGGTGCCGGCGTCCAGCAGCCCTTCCTGCGCCTGGGCGTTGGCCAGAAACACGTAGCCGTGGTCGAGCAGCGACGGCAGGTCGTTGCGGGTTTGCAGCAATGCGTGGCGGCGGACGATCCGGCCGATCACCTGCACGCCGAACGCGGCATCGCGCGCGCCGCGCAGCGCCGCCAGCGTGAACGCGCGCGGGGCGTCGAAGCCCAGCGCCACCGCCATCTTGAAGATCAGCACCTCCACCGTGGGGTCCTGGGCCAGCGACAGCAGGTCCGGGTCGGGCTCGTCGGCGGTGTGCAGGCGCACGGCATGGGCGTCGAACTTCAGCTGTTCGACCAGGAACCGCCGTGCGTCTTCCTGCGCGACCTTGCCGTCCGGCACCTGCACCAGCATCAGCGGCGTCAGCGCCACGCCGGCGTCGGCCAACGTGCGCTGGATCTGCCGGTGCATCGTCGTGCATTCGCGCAGGGCGAGGTGCTCGAAGTCGATCAGCTGCGCGGTGTCGCCGTCGCGGGCCAGAAACCGCACCAGACGCACGCCGCGCTTGAGCAGCCCGGCCTCCACCGCGTCGTAACGGCTGACCGACGCCCAGTCGGCCGGTGTGCCGACCTCGTAGCCGGTCGCCTTCTCGAAGGCGGCGACATCGGTATCGCGCGGAGTGGCGGTCATCATCACCGTGTAGTCCGGCGCCAGCACGTCGGTGAAGAATGCGCGGGCCTGCGCGGCTTTCTGGAAGCCGTGATGCGCCTCGTCGACGATGCAGCCGATGCGCAGGCCGTCCGCGCGCGCCTGGGCGATCACGTCGTCGATCGACAAACCGTCGTCGCTGCGCGTCCGCGCGCGGCGGCTGTCGGCGCTGCGCGCGGCGACCGAGGCCCAGGTGGTGACGAACACGCCGCCGCCGCGCACGGTGTCCAGCCGGCGGTCGCTGTCCAGATCGAACAGGTCAAGCTCGGGCGCCTGCGCTGCGATCACCGCACGCGATTGCGCCACCAGCCCGGCGAACGGCGCGAACCAGAACCACAGCACCGGTTCCTGCGCCGATGTGCGGCGCATGGCCTCCACCGCGACCAGGGTTTTACCGGCGCCGGTGGGGGCCTGCAGCACCAGCGCGCCGTCGCGGCGGCGGGCCAGCGCCATCTGCGCGGGCGCGGCCGGCGACAGCTGGGCGTAGAGCGCACGCACGTTGTCCAGGCGCGCGACGATGCCGCTGCAGACGGTTTCCTGGAAGTCCTTGAGGGTGGCGGGCATCGCTGGGTCCTATATTAATAATGTGTCGTTGCAAAAAACTGTAGTAGGGGCTGTAGGAGGGGCTTCAGCCCCGATGCCTTCACACGCTACCGGCAAAAGCATCGGGCCTGAAGGCCCTCCTACAGGTGGGGCCGACAAAGGCATCGGGCCTGAAGGCCCTCCTACAGGCGTGGCCGGCAAAGGCTCGGGCCTGAATACAGGCGTGGCCGGCAAAGGCTCGGGCCTGAAGACCCTCCTACAGGGGGTGCCGGCGCATGCGCTCAGCCACGGCCGAAGCGGTCGCGCAGGTGCTGCGGGATGGGCAGCAGGCGAACGTGCGCTGCGGGCGGCGGCGCCCAGGCGCGCAGGCGTTCGGGCGACCAGCTGTAGAGGGTGTGGGCGGCATCGGCGGGCGCGGTGGCCAGCCAGCCGCCCAGGCGCGCGACCGAGGCTTCGCGGAAGTCGACCAGATAGGCCACGTCGCCGTCGGCCGCGAATCCGCCGCCCGGCCACGGCGACAGCGGTCTGGCGTGCAGCAGTTGCAGCGCGCTCCACACCTCGGCGTGGTCCAGTTTCAGGCTGAGGCGGTGGCGCGGGATGCGCCGCGCCCGCAGGTAGGCGAAGCCGCCGCCCAGGCCGGCGACCGCTTCACCCTTGGCATTGGTGTAGCCGCCGAGTACACGGCGCACGCGCTCCGCGCAGACATCGCGGCAGAGATTCTTGTCGGGCTGGTCGTCGGTGGCTTCGGTGCTGCTGACCAGGATGAAGCGGCGGTCGCCGCCGTCTTCGGCGTTGAGTTTGGCGACGGCGTGCGCGGTGGTGCCGGAGCCGGCGAAGAAGTCGAGGACTACAGTATCTTTTGGCATGTACGAGATGAGCTGTGCGACAAGCCCAGCTGGCTTTGGAAAAGAAAATGTCTTGCCATCACCGAACAACTCACGAATTTCACTTGTACCTTCTTGGGTAAATGGCCCATCAAGAATAGAGTAAGGTTTCGATCCGCGTTCAACACCGTTCTCATCTCGCAAATACTGTTTGTAATTGACCGTCCAAGCGTTTCCTTTCCGAAAGAATGATAATTCGTTTTTCTCAAGGGCTCTCATCACACGTTCACGCGCCCATTGCCATTGCTTTTCTGGCCAAATCTCTTCGCCTTGATAAGGAATGGAATAACGCAAATTTTCTCTCGTATCCATGCTTTTAGTGGCGAGTGGCTGAAGACGATACGGCCCGCGAAGTTCAAACATTTCATCGCGAAATTTATAATATTTCAACACTTTTGGATCAGGCGGCAACTCGATCCTATCGACAAGATCCTTATTTTTCGCGAAGCAAAGAACATACTCATGTAAACCGACAACATGCTTTGTTTTCGCGCCGCCGCCGTAAGATTTTTTCCAAACCAGTGTTTGAATCAAATTCGCCTCGCCAAACACCCGATCCATCAGCATGCCCAGCCGGAAAATCTCGTTGTCGTCGATGCTGACGAAGATCACGCCGTCGTCGGCCAGCAGTTCTTTGGCCAGACTCAGGCGCCGATACATGAATTCCAGCCACAGCGAATGGCGGAAGCGGTGGGTCTTGTCGACGAAGCGGTCGTTGTAGACGAAATCGCGGTTGCCGGTGTTGTACGGCGGGTCGATGTAGATGCAGCGGATGCGGTTGGTCTTGTCCTTGTGGCTCATGCGCAGCGCGCGCAGGGCGTCGTAGTTGTCGCCTTCGATGATGAGGTTGTTCCACGGCGCATCGCCATGGCTCAGCGCCGCATCGAGTTGCAGGGCCACGTAGTCGTCATTGAGCGCGGCATCGACGTCGATCTCGTCGCGCTCCCACACCAGCCCAAGCTGGCGCTCGGCATCGCGCCGCTGCAGCAGACGAATCAGGGCGTCGCGGTCGAGGTGGTCGTAGGCGCTCATCGTTCGCCCGCTCCATCGGTAGGGGCCAGCAGGTCGAACAGCGGCTGATTGACGTAGTAATTGTTGCGGCCAACGCGCATTTTGCGCAGCACGCCGTCCGCGGCGAGCTTGTCGAGGTAGCGCGTGGCCGTCAGCCGCGACACGCCCAGCTCGCGCTGCAGGAATTCGACGCGCGTGTACGGGTGGTTGAACAGGTTGTTGATCAGGTCCTGACTGTAGAACCGGTAGCGCGCGCGGATACGCAGCTTGGTCTGCTGCAACAGCGTCTTGATGGCCTGGATGGTGACGATGGTCTGCGCGGCGGTGGCCGCGACGGCCTGCAGCATGTACAGCACCCAGCCTTCCCAGTCGTCATGGTCGCGCACGGCCTGCAGCAACCGGTAGTAGTCGGGTTTGGTCCGCACGATATGCCTGCTGAGATACAGCACGGGAATATCGAGCAGACCTTCTTTGACGAGGTACAGCACATTGATGATGCGCCCGGTGCGTCCATTGCCGTCGTAGAACGGATGGATGCTTTCGAACTGGTGATGGATCAACGCCATCCTGATCAGCGGATCGGCTTCGAACGGCGGTTGATCGTGGATGAATGTTTCCAGCTCGCCCATGAGCCTCTTCACTTCGTTGGCGTCCTGCGGCGGCTGGTAGACCACACGGCCCGCACCATCGCGCGAGGCGGTGCCGGGCAGCTTCCTCAGGCCTGCGCGATTGCTCTCCAGGCACTCCTGGATTTCGAGGATGGTGTTCAAGGTCAACAATCCGGTGTCGCGGACACGTTCATGGCCCGCGCGCAGCGCCTGGCGATACCGCAACACTTCCTTGATGGCCGTGCCCGTGGTGTCGGCAGGCTCTTCTTCGCGATACAGATCGTCCTGCGTCGTGACGATGTTCTCGATGGCGGAGCTGTCCCTCGCCTCCTGCAAGGTCAGCGTGTTGATCAGGATGCTTTGATTCGGGATGCTTGCCGCCACCCCTTTCAATTCGGCCAGACTGCGGCTGGCCTGGTTCAGCGCCTTGAGAATCGGGGCTGTTTCGAAACGACCGGGCGCGAGCTCATGAAGCGATCGCATCGGCACCCACCCCACATGTATCAAA
Source organism: Lysobacteraceae bacterium (assembly GCA_046598445.1). GTDB lineage: Bacteria > Pseudomonadota > Gammaproteobacteria > Xanthomonadales > Xanthomonadaceae > Lysobacter_I. The sequence goes on from JBKJHV010000037.1 coordinate 19,641, forward strand.
AAGTTGAGTATTTATACATGTCCGGCGCGAGACGTTCAATTTCCGGTTTTTTTGATATGCGTTGCCGTCGCGCTGCGCTTCGACATTGGCTTCATGTCGATGCTTTCGACATGAACACGACACATGTCGAAAACATTCGAAAATTTCGACACGAACAGAACGGAACAGCCAAGGAAAGATTTTTTTCTCCGGCACCCGCGATACGAAAGAAAACCCCGATTCTTTTTAACGGGCGGGGACGCCGCCGCGTGGTGGCGACAAAAATCCCTGCATGCCTTTGATTTTCCTGACGAACAAGGATCCGCTGTTGGCGCAACCCGCGACAAGCAGATCCCTCATCGGGCTTTGCCCTCGTTCGGGATGACAGGTCTTTGGCCCAGACCCGAGACCTTGAACTGGTTCTCAGGCGCTCAGCCCATGCTGCTGCCGGACCTGGTCGATGCGCGCCTGGACGTCCGGGTCGACGCCATCGCGCTCGGCGCGGGTCAGGATGTTGCCGAGGACGCGCTTCTCATCGTCGTCGACCACGGTGTCGCGCAGGGCCAGGGCCAGCAGCTTTTCGAGCTCGGCAAGATCGAGACGGCCGTCGTCGCTGAATACGTGGATGGAAGCGACGGCGATTTCGTGGTGGCTGGGGAGTTTCGACATGGGCATTCCTTACGCATCGAGGGCTGAAACGAAAACCCCCGGCCAGGGCCGGGGGCTGGGTGTCCGACTTTACCGATGGCTGCGGCCATCGGGAAGCATGTTTACCAGACCACTTCCGCCATCGAGCAATTCAGGCCGGAGCCGATGCCGAGCAGAGCGACGCGGTCGCCCTTCTTCAGGCGGCCCATCTCGCGCAGTTTGCTGAGCACGATCGGCACCGAAGCCGGGCCGATGTTGCCGTGTTCGCCGAAGATGGTCAGGACTTTCTTGGGGTCGATGCCGAAGGCGTCGATCATGGCCTGGGTGTGGACCTTGCTGACCTGATGGATCACGAACTCGTCAACCTCTTCCACCACCCAGCCCAGCGCGAGCTTGGCGGCGATAAACGTCTTGGTCGCCAGCTTCATGCCTTCGATCAGCAGCATCTTGGTGTCGGTGACCATGCGGTCGAGGTTGCCGCGACAGAGGCTGTTCCACTGGGTCGCGGCGCGGGTGACGCCGCCGCGGTAGCGCGGTGCGCCCGGTGCCAGCTCGGCGCGGGCGAGGACCATGCCGGCGGCGCCGCAGCCCAGGGTGAGCGTGGCCATTTCGTTGCGGAACTCGTCTTCGGTGAGGTCCGGGCTGGCCATGCGCGCGAGCGTCTTCTCGTAGGCGAGATTGGCGGTTTCGCCGTCGACGATCAGGGCGTAGTCGATCTCGCCGCGTTCGATCATGCGGCTGGCGATGTCCATGCCGTTGAGGAAGGCCAGACAGGCGTTGGCGATGTCGAAGTTCTGGCAGGTGTCGGAGAGGCCGAGGTTGCCGCAGACGATGCTGGCGGTGGACGGCTCCAGGTAGTCGCGGCTGACCGAGGTGTTCACCAATAAACCGATCCGCGAGGGATCGATGCCGGCATCGGCCAGCGCCTTCACACCGGCGAGGGTGGCGGCGTCCGACGCTTCCACGCCGTCGTCCCAGAGGCGCCGGGAACGGATGCCGGCGATGTCTTCGAGCACGTTCGCCTTGATCCCGAGGCGGTCGAGGGTCGGCTTGAGCCGGGCGTTGATCTCGGCGGAAGTCAGTTGACGCGGAGCATCGATGTGCGCCAGGCCGGCGATCGCGACGTGTTGAAACAGCATGAGGTGTCAGCCGTAAAACAGACAGGAACCGTGTAGGTTACCGGCTTCCATGCTCCAGCGCATGCAAAAAGCGCGCGAGCCCTGTGTTTCCGGGCTTTCGGGGGCTGTTCGAGGGCCTCCGGAAGCCCGATTTTCCGTCGCCGGGCCGCGCGGGAAGCCCGGAAATCGCCACCGGCCCACGAATCCACCCCTGTCCATCGGCCCATGGCGGCAGGCCGGGACTGCTTCAGACTGGTCGCTTTGCCGTACGCCTGCCCATCTGGCGGCCGGCATCCCAGACCAAACTCCGGAGACAGGCTCGATGGCACGACTGATCGTTGATGCGGTATCGCAGGAATCCAAATCCGTCCATGACGACAGCTACGTGCTGCTGCTGTTCGTCTCGGTGTCGCAGGCCGATACCGGGGCGCCGGTGAATGGCCTTGGCCACGAACACTTCAAGGTGTGCTCGCCGCTGGGCGCGGTGTTCGAGATCAACATCCTGGGCAGCCAGGAAGTGGACTGGGAACCCGCCGATACCGAAGCCGCCGGCTGCTACAGCCTGCGGATCGTGCGCAAATGGGCGCACAGCGGCGAGTTGAGCGAATGGAACAAGCTCGAGTCCTCGTGCTTCGGCCTGCAGGTGCATGCGCCGGGCGAGCACGGCGTCGTCCACATGGGCCAGACCGCACTGCGGCTGGAAAGCGTGGCGCGCTGAGCGCACGCGCTGCGACTCAGCGGCAACGCCAGGCGATGAAGCGCTGTTCGCCCGACACCGGCGGCGCGGCCGGCTGCACGGTATCGGCGCCCAGGCCCGGGGCCTCGTTGCGCGCCAGCGTTTCCAGCTCGTCGCGCACCTTCAGCTGGTTGCGGTCGTAGAAAGCGATGCTGTCCTTGACCGACACCTCGACTTCGCCGCGTTTCTCGCAGCCCGACGGCGTCTGCTCGACCACCCGCACCCTCGATGCGCCGGGCGCCATGTGCACCCAGGTGCAGGCACTGCCGGCGAGCGTCAAAACGAAGACGGCGGCGGCGCGCCAAGCAACAGCGGGCGAAGCGGCAGTAAGCAAGGATGAAATCCGCGAAGACATGATTCGGTACTCCTGAAAAAACGATGCCCGCCATCATGGCGGGCATCGGCTGAACTACGCAATTGAACCGGGCAATCACCCGACAGCGGTGGAACAGAACATCATCGTTCGCCGCCACCAGCCGCGCGCGCGGCCCTGAGCACCAAGTGCGTCAAGTCACTTGCGGGCGGCTTTTCCATCCGCATCGACGATGAACACTTCGCCGACCTTCAGCGCGCGTACCGGCTTTTCGATCTGCTTCAGATCACCGACCACGACCCAGGTCAGCGCATCCGGATCGATGGTCGCCGCGGCGGCTTTTACCTGCTCCGGAGTGAGGCCTTCGATCTCGGCCTTGCGCTGGAACACGTAGTCGTCGGGACGGCCGTAGCGGACGATGCCGCCGAGGGTGCCGAGCACGGCGCCGGCGGTTTCGTACGAGCCCGGCAGGCCGCGGATCTCGGTGGACTGGATCTTGGAGACTTCTTCCGGCTTCGGCGGCGCCTTGCCGCTGGCGTATTCGCCGATCTCGCGGCGCATCTCGGCCAGCGATTCGGCGGTCTTGTCGATCTGCACTGCGGCGAAGGCCATCCACGGGCGCTGACCCATCGCGCCGGAGGCGCTGCTGTAGGAACCGTAGGCCCAGTGCTTGTCTTCGCGCAGGTTCATGTTGAGGCGCGAGGAGAACTCGCCGCCGAGCACCGCGTTGGCGATGTCGAACTTCACCGCGCCGGCATCCTTGGTGGAGGGCACCAGCTGACCGACGTAGATGTTGGCCTGCACCGCACCCGGCTGGTCGATCAGGTACACGCGCGGCTTGCGCGGGGTCGCGACCGCAGGAATCGCGCCGTTGCCGCTGGCGTCGCCTTCACCCTTCCAGTCGCCGAAGTACTTTTCGAGCACCGGGACGAGTTCTTTCAAAGTGGTATCGCCGACCACCAGCAGGGTCGCGTTGTCCGGACGCACCCAGCGGCCGTGATAGGCGCGCAGGTCATCGCGGTTGAGCGAGCCGATCGACGCTTCGGTGCCGGTGCCGCTGAACGGGATGGCGTAGGGATGGCCTTCGCCGTAGAGCAGCGGCGGCAGCACGCGCATCGCCGCGCCGTTGGGACGCGCCTTTTCCTGGGCGATACCGGCGATCCAGTTCGCCTTCACACGGTCGATTTCGGCCTGCTCGAAGCGCGGGCGGCGCAGCATGTCGGCGAACAGCGCCACCGACGGATCGAGGTTCTGCTTCAGCGCGGACAGGCCGGCGCTGGCGCCGTCGAGGCTGGCGCCGGCACTGAGGTTGGCGCCCAGCGATTCGGCGCGATTGCCGAAGGCGATGGCGTCGTAGTCGCCGGCGCCTTCGTCCAGCATGCCCATCGCGAAGCTCGACGTGCCCAGTTTGGCGCCCTTGTCGGCCACGAAACCGCCGCCGAACAGATAGCTCATCTGCACCACCGGCACGCTCTTGCGTTCGGCGAGGACGATCGTGGTGCCGTTCTTGAGGGTGGCGCGCTGCAGCGACGGGAACTTCAGTTCCGGGAATACCGTCGTGACCGGTTCGCCGGTGCTGCGGTCGACCGTGCTGGCCGTGGTTTTGTATTTCTTGTCGACCGCAGGCAGGGTCAGCGCCGCCGGCGTGACCGCGGCGTCTTCGGGCAGCGGCTTGCGCTCGCCCGGGGACACCACCAAGGTGTGGCTGCCCTTGCCGGCGCCGAGCCAGTTGACGCCGGCGGTCTTGATCTGGGCGATGGTCGCGGTGTTGATGGTCTTCAGGCTATTGCGGAAGCAACCGGGATTGCCGGTGTAGACCGTGCATTCGGCAAGCACGTCGGCTTTGCCGCCGAAGCCGCCGATGCGTTCCACGCCGCGGATGAAGCCGGCTTTGGTCACGGCGCGGGCCTGATCCAGTTCGATCTGGGTCGGGCCGTCGCGCAGCAGGTTCTTCAGTTCTTCATCGATCGCGGCTTCGACCTTCGCCGGGTCCACGCCCTGCTTCACGGTGGCGCTGATCATGAAATTCGAACTGAGCTGCGAGTAGTCGGCGCTGGCGCTGACGTTGTCGACCAGTTTGTCGCGGAAGAACAGGCGCTGATCGAGACGCGAAGCGCGGCTGCCGCCGAGCACCTGGGCGAACAACTGCAGGCGGTCGATGTCGACGGTGCCGGCCTGGGCCACGTTCCACACGCGCATGATCCGCGCCTGCGGCACTTTGTCGGCGAGCGCGGAGCGGGTGTCCGTCGCCAGCGGCGAGACATTCACCTTGGGCTGCGCCATGGTCGGCGTGGCCGGGATGTGGCCGAAGTATTGCGTGGCCTTCGCCTTGGCGGTGGCCAGATCGATGTCGCCGGCCAGCACCAGCACCGCGTTGTTCGGGCCGTACCAGGTGCGGAACCAGTTCTTCACGTCGTCCAGCGACGCCGCGTTGAGGTCGGCCATCGAGCCGATCACGCTGTGGTTGTACGGATGACCCTTCGGGTACATGGCCTTGCCGAGCAGTTCCCAGACCTGGCCGTAGGGCTGGTTCTCGCCCTGGCGCTTCTCGTTCTGGACCACGCCGCGCTGTTCGTCCAGGGTCGCCTGGTCGATCGCGCCAAGCAGATGGCCCATGCGGTCGGATTCCATCCACAGCGCCATGTCCAGCGCGGTCGTGGGCACGTTCTGGAAGTAGTTGGTGCGGTCCTGATTGGTCGTGCCGTTCTGATCGGTGGCGCCGACCAGCTCGAAGGGCTCGAAGAATTCGCCCGGGTGGTTCTCGGAGCCGTTGAACATCAGGTGCTCGAACAGATGCGCGAAACCGCTGCGCCCGGCCGGTTCGTCCTTGCTGCCCACGTGGTACCAGATGTTCACCGCCACGATCGGCGCCTTGCGGTCGGTATGCACGATCACCCGCAGGCCGTTGGGCAGGGTGAACTGCTGGTACGGGATGTCGACATCGGCGCTGCGCGCGGCCTTGGCCTGGGCCTGCGCTTCGATCGGCAGCAGGGACAGGCTGCCGCCGAGGGCGGCGGACAGCGAAAGCGCGAGCAGGCCGTGCTTGAGCACGGGCAGACACGGGCGGGCAAGGGACATGCGGGACTCCTTGAAGCGTGAAGAGGGTGTGTTGAAGAGGGCGTGCAGAATACTGAGGCGCGCAGATCTGCCTGGAAAGCTGCCTGCTTGGACACGGATTGACCGGCGTAGCATGCTAGCGGCCCGGCCCGGGCATGGCACTAGGCCACAAGTCCCGTCCGGCCCCGCACGCCCCGCCACCGCATGGAGCTGCCCGCATGGCCAAGCACTGCCTCGTCACCGGCGCCAACCGCGGGATCGGCCTGGAATTCGTTCGCCAGCTGTTGGCCCGCGGCGACCGGGTGGTCGCCGCCTGCCGCCATCCCGGCAAAGCGGCCGCCCTCAACAGCCTGACCGGCGAATACCCGGGCCGGCTGCACGTGCTGCCGCTGGACGTGGCCAGCGAGAAATCCCGGGCCGAACTGGTCCGCGAGCTGCCCCTGGTCTGCGAGCGCATCGACCTGCTCATCAACAACGCCGGCGTGCTGCACTCGGGCGAGCGCTTCGGCCAGCTGTCCGCCGCCCATCTGGACGACAGTTTCCGCATCAACGCCAGCGGTCCCCTGCTGCTGACCGAAGCGCTGGCGCCCACGCTGTCCGACGGCGCCACGGTGGCGAACGTGTCGTCCACCTTGGGCTCCATCGCCAACACCGGCCAGTTCGGCACGCCCAGCTACAACATCAGCAAGGCCGCGCAGAACATGGCCAGCGTGCTCCTCGCCCACGCGCTGCGCGACCGCGGCACCAAGGTCGTCGCCCTGCACCCGGGCTGGGTGCAGACCGAAATGGGCGGCGACGGTGCGCAGATCACGGCGGCGGCATCGGTCGCCGGCCTGCTGCGGGTGATCGACCGCCTGACTTTGGACGACAGCGGGCGCTTCCTCGACTGGCAGGGCCATGCGCAGCCCTGGTAGGGCGGACTTGCGCTGCATCCGGCGCCGGAACGACGCCGTATCCATCGGCATGACGCCGATTCTCCAGCCTTTTCGCCCACCTTTCTTCCTGTTCGCCCTGACTCTGGTCGTCGCGAACCTCGTTCTCGCAGATCAGGCCCGGGCCGCACTGCTCTCGGTCGAGGGCCAGGCCCGCGACCCGAAAAGCGACCGCCTGCTCTATCGCGAGGAACATCTCTTCCGCCGCGACGGCGAACGGCCGGTCGAACGGCTGGTGCTGTACCGCTGCCCCGACGGCGTGGCGTTCGCACGCAAGCGCATCGATTACCGCAGTTCGGCGACCGCGCCGGAGTTCGAGCTGGTCGATGCCCGCGGTTATCGCGAAGGCCTGCGCCGCGAAGGCGGGCAGACCATGATCTGGTCCGGCAGCAAACCGCCACACCGGCTGCGCAAATCCGACGGCCCGCTGGTGGCGGACGCCGGCTTCGACGAATTCCTGCGCCAGTCCTGGTCGCAGCTGGGCGCGGGCAAGTCCCAGGCGCTGGCGTTCGTGGTCCCTGCGTTCGGGCGCAGCCTGGCGTTCGAGGTCCGCGGCCTGGGTCGGCGCGGCAGCGGCGATGCCGCGGTGCAGCGTTTCGAGCTGCGGCTCGAAGGCCTGCTGGGCAAAGTGACCTCGCCCATCTCGGTCGAATACACCACCACCGACCGGCGCCTGCGCCGCTTCGCGGGACTCACCAATGTCCGCGACGGCCAAGGCGATCAGATCGAGGCGCGGATCGATTTCCCGGACGCGCCGCAGCCGGCCGAGGCGCAGCGTTGGCAGACGGCCGCAGCCGTGCCGCTGGCGGCGTGCAAGGTGGGTCGTTGACGTTGACGCGAAGGACTTGCCAGTCGCTGGCACAATGGCTCTCATGCAAGGCTTTGAAGAAAACGAACGTTTCCTCGATTGACAGAACATGGTGATGTTGTGGTGAAAGAAATTTCAGGGAAAGAACTGCACTTCCTAAGACCGTTGTCTGCATGGATCGCTAGAACTCAACCTTTGCCGAAACGGTTCTACAACCCGGGTCATGTCGACGCGCCCGAGGACGACTGGGCTGTGTGGCTGTCTATCGAAGAAGCAGCGCCGCTACATTTGGCCACTGAAATGAGCTGGCTCAGTCTTAGCGAAGCCCGAGAAATAACATACGACTATCTGGCTTCAGCCAGCGATCTCATCGATGGCCTGCAGGGTGGCTGGTTGGACAGTGAAGAACGCCAATGGATTCTCGATGCACTGGGAGAGCCTCCCTCCCCTGCACTGCCCATCTATCTGATCGCATGCTTCGATGGAGCGCGCGAACACGTGGTCTATATTGGCAAGACCAAGAATATATCCCGTTTCTATGGCGGGCACTCCGCCGCACTGAAACTGCATTCTCCCAAGTACGACGGACAAACGAAAAAAATTTATCGCGCGACCGTATGGTTTTATGATGGTGAAGATTACATATCTCTCGATTGGATTCAGCCCGAAACGCTCGCTCACCAGCTACTTGACAGCATCGAATCACAGCTGATTTATCATTTTCAGCCAGCACTAAATACGGCAAAGAGAAAACAGGATTCGTCACAATGGAAATTCCATATTCACATACAGAATTTCCTTGCAGGATCTTTTTTGGACGACCATTTTCTTTGAAACAAAACAGACCTTAAGCACATGTTCGACGTCATTCTCTACCAGCCCGAAATTCCGCCGAACACCGGCAACGTCATCCGCCTGTGCGCGAACACCGGCGCGCGATTGCATCTGATCCGTCCGCTCGGTTTCACGCTAGAAGATGCGCAGCTGCGCCGCGCCGGGCTGGATTACCACGAGTACGCCGAACTGCGCGTGCACGATTCGCTGGACGCGGCGCTTTCAGCGATCGCCGAAGCGAATGCGGCTGTGCCGCGGCTGTTCGCGTTGAGCACGCGCAACGCCACGCGCTACGACCAGGTCGCGTTCGCGCCCGGCGATGCCTTTCTGTTCGGACCGGAAACCCGCGGCCTGCCTGAAGACGTACTGACATCCATTCCCGACGGACAACGGCTGCGCCTGCCGATGCGACCGGACAACCGCAGCCTCAATCTGTCGAACGCGGTGGCGGTGGTGGTGTTCGAGGCCTGGCGACAGCGCGGTTTCGCCGGCGCATCGTCGTAGGACGCCTCATCGCAGCATCTTCCTGCTCACCCGTTCGCCAGAGGTCTCCGCCCATGTCAAATGCACCCTTCTCCAAAGCATCCGACCAAAGCGCCAAGGATTTCGACCCAGAAGTACTGCGCCTGTTCGACCAGTACGTGCACGGCGCGATCGACCGTCGCGGGTTCCTGATCGGTGCGGCGCGATTCGCGGTCGGCGCCACTACTGCCGCCGGACTGCTCGCAGCGCTCAGCCCGCAGTTCGCCGCGGCGCAGGAAGTCGCCGGCGACGACAAGCGACTGGTCGCCGGGTACGTCGAGTTCCCGTCGCCGCAGGGCTACGGGACCGCGCGCGGTTATCTGGTGAAACCGGCGAAGATCCGCAAACCATTGCCGGTGGTGCTGGTCGTGCACGAAAACCGCGGCCTGAATCCGCATATCGAAGACATCGCACGCCGGGTGGCGCTGGAAAACTTCATCGCGTTCGCGCCCGATGCACTGTTTCCGCTGGGCGGCTATCCCGGCGAGGAAGACGCCGCGCGCACGCTGTTCGGCAAGCTCGATCAGGCGAAGACGCGCGAGGATTTCATCGCCGCCGCCAACATGCTGCGCGGCATCGAACACGGCAACGGGCGATTGGGCGTGGTCGGCTTCTGCTACGGCGGCGGCATTGCCAATTTCCTTGCCACGCGCTTGCCTTGGCTGGACGCGGCCGCACCGTTCTACGGCAGCGCCGCGCCGTTGGACGACGTACCCAAAATCAAAGCGGAACTACTGGTGGTGCTGGCCGACAACGACGAACGCGTCAATGCCGGATGGCCGGCCTACGAAACGGCGCTGAAAGCCGCGGACGTGCACTACGCACTGCTGCGGCCGCCGGGCACGCAGCACGGCTTCAACAACAACACCACGCCGCGTTACGACGCAGAGGCCGCACGCGACGCCTGGGGCCGCACGCTGAAACTGTTCGAACGTCGTCTGCGGAGCGCGCGCAAAGACTGAATTCTCAAGGAAATTCTGAAGAATTCGTCACCCCGGCGTTTTTTAACAGCCGAATAGCTGGTCAAACCGGGGCCAAGCTCCTCGGCAAGTCTATTGATAAGACTGGATCCCGGCTTTCGCCGGGACGACGCTGTGAATTATTCAGACATTCCCTAAAGCTCGTGCATAAAAACGACGGGGGCGACCTGCAGCCGCCCCCGTCGCGCGATGACGCCTTGGCGCCTGTTCGCTACTGCTGTTTGCCTGACGGCTTATTTCTTCGGCTTGGCCTTGCCGTCGCCGTTCATGGCCAGATACTTTTTGTATTCTTCGCCGGTCAGCGAACCGTCGGCATTGGTGTCGGCGGTCTCGAACACCGCTTCGAGCGTCGGGATCGGTGCGGCTTCGGTCTTGTCGAGGTTGCCGTCCTTGTTCACGTCGAGATCGGCCCACGTCTTCTTGCCGGGCTCGGCCGGCGTTGCCGGTGTTGCGGGCTGAGCCCGTGCGGCCTGCGCCTGGTCGGTGGTGGGCGTGGTGTCCTGGCCGAAAGCGGCCGGAGCGGCCATCGCAGCGGCGAGGGCCAAAAGGCCGGTCAAACGAATCTGTGAAGTCTTGGTCATTGCGTATTCTCCTGATCTGCATGAAGGATGGATCGATGCGTCATTCACTTCGACCGGGGCCTACGATGCAATCGACGCAATGAATCGATCCCGTGCCGCGAACACGAACGCAACACGGTGTTAACCACTCGCGGGAAAGATCACGCTAGGCCGCATGGCGCATCCACCATATCGCGGGGCATTCGCGGGATAAGCTGAACGCTCATGCGAGCAGAAGTCGCTGAACGCAACACAACCTTCACGAAACAGCTGCGCAACGGAAGCGACGCGCAGCGCATCGCGATACTTGCGACAGCATCGACACAACGATGTCGATGCTGTCGAATGCGACCAACGTCACATCGATCACAGCAGCGAGAGCGCGCGCTCGATCTCTTCCATCGATGTCGGCCTCACCACCCGCGCCAATTCTTCGCCATCGCGCAGTACCAGCACGCTCGGCCACAGCTTGATCCGGAACGAACGTCCCAGCGGTTTTCCGGAACCGTCCTCGATCTTCAGATGGCGCACGTCGTCGCGCGCCGACAGCACGGCTTCCAGCAGCGGCTGCGCGGCGATGCAGTGCGGGCACCACGGCGCGCCGAATTCCAGGACGGTAGCGCCGCGCAGCGCATCGATATCGGCGCGGGCGGGTTCCTGTTCCAGATGATGCGAGACATAGGTCATGAGCGATTCCTTCGTGGCGACATCGGCAGTGTTTCGATCCATGCTGCATACCGTGCAGCCACCGGCAGCCCGGTTGATCCGTCTGTCGATCCGTCTGTCTGGTCAGAACTGGCCGCGCTCCGTGCCTGCCTGCCAACGCACCGGATCCGGCCGCCAGTCGCCCGCGCCCAGCACGCGGAGAACCAGGTGCTCCAGCGGATAGCCCAGCCAATGCTCTGCCGACACGCCTGCGTCGCGCAGATCGGCATCGAGCACGAACGCGCGGAACGCATCGTCGCTGTGCGCGGCGACGCCGGTGATGCGCTGGGCCAGATCGTAGGACAGCATGTTGCCGTCGTCGCTGCGCAGGAACGATTTTCCCGACCAGAATTCCTGGATGGTGTCTGCATTCCAGAACGCCGCATGCTTGGCCCTGATTTCGTTGGGGTGATACAGCGCGCCCCGCGGGTCGCCGAGATGCGGAAAGATCGCTTGCTCGGTATTCACGGCGAGCCCTTCGTTGAGCCACGCCGGAATCGGCAGGTGCGACAGCATGCAGTGCGTTAGTTCGTGCGCTATCACCGGCTGCATATGTTCCATTTCGCCCTCGAACAATGCGAAATGGCCATAACCGTGCTGGATGAACATGCCGGACGACATCGCATACTCGCCGCCGTCGTCGGGATAGTAGTGCGCGATGTAGTCGTAGTATTCGTCCTCGCTGGCGAACACCATGACCACATGCTTGCCGCCGCTGCGTTCGATCGAGATGTCGAGCAGGTTGCGCGCGATGCGGCGGCGCAGCGACTGGCAGAACTGCATGAACACTTCGACCGGCCGGTCCTCCAGCGCCGACAGCAGCAGGAAATCCGCGGATTCGTGGATGCGATACGAGGCCGACGGCAGCTTCGCGGCCAACGCCTGCAGCCAGCGGCCGGCCGCGGCCGTGCAGTACGCGTCGTGCGCCGCGGGCGTCCAGTCTGGCCGCTCGGCTTTGACGATTTCCTCCCACACCGGCAACGGCAGGCGGGTGTCGTCGTACCAGGTCATCTCGACGTCATGCCCATCGGGGGCCGCGAACGCGATCGCTTCCCTGGCGACGGGTGTCGAGCCGGATCCGGATGCGACGCCGAACAGACTCCGCAATGTTTTCAGCATGGCTCCGCGCCCCCTGCGCTGCGCCGCATGTCAGCCCGCATTCTACCGATGCGACGCGGGGACGCGGGGCGCGGGGATGCGTGGGGCAGGGACGCGGGGAGCGTGGGTCTTGTCTGGCGCGGCCGGCGATACCGGTTTGGCCGTCGGCCTCGGCCGCACCAGCGGTGCCGCACCCGGCAACTCGAATGGACCGATCAGGCTGTCGATATCCACCTCTTCCAGCGCACCGATATCGACGGTGAAATAGCCCTGCGGAATGCGCGCGCGCTGATCGCCGATCGCGAGCTTCGCGTGCAGCGGCGGATCGTAAAGCGTCGTCGGCAACGTCCATGGCATCGGGAACGCCGCCGGAGACGGCGGCCGGTTGATGCCTGCGTTGCGCAACGCACTTGTCGCGAGCGGACGGAAGTTGCGCTGCGCGATGTCGCGGAAACCCGGATCGCTTCCGCGCAAGGTGCCGGTCCATTCCGGCGGCACCGACGTGGCATTGTTCTGCACCCAGTTGCGGCTGCCGAATACGCTGCGAGCACCGCTCCACGGCTGCGTGACGAACGGTGCGCAGACCGGACTGTCGGCGGTGGTGTTCTCGCGCAGGATCGCCGGCGCCGCACCGCCGGTCTGATAGATCGCGTTGTTGTGCATCTCCACGCTGCCCACGCCCAACTGCACGTAGACCGCAGTGCGCGTGCCCTGGCTGTCGAACACGATGGTATTGCCGACCATCCGCACGCGGCCGTCGCTGGCGCCGTTCAGATCGCCGCCCAGGCGGATCGCATTCGGCCATGTCGCCGACGTGTGGACGATGACGTTGCCGATCAGCTCGGCGTCTTCGCGCTTCGTTGCTCGCGTCCAGCCGTTGGCCTGGGTTTCGCAGTCGGGGCCGATCAGCTCGATCTCCTGATAGACCGATCCCTCGAACCAGTTGAAGTGGATCTCGCTGCGCTCGTGCCGGCTCTTCAGCAGATTGCCGCCGTTGCCGTTGTGGATGTAGTTGAAGCGCATGCGGAACACCGATCCGGGATACGCGATCTCGTCGGACTGCATGTAGATCGGGTGCCGGGTCGAACTGGAACCGGCGTCGTAGACCTCGCTGTATTCGAGGGTGAACGAGCCCGAATTGAGATCGGCGCCGAGGATGCCATGCCCCGGGCAGGCGTGGATCACCGCATCGCGCACGGTCACGTCGTGGGCTTCGCTGAACACGCAGGTGCTGAGACCGCCGCGCACCTCGAAGCCCTCGAAGACGACGTGATTCGACTGCTGGAATTTGATGGTGTGCGTGCCGCCCTGGATCAGCGGGCGCGTCGTGCCGGCCATGCGCCGCCAGCGGATGACCACCGGGTTGCCGGGTGCGCCGCCGTCGTCGTCGCCGACCACCACGCTGCTGTAGGTCGCACTACCGTCGACTTCGACGATATCGCCGGGCGCGAGGTTGTTGGCCGTGAACACCGCGGACAGTTGGGTGTACTCGCGACCCGCAGGGCCGACCGTGTAGGTCCGTGCGGCAGCGATGGATGATGAGGACAGCAGGATCGCGGCGATCGCAAGCGTGATTGGGCGTTTTGGCATGGCACGGTCTCTCCAGCGAACGGGACATCGATCGGTGCCGCCCCCACGCCACCCGTCTGCCAAGGATCGCATACGCAGAGCGGAGGTCTGTGAATGCGATCACGCCCGCGCGACCGCCGCATGTTGCGACGGTGGACGAGCGATGCCGTACATAATGCAGGGACACACCGACAGGAGCCGCGCATGACCGACTGGACCCGCCTGCTCCGCAATGTCGCGGATTTCCCGAAGCCCGGCATCGTGTTCAAGGACATCACCCCGGTGCTGGCCGATGCGGAAAGCTTTATCGCAGCGGTCGAAGCGATGGCCGCACCCTGGCGCGGGCAGGCCATCGATGCGGTGATCGCCATCGAAGCACGCGGCTTCATCCTCGGCGCACCGTTGGCGCAGTCGCTCGGCGTCGGCTTCGTACCCGTGCGCAAACCCGGCAAGCTGCCGGGTCGCACGCTGTCGCAAACCTATGCGTTGGAGTATGGCCAGGACATGCTCGAGCTGCACGCCGACGCCCTGCCCGCAGGCGCTCGCGTGCTGCTGGTGGACGATGTGCTGGCCACCGGCGGCACATTGGATGCCGCGCGCGCGCTCGTCGAACAGTTGCACGCACGCATCGTCGGCGCGACGGTGCTGATCGAACTGGCCGCACTGGGCGGACGCGGACGCTGGAACGGCACCGCACCACTGAAGGCTGCGCTGGTGGTGTGAGGCACCGGCGCCTTCTTTTCGATACCGCCTGTCTCTACCCTGCCGAGCCCAACGCGATGGCAGATCCCGTGAACGGCACCACCAGGTTGTAACCCTTGGGCGGCGGCACGATCGCCGTGGTCGCGGCGGTGCCGAACTGGGTCACGCCTTGACCGAGACTATGCGCGAGGTCGTGGCGCCGGCCGCCGAACTCGAACGCCCGGCTGTCGATCAGATGCGCCGTAAAGACATTGTTGCCGAACAGCAACTGCGCGGAAGCGCCCGTGCCGGTTTCGACCGTGGTGCCGACCACCAGACTGGTGCGGCGGAACGTGGCGATACGCTCGCCCTCGGCGAACGAGGCCGGCGCGTCGAAATCGCCGGCCGGTTTTCGCTGCAGATAAAGGGAGAATTCGCCGACCGGGTCCAGCGCCAGCGACAGCGCGCCGTTGTCGAGGCCGCCGGCCTTGAACGGCGTCGCCGCGAACGTGAAATGCGCGGTGGTTTCGCCCGGCTGGCCGTCGAACAGTTCGCCACCGTGCAGCGCGCCATCGAGGCCGGGCAGATGCAGGAAATAGCCGTAGTCGGCCAGATGTCCGTCGTCGGTCCGATAGAAACGGCCGGTGGCGTACCAGGCCAGTGCGGCGGGTTGCAGTCGCGTCATGAGTGGCCCTTTCGCAGAGCGATTCGATGGAGTGAGGTCAGCAGTCGCTGTTCCGCCAATATTTTCATTTCAATGCTTTCAGTTCAATACCACGCATCCAGAATCACAGCGACGTGTCCCGGCCTCGCGATCGCCAGGCCGGGACACGGCATTCACGCACTGCGCGCATGCAATCGCTTACGGCAGCGACGAACAGCCGTTCCGCAGCAGGCACGCGTCCAACTCGCGATGGCAGTTGTCCTGCGGGACACCGCTCGCCATGCAGGCGTAATACCTCGGCATGCAG
Organism: Lysobacteraceae bacterium; assembly: GCA_046598445.1. GTDB lineage: Bacteria > Pseudomonadota > Gammaproteobacteria > Xanthomonadales > Xanthomonadaceae > Lysobacter_I. Next base: position 35,152 of record JBKJHV010000037.1, read on the forward strand.
AAACGATAGGCGAACGTGCAATTCTGCGCCGCCATTGCGGCGAAAGATGCCCCCAGCAATACGGTCAACGCCGTCATGGCGATGAGTGGCTTGATATGCGAACGTTTCATGAACCTCTCCCTGGATAATCATCCCCTGCCGCCGGAATCTACCATCGCAGCCTTGGGCCGATTGTGACGCCATCATCAATCGGCTTCATAGTGTAGGGCGGGCTCAAGCCCGCCATCGAGATCAATTGAAATTCCCTGTGGCAGGCTTGAGCTCGCCCTACAAGGCTTCGCCCTGCTTGCCGTGCATCAATGACAATCCCACGAATACATCACCCGACTGAAATCCGCGCGGGCGAGATCTTCGGGCGCGATGAAGAAACCGCCGACGCCCGCGTCGCCCCACATCATCTGATCGTCGGTATCGAGCTGGAACAACAGCTCGAAGCGGTCGTCCGTGCGTGGATCCTGCTGGGTAAAGAATGGATAGCCGCCGATCTTGTGGCCGCCGCCACCGTTGCGTTCGTACACCGCATCGAACAGCGCATCGGCGTCGAGGCGGTGCGCCTTCGCATAAGACTCGATCGCCGCATGGGCGTCGCCGCCCAGCAACCGGTCGAAGCGGTGGTCGTGGACGCCCAGCGTTTCCGTTCCGTAGCTGAAACGCATGCGCCGCGGCCTTGCAGGATCGTGCGGCAGAGCGTCCGTCGCCGGCACTGCGACTCCCGCAGGCTCGGCGCGCGTGCCAGGCCAATACACCACCCGGAAGTTGCGCTGCGCAGACATGGCGTCTGCTGTCATGCCCGAGTCGAAGTTGGCGCCGTAATGATCGTCGGACGCGATGAAGAATTGCAGCAGGCCGCTCTTCGGATAGCCATCGAGCGACGACGGGAGTTCTGCGAAATCGAACTGCGCCAGCAGATGCAGCGGCGCGCCGTTCTCGCCGACCGGATAGTCCCGACCCTCGGCCCAATACGGATGGCCACCGACCTTGCTCGCGCGCTGATCGTCGTCGGTCATCGGCTCAAGATGGATGCCGACGCTCGGCCGCCGCGTGGCTTGCAGCGCTGCATCATATTTCGCGAGGAAGGCATCGACGTCCGCATCGACGATGGCTGACTTCGACGAAGGGAGCTGCGCCTGCGCATCGGCTGTCGACGCGCGCATGCGGCCGCGATGGAGGATCACGCCGACGACCACGACGGCCGCAAGAAGGAAGAGCCAGATCATGAAGCGCATGTGTTCCTCGGTACGACTGGGACAGTGGATACATCTTGCCTGAAACGGTGCATGGGAAATCGATTGCGTGGATTCACTCGCTTCTCGAATCCGGAGCCGTTCTAAGCTCTATTGGAGCCTTCAATGATTGCGCTCGCGGCGCTCAGCATCCCCTGCAGGAATTCAACCTGCAAATTGTCCGCTCCGACCGCTCCGTCACGTTGATTCGGAAGCCGTTGTTTTTCATGAGTCAGGCATCTCTTCGACAGGCATCGCACCATCACTCTGGGATATCGACATGATTTCAATCGAGAAATACGCCGAACTCGCTGCGCTGATGGCCGATACGGCAGGCGACGAAAGCAGGGAATGCGCCATCGCCGCCGCACACGGGGTGAGCGCCGAAGACTGGACGGCATCGAAAAGCGGCTGGACAGCGAAGATGAGCGACCCCGCGGACATGGGGAAGACCGCCATGGCCTTCATGCCGCTGTATCAGGCCGCCCAATCGAAAGCACGCGGCGGGGCCGAGCCGTGCCCGCTCGAGACCTACGCGAAGATCCACGCCGAAATGGCATTCCGCAAAGACCCGCTCGGCAACAAGATCCACTACATGCTGGTGCTGGCCGAACACGGTATGGCGCAGCCGCTGTGGCTGGAATGCGAGGGCTATTGGACACCGCGCGTCGCCGGCGACGCGATCCTGGGGCAACCCAACCCGCAATTCGACCCGGAACTGGCGCAGCGCTTCCGCGTGCTGATGCAAGCCGAAGGCGATCGCGTTCAAGGCATCGCTCGCTAGCGCAGAGGCACCGCGATATCGGACAAGCCACGCGCGCCGCATGCCCCGCGCGGCGTCGTTCGCCATCGATCGCTTGCGGCCAGCCGCACTGATCGCTGTATTTTCCCGCTGAGACCCGATAAAAATATCGGCCTGCCCTCAACGGAATCGATGAAACCATGCTCGACCGCGACCAGCTCCATCGAGACGGCCATGCCCTGCTCCGTCGAGCGATTCCCGCAGAATGGCTGGACGATCTGCGCGACACCTTCGATGTGGGTGTGAAACCATCGGATCAATGGCCCGTACCGCGCGGCGCGGACTGGCGCCATTCGCTGCTGGATCTCGATCCGAAGGTGCAAGCGGTTTGCCGGTTGCCGGCATTGTTGGCCATGGTCGGCGCGCTGATCGGCGAACGCTTCTTCCTCGCGCAGGTCGAGGGTCGCGAGCCTTTGGCGGGAGGTGGCCACCAAGGCCTGCATCGCGACCTGTCGGCGATAAGGCCCGGCGATACGGTGAACGCCTTGGCCTTTTTCGACGATTTCGGCTCCGGGAACGGCGCGACGCGTGTCGTTCCCGGCAGTCATCGCCCTGCGCAAAACGAGCCGCCGCTCAACATCAATGACGAGTCCCTGTCCGTGCAGCTCGCAGGCACCGCTGGCGACATCTTCGTGTTCGATGCCGATCTGTTGCACGCGGGCAGCCTGAATCAGACCGGCGCGCGCCGGCGCAGCATTCTTATTGGCTATTTCGCCGAACATCGCTATGCCGCTCACCTCGAAACGGCGCAGCTTCGCGGCATCCGCATGGAGACCAACGAGCGTTTCGATCCGTAGGGTGGAGTAAGCGCAGCGCAACTCCGCCATGGCATCGAGGAAAGTCGTGATGGTGGAGTTGCGCTGCGCTTACTCCACCCTACTCACTGCTACCATTCCACCGGCAGTCGGCCATCAATTCCACTGTATCAACGACATCAAGGAGGATTCACATGCGACATCATCATCGCGTACTGATTATCGGATCGCTCGCCATCTGTTCGCTTCAGGCGCTTGCCGCCGACTTCCCACGCCTGGATCAGGCGCTACCTGCCAGTGCCGACATCGCGGCGATTCACCCGGTCTTCGATTTCGATGGCGATGGCTGTCTGCCCAGCGCGGGCATCAGCCGCTACGGGGAACAGAACAGCGGCTTGAATCCGTCAGGCAGCATCACCGGCGGTTGCCGGCGCGTCGACTTCATGAACTACAGCAACACCCTGCATCGATACGCCTGCCTCAACAGCGGCGGCAGTCGCTATTGCGGGCATTTCTTCGCGCTGTACATGCTCAAGGACCAGATCAGCGTGTTTGGCGGCGGGCATCGTCACGATTGGGAGCACGCGGCGGTGTGGACGCGCGACGGCGCGGTCACGCATGCGGGCTACAGCGCGCACGGCAAGCTGTACAACGCCGCGGCGGCGTCGCTGCCGATGCAGAACGGACACGTGAAGATCGTTTACCACAAGGACGGCGTGGGTACGCACGCGCTGCGCTTTGCCTCGGCGAGCGAAGTAGCCGAAAACCCGTACGGCCAGTTCGTGCTGCCCGTGCTCACGAGCTGGTACACGCTGCGCGGCGTCAGCCTCGACAACGCGTCGATGCGCAACCGCCTGAACAGCTTCAACTACGGTTCGGCCACCATCCCGATGAAGGACGCGAATTTCCTCGGCAATCTCAACACCTATCGGCCGGGGGGGTATCCGGCGTTCACGCAGGCCGCGATCGACGCGTCGCAATAACCAGGACGCACCGGGCGACCGGATCCGCTGCCTCACCGCAGCGGATCCGGTGAGCCCGCCCAATCCGCAGGGAGAACGCCGTCGATCACGAAACGATGGAATGAGGAATGCGGCCAGTCGCCCGGCCGCTGCGCCCAACCGTGCTTGACCGGATTGAAATGGATGTAATCGATGTGGTGGCGCAGATCGCGTTCGTCGCGGATCACGTGTTCCCAATAGCGGCGTTGCCAGATGCCGCGTTCGCCCTTCGCCAAACGGCGAGAAGAGAGTCGCTCGTGGCGAGGCATCTCACGCGAAAATTCCGATTTGACGCGGTGCCACCGGCTGGCAATATCCGAATCCCCTTCAGGGAGTGTCCAAATGCAGTGGAGATGATCCGGCAATATCACCCAGGCCACTGTCGCGTAAGGTCGTTCGGCGCGCGCCATGCGGAATGCTTGGCCCAGCGTTTCGATTCGCTCGACCAACAATCGGCGCCTGCGCTCCAGCAGATTCACGGTGAAGAAATAAGTGCCCCCGGGCACCCACATACGTCGATAGTTCGGCATGCGGCAATATGCAGCCGTCTTGGCGAGCCCGCTATCGGAACATTCCGCAACTTGGCGTAAGAAAACTCTTCGTAGGGCGGGTGCCAACCCGCCTTCTGCAATTCGAGCACCGCATACGACCAGATCACGCAGACTCATGATTCGTCGTAATCCGCGGCACGGCCGCTTCGATGTGGCGGGTTTCACCCGCCCTACGAGTTACGACCGTTTTGATCCGCCTTACGGGTTGCTTGCGAAGCAGTTGGCTTGGTTCAAGAGCGGTGGGCCAGGGGCCCATCCTACTTGCTTCCGGTATATGGGACACCGCGACACGGTATGCGGCGTCAGAGCCGCTCCGGCTCCGGCACGTGGTAGCTGTGCAGGTAGCAGTCGTCCTTGCTGTCGCCATCGTTGTCCAGTTCCAGCACGTGCACGGTCGCGGACACGCCGCCGAATTGCCAATCGCGCACGGTGACGCCTTCGACCTCTGAACCGGAGGACCCGAAATCCCCGAGGTGGATCCCGCCGAAGCAATGGCCGTTCAAGGCCGAGAAGCAGAACACGCCATTCGGACCCGAGCGACTCAGGATCAGCCGTCCGCGTCGGGTGAAGACGCCGCCCTGGATGCGATCGAAGTGGATCGGCGACGGGCGCAGGCGCAGGTCGTCCTCGGGCCGGCGTTCCAGTGTCTCGCGGTCGTAGGCGTACACGACGTTGTCCGCGGGCGAATAGTGGTCGAAGATCGTGGTGTACAGCCGTCCGTTGAGCGGATTCACGTCGCACCACGCAAACAGGTCCTGGCTGGTCGGCACCGGGTGGAACACCTGCGACGAGAGGTCATCGGGCATCACCGCGACGCCATGCGGTCCCTGCACGGGCACGTAGACCTGGCCTTCGAACCAGCCGGGCGCACCGACGTGGCCGGTCGCCCCCAGGGGCACGGTGATCTTCGCCAGCAGCTTCGCTCCCGGGCTGTACTTGCGCACGGTCTTGTCGCCGTTCGACGCGAGGAACCAGGCATCGCCGTTGCTGGTCATGCCCTGCGCTTCCTCGGAGTACGACCTGTTCTCTGACGTGAACGCCTTGCCCGCGCGCGACCACTCGCCGACGCCGGGATCGGTGATGCCCAGCGCGATGTCGGCCACCGGCCACCAGCCCTGCCACGCGGCGTCGCCCGGCGCCCACGCCGCCGCGTACACGCGGCCATCGGTGCCGCCGACCACCAGGTCCAGCACGTCAGCGCTGCGCGAGACTGCACCGATGCCCGCACAGCCGGCCACGCCACCCGCCACCGGCCACCAGCCGCGCCACGTGATGTCGCCCGGCTCCCAGGCCGCGGCATGCACGCGGCCATCGGGGGCGGTGGCGAACACGTCGAGCTTGTCGGCGGCGCGGCTGACCACCGTGACCGGCGCGCGCGGCGCCGCGATGAATTCCGCGACGGGCCACCAACCACGCCATGCGGCATCGCCCGGCTCCCACGCCGCGGCGTGCACGCGGCCGTCGCCGGCCACCGCAAAGAGGTCGAGCTTGTCCTGGCTGCGCGAGATGGCCGACACCGGCGTGCGTGGCAGCGCCTGCAACTCACCGACCATCCACCAGCCGCGCCATGCGGCATCACCGGGTTGCCACGCTGCGGTGTACACGCGCCCGTCCTCGCCGACGACGAACACATCCAGCAGTTCCTTCGCGCGCGAGACCGCCGACACCGGAGCACCCGGGGGCACGCGCAGGTCGCCGATCCGCCACCAGCCGTGCCACGCATCGTCGCCCGGTTCCCACGCAGCGGTATGCACGCCGCCATCGAGTCCGCCGACGAACAGGTCCAGCTTGTCCGGACTGCGCGATACCGCAGCGATCGGAGCATGCAGCGGCGCCTTCAGGTCGCCGATCCGCCACCAACCGCGCCACGTCGTGTCGCCCGGATCCCACGCCGCGCTGTACACGTGGCCATCCAGGCCGATGACGAAGACGTCCAGCTTGTCCTGCGATCGCGACACCGCTGCGACCGGCGCACCGGGCGCCGCTTCCAGGCCATCGATTGCCCACCAGCCGCGCCACGCATCGTCGCCGGGCTCCCAGGCCGCGGCGTACACGCGCCCGTCCGCACCGGTGGCGAACGCATCGAGTTTGTCTTGGCCACGCGTGACCAGCGTGGTCGGGCCGAAGCCGGCTTGGGGAAGGATCTGTCGCATGCGCTTGCGCCTTGTGTTGGGTACGGAGCAAGCGAACGCCGACACGACGCGCAAGCGGCCAGCGTCGGCGCGATGCGGATCGCATGTCCTGCGGACGATCGAATCGACGTTATCACCGACAGATAGCTCCGTAGGGCGGTTGCCAACCCGCCTTCTGCAATAGGAGCAACGCATACGACCAGATCATGCAGTCTCATGATTCGTCGTAAGTCGCGGTACGGCCGCTTCGACGTGACGGGTTTCACCCGCCTTACTGGTTATTTCCCGCGACGCTCAAGCGCTTCCGCCAACACCACTTCGTAAAGATGCATCCGGACCCGCACGAACGACGCGCGCAAGCCGACGAGGTAGCCGATCGCGAAGAACAGCCCCAGCACGACCTGCCAGATCGGAAGGTCCAGCGAGCCCGCAGTAAACGCCTTCATCTGCACCGAAATCGCCAGGACCAAAGGCAGAATCCCGAAGCGTTCAAAGCCACCGCCGATGAGCGAGAGTTTCGCGAGCAGACGTGCCTGCATCGCCTGGATGAAGCGAAGATGCTGCTCGATCGTCTGTTTCGGAAATTTCGCCAGCCAAGCTTGCAGACGATCGAATTCAATAAAATCGTGATCCGTCTGTGCGTTGTCTTCCGATCTTCCGCGCCAGATCGATAACGCCAGAACGATGATGCCCCGAAAAAAACCGGGCGCAAACAGGATGACCATCATCCAGAACCCGGCCTTTGTCATCGTGACCATCCACGATTTAGGCTCGAGGAATTGAATCAACAGCGAGGGAAGCAACCCGACGATGACGCCCATACCGCCGCCAATATCGAGCCAGTATTGCCAGCGCGGCCGATTGAGCGCTGCGACCGGCCCTTCAGGCATCGCGGCGATCTTTTTTTCAAGTTCGGAGAAGGAAAATTGTTTGGCGTCCATGCGTCATCGTCGATTGGAGATAGCAGCGTCGTAGGGCGGGTGCAACCCGCCTTCTGCAATGGGAGCACCGCATACGACCAGATCACGCAGCTTCATGAGTCATCGTCACCCGCGGCACGGCCGCATCAACGTGGCGGGTTTCACCCGCCTTACGAGTTTCCGAATGACTCGAAAAAACGAGGACGCTTCACGTTCGCCCCGCGCCCAACGCGTATGCGCCTTACGGTCTTTGCCCGCCCACAAAGAAGGCCGTGACTTTCGTCACGGCCTTCCGCCAAAACCAATCAATAACTCATTGAAATATTTAGGTTTTCACAGCAATGGACATAGTTTTACCTCACTAGTGGACCGCCAAATCCTGTGGCGGCTCCTCAATAATAAGGCTAATTATGCTCACTGCAAGTGTATCTCACAGGCTTATGAGATTGCCCCTACGACTACTGTGCATGGTTCAGCTTGCGCTTTTGGACGCCAAAGTAGAGCAACACCTTGTCCCGGGAAAATTGCTGGACCTAGCTGCCATCGAGATTGAATATCACTTGAACTTAGCTTCACTGGTTCATTCTGGTGCATAGAAATAAGCGTGAAATCCATGTCCCCAGTCGGGACTATTGCGTCAACCATCACACCAGTCGCAGGAATTCGGGTGCACCAAAATTCCGATGATTCTTCTCTTTGTAGTTGTACATACTGGATCTTTACTGAAACTATTTTTTTAGGCTCCAGTTTTTTCTTAATGTGAAACGAGCAAGTAGATGGATTGTCCTTGCAGAGGTTCATCTCCTGAATTTGCGCTTCATTATATGAATCTCCATCAATCTCTAAAAACTTAACCCCGCAGATTGACTGATCAAAACATGCGGATGCCATATCGATCATTACAGGTATATCAAGATCCCTGGCAGTCTTCGACACATTTTCCACATCATAAGAAAATTCAATTGAAATTTTGACCATTCCTTTTTTTTCATCATCACCTAATGGAAGCCTTCTCAAGTCAAATGATATTCGCCAATTATGCCGAATGAATGAAGCTTGGAAAATTTCAGCTTCCGCAGAGTCTATAAGCGATACAGGCAGCGTCCGTTGATAGACGGCCCTAAGAACTTCTCTTTGCAGATCTTCAATAGTTTCTTGTCTATGTGTATTTAAGGCGTCAACCAAATCATCCCTGTGCTTATCATGTCGAATTTTGTTGAATTGCTCTATGGTCAAACCTAAAACTGCCGCAATCAAAAACGCTACACCCAAATGACCAATCAAAATAAATATCTGTGATTTATGATCCGGGTCATAACTGCTTTGCACATTCGCGAGTGCAAGGCCAATCACAAAAACTAAAATCAATACCAACGTGGAATTTTCGCTCAAAAGACGAGAAAAATAATACTTGTCCTTGCACATATTATTTCCTTCCATGAGTATTTCACCAGTACAGCCCCTTTACCTCACCCACACTTCGAATACCCACAATTCAAACAAGTAGCACACCCATCCATAATCACAATCGCCTTCGTGCTGCACTTATGACACATCGTCGCCGAAGGCGGAAAACTCACGCCTTCACCCGTCACCTCGATATCCTCCTCCCGCGCCACCGCAGCCACCACCGTCGCTACGACATCAGACTTTTTTTTTGCGCGATTCTCTTCGTACGCCCGACGCTTTTCGGCGATCAACGCGCGCTGCGCATCGCTCATATCCGGGTCGTGCATGAGACCAATCGTCTTGAGGTGGTCTTCGACGATCATGCCCAGTTCGGCGACCAGCGACGGCATGTACACGCCGCCGGCCTTGAAGTAGCCGCCCTTGGGGTCGAACACGGCCTTCATTTCCTCGACCAGGAAGGTCACGTCGCCGCCCTTGCGGAATACGGCGGACATGATGCGGGTGAGGGCGACGATCCACTGGAAGTGTTCCATCGACTTGGAGTTGATGAAGATCTCGAAGGGGCGGCGCTGTTCGTGCTCGTTGCCGGCGTTGAGCACGATGTCGTTGATCGTCACGTACATGGCGTGTTCGACCAGCGGGGATTTGATCTTGTAGGTGCTGCCGATCAGCACTTCGGGGCGCTCGATGCGCTCGTGCATCTGGATGACGTCGGCGACGGGCAGCGCGGTTTCGGCCTCGACGATCTCGCGCGGGACGGAGGCGCCGGCGGCGACCTTGTCTTCGGGTTTGACGACGGCGTAACCCTTGATTTTCTTGTCGATCTTGACGGCCATTGAGCGTATTCCGGGTGCGGTGTTGGTGTGAGTGTGATGCGGGGGCAGCCTCTCATCCGGCCCTGCGGGCCACCTTCTCCCCGCTGGCGGGGAGAAGGCTTAGAGCATGCACTCCCCGCGGGCGGGGAGAAGGTTTGAAGCGTGCACTCCCCGCTGGCGGGAGAAAGATTGGAGCCTGATTACTTTTTCTTTGCGGTTTTCTTTGCGGCTTTTTTCGGCGCGGCTTTTTTGGCGGCTTTCTTCACCGTTTTTTTGGCGGACGCTTTCTTGGCTGGCGCCTTCTTGGGGGCGGCTTTCTTTGCTGCCTTCTTCGGTGCGGCCTTCTTCACTGCAGCCTTTTTGGCTGCGACTTTCTTCGCGACCTTCTTCACCGCTTTCTTGGCTGCGGTTTTCTTGGCGGCGACTTTCTTCGCAGCTTTTTTGGCGGTTTTCTTTGCGGCCTTCTTGGCGCCGGCGACCTTGGCCTTCACCGTTTTCACGGCGGAAGCGGCCTTGGCCTTGGCGCCATCGACGGCTTTGCCGGCGGCCTTGCGGGCTTTGCTGGCGGTCTTCTTGGCTTTTTTCATCGCCTTGCCCACGGCCTTGCCGGCCTTGGTGTTGGCGACCGCATCGCCCACTTCCTTCGCTTTGTCAGCCACCGCTTCGGCGGCGTCGGAAATCGCTTCCGTGATCACATTGCCATTGCTCATGGTGGTTCCTCGTCAGGGGATCGTCAGGGATCAAATCATCAAGCATGTACGGGCGGTTGCCCGTGTGCGGAATGTAGCGCGATCTGTGGTGGTGCGGTGAAGTGGGTGACGAATGCGTTGAAGCGTTCCCGACGTGCGTTTGCCCCCACCCCGACCCTCCCCCGCTTTACGGGGGAGGGAGTGAAAGCATGATTCAGAACTTGCCGTAGTAGCCTTCTTTCAGGGCGTCGAAGAGATTGGCGGCGGTGTGCATTTCGCCGTCGTATTCGATCTCTTCGTTGCCTTTGACCTCGATGAAGCTGCCGTCTTCCAGTTCGAAGCGGTACAGGGTGCTTTCGAGGTCGGCTTCCTTCACCAGCACGCCCTGGAAGGCTGCTGGATTGAAGCGGAAGGTGGTGCAGCCCTTGAGGCCCTGTTCGTAGGCGTAGCGGTAGATGTCCTTGAAGTCCTCGTACGGGTAATCCGTGGGGACGTTGGCGGTCTTGGAAATCGAGCTGTCGACCCACTTCTGCGCCGCGGCCTGCACGTCCACGTGCTCCTTCGGGCTGATGTCGTCGGCGCTGATGAAGTAGTCCGGCAGCTTGCCGGCGGCGTCTTCCGCGAACGGCATGGCCTTGGCATTGACCAGTTCGCGGTAGGCGAGCAGCTCGAACGACCAGACGTCCACCTTTTCCTTGGACTTCTTGCCTTCGCGGATCACGTTGCGGCTGTAGTGGTGGGCGAAGCTGGGCTCGATGCCGTTGGAGGCGTTGTTGGCCAGGCTCAGCGAGATGGTGCCGGTTGGGGCGATCGAGCTGTGGTGGGTGAAGCGGCCACCCTTCTCGGCCAGCGACTGCACCAGCTCCGGGGCGACCGTTGCCAAGCGCTGCATGTAGCGGGAGTACTTGGCGTGCAGCAGGCGACCAGGAATCGCCTGGCCGATCGAGTAGCCGTCGGCCTCCATTTCCGGACGCTTGCGCAGCATCTCCGCGCTGACCTCGAAGGCCTCGTCCATGATCGGTGCCGGGCCCTTTTCCTCGGCCAGCGACAGCGCCATTTCCCAGCCGGCGATCGCCATGTCGCGCGATACCGCCTCGGTGAAGGCGCAGCTTTCCGGCGAGCCGTACTTCATCTTCATCATGGTCACGGTGCTGCCCAGGCCCAGGAAGCCCATGCCGTGGCGACGCTTGCGGACGATCTCTTCGCGTTGCTGCGCCAGCGGCAGGCCGTTCACTTCGACCACGTTGTCGAGCATGCGGGTGAACACGCGCACGACTTCCTTGTATTCCTCGTTGTCGAAGCTGGCCTGGTCGGTGAACGGATGACGCACGAAGTTGGTCAGGTTGATCGAGCCAAGCAGGCAGGCGCCGTAGGGCGGAAGTGGCTGCTCACCGCATTGCCCGGTCACCAGGCCGTTGAAGATCACCGTGTTGTGGTCGAGCTGGGTGGTGTCGTACACCGCTTCCTCGCCAACGTATTCAATGCGGGCGATGCGGGTGGTGAAACGCTGGGTCTTGAGCAGCTTCTTATCCTGCACCCAGCCTTGGTACTTGTCGTTCTTGGCCGGCAGCATGAAGCCGATCTCGCGCATGAACACCTCGCGCGACCGGCCGTCGATGATCAGCTCGAAATCCGCCTGGCAGTGGTACAGCTTGTTCTGGCCATGGCCGTCCGGCATCAGGCGCTGGCCGGCCTTGCGGCGGGCGCGGATGCGGCAGAACACGCCGAAATTCGCCAGCAGTGCCTGCACGTCCTTCAGCAGCGTTTCCTCGCTGGAGGCCAGGCGCACCGAGCAGCTCTCGCTGCGGCTGGAAATGTTGACGGTGCCATCGGTCTGGAACAGCGCGCTGAGGTAGGCCTTTACGCAGGCTTCGCTACCCTGCCAGATCACTTCGGGCACGACCAGCTTGCTGTCCTTGGTGAAGTTGTAAGGCTTGAGCACGCGCGCCAGCATGACCGAGCGGATCGAAACCATGTTGCGCTCGGCGACGGCCACCGGCGCAACGGTGTATTCGCGCTCCCGGGTACCGGTACCGGCAGTCATCGTGTTGACGATGCCGGCGACGCGGTTGGCCAGCTCCCGCTCTTCGCCCCACAGGCTGATGACAGCGGCGTCCTCGCCCTTGCCACGGTCGGTGAAGTGACCATCACCCGTGATCAGGCCCAACAGGGTTCCGAGATCCTCGGACCCCTGCTCGCCGAACTGCCCCTTGCCCGACTGTACCCACAGGCGGTCGCCTATGCCCAGCTCGCGCAGCTTGATCTTGCCGCGATCGGTGTAGAAATCATGCCACTCGGTAGCCTTGATCTCGTAGCCGTCCTCGGACACGACGCGATACACGCGCGCCTTTTCCGCGGTTAGAAACGCCGGCACGGCCGGGCGCACTTCCACGCCACGACCCTCCAGTCCCAGCGCGCGCTTGTCGGCGGTCACCTGCAAGGAGGCCTGCGATGCGTGCAGCTCGCCGATGCGCACCATGCCGTGCTGCGTGGCAAGGCGGGTGTCGGCGGTGACGCAGGGATTGGTCGCGCGGATGTTCTCGCACCACCAGTTATTGTTCATCTCGTTGACCCGGTCGATCAGGATGAAACCCGGCTCGGCGAAGTCGTAGGTCGACGCCATGATCCGGTTCCACAACTGGCGGGCGCGGATGTGGCCGAAGATCTTGCAGGCGACCAGGCCGTCTTCGCGGCTTACATACATGTCGGTGTGCGGCCAGTCACGCCAGACGACCTGGGCAGGATCGTCCAGATCGACCTCGTCCTTCTCTTTCACGTTGACCGGGAAGACAAGCGGCCAGTCCTTGTCGTTCTCCACCGCCGCCATGAACTCGTCGGTGACCAGCAGCGACAGGTTGAACTGGCGCAGGCGCCCGTCCTCGCGCTTGGCGCCGATGAATTCCTTGACGTCAGGATGCGAGACATCGAAGGTGCCCATCTGCGCGCCACGTCGGCCGCCGGCCGAGGACACCGTGAAACACATCTTGTCGTAGATATCCATGAAGCTAAGCGGACCGGAGGTGTACGCGCCAGCACCACTGACATACGCGCCGCGCGGACGCAGCGTGGAAAATTCATAGCCGATGCCGCAGTTGTGGATGACCAGCAGCCCGCCGTTGCCGGCCAGGTAGTTGTTGTGGCCATCCACCTTGAAATCGAAGAAGGTTTCCGACAGCGGCAGGCCGCGACGGATCCCCTCGACCGGGCGTAGCGTGCGCGCCTGCGCGATCAAGGGCTTCAGCACCGGGAAATTGGCTTCCCAACGATCCAGCCACACGCGGCTGACGCGATCGCGCAAGTGGTAGCCATGGTAGAAGCCGTTGGCCTGGCGCTCCGTCGCGCTCAGCGCCGCGACCTCCGCGCACAGCGCATCGCGCAAGGACTTCGGCACCTGATAGACATCGTATTGGCCTGGCGTGCTGGCGTGCTCGGCGATCCGGCGACGCTTGCCGCTGTCGGCCATATGCGAGGCGACGCGGGCAAGAAAGGCCGAGTCGCTGATCTTCAACATGGCGCCGCCACTGTCCCGGACTTCATATCCACCGAGAAGGTGCGAGCGCGGCTTGCGCAAGGTCAGCGAAGCGTGCACGCCGAACAAGCCAAGCAGCGCCTGCAACTCCTGCGCGAATGCGTGGTTCTGCGTGGCGATGGTCGCGCTGCCATGTTCGAGGCTGACGGTTCCGTCGGTGTCGATCAGGCCTGCGAGGAACGGCAGGAAGTGCTGGTCGGGCTGGGCCTTGATCCAGGCCGGCACATGCATCTGCGCCGTCTTCGATCCGGTCTGGTGGCCGATCAGCTCGACCGCCCTGCTGGCGGCGAAGCTGGCCACGGCGTAGTCCCAGACGGCGGTGCCGTTCGACGTGGTCGCCGGAACGACCTGCGCGCGCGCCCCACAAAAGGCGTGGAAAAATTGTGCGTAGCGTTCGACGACTTCGCGCTCGGCGGCGCGGATCTTGAAGACCAGGCGCTTGCCCATCACCTGCGCCTTCGCTGCCCAGTGCTGGCGGCTCGGCTTGTAGGCGACAT
>JBKJHV010000064.1:0-56840 GCA_046598445.1 Lysobacteraceae bacterium
GTGAAAGGCTGATTCGCCATATTCGTCATCAGCGTCTTGAAGGTCCAGGCGCCGTTGGGGTTGCCGGTGTTGTTGCAGATGTCGAAGGTGCGGGTGGGATCGTTGACCACCGAAAGATCGGTAATCATCAACTCGCGTCGGGGATCGACCGCGGATGCCGGCATCGAAATGGTGAAGCGCGGAATGCGGAACGCGATCGACAGCCTGCGTGCGTTTTCGATGACCGATGGATCGATGAACTCGAACCGTTCCTCACCGATCGCTTCGCGACCTTCGAACACAGTCGTCCCGGTCGCTTTCAGTTCATCGATCAGGCCCCGGCGTTCCTGCTGCTCGCGCTGGAAGCCATCGAAGTCGAAGCGCACCATGCCGTTGAAGCGGTCCCGGTTGGACGCGTCGCGCTTGAACGTGAACTCGTCCTTGTCGACGACCAGCGGCAGGATATCGGGCAGCGACGAGCTATCGCGGAAGAGGATCGAAAGCTGCGCATTGCCGGCAGGATCGCCCGCGTTCTCGCGCGGCGTGAGCTCCATGTCTTCGACCGGCGGCAAGCGCGGGATGTTCTCGCCTTCGGCGAGTGCCTGCAGATAACGATCATCCGCGACGGGCGCGGCCGACTGCAGCCGCATGCGCGATGACATCGCGAGGGTCGTGGACGGATCCGCATCGGAAATCGCCGATGCGGCGCCCTTCTTCGCAGCGATCGTGGCCGAACCTCCCGGCAGATCGCACGCGGCCAATCCGCAGGTCAGGAAAAAAACAACGGCGGGTGCAAACAATCGTCCGGCGGATAGGCCGGTGGGTAAGCGATTTCGCATGGGAATTCACTCCTTGTGAATGGAATCGTGTGCCTCTCGATCGGTTCGACGACACGGCGCCAATGCGTGGGCTTCCGTGCCGCAACGCTCGTGTACACCCTGCTGCGCGCGCTGTCGATGTCTTTGCGGCGTCTACAGACACAATCCCGACAAAAGGAAAGGGCCGGCAATGCCGGCCCTTTCTTCGTATCGATCGATTTATCGAAAACAATCGATAACGACGATCACACGCGCGAGACGATCACGCCCGCGAATCGCGCCTCGCTGCACCCGGCCTGGCCGCACCGCTGCGGTGCGGCTTCTGGCCCGCGTGCGCGTGCGCGCCGCGATCGGCCGGCTTGCCGTGCGGACGGTGCGCCGGCTTGCGCGGCGCCTGGCTGCCGGGACGCTGGTTGCCGCCACGATTGATCGGCGGCATCGGGCCGTCCATGCGGATCGGTCGGCTCGGCGCGAAGCCTTCGACCACATCCATCACCACGTCGGCCTTGAGCAGACGCTGGATCTGGCGCAGAAGACCAGCTTCGTCCGGCGACACCAGCGACAGGGCTTCGCCCTGCGCGCCATTGCGGCCGGTGCGGCCGATGCGGTGCACGTAGTCCTCGGCGACCATCGGCAGGTCATGATTGATGACCAGCGGCAGGTTCGGGATATCGAGGCCGCGAGCCGCGACATCGGTCGCAACCAGGATGCGGGCCTTGCCGGACTTGAACTGGTTGAGCGCCTTCTGGCGCGCGGCCTGGCTCTTGTTGCCGTGGATCGCGACCGCGGGCAGACCGGCGGCTTCGAGCTGTTCGGCGAGGCGATTGCAGCCGTGCTTGGTCTTGCCGAAGATCAGCACCTGATCGGTGTGGCGACGGGTCAGGATGTCGATCAGCAGATCGCGCTTGCGCGAGCCGTCGACCGGATGCGCGCGGTGGGTGATGGTCGCGGCGATCGCGTTCTGCGCCGCCACCTGCACCTGCTGCGGGTTGTGCATGAATTCCATCGCCAGTTGCTTGAGCTGGCTTTCGAACGTGGCCGAGAACAGCAGGGTCTGGCGCTGCGACGGCACGCGGCCGAGGATGCGCTTGATCGCCGGCAGGAAGCCCATGTCGAGCATGCGGTCGGCTTCGTCGAGGATCAGGATTTCGACCGCATCGAGCTTGGCCGAACCGCGCTCCATGTGATCGATCAGACGGCCCGGGGTCGCGACGAGGATGTCGACGCCGCGACGGAAGTTGTCGATCTGCGGCTGCATGCCGGCACCGCCGAAGATGGTGGTGACGTTCAGACGCATGTGCTTGCCGTAGCTGCGGATGCTGTCGGCGACCTGCACCGCGAGTTCGCGGGTCGGCACCAGGATCAGCGCGCGCGGCTTGCGCGGACCGACCGCGGGCTTGTTGCCTTCGGCGAGGCGCTGCAGCAGCGGCAGGCCGAACGCGGCGGTCTTGCCGGTGCCGGTCTGGGCGCCGCCCAGCAGATCGTGGCCGGCCAGTGCCAGCGGGATCGCCTGGACCTGGATGGGGGTAGGAGTGGTGTAGTTGTTTTCCGCGAGTGCGCGCAGAAGCGCAGGCGCAAGCCCGAGCGATTCGAAAGTCATGTTGGAGCTCCAAAGATAGAATTCGCACCGCAAACGAATGCGGGGCGTCACTCGGAGCTTTCCAAAACCGCGCTGCGAGCAAAATGAAACGGCCAGCCACATGGCGGGTCGTGTTCGGCGCGACGAAAGACGTGCGGGAGAGTGCTGCGAGGTCGGGTGCCGTACTTGTGTACTGGCGCTGGAGCTGCAGCGGGCTGCCTAAGGAAAACGGGCCAGCCGTGCGCGAAACGAGGCGAACTGTACGCGAAAAGTACCTGATACGCCAGAGAAAATTCCCGGACGAGCATTTTGAGTCATTCAGTTTCGACCGCTAAAGCTCGATCTCCAGACCCGGCCGCGCCAGTGTTGCGGTGATTCCGCAGGCCTCGCCCAGCTCACCGGCCAAGGCTTCCCGGGCCTTGTCCTCGCCGTGCACCAGGGCCAGCGGTGGATGTCCGGCGAAGTGGCTGTACCAGTCCATCAGACCGCGCTGATCGGTATGCGCCGACAGCCCGCCGACGGTATGGCGCTGGGCGTTCACGCGCACGTCGCGGCCATGGATGCGCACCCACTCGGCGCCATCGACCAGCCTGCGTCCGGTGGTGCCCTGGGCCTGATAGCCGACGAACACCACATGGGTCTCGCGGCGGTGCAGCCGGTGTTTGAAGTGATGCAGGATGCGGCCGGCGTTGGCCATGCCCGAACCCGCGATCACGATGATCCCGCGCTCGATCCGGTTGATCGCCATCGACTCTTCCGAAGTCCCCGCGATATGCAGATTGGGCAACTTGAACGGGTTGGGATGGTCGCGCCAGACCGCTTTCGCGTCCTCATCGAACAGATCGTGGTGGCGACCGTAGACATCGACCACCTTCGCCGCCATCGGGCTGTCGAGGAATATCTGCCAGCGCGACATCTTCCATTCGTCCCAGTGTTTGGCGAACCAGTAGAGCAATTCCTGGCTGCGGCCGACCGCGAACGCCGGGATCAGCACGCAGCCGCCGTCGCGCCAGGCATCGTCGAGAATCCCGCCCAGCTCGCGGATGGTCTCTGCGCGGTCCCGATGCAGACGGTCGCCATAGGTCGATTCCATCAGCACCAGATCGGCCTCGGTGATCTCCGCGGGATCGCGCAGGATCGGCGTGCCCTTGGGGCCGAGGTCGCCGGAAAACACCAGCTTCCTGCCATCGCCCCACAGCTCGACGCTGCTCGATCCGAGAATGTGGCCGGCATCGCGGAAGCACATCTCGACACCCGGGAACAGCTCGGTGCGGGTGTCGTAGGGAATCGCTTCGACCTGTTGCATCGCGGCGCGCGCGTCATCCTTGGTGTACAGCGGCACCGCTTCGGACTGCCCGCTGCGGCGGTCGCGATTGGCGCGTTTCGCCTCGCCTTCGGCGATGCCGGCGGCGTCCTGCAGCATGATCGGCATCAGCTCGGCGGTGGCGGACTGCGCGTAGATCGGGCCGCGGAAACCGCGCTGCACCAGCAGCGGGATCCGGCCGATGTGATCGATATGCGCGTGACTGACGATCAGCGCGTCGAGTTCGCCGGGCTCGAACGGGAACGCCTCGGCGTTGCGGGCTTCAGCCTCCGGACTGCCCTGGATCATGCCGCAGTCCATCAACAGGCGTTTGCCGCTGGTTTCGATCTCGTGCAGCGAGCCGGTGACTTCGCCGGCGGCTCCGTGGAAGATGACGCGCATTGTGGGCTCGACTCCGTGTGCGACTGATGATGGCCACCATCGCCCAGAACCATCCCGCAGACAAGAGCCGGTGCGACGTTCAAAGGATGCGCCTCACGAAAGAAAGCCCGCTTTCGCGGGCCTTCTCGCTGACATCGGCACATCAGGCGCGATCAGAACGCAGGGTGCGCCGGCATCCGGCAGCACTTCGCGGCGGCGGTGGCCGTCGTGGACGCAGCGCCGGCATTGAAGTAATTGCAATGGTCGGTCCAACTGCCCGCGAGCCGCAGATCGAACGAGGACGGACGGCACTGCACCGCGACCTTGGTATAGCCAGCAGCACAAGCTGGCGAGAATACGTTGTTGGTGGCGTTGGCGCCGATGGTCACCGTCGTGGATACGACTTCATTGCACTCCAGCGCAAGCGGAGCCGAAGCCGGTGCCACCGCCGTGGTGTAGTAACCGACGATATCGGCGACCAGATGCGTCTGCGCGAACGAATACACGCTCAGTTCGCTCGCCGAAGCGCCCTGATCGAGTTTCACCACCGCGTAATTGCCAACGATGCTTCCGGCGGCGTAGTTGACCGTCGCGGCTACCGGTTGGGTGCCGAGGAACGGAAATGCAGTGATATAGCCGGCCGCACCCGGGGTAACCACCGTGAAGTTGATCGCCGCCGCCGCGAACGAACCCGCGGCGCCCACGCCGCCGCAATCGCTGGCGGCACCACCCTGGAAGCTGTAGTCCGTGACTGCGTTCACATCGAAGCTTCTCACGGTATTGGCGGCGATCACACCGCCAGCCAGACGGGTGTCTAGGATGCGGCAGGGATTGACCGGCACGAACACCAGGTCTTTCGTGGTGTCGCCAAGCTCGCGCGTCCCGACCTCACCTGATTTGCTCATCAACCAGTTCTGGGCGATGGCGCTGCGCTCGCCGTTGGCGAGAAACGCATCGTTCATCGAATCGAAAGTGGGCGCATTCGCGGCGCGGCGCAAGGTGTCGAGATTCGCCTTGGCGAAAACCGGCACCATGTCGGACGCCCACTCACCTGCGTTCGCGCGATAAGCCTCCTGCACATGGCTGCCCCATTTCATGACGATCTGGTGCACCAGCTCGCCGCGGGGGCCGCGCTGGCCTTTCCCTGCTGCTTCGGCATCCATGCTCATCGACAACGCGGGCAGCGCCAAGGCCAGACAAGTAGCGATCAAACAGGAATTTTTCACGTATTTACCCCTTCGAATGGTGATTCTGTGCTGATTGGACGTCGGCTGGACGATGCCCCGCGTCCATGAAGCAAACGGACAATCGACGGAATCAAGGACAGTCACTCACGCCGGCACCATCGAGCGACTTGCGCAATGCCGGTATGACCTTCGACACCGGCCCCGGACCTTTCCACGCGTTACAGTCGTCGGCCGCCACCATGGGCGGCCACGCACACCGCCTTCCCGTACGCCCTCTGGGCCGGAGACTTCCGTGAAACCTCAATCGAACCCGACGCTGAAACCCCGCGCGCTGCTGCTCTCGCTCGCCATCGCCGCCTCTCTGACCGCATGCGGCAAGGACGAGGCGGCGCCCGCCTCCGCGACGCCTGTCGCCGCCTCGGCGCCGGCGCTGACGCTGGACGAGAGCAAGCTGCCGCCCTTCAACCAGTTCAAGGCCACCGACCGCGACGCCGCCAAGAATGCCTGCACCGACTTCAATGGCTTCGTCAACGGCCAATGGCTGGCGGCCAACGCCATTCCGGGCGATCGCACCTCCTGGGGCGCTTTCGAAATGCTTGGCGAACGCTCGCTCGCGGTGCAGCAGCAACTGGCCGAGCAGGCCGCCGCAATGAGCGGCGCCACCGGCGTGGAGAAGATCGTCGGCGACTTCTGGGCGACCGGCATGGACGAGGCCAAGATCGATGCCGCGGGCATTGCGCCGCTGAAAAGCCGCCTCGACGCCATCGATGCGCTGGCCGATGGCCCAGCAGTCGCCGAATACCTGCGCCAGTCGTTCGCCAAGGGCGAACAGGCGGTATTCGGTTTCGGCCCGAGTCCGGACTTCAAGAATTCCTCGATGAACATCGCCTACGCGTTCCAGGGCGGCCTTGGGTTGCCGGACCCCGGCTATTACACCGACAAGAAAGAGATCGTGGCGGAGTACGAAAAGCACATCGCCAAGATACTGGAACTGTCGGGCGTCGCCGCAGCCGACGCCGCGAAGCAGGCCAAGGACGTGGTCGCGTTTGAAACCCGTCTGGCGAAAGTCTCGAAGTCCAGCGAAGAGCTTTCGCGCGACGCCGAGCTGTCCTACAACCCGGTCAGCCTCGCCGACGCCGACAAGCTGGCGCCGAACTTCCCATGGACCAAGTTCTTCGAGTCGCAGGGACTGGAAGCGCCGAAGATGTTTTCGCTGGCGATTCCCGCGTTCCATGCCGAAGTCAGCAAGATGCTGGCCGACACCCCGGCACCGGTCTGGAAAAGCTATCTGCGCTTCCACACGGTGGACGGCGCCTCGCCCTTCCTGAGCAAAGCATTCGTGCAGGAAAACTTCAACTTCTACAACCAGACCCTGCGCGGCCAGAAGGAAATGCGCCCGCGCGCGAAGCGCGTGCTGGGCACCATCGAAGGCCAGGCCGGCGAGGCGCTGGGCCAGATGTATGTGAAGGTGGCGTTCCCGGCCGAGTCCAAGGCGCGGATGGAAGAACTGGTCAAGAATCTCAGCGTGGCGCTGAAGGGCCGCATCGAGAATCTCGCCTGGATGAGCCCCGATACCAGGAAGAAAGCACTGGAGAAGTGGGCGACGTTCACGCCGAAGATCGGCTATCCCGACAAGTGGCGCGACTGGAAAGGCCTGGAGACCTCCCGCAACAGCTACATCGAGAACGTGCTGGCCGCGAACGCATTCAATTATCAGTGGAGCCTGTCGAAGATCGGCAAGCCGGTCGACAAAACCGAATGGGGCATGAGCCCGCAGACGGTCAACGCCTATTACAACCCCCTGCAGAACGAGATCGTGTTCCCCGCCGCGATCCTGCAGCCGCCGTTCTTCGACGCCAAGGCCGACGACGCGCTGAACTATGGCGGCATCGGCGCGGTGATCGGCCACGAAATGATCCACGGTTACGACGACCAGGGCAGCCGTTTCGGACCCACCGGCAACTTCGAGAACTGGTGGACCGACGCCGACACCAAGGGCTTCTCGGCCCTGACCAGGAAGCTCGTCGCCCAGTTCGACGGCTATGAAGCCGCACCGGGCAAGAAGGTCAACGGCAATCTGACCCTGGGCGAGAACATCGCCGATCTCGGCGGGCTGGCGGTGGCTTATGACGCCTTCCAGCGCGCGAGCGAAGGCAAGCCGGACGCCAATGTCGACGGAATCAACCGCGAGCAGCGCTTCTTCCTGAACTGGGGCACTGTGTGGCGCCGCAATTTCACGCCGAAGGAACTCGAAGTCCGCCTGGTCACCGACCCGCACGCGCCAGCGAACTTCCGCGCCGTCGGCTCGCCCTCGAACCATCCCGCGTTCGCAGCGGCGTTCTCGTGCAAAGCCGGCGATGCCATGTTCCGCGACGGCGAGAACCGCATCGCGATCTGGTAGTACATCCCGGTCGTACGCAGCGCATTGCCAGACAAGGCCCGGGAACTCCCGGGCCTTGTCGTTTCCGGAAAGCCGCCAGCGAGCGTCCGTCGGGCGTGCATCCATCAGGCCTGCATCCATGAGGCCTGCATCCATCAGGCAATACGCCACGTATTCAATGGCATGTACGCATCCCTGCACGATCTGCCAGTCCTGACCCGCTCCGCTCCCCCCGGTCGCCGCCGTATGGCCGCAACCAGGCACGCGGCGATCATTCCTGCATACTTGCCGCCGGGCGCCTTGTCCGGGAACATGGCGTCACGCCCGTTCCCCACATTAGGATTCCGGATGCCCGAGACGCGCCCGCTCAATGCAGCACAGAACGCAGTACAGGACATCCCCGGACTCGATACCTTGCTGATCGAGGTCGCCGGAGGCAGCCGCAACGCATTCGAATCGTTGTACCGCGCCACCTCGTCCAAACTGTTCAGCGTCTGTCTGCGCGTGATTTCCGATCGCGCCGAGGCCGAAGACGTGCTGCAGGAAGTGTTCACCACCATCTGGCACAAGGCGCACCAGTTCGACCCGGGACGCGCCAGCCCGATCTCCTGGCTGGCGATGATCGCCCGCAACAAGGCCATCGACCGGATCCGCGCGCAGCCTGCGCGCGGCACGCTGTCGCCGATCGAATTCGCCGACGACATCCCCGACAGCGGCGTGTCGCCGCTGCAGGCCGCGGTGTCTGCCGACGAACGCGAACGCCTGGAAGCCTGCATGGACCAGCTCGATACGCGCCGGCAATCGCTGATCCGCGCAGCCTTCTTCGAGGGCTCGACCTACGAAGAACTGGCCCAGCGCATCGCCTCGCCGCTGGGTTCGGTCAAGAGCTGGATCCGCCGCGGCCTGCTGCAACTGCGTGGGTGCCTCGAAGCATGAACAGGCGTCCCTCATGAACATCCGCGACCTGCATCATCAGGAATTCGACGGTCACGAACCGCCATCGGCCGATCTGCTCGCCGGCGAATACGTGCTGGGCGTGCTCGACGCCGACCAGCACCGCGCGGCGCAGGCCCGGATCGTCAGCGACGCCGGTTTCGCCCGCCTCGTCGCCGACTGGGAACAGCGGCTGGCACCACTGCTGGCCGAATTCGGCGACGCCGAGGTTCCACCGCATCTGTGGCCGCGCATCCGCACCCAGTTGGGCTGGCCTGCGGTCGGAACGACAGATACGACTACGACAAAGTCCGGCCTGTGGCAGAGCGCCGGATTCTGGCGCGCAGCCACCGGTCTGGCGGCCGCGGCCGCACTGGCCGCCGTCGCGATCGGGCCGCTCGGTCTGTTGCGCGACGATGCCGATGTCGGCCCCGGTCCGGTCGCAGTCGACCCCGGCCCGACGCCTCAGCCGAAGCCGCCGGTCGAAGATCCTTCCGTACCCAAACCGGTCACCACCCTCGCCCGCGACGACGGCAGCCCGGGTTGGCTGGCTTCGGTCGACCGCAAGGACGGCACGGTGTTGATGGTGCCGGTGCCGACAGCGGCCGATGCCGATGGTCGCGTGCCCGAACTGTGGTTGATCCCTCCGGGCGAAAGTCCGAAGTCGTTGGGCATCGTGTCTGTTGATCGTTCGCATACGGTGAAGGTGCCGGACGCGCTGCGCGACGCGCTCGCGAAGGGTGCGCTGCTGGCGATCACGCTCGAACCCAGCGGCGGCGCGCCGCAAGGCGTGCCTACGGGTCCGATCGTGGCCAAGGGCGATATCGTGACCTTGTAGCGATGGGTTGATTGGCGGGAAGACGGCGGGATCAGACCCGCCGTCGGCTGCATCCGAATCGCTGGTATCGACGTAATCAATGTCGATACCCGAGGAGTTGCAAATGCCGCCCCCCGTCCCACTCGATACGCTGCCACAGACGCCGGATCTCTCCGCCGCCAAACGGATCCGCATCGCGTTCGCGCGCTGGTTCGACACCGCTGCGGTCGAAACCGATACCACCGACGGCGACCGTATCGACTGGCTGCGTACGCTGCCTTTTCTGGCGATGCACCTGGCCTGCTTCGCGGTGTTCTGGGTCGGCGTCTCGCCGATCGCGGTCGCGGTCGCGGTCGCGCTGTACGCGGTGCGGATGTTCGCGATCACCGGTTTCTATCATCGCTACTTCTCGCACAAGACCTTCCGCACCTCGCGAGCGGTACAGTTCGTGTTCGCGGCGATCGGCGCCTCCTCCGTGCAGCGCGGTCCGCTGTGGTGGGCTTCGCATCATCGCAACCATCATCGCCATGCCGACACCGCGAACGACGTGCATTCGCCGGTGGTCCACGGCTTCTGGCGCAGCCATGTCGGCTGGTTCCTCACCCGCGGCGGCTTCCGCACCGACTGGGACCGCATCCGCGACCTCGCGCGTTTCCCCGAACTGCGCTGGCTCGATCGCTACGACATCCTGGTGCCGGTGCTGCTGGCGGTCGCGCTGTTCCTGCTCGGCGGCTGGATGGAAAGGGCAGCGCCCGAACTCGGCACCAATGCCTGGCAGATGCTGGTCTGGGGCTTCTTCGTCTCCACCATCGTGCTGTTCCACGCCACCGTCACCATCAACTCGCTGGCCCACCGCTTCGGCAAGCGCCGGTTCCAGACCCGCGACGACAGCCGCAACAATCTGTGGCTGGCGCTGCTCACGTTCGGCGAGGGTTGGCACAACAATCATCATTTTTTCCCGGGATCCGCGCGCCAGGGCTTCCGCTGGTGGGAAATCGATCTGACCTATTACGGCCTGCGCACGATGGCCATGTTGCGTCTGGTCCACGACCTCAAGCCCATTCCGGCCTGGGTGGCGGCGAAAGCGAGGGCCGACTGATGCGCATCGCAGTCGTTGGATCTGGCATCGCCGGTCTTGCTTCGGCATGGCTCTTGTCCAAACAGAACGAAGTCGTGCTGTTCGAAGCCAACGACTATCTCGGCGGCCACACCCACACCCACGACATCGAACTAAAGGGCCGTCGTTACGCGGTGGACACCGGTTTCATCGTCCACAATCCAGAGCACTATCCGCTGTTGAGCGCACTGTTCGCGGAACTCGGCGTCGAATCGCAGCCGACCACGATGAGTTTCTCGGTGCGCAACGAGTCCAGCGGCCTGGAATACAACGCCACCGATCTGGATGGCCTGTTTTGCCAGCGCCGCAATCTGGTGTCGCCGCGGTTCTGGGGCATGCTGCGCGACCTGTTCCGGTTCTATCGCGGCGCACCGGCATTGCTGGCCTCGCCCGGCGAAGGTCCGACGCTGGGCGACTACCTCGCGGAAGGCCGTTACGGCGCGATGTTCCGCGACGAACATCTGGTACCGATGGCCTCGGCGCTGTGGTCGTCGCCTTCGGCGAAGATCCTCGCGTTTCCGGCGAAGTATCTGGTGCAGTTCATGGCCAACCATCAGATGCTGCAGGTCGCCGACCGCCCGCAGTGGCGCGTGGTCCGCGGTGGCTCGAATACCTACGTCCGTGCACTGCGCAGCGGCTGGCGCGTACAGGAACGCTTGAACACCCCGGTGCGCAGCGTCTATCGCGGCAGTGAAGGCGTCACCGTCTTCACGGACCGTGGCGCGGAAGACTTCGACCAGATCGTAATCGCCTGTCACAGCGACCAGGCGCTACGCCTGCTGAGCGAAGCCAGCGACGCCGAACATTCGATCCTCGGCGATATGCCCTATCAGACCAACGACACCGTGCTGCACACCGACGCATCACTGCTGCCGCGGCGTCGCAAGGCATGGGCCGCGTGGAATGCCACGATACCGCGCGATCCTGCGGACATCTGCACGGTGAGCTACTGCATGAATCTGCTGCAGGGCATCGACGCGCCCGACCCCTTCATCGTCACCCTCAACCGCACCGACGCGATCGATCCCGAAAAAATCCTGCGCCGCATGCGTTACGAACACCCGGTCTACAGCCACGCTTCGGTAGCCGCACAATCGCGCAAGGCCGAAATCCAGGGCCAGCGGCATACCTGGTTCGCAGGCGCATATTGGGGCTGGGGTTTCCATGAAGACGGCATGCGCAGCGCGGTCGAAGTCGCCAACGCGCTAGGCGTGCAGTGGAATTCGACAACGCGTGGTGACGATGTGCCATCCGCAGTCGTCATGCCGGAAAAGGTCGCAGCATGATCGCGCCGCTGGCCAGTGCAGTCTACGAGGGTGTGGTGCGGCATCGTCGCCACCTGCCGCATCCGCATGCGTTCCGTTACCGCATGGCGCAGTTGTATCTGGATCTCGATGAAATCGACCAGGTATTCGATCGTCGTTGGCTGTGGTCGTCGAACCGTTTCAATCTCGCCGAATTCCGTCGCAGCGATTTTCTCGGCGAGCCCGACCAATCGCTGTCGGAAGCCGTGCGTGAGCGCGCAGCCGCTGCACTCGGTCGCCGCCCGCAAGGCCCGATCCGGCTCTTGGCGCATCTGCGCTACGCCGGGCTTGCATTCAACCCAGTGAGTTTCTATTACTGCTATGCCGCCGACGGCATCACGCTCGACTGCATCGTCGCCGAGATCACCAACACACCGTGGAAAGAGCGTCACGCCTATGTACTAGCCGTCGATGGCGCCGATGTCCACGGCCGCGCGCTGCACTGGTCGTTCGCAAAAGCCTTCCATGTATCGCCGTTCGTCGGCATGGCGCGGGACTACGACTGGCGCTTCACCGCGCCCGGCGACGATCTGCATGTGCATATGGACGTGACGCGCGATGGCGAATGCGAATTCGACGCCACCCTGCATCTCGAACGCCGGCCGCTGAATGCGGCGTCGCTGCGACGCGTGCTGTGGCGCTATCCGTTGATGACCGCGCAGGTCGTCGGTGCGATCCACTGGCAGGCGCTGCGTCTGTGGCTGAAACGCAATCCTGTTTACGACCACCCCGCAAAAGACATGTCACTCCGAGGTTCACGATGAACGAGATCGCCAAACATGTCGCCGACGAGGCGCGGACCGGATTCGGCGGATTCGATCGCTTCCTGCGCCGACGCCTGATCGCGCAGATGGCGCAGCTGCGCCACGGCAGACTGGTGCTGCACGACGCATTGGGCACGGTGACGTTGGGCGAGCCCACGCACATCGCCACCGACCTGCAGATCCGCATCGACGTCGACGCGCCCGGCTTCTACCGCGCGGTCGCCGCCAACGGCAGCGTCGGCGCCGGCGAGTCCTACATGGAAGGTCAGTGGCGCTGCGACGACCTGGTCGCACTGGTGCGACTGCTGGTGCGCAATCGCGACCTGCTCGACGGCATGGAAACCGGTCTCGCGCGACTCGGCGGCATCGCGATGCGCGGACTGCACGCTTTCCGTCGCAACACGCGCACCGGCAGCCGTCGCAACATCGCTGCGCATTACGACCTCGGCAACGAATTCTTCGGCCTGTTCCTCTCGCCGGATCTGATGTACTCCTCGGGCATCTGGGCCAGTGACGAGAACGCGCTGGACAACGACAGTCTCGATCGGGCATCCACCCGCAAGCTCGACCGCATCTGCCTCAAGCTCGACCTCAAACCCGGCGATCGTGTCGTCGAGATCGGTACCGGTTGGGGCGGTTTCGCGGTGCATGCCGCACAGCACTACGGCTGCCATGTCACCACCACGACGATCTCGAAGGAACAGCATGCGCTCGCCGCGCAGCGCGTGGCCGAAACGGGCCTCGAAGACCGGGTGACGCTGCTGCTGGAGGATTATCGCGACCTCACCGGCACTTACGACAAACTGGTGTCGATCGAGATGATCGAAGCCATCGGCGCGCAGTATCTCGACACCTACTTCGCCAAGATCGGCTCGTTGCTGAAGCCCGACGGCCTCGCGCTGATCCAGGCGATCACCATCGAAGACCATCGCTACGAACAGGCGCTGCACTCGGTGGATTTCATCAAACGCCACGTATTTCCGGGCAGTTTCATTCCATCGATCGCAGCAATGGTAGCCGCCAAGGGCCGCGCCAGCGACCTCGCTCTGACCCAGCTCGAAGACTTCGGGCTGTCATATGCGCGCACGCTCGAAGCCTGGCGCCTTCGTTTTCTAGCCGCGCTGCCGCAGGTGCGGGCACAAGGCTTCGACGACCGTTTCATCGCGATGTGGGAGTTCTACCTCGCTTACTGCGAGGGCGGCTTCCAGGAGCGTTCGATCGGCGTCGCCCAATTGTTGATGGCGAAACCCGGCCATCGCGCGCCGGCGCCGATGCCGGAATTCATGACGCGAAGCGAATTCCAGGCATGAAATTCTGGGGCAACCTCATCGGCTACCAGATCGTGTGGTTCAGCGCCGTGATCGGCGCAGGCCGCGGACTATGGTGGCCTGGTGTATCCGCGGCGGCGGTCTTCGTGACGCTGCATTTAGCACTCTGCCGACAAACGCCGGCGCAACGTGCAGTCGATCTCCGCCTGATGCCGGTCGCACTCGTCTGCGGACTTTTCATGGATGGCGGACTCGCGCGCTCCGGGCTCGCCGACTACGCCGCCGACCCGCTCGCGCTGCCGTCGGGCGGCCCGCCGCTGTGGATCCTGTCGATCTGGATCGCGTTCGCACTGACCCTGCGGCACTCGATGACGTTCCTGCTCAATCGTCCGCTGCTCGGCATGCTGCTCGGCGCCGTAGGCGGCCCGCTCGCCTATCTGGGTGCGGCACGCGGCTGGGGCGCCATCGTTTTCGCTGAGCCGCGATGGATGGCGATCGCCGCCCTCGTCATCGGCTGGGCGATCGCCATTCCGATGCTCACGACGCTGGCGTTGCGATGGTCGTCCGACCCGACCGCCTTCCGCATGCCCACACCAAGACAGACTCCGAGCGACGCACAATGAACGAGACCATCGCCATGCCTCAGGAACTTCCCCAGGACACCGCCGGCCCGGGATTGCTCGGGCTCGCCGAACGCGGTCTGCTGCCCGATGCACTGCTGCGCTACGGCATTCGTCGGCAGTGCGAAGACCGGCTGCGCGCCGAATTCGACGGCGGCCTGGAAGCGCAGGCCACGCGTTTCCGCGAACGCATCGAACTGCTGCGCAACAGCCCGGTGGCGATCCATACCGATGCCGCCAACGCCCAGCACTACGAGCTGCCGCCTGCGTTTTTCAAACTGTGTCTGGGCAATCGTTTGAAATATTCCTGCGCCTATTACCCACGCGGCGACGAAACGCTGAATCAGGCGGAGGACGCGATGCTCGCGCTGTATTGCGAACGCGCGGGGCTGGCCGATGGCCAACATATCCTCGAACTCGGCTGCGGCTGGGGTTCGTTGACGCTGTGGATGGCGGAGCACTATCCGAATGCGCGGATCACCGCGGTGTCGAACTCGCGGCCGCAGCGCGAACATATCGAAACGCAGTGCCGGATTCGCGGTTTCGACAACGTGCGCGTCATCACCTGTGACGTGAACCAGCTGCTGCTGAGCAACGACCAGTTCGAGCGCTGCGTGTCGATCGAAATGTTCGAGCACATGCGCAATTACGAGATCCTTCTCGGCAAAATCGCCGGCTGGCTGAAACCCGGCGGCAAACTCTTCGTGCATATCTTCGTGCACAAGACCCTGATGTATCCCTTCGAGACCGAGGGCGAAGACAACTGGATGGGCCGGCACTTCTTCACCGGCGGACTGATGCCTGCCTCAGACACCCTCTTGTGGTTCCAGCGCGATCTGAAGATCGAAGAGCGCTGGCACGTCGACGGCACCCATTACCAGCGCACCGCCAATCACTGGCTGCAGAATCAGGATGCCGCCCGCGAAGACGTCATGACCGTACTGCGCGGAGCCTATGACGATGCGACCGCAGCGCTGTGGTTCCAGCGCTGGCGCATGTTCTGGATGGCCTGCGCCGAATTGTTCGGCTACGCCGATGGCCAGGAATGGCTGGTGGCGCACTACCGCTTCGCCCGGCCGGAAGCACTGCCCTCGCCCGCTGGAGCGGCATCATGAAAAAAGCCATCGTCGCCGCCCTGCTTGTCGCTTTCGGAGCCACCGCCTTGTTCGCCATGAATGCCAACGGCAAAACCCCGATCCCGCCGGTCGAGAACGTGGACCTGCCGCGCTTCATGGGCAGTTGGTACGTGATCGCCAACATCCCGACCTTCCTCGAGCGCGAATCCTACGACGCGGTCGAAACCTACGAACTGCGCGAAGACGCCAAGATCCAGACCACCTTCCGCCACCGCAAAGGCAGCTTCGATGCAAAGGTCGACACCATGCGTCCGGTCGGCACCGTACGCGAAGGCACCAACAACGCAGTCTGGGGCATGCAGTTCGTCTGGCCGATCAAGGCCGAGTACGTGATCGTGTATGTCGACGAAAACTACAGCCAGACCATCATCGGCCGCAGCGCCCGCGACTACGTCTGGATCATGGCCCGCACCCCGCAGATCACCGACGCCGACTATGCCGCGCATGTCGAACGCTTGAAAACGCTTGGCTACGACATTTCGAAACTGCGGAAAGTGCCGCAACGGGCGGCCTATTCGGGTGATTGAGCCGGTGACGCTTCGATCGATCGTGTCCGATGCGCCCTTCACGGATCGATGAACCCATGAACGATCGAATCCCCCATCTGAACGGCATCCACGGCTGAGGAACTGGCGCAGGCATGCCCTGTCGATCCCGTGCGTGACGCCAATCACGTTAGCCGACCTCTCGGAGTCGATTGATTGGAGCCGATTCAGGACGACCGCGCGCTTGCCCTTGCTACACTGCGGCACCTCCACCAAGGACCGACGCCGCGATGACGAACCTGCACATCCTGCGCCCCTCTGCCCTCGCCTTCTGTCTGGTGCTCGCGGTTGCGGCTCCGCACGCGGACGCCGCGAAGAAGCGCAAGCCCGCCGCACCAGCCCCCAAGGCTGCGCCCGCGGCAACCGCCTGCGCCGATTTCTACGCATTCGCCAATGCCGATTGGCTGAAGGCGCATCCGATACCCGTGGAGGGCAGCGTCAGCGCGCTGGGCGAGCTGGCGGCGCGCGCGCAGCAACAGCAGCGCGACCTGCTGGATGCGGCGATGAACTCGCCGCAGAACGGCATACAGAAGCTGCTCGGCGATTTCTGGGCCAGCGGCCTCGATGAAGCGGCAGTCGAACGCGACGGTGCGGCACCCATCGCGCCCCTGCTCGCGCGCATCGGTGCGATCAAGAAAGCGCAGGACGTGGCGCCTGCGATCGCGGCGCTGCATCAGGTCGGCATCCCGGTGGCGTTCAACTTCACCGCCGACATCGATCTGAAGAATCTCGATACCTATCTGGGCTATTTCGCCCAGGGCGGCATGGGTCTGCCCGATGCCACGTTCTACACCCGAACCGACGCAGACGCGCGCGCGCTACTGGGCCGCTACAACGGTTATGTGCAGAAGGTGCTTGCACTGTCGGGCACCCCGCAGGCCAAGGTCGCGAGCGAAGCGCAACTGGTGATCGATCTGGAAACCCGGATCGCGCGCCTGTCGAAAACGCAGGATGCGCTGCGCAGCCTCAGCGCCAGCTACGGCCCGGTACCGACCAAGGATTTCGCGAAAAAATACCGCAATCTGCAGCTTGCGGCGTTCCTCAAGGCACAGGGCGTGAACGCCGAACAGGTATCGATGGCCGATGCGGCACTGTTCGCGCAGCTCGACAAACTGGTCAGCAGCCTGAAGCCCGCGCAGTGGCAGGCCTATCTGCGTTTCCACGTCGGCAACGCGATGGCGCCATATCTCAGCAAGAATTGGCGCGATGCCGACCATGAATTCCGCGGCCGCCTGCTGCGCGGCGAAGAGGAGCCGGCGGCCCGCTGGCGCCAGGTGCTGGATGCGATCAATGCATCCGCAGGTTCGATGCTGGCCCACGAATACGTGGCGCGACAACTGCCCGATGCCGACCGCGAACGCGCAGACACCATCGCCCGCGGCGTGAAGGAAGCGCTGGGTGCTGCGATCGAACGCAACACCTGGATGGATGCGCAGACGAAAGTGGAAGCGCGGGCGAAGCTGGACCGGGTGAAGATCGAGATCGGCAGCCCGCGTCACGACCTCGACTTCACGACCCAACCGATGGGCCGCGGCAGCTTCGGCGGCAACATCCTGATCGCCTCGACCTGGCACCATCGCGAGGAAATGAAGCGGATCGGCAAGGCCAACGCCGGCCGCCGCTGGGATGTGCTGCCGCAATATCCGGCCCTGAGTTACGACCTCGCCCACAATCGCCTGTTCGTCACCGCCGCCGTGTTGCAGCCACCGGTGCTGGACATGAAGCAGCCGCTGGCCGCGCAATACGGCGGTTTCGGCGCGATGGTGGGCCACGAGCTGGTCAGCGCGGTCGACGCCAAAGGTCGCCGGATCGATTCGACCGAAACGCTACGCGACTGGTGGTCGCCCGCCACTGCAAGCGCGTGGGATGCACGCATCGCACCATTGGGCACGTACTTCACCCGCTTCTCCTATCCCGGCAATCCTGCGCTCAAGGTCGACGGTCTGCGCACGCGCGACCAGAACGTCGCCGATCTTTCCGGACTGGAACTGGCCTGGGCCGCCTACGAGAAAGCCGAGCCGCAGGCGAAGGCCGCGGAACAGCAGCATTTCTTCCGCGGCTGGGCGCGTCTGTGGCCGCAGCAACTGTCGGCGCAGACCGCGGCGATACATGCCGCAACCGCGGCCTATCCGCCCGGTCAATCGCGCACGAACGGTTCGGCGATGCAGTTGCCGGCGTTCGGCAGTGCGTTTGCCTGCAAAACCGGCAACGCGATGCTGCTGCCCGAAGCCGATCGCCTGTCGATCTGGCGCTGACGCTGGAATTTCCGTATCAAGATGACCAGCGACACTCTCAACGCCCTGCTTGCGGCTCTACGCGCGACGCCGGACAACGCGCCGCTGCGCGGGTTGGTACTGGACGCATGTTTTGAACAGTGCGATGCCGCGGCGCTGCTGAC
The DNA here is from genome assembly GCA_046598445.1 of Lysobacteraceae bacterium. Classification (GTDB taxonomy): domain Bacteria; phylum Pseudomonadota; class Gammaproteobacteria; order Xanthomonadales; family Xanthomonadaceae; genus Lysobacter_I. The sequence continues at coordinate 18,530 of JBKJHV010000064.1, forward strand.
GGCAGTCGAACTCTGCGGTCCCGGTCTTCTCGAAGACCGGGACCGGCATGAGCGCGCGATCCGGCTGCTCGCGGACGCGGGCGAGCACGACGCCCTGCTGCGGCTGGCCGCGCCCGATTCCGCCGAAGCATCCATGGCCAGGGCGCATCTGCTGTTCGACGAAGGCAAGCGCGCAGAAGCGCAGGCGGCTTATCGCACCGCGGTCGCGCAGAACCCGGCGATCGAAGATGCCGCGTTCGCATCGCAGCTCAGCGGCAAAGTCGTTTCGCTGTCCGACGCGCGCTTTCCGGAAGCAAGACTGCGCGCGGTGCCGAGCATCGCCAACGACGACACCGGCGCATTCGACGCGGTGCGTTATCAGGAACCCGCGGCGCGGATCGGTTTCGCCGATGTCGGCGGCCTCGAAGACGTGAAGCGCGAGATCCGCCGACGCATCATCACCCCGTTCCTCAAGCCTTCGCTGTTCCAGCGTTTCAAGCGCCAGTCCGGCGGCGGCATCCTGCTGTACGGGCCACCCGGCTGCGGCAAGACGCTGCTGGCGCGCGCCACCGCCGGCGAATGCGGTGCGAAGTTCTACAACATCTCGATCACCGATGTGCTGGACATGTACATCGGCGAATCCGAGCGCAAACTGCACGAAATCTTCGAGGAGGCGCGGCGCACCGCACCGGCGGTGATTTTCTTCGATGAGATCGAAGCCATCGGCGGCAAGCGCCAGCACGCGCGCGAAGCCACATCGGCCAAACTGGTCAGTCAGTTCCTGACCGAACTCGACGGTTTTTCGCAGAATAATCATCACGTACTGGTGCTGGGCGCGACCAATGTGCCGTGGGCCGTGGATCCGGCGTTCCGTCGCCCCGGCCGTTTCGACCGCGTGCTGTTCGTGCCGCCGCCGGATGCCGAAGCGCGCAAGATCATTCTCGATCTGTTGCTCGATGGGCGCCCGGTCGCGAACGGCATCGATCTGCACAACATCGTTCGCCGCACCTCCGGGCATTCCGGCGCCGACCTGCGCAACCTGGTCGACACCGCCGCCGACGAGGCGATCGAAGCATCGATCGCGTCCGGCAAGGAAACCGAAATCTCGCTGCAGCATCTGCGCGACGCGTTCGAACAGATCCGGCCGACCACGCTGGAATGGCTGACCAGCGCGAAGAATCATGCGCGCTACGCCAATCAGGGCGGCCAATACGACGAAGTGCTGAAATTCCTCGAAAAACAGGGCTGATCCTTGCACGCCGCGCGCTATCGCATTCCCGACGAACCCCGCCCGACAGGCCTGATCCGTTACGCCGTCGACCCGATGTGGCCGCTGCTTGCGTTGATGCTGTCCGGCAACGCGCTGGGGCTGGCGTGGTTCGCATTCAATTCGCGCGCATTGGGCAGCGCCACCGCCGCGCGCGAGTGGGCGTACATCGCCGCGAGCCTGATCGGCTGCGTGCTGCTGGCGCTCGCCATCGCTTGGGCGAGGCAGAATGGTTTTCTGGAGAATTCGGCGATCCAGTACGCCGCACTGGCGTTCCCGGCGTTGAAACTTTCGCTCGGCTATGCGTTGTACGTGAGCCAGTCGCGCAGCACCGAACTCATCCTTCACTTCGGCGGCGTACTGCGCAATGGCGCGGTCGGCCTGCTGATCTGTTTCGTGGCCGCGCGCGGCTTGCTCGATAAGCTGGAACTGCCTGGCCTGTTGTCGGTGGCGCTGCGATGAACGACGATCTGCGTCTCGCCCGGCTGCTCGAACACGCGCTGCAGTTGATGCACGGCGGCCATCATGACCAGGCCATCGACGTGCTGACCCGCGTGCTCGGCGAAGCACCGGATCACAGCGACGCCCACGCAATCCTCGCGTCCTGTCTGGTACGGCGCAAACGCCTGCACGCCGCGAATCTGGAAGCCGCGCAGGCGCTTGAACTCGATCCGGATTCGCTGCTCGCCCACCTCGCGATGGCTGCGGTACAGATCGCACGCGGCGCGTTCAAGCAGGCCGAGGCGCACATCGATGCGGCACGCGCGCTGGCGCCAGAAAGCGCGGAGACCTGCCGACTCGCCGCCACGCTGTATCAAACCTGGGACAAACCCGAACGCGCGCTCGCGGAAATCGTCGAGGCCAGCGAACGCGACCCCGACGATGCCGGCGTGTGGGCGCAGTACGCTTGGATCGAATACGACCGCGGCCGCCGCGAACCCGCACGTGCGCATGCGGAGCGCGCACTCGAAATCGATCCGGAACACGTCGATGCGCTGACCCTCCTCGGTCATTGTGATCTTGCCGCCGGTCGCGTCGAACAGGCCCGCGCGCATGCGGTCTGGGCATTGCAGAACGAACCCGGCGACGAAGGCGCGCTGACGCTGCTGGCTGCGATCAAGGCGAGACAGAACTGGTTTCTCGGTTTCTGGTGGCGGTTCCAGACGTGGATGTCCGCGGGATCGAGTCGACGCGCGATCGCCCTGCTCGTCGGCATGTACCTGCTGTATCGCACTGCCGATATCGCGTTGATCGATCACGGCCTGAAGACATGGACGCCTGCGCTGTCCTTTGCGTGGCTGGGTTTCTGCGTCTACACCTGGTTCGCACCCGGCATTTTCATGCGCAGTGTCCGTCGCGAACTGGACACGGTGAAACTGCGTCCGGATTTCTGATCTCGCCCTCGTAGGAGGGCCTTCAGACCCGAGCTTTTCACCACCAGCGCATGAAAGTCTTCAGCCCCGCTTACACAAAGGCTCGGGGCTGAAGCCCCTCCTACGTGAGCGACGCTCAGGCCAGATCAATCGAGCTTGCGGACTCAGCGCCCAAGCGCAGCGTTTCGGCTTTTGAATTCGCCTTCAGCCATGGCCACCAACCGCTGCCGGTCAACGCGTAGCGGTCGGCCGCACGCTCGAAACGGTTGCGCACGCTGACGCCGCCGAACAGGAAATACAGCGGCAGCAACAGCGGCCCCAACGCCATGTATTGCAGCACGTGCGCACGTTCGTGATCGCCGATGCGCGTTTTCGGCTGCACGCACCACTTGGCGCGATGCGCGTACGTGGTGCATAACATATCCATATCCAAGTGCGTGCTCAGCATCACATTGCCGAGGGTCAAGGCGCCGCCCGGGCCCATCGGAAACCCGTGAAACACCAGCGCCAGATCGCGCTTGCGGAACTTGGGGCGCGCACCGAAAGGCATCGTCAGCAATCCGGCGGCCAGACCCAGCGCGCTGTTGGGCAAGGCCCACAGCACGCCGAACGTCAGCAGGAGTCGACGCTGCCAGAGATTCAATCGCTGCCTTCTTCAGGCATGAGCAACCACAGGACCAGATACACCAGGATGCCCGGAAACGCGGCGGACAGCGCCGAAATCAGCACGAAGAGCACGCGCGTCAGCGTCGGGTTCCAGCCCAAACGGGCGGCGATGCCGCCGACCACACCGACCAGCACACGATCGTTGCGGCTGCGGGCAAGAGTTTTTGTTCCAGCCATGATCGATCACCTCGATGAAAATTGTGCCGTGCTCAACGTGCAGGCGCAGTGCGCAACACCTGCAGCCGCTGTCCGAACCAGTGCGCCGCAGTGTCCACGGCCTTGCCCGGGCAGCGCACGCGATAGGGTTTGCCGCTCATGCTGCTCTTGCTGGCGCCGCGTTCGATGAACAACTCCGCGGTGTCCGCCATTCCGCGCTTGCGCAGGTAGTCGTACTTTTTCTGCAAATGCACGCGCGCCTTTTTCGCATCGTGCCAACTGCCGTTGCGTTCGAATTCACAGCCGGAATCGCCCAACGCAGCGATGAGGCCATCGATCTCGCGCTGCGCTTTGGCAGCGGGCGCAGCGGAAACGACGAAGGCCGAAACAGCCAGCAGGACGGTCGCGACGAAGCGCAGCGATAGGTTCACTTCGCGCGCTTCGCCAGCCAATCGTGGATCGCCGAAGGGACTTCCTTCTGCGCACGGCCCGAGACGTAGATACCGATATGTCCACCGCGGAACGAGACTTCCGAATAGTCCTCGCTGCCGACCAGATCCTTCATCGGCCTGGACGCCGACGGCGGCACCAGATGATCCTGCTCGGCGTAGATATTCAGCACCGGCATGTCGACGAGGCCCAGATGCACTTCACGCCCGCCGATGTCGATGCCGCCATTCACGAAGCCGTTGCCCTGGTAGTACTGCTTGATGAACTGGCGGAACGCTTCGCCGGCCTGATCCGGCGAGTCGAAGATCCACTTCTCCATCCGCAGGAAATCCTCCATCGCCTTCTTGTCGTCGAGGATGTCGACCATGCCCACGTACTTCTGCACGAACAAACGATACGGCTTGAGCGTGAGGTAGCAGAGGTTCATCAGATCGGCCGGCACATTGCCCAGCGTATCGACCAACAGATCGATGTCGAGGCCGCGTGTCCAGTTCGACAGCATGTTGTCGTCGGTGTGGAAATCCACGGGCGTGACCATGGTGATGAGGTTCTTGATCTTCTCCGGATGCAGCGCGCTGTAGGTGAGCGAGAACGCACCGCCCTGGCAGATGCCGAGCAGATTGATCGCTTCCAGATCGTGCGCATCGCGCAGGTGATCGACTGCGCCACCGAGGAAACGCTCGATGTAATCCTCAAGCGTGAGATAGCGGTCGGAACGGTCGGTATAGCCCCAGTCGATCAGATACACGTCTTCGCCGAGCGCCAGCAGATTCTTGACCAGCGAGCGGTCGTCCTGCAGATCGACCATGTACGGCCGGTTGACCAGCGCGTAGCAGATCAGCACCGGTATCTTCGCGGTCGGCGCCTTGCCGCCCTTGAAGCGATACAGCACCACCTTGCCGTCGCGCCAGACTTCTTCTTTCGCGGTGACGCCGTAATGCACATCGTCGAGCGTGCGCAGCGTCGCGAGGCCCGCGCCCAGCTTCTGCTGCACGGAGGCGGCTTCCTGAGCCAGCTTCCCGGGCGAAACGTCGAAGGGTGTGTACATGTCAGCGCGTCCTCTTCGCAGTCTTGCCGGCAGCCGATTGCTTCGTCGGCATCGGCTTCAAGGGTTGTGGAATGGCGATCGCGGCGATGGCTTGTCGCTGCGCTTTTTTCACCGCAGGTTTCGCGGCCGCGCGCGAAGTTCCGGCTTTTTCGGCAGGAGTTTTCTTACCTGGACCTTTCTTGGCCGGAGCTTTTTTCGCGGCTTTCTTCGCCAGCGGTTTGGCGGTGGCCGTTTGCCTCGGCACCGGCTTGGCTTTTGCGGCTTCCGCAGGCGCGAATTTGGTTGGCGCAGTCTTGATCGGAGCAGACTTCGTTTGCGCGGACACTGCGTCGCGCAGGCGTCGCAGCTGGCGCTCGAGTTCGGCGATCTTGCGGTGCGCGGAATCGACTTCGGTGCGACCCGGCATGCCGAACATGCCGCACATCCGTTCCACTTCGTTCTGGATGCCGGCGCGTACGCGCATCTGCGCATTCACCAGTTCGCCATACACATTGCGGAAGCCCGCGGACAGCGCGATCTCGGCGTAAGCCTCTTCGGCCGCATCGATCCACAGGTCGAACAGCGCACGCGCCGACTGCAGCTGACGGCCGGGCTCGCTGCGTTCGGCGAGCTTGCGCTCGAAACGGTCGAACGCGTCGCGACTCACTTCGAGCATCAGCGCGTTGTAGGCATCGTTCTTCTGCTGCAGTTCGAGCTGCGCCGCGACCAGCGCCTGCCAGCGTTCGTGTTGCTCGCGATTGTGGCCGAACGCAGGCGTATGCAGCCAGCTCATCGCTTCCTGGCGCAAGCCGCCGAGCATGTTGCCGCCGGATAGGCCGTTGAACATCGGTGCGATCTGCGCGTACCACTCCTCGAAACCGGACTGGCCGCGACCGGTCATACCCGAAAAAAGATTCGCGAACGGATTACCGCCATCGCCCATCGCCTGTTTCCAGGCCCCGGCGATGTCTTCGGCGCTGGCGGAACGCCCGGCGAACTGTTCGGCGACCTGCTGCATGGTGCCGAACCACTGTCGCGCCTGTGCGGAGAAGCGTTCGATCGCGTCGCCGGCATTGTTGCGCCCAGCGCCGCCACCGGCCAACTGCGACCAGCTCTGCATCGCCGCCTGCCACGGATCCTGCTGACGCGCGCCGCCGCCAGCCGAACGCATCGCCTCGGTCAAGGCACTCCAATACTGTTGCGCCAAGGCACCGGGGTCACTCTGCCCACTGAAGCCCGACCCACCGAAACCCGACCCACCCGCACCGCCTGCAGTCCACATCGCATCGCTCCCGGTCTGAGGCCGACATCATAGCAATGGCGGCAACAACGATTGTGCGATTGCGTTTTCACGAACGACGCCGATTCACTACAACCAGCCGTTGGCACGGCCTCATTGGCCTCGCACGTTTGGTTCAGAATGGGCCGGCCTGAAGGCCTTCCTACGGATTCATCGAGCGCCACAAGGCATCGCGCGATCACCACTTCGGAATGCGGATCGTCTTGCTGACCATCAGCGAACCGGACAGCGCATAGACCAGCACCAGCGGATGCAGGATCCACGGCCCGACCTGATAGGCGCCGAACCAGAAATCGTCGCCGATCCGCCCGGCGTCGGCGGCGACCACCAGCATCACCACAAGCGCGAGACTGGTCGGGATCGGCGTACCTTCGAAATGTTTCACTTTGTCGTCGCCTTCGGACAACTGCTCGGCGGTGATGTTGTAGCGCGCAAGCCGGCTGACGCCGCAGCAGACGAAATAGCCCAGTACGATCCAGTCCCAGGCGCCCTGGAAACCCGCGGCGAAACCCAGCGCCGCCGGCGCCACCCCGAACGAGATCACGTCGGCCAGCGAATCGAGTTCCCGGCCGAGGATCGAAGACGATTGCCGCCAGCGCGCCACGCGGCCGTCGAGCGCATCGAACACGAACGCCAGCGGCACCAGGGCGATGCCCCAGACCAGATCGTGTTTTTCGCCCGACTGCATGTAGCGCATCGCGAAGAACACCGCGCACACGCCGCAGAACGCATTGGCGAGCGTGAGCCAGTCGGCGAGATGGAAATCCCGGAACATCGAGAAATGACGCTGACCCAGATATTGCGGCTTCATGCCCACCTCTTGAGACTCACCGGCAGCCAGCGTGCCAAACGCGCCCGCCGGGGGCAAGCCCGGCGGGCGGGCGATCAACGCCCGGGAATCGCAAGATGTTCCAATGTCAGGGGTTTGCCGGCGCGCGGCACGGTCTGGATGGTGGCGTCGCGGAGGTTCAAGTCATCCAGCGATGCGCCATCGCCTTCGAGCAGGGCCAAGGTGCGGTCCAGCGCGGTGTAGACATAGGGCAGCATCGGCAGATAGCGCGCGCCGTAGTCCGGCAGGCCGAGGAACGCGTCGAAATGCTGGGCGTTGCGCACCTGCCAGAAACGCACGTCGCGGCCAGCGGCACGGGCGTTGGCGACGTAAGGCGCGCTGGTGAACGCCATCGGGATCAGGCCATCGTCGGCACCATGGATCACGATCACCGGCAAGCCTTCGCGGGGTAACCCGGCGCGGGTTTCGGCGATGCCCTTGCGAACGCGGTCGGCGTCGGCGGACGCGCCGCGCCACAGGTCGCGCAGACATTGCAGGCGGATGGCGGCGGGGTCGACCTTCGCCACTTCATCGACGATGCCCACGCCTGCGCCCGGCGGAATACCGCTGGCGTCGCTCCACCAGGCCGCGCGTTCCTGCGCCGTCGCCGCACGCACGGTGGTGTCGGCGTTCTGCGCCGCATACGAAAAGCCGCAGGGATGCTCGCCCACCCCGTAACGCCCGTAGGCCGATGCGTAGGTGACCGCCACCGCGCGCCAAAGATCGAAACCGACGCTCAGCGCGCCGGCGCGCAAGGCTTCGTCGGTCCAGCCCTGCGCGCGCATCCGCGCGTAGGCGTCGCGCGCCTGTGCATCCGCGTCGGCGCCTTCGATCAAACCCGCTGTCTGCATGGCCGCACAGCGTTGCGCCCACACGGTGCGGGCCGTGGTCTGCAGCGGCGGCTGCGGCAAGTTTTCCATGGCCAGCAGGGCGCAGGGCATCAACAGCGCGGCCTCGGTGCTGTAGTCGTACAGCGACCGACCGCCATGGCCTTCGACCAGCACACTGGGCTCGCCAGCGACGACCGCATCCAGCCAGCTTTCATCGGGTGCGCTGCCCTCCAACTCCGCCGCGCGCAGTACCGCGCCGCCGCCATTGGAAATACCGACCGCGATGGTGCGGGTGTTCGCGAACGTGAACGGCGCGTCCTCGGGGAACGCGCGATTCAGCGCCTCCAACCCGAACTCGGCGGCCTGGCGAACATGCCGGCCCCAATCGGCCTCCGGGTTGTCCTGCGAATGCGCATGTTTGAAGGCGACGCCGGAGGCTTTCTCCGGCATTTCGGGTGCGAATGCCAGGTCGTTGCCCTGCCCGGCCGCGCCCACTGTGCCGTCGGCACGCGCGCCGCTGCCGGCGTCGAGATCGAAATAATCGGTGCCGGTACCCTTGTCGGTGTAGGCCACGGCGCAGCCTTTCGGCAGACCCCAGGCGCCGGCCACCGCGATCGCGCCGTACACGCCGCGCGAGCCCGACGACGGCGCTACCAGCAGACAGCGGCGTTTGCGGTCGAAACCGTCCGGCACCTGCACCAGCACGCGGTGCGGATGGCGCGCGCCCGGCACCGTGGCGAACGCGGAGAATTCCCGACCCGGCACGGTCGCAGTGCTGCCGTAGATTTCGCCGTAGCCGCCGCCCGGGGCGAGATCGGCGATGCCGCGCCAGTTGCTCCAGATCGCCCGTCGCCGCAGTTCGACCGCGGTCGGCGCGGCGGCATCGGCGAACGCCGGCGGCGCAAGGCCGCGCAGCCCGGCGAGGCCCAGCCCCGCGGTCAGCAGATCATCGCTGTCGCGATGTGTGGTCGCGCGCTCGGCGCTGAACATGGTGGATTCCCGGTTTTTGACATCTCCCGAGGTACGCGGGCCAGTGGCGCAAGCGGCCATGGCCAAGGCCAGCGTCAAGGGAACGCACAACCGGAACGCGGAACGGAGCGATATCGAGGTCATAACTCCGTACCGTAGCAGCCGACCGCCGCTGCGGCATCGTACTTTGGTATCAGATCGTGGGCGCACGAGCCGCACCGCGCCCTGCTAGGCTTGATTCCGACGTGCGCGCCCGCGCAGACACCGATTACCGACACCGCCATGCCGCAATCCTCATGCCGCAACTATTGATCGCCGACGACCACCCGCTGTTCCGCGCCGCGCTCCGCGGTGCGGCGGCTGAGGCCGTGGCGGATGTCGGCACCTGCGAGGCAGCGTCGCTGGACGAAGTGCTGGCGATCCTGGAAGCGCGTCCGGACATCGACCTCGTTCTGCTCGACCTTCACATGCCGGGCAACCACGGCCTGGCCGGACTCGCCGCGATCCGCGCCCAGTACCCGGCGGTGGCGGTGGCATTGGTCTCCGCGAACGAAGACCCACAGATCATCCGCCGCGCGCTGGATCACGGCGCCGCCGGCTACATTCCGAAAAGCGCCGGCCTGGAAGAACTACGCGACGCCATCCGCACCGTGCTGGGCTGCGAGGAATGGCTGCCGCCCGCGCTGCGCCCCGCCGTGGCCCGCGCCCGCTCCGCGCCCGGCGACGCCGACCTCGCCGCCCGCCTCGCCAGTCTCACCCCGCAGCAGTTCCGCGTGCTCGCCCTCGTCGCCCAGGGCCTGCTCAACAAGCAGATCGCCGACCGCCTCGACGTGCAGGAGCGCACCATCAAGGCCCACCTCAGCGCAATCTTCGAGAAACTCGGCGCGCGCAATCGCACGCAGGCGAGCGTGATCCTGCGGGAGTTGGAGATCAGTGATCCGGCAAGGCAAACCGGCGAGTAGTGAACACTCTGCTTCGCGTTTTGCAAAAACCCCGTTCAAGCTCCGAGCGATGACAATCAAGTCCTTCCTGAAAACGGTCATTGCCATCACCGCCATCGCGGCCGTGCTGCTGTACTGGCGCCACTGGATCCACGAACGACGCGCGCTGCAGAAAGCCGAAGCGCGCGCGCTGGTCGCAAAGGGCAAAGCCGCGCAGGGCCGTTCACCGCATCCGAATCCCCTACCCGAGGCGAAACAGGTCGAGACCGCGCATTACGCGATCACCAGCACCGCGGATGCAGCGCAGACGCAGCAGGTGGCGGACGCCGCCGAAGCGCTGTATTCAGCCTATGCCGCCTTCTTCCCGGGCAAAGCTGCGGCGCCGCGTGAAAAACTGAAACTCACGCTGTACGCCCATCAGGCGCAGTTCAAGGCCAACAACCGCAGCATGCCTTGGGCGGAGGCATATTACCTGCGGCCGGTTTGCTACGCCTACTACGCCAAGGACGAATCGAATCCGTATCACTGGATGGTCCATGAGGCGACACATCAGTTGAACGCGGAAGTCTCGGGGTTCCCGAAAACCCGATGGGTCGATGAAGGCCTGGCGACGTATTTCGGCACCAGTCGGATCGAATCCGGCACGGGCGAACGCGGCAAGCTCGTCCCCGGAAAGATCGACCCGGGCGCTTACCCGATCTGGTGGCTGACGAATTCCGGATTGACCGGCAGCCTCGACAAGGACATCGACGAAGGCAAGTGGGTGCCGATCCGCGCGCTGATTACCGGAATCGATGCGCCGAGCATCGCCAGCAACGTCAACGGCTACTACATCCAGTACTGGAGCCTCAGCCACTTCCTGTTCCACGGCGGGAACGGCCGCTACGCCGCGGGCTACAAACGGCTGATCGCCGAGGGCGGAACGCTGGCGAATTTCGAGCGTCTGATCGGTCCGGCTGGTCGCATCGAATACGAGTGGTACCGCTATCTGCAAGACAGGATCGCCGAGCGGATGCCGCAGACGGACGATGATGATGCGACGCAGGCGATATCGATCCCATGAAAAAGCCGGAGCCCGCGGACTCCGGCTTCAAAGCGAACCAGAACCAAAGACTCAGACTTCAGTTGGTTTCCGTCCGACAGCAGGGCGCGATTTCCCAGCTGTTGCCGTTCGGATACACGCCCGAGCAGCGTTCGAGCTTCGTCGCACCGTTGGGGCAATCGCCCTTCGAATCGGTGCTCGACACATGGATTTTGCTTTCGTTTTTCGGATCGAGAACGCTGGAAGGAAGACGTTGCGCCCTGACAGCAATGGCGCTTGCGTCGGCCGTTTCCTGTACACCGGATGCCTTCGGCCTGCCCTGTGCGGCCGGCCCCGCCGCCGTGGCCCACAACGCCGGCAGCAGCACCAGCGACGGCAAAAGAACCCGCTTGAGTCCATGGATTCGCGATTTCATGCAGCCCCCTCAATGTGGTTGCGCAGGGCACCGTTCATGGTCGCGCCCGACACCATCGCCACAACCGGGCAGAACCCGGTATAGACACTTCAGTCGACAGGACCGGCCCAGCATTTCGCCCCACCATCGCTGGCGACGTAAGTGGTGGTGCCGTTCGGGCAATGCTTGTAGTCAATGCGAGGCACCCATCCGCGCATATCGGCCGGCGGCGGAGTTCCAGTGTCGACGGCTGCCATGCGTTTAGGGCTGCCGGTCAAACCCTGCTTCGCCCTGGGCCTGTCGGCGCGGACCTCGGCACTGGAGGCCGGCGCGGCCGCCGCAGGTTGATCCGCACCGGGCTCGCCGGTCGCACTCTGTGCGGATGCGATACCGGGCAATGCGATGAGCACGGCAAGGGACAGCGGAAAAATGTGGAAAGTAAGCCCTTGGCCGGGGCCGATACGCAGGTTGATAGCCTTGTTCACGTTGTCCACTCCATGTCGCCGATAGGTACACGATGGATCGTGGTGCGCGGTCGCAATGCGGGTGCGGAGCGAACGTGCGCGACGATGCGTTGAATCTCAGCCACCGGTCGCAGCAGGCAGTCGCGACCGTGGACGCACCGTACACCCCGTTTCGCAACGGGCGACAGAGGCCTGCGTATCTCGTAAATAATTCGTTAAGCGATGAGTTGCAGGCGATGACGACCGCCTGCAACCGCGTCTGCTGATGCGCAGACCTCAAACCAGCGTCGCCTCCAGTGTCACCGGCACCGCCAGCGCCCGCGAGATCACGCAGCCGGCTTTCGCGGCCTTGGCGATTTCGGCGAACTGTTCCGCAGTGATGCCCGGGACCGAGGCACTGAGGATCAGATGCACGCCGGTGACCGTCGGGCCGGGGTCCATGCCCGGGTCCATCGAGAGTTCGGCGCGGGTATCGATCCTGGCCGGGGTGAAGCCGGCGCGGCCCAGCACCGCCGACAGCGCCATGCTGAAGCAGCCGGCGTGCGCGGCGGCCAGCAGTTCCTCGGGGTTGGTGCCTTTCTCGTCGCCGAAGCGGGTCTTGAACGAGTAATTCTGGTCGGCGAACAGGCCGCTCTGCGGCGTGCTCATGCCGCCCTTGCCGGTCTGGATGTCGCCTTCCCAGTGCGCGGTGGCGATACGTTTCAAAGCCATGGTCGGACTCCTTTCGTTGTGGGGATCGAATCGAAGCGTGTTGTTCGGGCGTACCGGTCTGCTGCATGGCGACCGGAGGCATGCCGAGTCTACCCGCCCGCCATGATCGGAACCGGAACCCCGGACGCACGATCGTTTGGCGCACGACGAATGCCGCATCGCCGCTTGACCCGCGCGCCCGAACTTCCGATGCTTGATCCGCGCCCTCCCCCCGGGCGCCCCGCCATGACCGCCCGCCGAGCGCCTGCTCGACGGCAGGCTTCCGATGCGGACAGCCATGACGGCCTTCCTACACGCCTTCGCGCAAGGAGAGTCGCTCATGTCGTATTCCACAGAACAGATCCGCAACGTGGCCCTGGCAGGCCACCCCGGCGCCGGCAAAACAACATTGTTCGAAGCCCTGCTGCATGCCGGCGGCGCAATCCAGACGGCAGGTTCCATCGAGCGCGGCAGTACGGTGTCGGATTTCGACGGCATCGAAAAGGAACGCGGGCATTCCATCGACGCGGCGATCGCCAGCATCGACCACGCCGCATCCGGGCAGCCGCTCATCCACATCAATCTGATCGACACCCCCGGCTATCCCGACTTCCGAGGGCCCACGCTGTCGGCGCTGGCCGCAGTGGAAACGTTGGCGGTGGTGGTCGACGCCGACACCGGCATCGGCTACGGCACCCGCCGGATGATGGAATACGCCCAGGCGCGCAACCTCTGCCGGGTCATCGTGGTCAACAAGATCGACCACGAGGGCGTCGATCCGGGCGCGCTGCTCGCTGAGCTGCGCGAGACGTTCGGCAACGAAGTTCTGCCGCTGAACCTGCCCGCGAACGGCGGCAAGGCGGTAGTGGACTGTTTCTGGACCACCTCGGGCGACAGCGACCTGGGGCCGGTCGCCGACTGGCACCAGCGCATCATCGACCAGGTGGTCGAGATCAACGAAGGCGTGATGGATCACTTCCTGGAAGTCGGCGAGGAAGGTCTCAGCGGCCAGGAACTGCACGAAGCCTTCGAGCAATGCCTGCGCGAAGGCCATCTGGTGCCGGTCTGTTTCGTGTCTGCGCGCAGCGGCGTGGGCGTGAAGGAATTGCTCGATATCGCCGAAAAACTCTTCCCGCATCCGGGCGAAGCCAATCCGCCGCCGTTCGTGAAAGGCGTCGGCAACGCGGCGGAGCGGATCCAATCGAAACCCGATGCCTCCGCGCACGTCATCGCCGACGTGTTCAAGATCGTCAACGATCCGTTCGTTGGCAAACTCGGAATTTTTCGCGTCTATCAGGGAACGGTGAAGAAAGACACGCAGTTGTTCGTCGACGACGGCAAGAAACCCTTCAAGGTCGCGCACCTGTTCAAGATGAAGGGCAAGGATCACGTCGAGATCGCGCAGGCGATTCCCGGCGACATAGCGGCTGTCGCCAAGATCGATGAACTGCATTTCGATGCGGTACTGCACGACAGCCACGACGAGGACCAGATCCATCTCGCGCCGCTGGACTTCCCGAAACCGATGTTCGGCCTGGCGGTGGACGCCGCGAGCAAGGGCCACGAGCAGAAACTGTCGATCGCGCTGCACAAGCTGGCCGAGGAAGACCCCTGTTTCCACGTCGAGCACGAAGTGGAAACCAACGAGACCGTGGTGCGCGGGCTGTCCGACCTGCATCTGCGCATCAACCTGCAACGATTGATGGATCGCTACAGCGTCGATGTGACCACCCGACCGCCGCGCATCGCCTATCGCGAAACCGTCGCAGGGAATGCCGAAGGCCATTACCGTCACAAGAAGCAGACCGGAGGCGCCGGTCAGTTCGGCGAAGTGTTCCTGCGCATCGAACCGCTGCCGCGCGGCACCGGTTTCGAGTTCGCGGATGAGGTGAAGGGCGGCACCATCCCCGGGCAGTTCATGCCAGCGGTGGAGAAAGGTGTGCGTCAAGTGCTGGCCAGCGGCGCTGTCGCCGGCTATCCGATCCAGGACGTGCGCGTGATCGTCTACGACGGCAAGCATCACCCGGTGGACAGCAAGGAAGTCGCTTTCGTCGCCGCCGGCAAGAAAGCGTTCCTGGATGCGATATCGAAAGCCCGGCCGCAGGTACTCGAACCCATCGTCGATCTGGAAGTCGCCGCTCCGGAATCGCATATGGGCGATATCAGCGGCGGCCTGTCGTCGAAACGCGCGCGTATCAACGGCACCGATTCGGTACGCGGCGGCGAAATACTGGTGAAGGCGCAGGTGCCGCTGTCGGAATTGGAAGGCTATGCCGCTGAACTCAAATCGGTGACCGCGGGCCGCGGGCGGTATTCGCTGGATTTCAGTCATTACGAACCTGTGCCGGCGCAGGTACAGGCCAAACTGGCCGACGCCTACAAACCGCGGCACGAAGAGGAATAGGCAGCACGCAGGGCTTGTTCGCAAAGAGCAAGGATGGCAGGAAGCTCAGGAGCCCTGCCATCCGCAGCTCAATCCATCCTGTTGAAATATAACCGTCACAGACCACTTCCCGCTTCGTCATGCGAGGCATTGGCAGTGCTGCGCGCGCCGAATCGGACCCGATGAATACATTGGCTCGAAGCGAAAGAATACGATTCGGCTCGCGATGGATCGAGTCAACCGAAAATGCCAACGGATGCAGACAGACCGCCATGCTGGCCCACAACACGCCAGGCGCTGCATACGCACAGTGTCGCGTCACAGATCGACATTCAATGTAGCGAATTGTATCTGCGTGTAGAGAATTGTATGAGAAAGAAAAGTGAAGCAGTCCACGCTGTACACTGAACTTGTCATAAAAAAGGAACAGCTAGCGACACCCAACGCAAACACGTTTCGGATCGCTCGATTCTACGCTGCATCCGCCCGGAACGTATCGGCACTGGCGTACAGCCTCTTACCGGTACAGGGCCGCTTCAATCGGTGCATTGCGAATAGACGCTACGGCTTGAAACCAACATCGCCGCGCGCTTTTCGCATCGATCTTTACGTCAAGGATGAATCTCAAACGATAGGCACACGCGACTTCGCCTGACGGCCTGGTTTCCGAATCGCTGCATGGAGCAAACAGTATGGTCATCGATATCAATGGAAAACCGGACATCCCAGGCAATTGGGCAGACCTTCTGCTCGATCGAGCGGCACATCGCCCGGAAGCGTCTGTATACACATTCCTGGAAAACGGTGAGGAAGCCGCCGAAACGATCAACTACAGCGAGTTCCGCGATCGCGTTATGGCGCTGGCAACGAAATTGCGCCTGCATTGCGCACCGCGCGATCGCGTTTTGCTGCTTTATCCGCCCTGCATCGAATACATGGTCGGCTTCTTCGCATGCCTCTGTGCGGATCTGATCGCGGTTCCGCTGTTTCCGCCCCGCGGTACGAAGCACAATCTTCGCTTGGAAGCGATTGCGCGCGACTGCAAACCGAACGCAGCACTCTATTCCAGCAAACGTCAGGCCCACAGACACGAATCCATTGCCGAACAGCCCTCGCTGGCGGCGCTTGAGTTCATCTGCAGCGACGATATCGAAACCGCGAACGCATCGCAGTGGCAGCATCCTGGCGCGAATAGCGAAACGATCGCATTCCTGCAGTACACCTCCGGATCGACCGGGCTTCCGAAGGGCGTCATGGTGACCCACGGCAATCTTCTGCACAACCAGCAGATGTTACAGGCCAGCTACCGGACCGATCAGAACACACCCATCGTCAGCTGGCTGCCCATCTACCACGACATGGGCCTGATCGCGAAGATGCTGGCGACGGTCTGGCTCGGCAGCAACAGCGTTTTCATGACACCCGCAGCCTTCCTGCAGCGCCCGTTGCGATGGCTTCAGGCCATCAGCCAATATCGCGGTTATATCAGCGGCGGTCCGAATTTCGCCTTCGACCTGTGCGTCGATAAAATTACCGAAGAGCAGAAGCGTGAACTCGATCTTTCATGCTGGAAAGTGGCATTCAGCGGCGCGGAGCCCATCAGGTTAGCCTCATTGGAACGTTTTGCTGAAGCGTTCGCATCCTGCGGCTTTTCGAGAAACGCACTCATGCCCTGCTATGGCCTGGCCGAAGCCACATTGATGGTATCGGGAGGCGCCGCCGGCGCGTCGCTAATCAGCAAACAGGTCAGCAAGATCGAGTTGACGCAGAGACGCATCGTCGACGAAAGCGAACAGACACTGGCGCAGTCGCTGGTCGCATGCGGCCACACACATCCGCAACTCGGGCAGCGGGTTCGCATTGTCGACGAGTCGACACATCGACTCTGCGCCGCGGGAACTGTCGGTGAAATCTGGATCGCAGGGCCCAGCGTTGGCCAAGGTTATTGGGGCCGCGTCGAACAAAGCGCGGAAATATTCGATGCGCACATCGTCGATGGCGATGAAGGCCCGTTCCTGCGTACCGGCGACCTGGGTTTCATCGACGATGGCGAGCTTTACATCACCGGCAGAATCAAGGACGTCATCATCGTCCGCGGTTCCAACCATTATCCCCAGGATATCGAAGCTACAGTCGAATCCGCCGACCCCGCAATCAATCCGGCAGGCGTTGCGGCTTTCAGCTTCAGGAATGAAGCCTCGGACGAAGATCGATTCGGAATCGTGGCTGAAGTGGCGCGCACCAGCATGCGGAAAGTCGATGTGCCTACGCTCAAAAGAAGCATACGGCGGCATGTGCTGGAAGCGCATGAGATCGTCGTCAGCGATATCGTGCTGATCCGTCCTGGATCGCTACCGAAATCGAGCAGCGGAAAAGTGCAGCGCGGTCAATGTCGAATCCTGTACCTGGCCAATGAATTGGATCTCGTTCTCGGCAAGGAATCCCAACCCTCACCGTCCCACGAATCGGAACCTTCCGAATCGAATCGTACTGTTTCCGAGCTTTTCTGAAGCAGGAAACTTTAACCACAGCGTTCGCAATTCAATCCCCCATGCGTCAAGAAAAGAAAGACAAGGAAGATAGATCATGGACACAGATCTGGTCGTCGAAAGAGCACCCAAATTAGCCCCTCCGATCAACAAACGGACCTACATCGAGCATTGGCTGATCGCACACGTCGCCAAGCTGGCTGGCGAAGAAACCGACGATATCGATGTCGACATGCCATTTTCGCACTATGCGCTCGATTCAGTGGCAACCGTCGAACTGACCGCCGACATCGAAGACTGGTTGGAACTTCGGCTGTCGCCGACACTGGTTTGGGATTATCCGACCATCTCCGTGCTCGCGCGTTACCTCACTGATATGAAGGCGATGGCCAGATGAGTTCGCCGCACATGGAATCGATCGCCATCACAGGCATGGCCTGCCTGTTTCCAGGCGCTCCGTCTCTGGATGCTTTCTGGCAGTTGTTGAGCGAAGGGCGTGAAGGCGTCAGCGAGGTTCCTGCTGAGCGATGGGACATCAACGCATTCTTCGACGATGATCCGAAAGCGCAAGGCAAAACCAACTCCAGATTCGGCGGGTTCATAGAAGGCGTGGACCGCTTCGACGCGGCGTTTTTCGGCATCACCCCACGTGAGGCAGCGCAAATGGATCCGCAGCAGCGGATCCTGCTGGAGCTGGCTTACGAGGCGCTGGAAGATGCCGGAATCGCGCCGACGGCCTTGGCCGGATCGAACACCGCCGTGTTCGTCGGGGCGATGACCAACGACTATTTCCGCCAACAAATCAGCGACGAATATCGCCGTATCGACGTACATACCGCATCCGGCGCCGGCTTGAGCATGCTCGCAAACCGTCTGTCGTATCAATTCGATCTGCGCGGTCCCAGCGTGACGGTCGACACCGCCTGTTCCTCTTCACTGGTTGCAGTTCTGCAGGCCTGCCAGAGTATCTGGACCGGACAGTCGCGGCTCGCGCTTGCGGCTGGCGTAAACGTGATGCTCGATCCAGCCATCAATGTGTTCTATGCCAAGGCAGGCCTGTCCGCTCCCGACGGCAGGTGCAAGACATTCTCCGCTGCGGCCGACGGTATTGGCCGTGCGGAAGGTGCGGGCATCATCGTTCTGAAGCCTCTGAAACATGCGCTGGCAGACAAAGATCAGATCTACGCCGTGATCCGTGGCGGCGCTGTGAACCACGATGGACGCAGTAATGGACTGACTCAGCCAAACCGCTGGGCGCAGGAACAACTTCTTCGCAGCGCGTTCACGAATGCCAGCATCGACAGTCTTGACTTGCAGTACATCGAGCTGCATGGCACCGGCACACTGATCGGCGATCCGATCGAGGCCAATGCGCTCGCAGCCGTATTGATGGAAGGCGGCGAACGCGCACCGTGCCTGGTCGGTTCTGTAAAAACGAATTTCGGCCACCTTGAAGCCGCTGCCGGTATCGCCGGCCTGATCAAGCTCGCACTCAGTATTTCGCATAGCCTGGTCCCGCCAAGCCTGTTGTTCGATGCACCGAATCCGCACATACCTTTTGATCGCATTCCGATTCGCGTCAACACGCTGCTGTCGCCATGGCCGACATCGACTGAACGCCGTCTTGGCGGTGTCAGCTCGTTCGGGATCGGCGGCGCAAACGCGCACGTGGTGCTGCAATCTGCGCCCGCTTCACAACAGAAAACCAAAGCAAAGAAGAAGCAGGACAACCAGCCGCATTGGCTGCTGCTCAGTGCGCGCTCGGAAGCCGCGCTCAAAGCGATGGCCGGCCGCTATGCAGAATTTCTGCAGAACGCATCGGCATCGAACTTGCCAGCGATCTGTGCGACAGCACTGCGCCGCAAGAGCATCCACGAATTCCGCCTTGGTATTGTCGGGCATGACCCACAATCGCTGGTTGTCGCATTGCAATCGTTCGTTGCCAGCAATGGGCATCCGGATGTCCTCGTCGGCCGCTATCGCTCGCCGCAGAAGAGACTGACGCTCGTCGTACCGGAACAGGACCGGATTGATTGGCGCCTGCTGTCGTGCGTCGCAGCCAGTGCCAACGCAAAAAAAGCCTGGGCTGCCTGCCGGGTCGCGTTCCAAAAGCACAATATTTCACTGCCTTCCGCCGAGACACTAAGCGCAGACACCAGCATCCACAAGGCACACCAGGACTTCAACGCCTGGCATTTCGCCGTTCAATACGCATTGTCGAAGCAGATGCTCGATGGCGCATGCAGCATCGATGCGATCTTTGCCGATG
Organism: Lysobacteraceae bacterium; assembly: GCA_046598445.1. Lineage (GTDB taxonomy): Bacteria > Pseudomonadota > Gammaproteobacteria > Xanthomonadales > Xanthomonadaceae > Lysobacter_I. The sequence goes on from JBKJHV010000064.1 coordinate 38,048, forward strand.
GCGTTGGGCAACTCGCCGTCTTGGCCGCGATCGACGCCATTACACTGAATGCAGCTCCAGAATTTCTGAAAGTCAGCCGCAGCGTGAATGACGATCAAACAGAACCTCTCTACCCCATACATTGCGATTTCTCATCCGGGATCAATCCGTCGCTGTCAGAACTCGAGCTGATTGAAGTCAAGCAGCCTTGTCTCCAACGCTTTGAAGTTTCCGTCGATCATACGGCCAGCGATATCGTGGTGCTGGGATCAGCCGACCATCCCTTTACGCACACCGGCAGCGGCGAGCGTTTTGCCCCGGCGTACGCATCCGAAACCTGGCATCGCACGCTGGCACGGCTCGCGTTGCGTCATCAACTGAAGTGGTCCAATTGGGCAGAGAACGAGCCTTTCATCCGCTTGCCCGCCTATCCTTGGCAGCGAGAATCGCATTGGCTGGCTCCAGTACTCAACGCTGAGCCAGGAAACTCTGGGGCTTTGGCCATGCTTCAGACGGGAACCCAGCCGGACAAGATGGACGCGTTACCCGGCTTGCTCGGAACGCGCGTCGATCAGCCGACCGAAGCGTGGCGCAGCGAACTGCGCGCCGATCGAATCGCTTATATTCCCGACCATCGCGTGCAGGAAGCGGTCGTATTGCCGGGCGCTGGTTACGTTGAGATCGGCTTGGCTGTACATGCCAAAATCGAAGGGACGATGCCGGCGGCCATTGCCGACCTGAGGTTCCATCAGGCATTGATCTTGGAAGATGGACAGACATCTCCCATCCATGTCGGATACGACAAGCAAGTACAGGAATTCACGGTACACAGCCAGAGCCCTGGCAGTACCGACTGGATATTGAATGCGCGCGGCCGCTTGGCGAAGTCGTCCGCACCAAGCCGGACGATGGATCTCTCCGATCTTAAAAAGAAATGCACACGATTCACCGATGGCGAATTCCACTATGCCAATATGCGGCTACGTGGATTTGGTTATGGCCCAGCATTTCAAGGCGTTCGCGAACTTTGGCTAGATGCAAGCGGAGAACATGTTCTCGCGAGAATCGCAAGGCCGATCTCCCTCGGAAAAGACAAGACGAATGAGTATCTGCATCCGGCATTGTTCGATGCAGCACTACAATCCACGCTTACCACACTGACTGCACGTGGAGATTTCGATCTCTATATTCCGACCGGAATCGATTACCTCCAGCTGTATCAAGGCACCGGCGACGCTTTCTGGTGCTATGGCGGCTTGCAATCCGCATCTCACGGCATCGTCACAGGCGATATCGTGCTGTTCAACGACTCGGGAGAACTGATCGCAGAAGCCAGCGGCGTGCGAGCACAAGCATTGACCCGCAAAGAGCGCAGCGACCTGAAAGAAGTCGATACATGGCTGTACCAATGGTCGTGGAAGCAAAAGTTATTGGAAGCGGCCGGCCCCGGCGGCCGCTGGATAGTACTGGCCGACGACAGTATCGATGCGGAACTGCTGGCAGAGAAACTTGCCGATCTTGGCGCGGTTCACACCATACTCGTCTTTTTGGGTGACCAGTTCCAACAGAACAGCGATACCCGTTTTACCGTGCGTCGTGACAATCGCGCCGATCTCGATCGCGTCTTTGAATCAACTTCTGCGGTTGATGTCGCAGGTGTTGTCCATGCTTGGGCACTCGGCCGGGCCGTCACCACAGATGTACTTCCTTATTCTGGAGCAGAAGCGGATTCCGTCCTGCAGCTCCTGCGCATTCTCGGAACTGCGCAGCGACAGAGTCCAGCGCAGCTGCTGCTTCTGACGCGAGGCCTCCAGAATGTACAAGAGGCTGGCGACGTCGCACCGACGGTGGATGGGCTCATGCAGGCGCCGCTAATGGGCTTGGCACGTGTCGCTGTGAACGAATATCCAAGCCTCGTCGTGCGAGCGATCGATATCGATAATGAACCGGCGGCACTTTCCCAGTTGGCTCTGGAAATCGTTTCCGCCGATAAGGAAGAAGAAGTGGCGCTGCGTGCGGGCAGCCGTTATGTCCATCGCATGTCCCGCACGAACGGCGCGGAATTGAAAGGCGGTGCGCAAGTCGTCGTCGGCTCGGCATTCCTGGCAGATGCGGCTTACCTCATTACGGGCGGCTTCGGTGGTTTTGGACTGGAAGTCGCCGCATGGTTGGTGCGTCGTGGCGCACGCCACATCGCACTGGCCGGTCGACGCGGAGCGAGTACGCCGGAGGCCATAGATGCCATTGCGCGCCTGCGGGAAGAAGGCGCGAACGTCATCGAAGTGTCGGCCGATATCTCACAGGAAGCCGAGGTCGTGCGTCTGCTGGAACGGATTCGTATGGAGTTTCCACCACTCGATGGTGTCTTCCATGCCGCCGCCGCATTGGACGACGCGTCGATCGCCCAGCTCGAACCACGCCAGATCGATAATGCGATGGGTGCAAAAGCATTGGGCGCATGGTATCTGCATCGCCACACGTCGACTGATCCGTTGAGGCACTTCGTGCTGTTCTCGTCCATCGCATCGATGGTGGGCGGCACGGGTCAGGCCTCATACGCGATGTCGTGCGGATATCTGGATGCGCTCGCGCGCTATCGGCGCGCTCAGGGGCTAGCTGCTGTTTCATTGAACTGGGGCGCTCTACGCGATGTTGGTATGGCTACGCGTTTCGGCGACGTCGAGAAATATCTCAGCGGCACCGGCGTCGGCCTGTTTACCCCGGCCCAGGCTATTAATCTGCTCGAACTTGCGCTTGATTGGCAACCCACAGAACTTGCCATCGCAAAGATGGACTGGAAACAATGGGCCGTTGTCTACCCTGCTTGGGGAATTTCGCCGAAGTATCGCGATCTGCTGACGGATCTGAATCCGAAACCCGCAAGTACGCGCAACCATCGATTGCGAGCCGACCTGCTCGCCATGGAACAAGCCCAGCGCGAGGCCTCGATAGTCGAAGTGCTGGTCACATTGCTTGCACAGACAATCGGAACGAGTACCGACGCGATCGACAGTAGCCTGCCATTGCCGAGCCTCGGACTCGATTCGTTGATGGCCATGGATCTGCTTGTAGCGATCGATGACAGTCTTGATGTCAAGGTGCCCATGCTCCTGGTGATGAAAGGCAACAACATCGTGCAGCTCGCGCAACAGGTCGACGCGTTGATGACCGACCCTTCCCTTTCCGAAGATTCCCGGCCGCCATCTGAAGCCCGCAGCCGGGACCTTCCTGACGAACTCGACCTCGAAGCCGCGGAGAGGTTCATCGCGAACCTCAACGACTTCGACGACAGCGAGGTCGATCAGCTGCTTCAGCAAATAATGCACGAAAAGGAAGAAGTGCAATGACGACCGTTTCCATGGATACAACCCATCTTTCGGCCGCGGAGAAGCGTGGACTCCTCGCCGAAGCCCTGCGCCGAAAGGCCCGTCGACTGACCACCAGCTCTCCGCTTTCCTATGGGCAAAAGGCCTTGTGGTTCCTGTATCTCAGTGCCCCGGAAAGCGCGGCCTACCACGTGTCATTCAGTGCGAGAATTAATTCGCCGCTCGACGTGAGCGCAATGAAGAAGGCTTTCCAGCAATTGATCGAGCGGCATGGCGCCTTGCGCGCCGTCTTCAAGCTCCACGACGGGGTTCCCGTGCAGGAGATTGCAGGCGACCGCGAAGTCGCCTTCAATATTGTCGATTGCATTGGAAGCTGCGAAGACGAACTCAAGTCGCTCGTCGAAGCCGCATATCGACGTCCGTTCGACCTGGAGAACGACACTGCATTTCGTGTCGATCTCTTCGTGCGCGGCAGCGACGATCACGTCCTGCTGGTCACGATCCATCATATCGCTTACGACGCATGGTCGTTATGGCTTAATCTCGAAGAGATCGGTCTACTTTATGCCGCGAATGTGGCGGGCACGAGCGCAAAACTGCCGGCGCTCGACTACACGTATCGCGATCATATCGCGCGCCAGCAGGAAATGATCTCCAACGCGCAGGGTCAAAGACTCTGGGATTTCTGGCGCAGCGAGCTTTCGGGTGAAATTCAAACCCTGAATCTTCCGACGGACAAACCGCGACCGCTGGTGCAAACATACAACGGCACGTCACATCGTTTTTCCCTGGGTCCGGAACTCAGCCATCGCGTGCGCAAACTCGCGCAGGCCACAGGCGTCACACCCTTCGTCCTCCTGCTTGCCGTCTTCCAGGTGTTGCTGCATCGCTATACTGGCCAGGACGATATCGTGATCGGCTCCCCGACCTCAGGGCGCGGCGATCCGAACTTCGGCGGCATCGCCGGTTACTTCGTGAATCCGGTGGTCCTGCGCGCGAATCTTGCCGACAACCCGTCATTTTCTGCGTTTGTCGAACGCGTTTCCCAAACTGCCGTCAACGCGCTCGAGCACCAGGATTTTCCGTTTCCTCTCCTGGTCGAACGGCTGCAGCCCCGGCGCGATCCCGCTTATGCGCCGCTGTTTCAAGTGTCGTTCGTTTATCAGAAACCGCAGCGTTCCGGCACGACCACCGATTGGTTGAGCTGGACCAGTGAGCGTGGAAAGCGCATGACCTGGGGCGGCTTGGATATCGAATTTTTCGACCAGGCGCAGCAGGAAGGACAGTTTGATCTGGAACTGGAAATGCTTGACGCCAACGATGAGCTGCATGGCGCATTCAAGTACAACACGGACTTGTACGAACTGGATTCCGTCGCGCAGATGGAGCGTAGCTTCCGGTCTCTGCTCGAAGGGATTATCGCCAACCCCGAGCGTACGGTGCGTAGCTGCCCACTGCTGGATGCGGAAGAAGCGCAGCGTTTGAAGTGCATGACGCCTGCCATACCCAGCGACCCAAAACATAATCAGTGCCTGCACCGCATTTTTGAAGCACAGGCGACGGCCAATCCGCAGTCGATCGCCGTGACCGATGGCGAAGTACAGCTCAGTTACGCGGAACTGAACCAGAAGGCGAACCAACTCGCGCATCATCTGATCGGTCTTGGCATCAAGAGCGAAACGCGCGTGGCGATCTGTCTGCAACGTTCCTGGCAGATGCTGGTGGCGATGCTGGCCGTGGTAAAAGCCGGTGGCGCGTACGTGCCCATCGCGCCGGAAGCGCCGGCGGAGCGCAACGCTTTCATTCTCGAAGACAGCCAGGCCGCACTTCTTCTCACCAGCGCCTCGCTCGGCAAGGGGCTCGAACACGCATGCCCGCGCGTCGTGGATCTGGAAGAGGAACAAGCTGCGATCGAGAACTGCCCTGACCGGAATCCGGATCTGGAGATCGCGATCGATCAACTGCTCTACGTGATCTATACCTCCGGATCGACCGGAAAACCCAAAGGCGCGCTGGTCACCCATTTCAATGTCGCGAGACTGTTTGCATCGACCGAACGCTGGTTCAGCTTCGGCTCCAGCGATGTATGGACCATGTTCCACTCCTTCGCTTTCGACTTCTCGGTATGGGAAATCTGGGGTGCGCTGCTGTATGGCGGACGCCTGTTGATCGTCCCATACCTGGTGTCGCGGGCACCGGAAGAATTCATCGATCTGCTCAACAGCGAAGGCGTGACGGTTCTCAACCAGACGCCCTCAGCGTTCCGGCAGTTGATGCAGGCAGAAGAGCGACAGCCGCTGCGCGCCGATACGCCATTGCGGCTTGTGATCTTCGGGGGAGAAGCACTCGACCTCAAGATGCTCGGCACTTGGTACGCGCGCCACGCGGAAGACCAGCCGCGCCTTGTCAACATGTACGGCATCACCGAGACGACGGTACACGTTACTTATCGGCCACTGGGCATGAGCGACGTTGCGGTCGGCAAAAGCGTGATCGGCGAGCCGATCCAGGATTTGCAGCTGCATGTGCTCGACGCAGCACTGGAACCGGTTCCGATCGGCGTGCCGGGCGAGATGTTCGTCGCGGGTGATGGCCTCTGTCGCGGCTACCTGAATCGTGTCGATCTGACTGCGGAACGGTTCATCGAGCGCGCCCTTGGCGAGGGCAAGACGACCCGTCTGTATCGTACCGGCGACCTGGCGCTGCGCTTGCCCAACGGCGATATCGAATATCTTGGCCGTGCAGACGATCAGGTGAAGATCCGAGGGTTCCGGATCGAGCTTGGCGAAATCGAAGCGGCTCTGAACGAGCATCCATCGGTGACTTCATCAGTGGTCATCGCACGCCTGGACGACGGTGACAAACGCCTGGTCGCCTATGTGGTGGGCCTGGCCGATGCCACTCCAGCCAGTGCAGAACTGCGCGACTTCCTTCTCGCTCGTTTGCCGGAATACATGGTGCCCGGAGCCTTCGTGTCGATGGAGCGATTGCCGCTGAATGCCAACGGCAAGATCGATCGCCGCACACTGCCTGAGCCGCAACTCGACCGCTCCGGCAGCAAGAACGTATTCGTAGCGCCTCGCGATACGGTCGAACAAAGCGTCGTTCGGCACTGGGAAGCTGTGTTGAAACTGCAGCCGATCAGCGTTCGCGACAACTTCTTCGAGATAGGCGGCCATTCCCTGCTTGCGGTCAATCTGATCGCCCGCCTGGAACAGGAGTTCGGACAACGCCTGCCGATGGCGACGCTGTTCCGGCGCCCAACTGTCGAACAGCTCGCACAGTTGCTGCGTGAACAGACAACAGCGACGAGCAACGGCTTGCTTGTACCGGTCCAGCCGAACGGCGAGAAAATGCCGTTCTTCTGCGTCGCCGGCGGTGGCGGCAGCGTGATGTACTACCAGCCCCTCGCCCTGCATATGGGCAATGAGCGCCCATTTCTGGGCTTGCAGGCAGTCGGACTGGACGGTGACTGCGAACCATTGACGACGGTGGAAGACCTCGCTGCGGCGCACCTCGCCGCGATCAAAAGCGCGCAGCCGCACGGTCCATATCTGTTGGGCGGCCATTGCTTCGGCGGTTCCGTGGCATTTGAAATCTCACAACTTCTGCGTCGCGCAGGCGAGGAAGTCAGACTGCTGGTATTGATCGACGTCCCTTCGCGCTACATCGAGTCCAACGAAAATACGCAATCCCACAGCGACGCAACATGGATCGCGAAATTCGCAGCTATAGTCGATGAGTCCTCAGGCGTCGAGCTTGGAATCACCGAAGCGGATCTGGTCGAACTCGATTTCGATGCGCAACTTCGGCGCTTGAACGAACGGATGCAGGCCGTTGGCGCCATGCCGCCGGACGTTGATGTGTCAAGCGTTCGCGGCTTGCTCAAAGTATTCATCGCAAACAGCAAAGCACGCTACAACCCACGCGATGTGCTCCCGGTGCCGATCGCGCTGTATCGCGCCGGCGACTTCCATCCTGACTACGATTTCGCGATTGCAGACGACCCGGGCGTGTCGATCAACGAATCGACGCTGGGTTGGAAAGATTATGCATATGGGCAGGTCGAAGTCGAAGTCGTTCCTGGTAATCACATCACCTTGCTGTCGACCGTCAATGCGCCGTTTCTGGCCCAACGCATCGCGCAGCGATTGAATGTGGCATCGGCGCAATCGTCATCCGCTCAGATCATCGCATCGGCCGAGTCGACTTTCGAGCCTGCTTGAAGCAACACCTTCAAAAAAGTAGCACCTTCCCATCGATCAAGTCAGCGACTAGCGCCGCACTAGTCGCTGTTACAACTTCGGCTGCGGCATCACCGACAGTACACAGGAGTTCCAGGAATGAACAGTATTTGGAGAACGATTCGCATCGCCGCCCTATCCGTGGCCGCATGCGCATTGCCGGCGCTCGCCTTCGCGGCGAATCCGCCGAAGAAGCCACCGAGCGAACTCATCATCATCAGTGGTTCGCTCTCGGACGTGGGCAACTATTCGTCTCTATACGGCGATTTCGGCCCACCGTTCGCCCCGGGCCGCAGCACCAACGGTCCGAATCTCGATGACTATTTCTCCGAATTGCTGAACTTCGAGAACAAGCCATCGTTGCATCTGATCGGCCCGGTCAAGGGCAACAACTTCTCGGTCTTCCAGTCGCTCGCACGTGGCAATGGTCCGCAGGATCTTCCCGCGCAGGTTACCGCTTATCTCGGTTCGAGAGGCGGCCGCGCCGACTCCGATGCACTGCACCTGTTCCTGATTTCCGGCTCCGATGTCATCGATGCGTTGCTGCAGCCGGACGACCGGGTGGCGTCGCAGATCATCGACGCGACGGTACTGGGGCAGGAGACCGCGCTACGCAGGCTGGTCAACGCCGGCGCCAAGCGGATCTACGCACCGGGCTTCACCGATCTGAGCTATTCGCCTTATTCGATCAAGAATGGCGTCACCGCACGCGCCAAACGTCTCAGCGACGAGTACGACCGCAAATACAACGCCATGCTCAACCGCTTCGACCGCCGCCTGGCGCTGGAACACCGTTCGGACGTGGAAATCATCCGCTGGGATTTCCTCGGCTATACGCGTCGCCTGTTCACCCGTCTGCATAACTTCGGTTTCACCAACACGACCGATGCCTGCATCGACCTGATCGCATCCGGAAAGTGCCAGTTCGACAAGTTCGTCTTCCTGTCCGACTTTTTCCCGACCACTCGCACCCACCATCTGTTCGCCGTCGCGATGGCGCAGAACCTGGTCGACTACGATCGCTGCCGCTCGCGCCGTGGCCGTCCTGACTCGAGCAGCGTTTGCCGCAACGAAGTTACCGGTGCAGTCATCAACTTGAACGATTGATCTTGTGGCGTAACCAACGGCACGAATGTCTCGTGCCCGACCAGTTTTCAGAGGAATTTATGTCTAAAACGAATATCAGATTGCGCGGGCGCACGACGGCAGCAGCCATCCTGCTGTCGACGTTTGTGCTGACGGGCATTGCCGTAGCAAAAGAAGAGTCGAAAACCAACGAGCATCCATCGGTGCCGCGCACCCTGCACGGTGCCTACGGATTTTCTCTGAGTCAGACCTGCGTGCGCACTCCGTTTCAGGCGCCGCCCGCATCAGGCTTCGATCCCGTAACCAAGCAACTGAAGGTCAATGGCGAATTCGTCAGCGGCTTCGGTTCCGGCGTATTGCGCTTCGAGCGGAACGGAATCGCCAAGATCGAGAATGCTTTGATCACTGAAATCACTGCCGGTCAGACCAGTGCTGGCCAGACGCCTGTCTCCCCGGGCACCAAATTCGGATGCGCAGGTAATTACCACGTGCAGCCCGACGGAAAGCTCACCGTAGTGCTCTCATGCGAAGCAGCGCCACCGGCGCCGGGTTTGCGCGTAATCATCGAACCCGTGGAATTCGAGGGCTTCGTGGGCAACGGCCGTTCGATCAACCTCGGCACGTTCAAGCGCGACCTGAGCGAAGTCACGGTCTACAACGGCACGGCCGCCATACAGCAACGCCAGCGCATCTGTCTGCAGAGTCTCAATCTCGGCCTGCTTTAAGCGTACCGGCGGCGCTACGGATGATCGTCCGCAGCGCCGCCAATTTCAGCAATCCACATCAGGAGAAACATCGTGATCAAGTCCTTGCTCGAGCGATACTCGCGAGCCGTCGTACGCTATCGCTGGTGGGTGCTCGCGTTCGGCCTGCTGGTCACGGGTGGGCTCGCATCGCAGATCGGCGTTCTGACGCTGAACAACGACCCGGATCTGTGGGCGCCGCAGAATCACGAATTCACAAAGACCACGCGCGAGCTGGAACGTGTCTTCGGAGGAAGAAATTTCACGGTCATCGGGATTTTCCCGAAGCAAGGCGATATCTATCAACCGCACGTCTTGAAAAAAATCATCGCCTTGCAGCAGAATGTGGAAGCGCTGCCGCAGGCGATCAAACACAATGTCGTGAGCTTGGGAGCCAAGCGCGTAAAAGACATCGCTGGCGACGCCGAAGGCATGCAGGTGCGCGAGCTTCTGTCGCCGATGCCGACCACACCCGAAGAACTGGAACAGCTCAAGAAGGCCGTCGAACGCAATCCCGTCTACAAGAGCGCACTCGTTTCCGCTGACGGCAGGGCTGCCGCAATCGTTGCTGATTTCGAGGTCGGCGGTAAAGATGCTGCATATGCGCCTCTATATCAGAAAATTCTGGAAGCAGTCGATTCCCAGCGCGACGATACCGTCGATATCGTGATCGGCGGTCAGCCGGTCAATGCCGCGCATCTGGAAATGGCGATGCAGAAGATGCCGCTGTACTTCGGCATCGCTCTGCTGATCATTCTGGCGGTACAGTTCTATGCGTTCCGAAGTGTGCAGGGCATGGCCTTGCCGATGGTGACCGGTATCCTCGCGGTGATCTGGGGGCTCGGAATCATGGCGATCGCCGGAATTTCGATGGATGCGCTGAACACCACGACGCCCATCCTGATCATGGCGGTCTCGACCGGTCATGCGGTTCAGATACTGAAAAGATATTACGAAGAATATGCCCGATTGGTCGCGATCGATGCCAGTGATCTGCGTGCAGCCAGCTGGGCAGCAGTGACCTCATCGCTGCAGTTGGTCGCGCCGGTCATGATGATCGCGGGATTGATCGCAGCCGCAGCGTTCTTTTCTCTGCTGATTTCAGATATCGAAATGATCCGGAACTTCGGCCTCTTCGCCGGTTGCGGCATCCTGGCCGCCCTGGTGATCGAGCTCAGCCTGATCCCTGCAGTGCGCGCGATTCTCCCGGCGAAGCCGCCGCGAGATACCGCTCGAAAAGCCGACATTCTCGACCGCGCACTGCTGCGGCTTGGCCAGTGGTTGACCGACCCGGCGCATGCGCGCGCGGTCGTTGTCTGTTCTGCAGTCGCTCTGGCAATCGTGTCGATCGGCGCCTTTCGGATCAAGGCCGACAACAGTTTCAAGCAGTACTTTCTAGCGGACAGTCCTGTCCGCCAGGCAGACACACGGCTCAACCAGGCCTTTGGCGGTACCGATTCGATCGCGTTCCTCGTCGAGGGTCCGCGCGAAGACAGTTTGAAACATCCCAAGGTGCTTCAGGCGATGGCGAGGCTGCAGCAGCTCCTCGAAGCGCAACCTCATGTCGGCAAAACCCAGTCGATCGCCGACATGGTCAAGCGCATGAACCAGGCGATGCACGGCGATGATCCTGCTTTCAACCTCATCCCGAACGAACCGAATCTGGCTTCCCAATATCTGCTGCTGTACTCGTTGTCGGGAGACCCGCAGGATTTCGACAATCTTGTGGATTCAGCGTATCAACGCGCTGTCGTCTGGACATATCTGAAAACCGACAGCACGAGCTATGCGCTTGAACTCTATCAACGCGCACTGCCGTTGATCGCTGCGGAATTTCCGTCCGACATCACAGTACGGCTCGGTGGCAGTCTGCCGCAGACGGTGGCCTCCAATGAATCACTGGTCGAGACCAAGACCTCCAGCATCCTGCAGATCGCACTGATCGTCTTCGTGCTGGCGAGCGTCTCGTTCCGTTCACCGGTAGGCGGCCTGCTGGTAGTTGTCCCGCTCGCCGCAATCGTGTTGATGAACTTGGGTTTGATGGGATGGTTCGGCGTGCCGCTGGATATGGGCACTGCCTCGATCACCGCCATGGTGGTAGGCATCGGTGCCGACTATGAGATTTACATGTTGTTCCGGCTGCGCGAGGAGTACCGGAAGTTCGGCGACCTGAACCGCGCACTGCAGGCTTCATTGATGACCTCGGGCAAGGCCGTGTTGTTCGTGGCCATCTCGATCGCCGGCGGTTACGCCCCGCTGTTGATTTCCGACTTCCGTTTTTACCCGCGCATGGGTTCCACGATGATGATCACGATGGTCATCAGCGCCGCACTTTCGCTCTTGCTGCTGCGCGCGACTGTAGCCTTGATCCGTCCGCGATTCATCGTGGGTGGTGCATCGGTGGGCACTACCGCAACCCAAGCCACTGTCTCCTGAAGGAACCATGACAATGTTGCTCAAAACACGCCCTTTGCTTGTCGGGCTTCTCATGATGCTGGCCGCCACCACCGCTTCGGCGATCGATGGCGTTGAGGTCATGGAGAAGAATTTCGTGGCCACGAAGATCAGCGGTTTTTCCGGTGAAGTCACGATGAGCCTGCTCGGCACGCGCGGTGAAAAGCGTATCCGCAAGATGTCGGTGCGCTCGCAGCTGCGTGGCAACGGCATCGACTCAGCAGTCATGACCCGATTCGGCCAGCCGGCGGACATCAAGGGCACGGGCTTCCTGCAGATCGAGAATCGCGCTGCCAACGACGATATCTGGGTTTATCTACCTGCCCTTGGCAAAACCCGGCGCCTATCGTCGAACAACAAGCGCGATAGCTTTTTCGGCACCGATTTTTCCTATGGCGACATCCTTCTGCCGGTGGTGGCGAAGTACGAGCACAAACTCCTGCGGCAAGAGAAGATCGACGGCAGCGACTGTTATGTCATCGAATCGAAGCCGCGCGACGCGAAGACGCGCGAGGACACCGGCTATGGACGAAAACTGAGCTGGATCGACACCCGCAGCTTCGTGGAGCGCAAGGTCGAATATTACGATGCCGGCGGCGCGCTCCTGAAGACACAGCTCACCTTCGATGTGAAGATGGTCGAACCTGGCACAGGCCGCTGGATGCCCATGCGTCGACAGATGACGAACAAACAGACCGGACATCAGACGATCTATCAGTTCGACCAGTTCGTTGTTCGCAAGGATTTGGCGGATTCAACATTTTCAGTGCGTCATCTCGAGGAAGAATGACGCATGCGTCGAATCGTTGCGCAAACGCTTGTGCTGCTGTGCACAGGTGCGCATGCAGTTTGTGCACAGGGACAGGACAGCGGCGGCCCTGACATCTCTGGTTCGCTGCGACTTTCTCATTTCACTTCATCGCGTGACCTGAATGATATTGATAATGTTCCGGTCGTCAGCGCCGAGATCGAACTGAAGCAGAAGATTTCCGATAACCAACGCATCGAGGTCAAGGTCAAAGCAACAGTCGACGACTTTTTCCGAAACGGCAATACGCGCATCAAGTGGGATAACGCGTACTGGTTTCTGCGTACGGAGCGCGTCGATCTTCGTCTTGGGCAGCAGAAAATCCGCTGGGGCAAGGCGGACGGCATCAATCCCACGGATTTCTTTACCCCCAGCGACTACACGGTACCGTTGCCGCTGGAAGATGACCGTTATCTCTCTGTGCCTGCGATTCGGGCCGACATCCATATCAACGACACCGAAAGCATTTCGCTTGTCGCGGAACCGGGTTTCACGCCGACAAAACTTCCATGGCCGAAACCATCGCCGGTGAGAGTCGTCAATGATGAACCCTCCGGGTGGCAGGCCGGGGCGCGCTGGCTGCACACCGGCGAGCGGCTGGACTGGTCGGCTTCGATATTCCACGGCTATTCGACATTGCCGTTACTCGATTTCGATCAGACCTCATCCGCTGCGGCGCCATCCTTCATCCGTCACTACACCGCCATCACCGGCATCGGTGCGGATGTCGCGCGCAATTTCGGCCAGTATGGATTTCGTGCGGAAGCGGCGTATACCCGGCCTCATTCGCGCGATGATCGGCTTTCGGTTCGCCCGAGTTATTCCGTGGTCGCGGGCTTCGATCGTTCTTTCGACGAATGGAACTTCAATCTGCAGGCACTCTGGCGCTACACACCAGACCTTCCGGAAACACGCATTCAGCTTCTGCCGCCGCAGCAATGGGCTGCGGCGCAGAACGCGATCGTTCATGGTCAACAGAAGCGCGTCATGTACGGCATGTCCGCACGCGTGGTCGCCGAATGGTTGAACGACACGCTGCAGACGGAGGTTCTTGCAGTGGCCAACTTTTCGCCCAACAACTATTTTCTCCGGCCATTGCTGACATATGCGATATCCGACCGCACCAAACTGCGTCTCGGAGCCGAGTACTACGCTGGCCCGGATTTGACTTACTTCGGATCACTCAAGCGCAATCGCACCGCTTTCATGGAAGTGCAGTTCTCCTATTGAATATCGCGTATTTTCCCTGTGTCCGGAAGAAACAGTTCTGCCTGCAAGCCACCGCATTCCCGATTGATCAGCACTAGGCTCCCTCCCAAGGCAATCGTAAGCTGCTGTGCAATGGCAAGCCCCAGTCCAGAGCCGCCGGTTTCGCGATTGCGCGAATTCTCGATGCGATAAAACGGCTGCATGACGGACTGCATTTCGCTGACGGGAATACCTGGCCCGCGATCAAGCACCAGAATCGAAACCCCTGTCGCCTCGCGTCCGAGCTGCACTTCGGCATCCTCGCCGAATTTCAAGGCGTTATCGATCAGATTAACGACGATTCGGCGCAGGGCGTTCGGGTAGGTCACTACCGGCTCGCGCAGGCTGCCGGACAACTTCAACTCTCTGCCCGCGCTGACGTAGTCGTAGACGATGCTGTCGAGCAATGCGTCAAGATCCAGACGACAGGCTGCCTCGGCAATGCCCTGTCCGTCACGCGCATAGGCGATGCCATCCTGCACAAGCATCTGCATGGCGTTCAGATCGCCATGCAGCTTGTCGCGCAGTTCGAGGTCATCCAGCAGATCCGCACGCAGACGCATGCGCGTGATCGGCGTCTGCAGATCGTGCGAGATCGCCGCGAGGATCTGCATACGTTCCTTGAGGTGATCTCTGATCCGCCGCTGCATCAGATTGAATGCGCGTGTTGCGCGTATGACTTCGACCGAGCCCCGCTCCGCAAGCGGGCGCGGGGCGAAGTCCGTTCCCAGCGTATCGGCCGCTTCGGCCAAGCGGGTCAGCGGTGCAGTGACCCAACGGACAGCCAGCCAGCTGACCACGATCAGCAACAGTAATTGCAAACACAGCGCGGAGACCATCCAGGGCGACAAGGGCACGGGCTGTAGCGTGAATTCCAAGGTGACAGGCATGCCATCATGTAATCGCAGGTGCAACAGAAGACGCCTGTCATCGCCATGGAGCTGCGTGGCTTTCACACGATAGGTTGAGCCGAGCGCTGTCACGATCGACTCCGCGATGCGTTTCGCGATCGACGAGGACACGGTGCCCCCGGGCGCCACGGCGCCCAGCGTGTATCGATAGTTGCGGCGATCGAGACGCCGCAGCCAATCCGCGCGCCTGTCTGGCGGCTGTTGTTCAAGAATCGCGATCGAGCTGGCGACATCCTTGCCCACATAACGCACCATGAGTCCCAGTGAACTCTGGGTGCGCTCATAGAACACCAGCCCGAATGAGAGCAGCTGCGCGATGACCAGCCCCGCCGTGAGAATCAGCATCAGTCGGCCGAAAAGCGAACGCGGCATCGGCCAGCGGATTGTCATCGGGCGTTTCATGCGCTCACACTCTTATTTCGACGGGAGCGGTGAACACATAGCCCTCATTGCGCACCGTCTTGATGTAAAGCGGTTCGCGGGCGTCTTCACGCAAGCGTTGGCGTAGGCGGCTCACCAGAAGGTCGATCGAACGATCGAAGGGTTCCGAGTCGCGTCCTTGGGTCAAGAGCAACAACTGATCCCGGTTCAATACACGTTGCGGGTGATCCAGGAAGACGCGCAGCAGGCGGTATTCCGCGCCGCTGAGCGAAACCATCGTTCCACTCGCATCCAGCAGATGACGCGCGCCGATATTGAACAACCAGTCGCCGAAGGCCAGTTGGTGCACCGTTTCGGGCCTGTCCATGTTCGGCGGCAGCATGCGCGTACGCCTGAGCACCGCGCGTACCCGTGCCAGCAGTTCGCGGGCCGCGAACGGCTTTGTCAGATAGTCGTCGGCGCCCATTTCCAGGCCCAGTACGCGATCCATTTCTTCGTTGCGCGCAGTGAGCATCAGAATGGGAATGGTCTTCGTTTCAGTCCGTCGCAACTGACGGCACAGCGCCAGACCATCCTCTCCGGGCAGCATCAGATCGAGTACGATCAGATCGATGTGCTTGGCGGCGAGCGCAGCGCGCATATGCCTGCCGTCTCCGACCGCGGTGACGCGGTAACCGTTCTTCTCCAGGTACTTCGTGAGCAACTGACATATATCGCGATCATCATCGACGATCAGGATGTGATCGATCGTTTCCATTTTCGACTTCCTGTCAGATCTGTTGGACCCTGTGCTCCAATACTAGCGATATTTTTTGTATCGCGCTGTATCAACATTGGCGGTCGATACATAGCGACGCATGATAAAGATATCAAGACCTTACCATTGATCGATCGCTTCCAGAGAGGCAATGGACACCGTCATGAAACGTACCCCTGCATTGATTCTACTGTCCGTCAGCGTAGTGCTGGTGATTGTCGCCGGTCTGTTCATGATGTCGCCCGCGAACAGCGCGTCAGCGGATCCCTCCATCGCGAAAGGCCGTTGGCTGACCGAAAGCGGCAATCTTGAGATCGATGTCTCCACCTGCGGCGACAGGCTCTGCGGGATCGTCTCCCGGGTCTTGTCGAATCGTTCGATGAGCAGGCCCGGCCAGGACATGCAGCCCGCCGATGAAAAATCCGTGCTGAAGATGAAGATTCTTTCGGATTTCGTTGTCGCTGCCGACGGCTCATGGCTGGGGAAAATCTACAATCGCGAGAACGGCAAGACCTACGACTGCATCATGAAGGGACTGTCGCCGGACAAACTGGAAATCCGGGCATACAAATTCCTGCCGATCTTCGGCAAAACGCAGATCTGGACGCGCGTCTCAGACTCGACGGCTGTGCCGCAGACATGATCGGAAGTCGGTATCGCATCGCAGTCGCTGCCATTTTTCTCGCTGCGAGTCTGGGTTCCGTCGGGTGCGTCAAGCAAGCGGCTGCCGACGCCCCGCATCGCTACGGTCCCGCTCCTGAGTTCGTCGGGATCGAAGGCTGGATGAATTCGCCGCCGCTGACCATCGCGAACCTGCGCGGAAAGGTTGTTCTGGTCGAATTCTGGACGCACCAGTGCATCAACTGCATGCGCGTGCTGCCGTATACCGTGAAATGGCACCAGCGTTACAAGGATCGTGGTCTGGTAGTGATCGGCGTACACACCCCGGAAACCGAATCCGAGGCGCAGCCAAAAGCTCTACAGGCAGCCATCCGGAAATTCGGGATCGAATTTCCGGTCGCTCTGGATACTCACTTCTCGACTTGGGGAGCCTACGGCACCCAGGCCTGGCCCACGACGTATCTGATTGATCGGCAAGGCACGATCGTCAGAAAACATATCGGCGAGGGCGAATACGCGGAAACCGAAACTGCCATTCGCGCAGTACTCGAAGCGGAAGGCTGAAGCATCATCGGGCACAGGGCGGCAGGAGGCCATCGCTCCCGCCGCACCCTTTCAATGAACCCGGTGCAGCAACCCGGATAGAGATTCAGAACGGAATGTCGTCGTCCGAGAAATCGTCCATCGGCGGCGGGCTGCTGGCCGCCGGGGTCTGGCGCTGACCGCCACCACTGCCGCCATAACCGCCGCCGCTGCGCTGACCGCCGCCATAACTGCCGCCGCCACCGCCACTGCTCTCGCGCGGTGCGCGTGCCGGTCGCTCGCCACCCGCGGCGGCACCGCCTTCGCTGCGGCCGCCGAGCATCTGCATCTCGTCGACGATGATGTCGGTGAAGTAGCGCTTGACGCCGTCTTTCTCGGTCTCGCTGTACCGGATCGAGCCTTCGACGTAGACCTGGCTGCCTTTGCGCAGATATTCGCCTGCGATCTCGCCGAGCTTGCCGAAGAAGGTCACCCGGTGCCATTCCGTGCGCTCCTGGGTATTGCCTTCCTTGTCCTTGCGCACCGAGGTGGTCGCCAGGCTGACTTTGGTGACGGCCATGCCGCCCTGGGTGTATTTGGTTTCGGGATCGTTGCCGAGATTGCCGACCAGGATCACCTTGTTGACGCCGCGTGCCATGAACAGTTTCCTGTCTTGAGTCGCCGGTAGTGGCGATGAACATTCAATTATAACCGCCGCCTGCCCCGGTATCGGAAACCGCCGCACTGGCGAGTCGGAATTCCCTGAACAGCCACCTCCGATACCGCTTGTCGCACCTCTTATAATGTAGGCCTCACTCGTCTGGATCCCCCATGGAAGCGACTTCGGCGCCCGTTTCGCTCGACCTGCCCGCCATTCAGGCGCTCTCCGCCGCCGACATGGCCGCGGTCGACGCCCTGATCCGCCGGCGCCTGGGCTCCGAGGTGGCCCTGGTCAACCAGGTCGCCGAGCACATCATCGCCGCCGGCGGGAAGCGCCTGCGCCCGATGCTGCTGCTGTTGGCGGCCCGCGCCCTCGGCCACGGCGGCGCGGATGCCCACCAGCTGGCAGCGGTGGTGGAGTTCATCCATACCGCGACCCTGCTCCACGACGATGTGGTCGACGAATCCGACCTGCGCCGCGGCCGCAAGACCGCCAATGCCCTGTTCGGCAACGCTCCGAGCGTGCTGGTCGGCGATTTCCTGTACTCGCGCAGCTTTCAGCTGATGGTAGAGCTGGAGCGGATGCCGGTGATGCGGATCCTGGCCGACACCACCAACGCCATCGCCGAGGGCGAGGTGCTGCAACTGCTGCACATCCGCAACCCCGACACCGATGAGCCGGCCTATCTGAAGGTGATCGAGCGCAAGACCGCGGTGCTGTTCGCCGCCGCGACCCGGATCGGCGCCCTGCTCACGGGGGCCGACGAGACCACCCAGCAGCAGCTTCACGACTACGGGATGGCGCTGGGTTACGCCTTCCAGATCGCCGACGACGTGCTGGACTACAGCGCCGACGAGGCCGCGTTGGGCAAACATCTGGGCGACGATCTGGCCGAAGGCAAGGCGACGCTGCCGTTGATTCACGCGATCCAGCATTCCGATACAGAGGTTCGCGCACGTCTGCGGGCCATCGTCGAGAACGGCGATATCGATGCGATGCCGGAAGTGTTGGCGGCAATCGAAGCCACCGGCGGTCTGGAATACAGCCGTCGT
>JBKJHV010000028.1:0-24435 GCA_046598445.1 Lysobacteraceae bacterium
CGGCGCTGGGACGCGGTGATCGACAACCCCAGCAGCGTGCCGGCGTGGATCCGCGACGCGGCGGCGGTGCTGAAAGGCCACGTCGGCGCGTACACGATGATCTCCAGCCTGTCGGCCTACGCCGACAGCGCGACGCACGGCGCCGACGAAACCGCGCCGCTGGCGACCTTCGACGGCGACCCGCTGCAGGAAACCAGCGCCAGCCTGCGCGCCGACATGAACAAGTACGCCGGCCTGAAAGCGGCGACCGAAGCCGAAGCGCGCAAACACTTCGGCGACAAGACCACCATCGTGCGGCCGGGCCTGATCGTCGGCCCCGGCGACGACACCGACCGCTTCACCTACTGGCCGCTGCGGCTGTCGCGCGGCGGCGAAGTGCTGTGCCCGGGCGACGGCCGCGACCCGGTGAAATTCGTCGACGCCCGCGACCTCGGCGAATGGATGATCCGCCTCGCCGAGAACCACGCGCACGGCATCTACAACGCCATCGGCCCCGACTACGACCTCGACATGGCCGCGCTGCTGTACGGCATCCGCGCCTCCACCACCCAGGGCGCGAAGCTCACCTTCGTGCCGACCGATTTCCTCGAAGCGCAGAACGTCACGCCCTGGGGCGACATGCCGGTGTGGGTGCCCGGCAATGGCGACTCCGCCGGCTTCCACACCCGCAGCAACGCGAAAGCGATCGCCGCCGGGCTGACCTTCCGCAGCATCGCCGACACCACTGTCGCGACGCTGGGGTGGTTCGCGACGCAGCCGGAGGAGCGCCGTAAGGCCGGCCCGCGTGCGGGCATCAAGCAGGAGCGCGAGGCGGAGGTGTTGGCGGCGTGGAAGGCGAAAGGCTGAGAGGGCTCGAATTTCGGAAACCACCGAAAAGCAATGAGGCGATTAGACCCAGACTTTTGGTTCACACCAAAAAGCGGCGAAATCACCATGCGCAAGAAATCCAAAACCCGTGTCGTTTGCGGCGCAATTGCCGTCTCTGGCCCATATGGCATGGTCAGCTGGCAACCGATTTACAAAGACATCGAGGTTGATGTCGGCGATGATCCCAACGATGGACAAGACGACGAGTCTCCTCAACTCCATAGCCTGAACGGAGCTGAAGGCCGTACCCGGATTATGTGAGTCGGCGTCGCGTCCGTCCCGGGTATACGACGCGCGCGTACCCGGGCTACGAGTGCGATGAAAGGTCCGTAGCCCGGGTCTCGCCAACGGCGAGACCCGGGAAATCCTGACAACGATTGCAGACTTTCCCGATACCGCACAGCGCACAAAGACCGCATCCTGCATTGATGGTGCTATATCGACGCAATCGTGTGCCCGGCGGCACATATTTCTTTACGCTGACATTGGCGGATCGCTCTTCGCGGATGCTCGTTGAGCAGATCGACGCCTTGCGATGGTCGTTGCGGAAGACCCAAGCAGAACGCCCGTTCGAGATCATTGCGATGGTAGTGCTGCCGGAGCATATACATGCAGTCTGGCGCTTGCCCGAAGGAGATGAAGCGTATTCGACACGGCTGCTGGTATTCAAAAGCAGATTCACGCGGGCTTTGAAAGCCCGGGGTGTCTGCATTCCGCGATCCAGTTGCGGAGAGCCAAGCGTGTGGGCTCGGCGTTTCTGGGAGCACACGATCCGCAATGACGACGATCTGCGGGCGCATGTGGATTATGTTCATTACAACCCGGTCAAACATGGTCTGACCGATCGCGTTTCGACTTGGCCTTATTCCACGTTTCATCGTGATGTCGCTCTGGGCAGAGTGCATCGCGATTGGGGTGTGGCGCCTGATAGTGCGGATGCGGGCGAATACGGATGAGTGGTCGGTCACCGTCATCCCGGGTCTCGCCGTTGGCGAGACCCGGGCTACGAACTGCGTCGCATCGGAAACGCCGCGGGCTTCGCGACTTCCGTCGCTCCCACAGGAAGCTTGATGCGCGATACGTGAGCGCCGCGGCAGCCGATACAGGCACGTAACCCGGCAGCGTGTATGCGGGCGAAGACGGATGAGTGGTCGGTCGCCGTCATCCCGGGTCTCGCCCGTGGCGAGACCCGGGCTACGAATTCGCGATCACGTTGTTTGCGTATGGTTTTGGAGCGTCGTTGCGCTCAACCCGCGCCGCAACACTTCTTGTATTTCTTGCCGCTGCCGCAGGGGCAAGGATCGTTGCGGTCGGGTTTCTCTTCGCGCTTGAGCTGCGTGCGCGGGGTCAGGGCGTCGATGCGGTGCAGGTGCAGGTCGGCCAGCATCGCCGGCAGTTCAACGATGATGCCCAGGCGTTCTTCGTAGCCCAGCGGCGTGGCTTCCGCTTCCGGGTCTTCGCCCATCACTTCGCCGCTGGCGATACGGTCGAGGAAGCTGAAGATCTCGTCGATCCAGTCGTGTTCGTCCAGCCAGGCGTCCCAGGCGGCTTCGCGCAGTTCGACGGCGCGGAAGAAGCCATAAGCCCAGTCGCGGCCGACATCCAGCGCGTCGTCGCTGTGTTCGGACGGATCGTCGGGCAACCACAGCAGCGGCGCGAGGTGGTCGGGGATGTCCTCGCCGTGGCGCACGCGCTGTTCGACCATGCGCCAGTGCGACATCAACAGCATCTCGACGTCCGCCGCTTCGGCGTCGTCGTTCCAGCGCGGCACCTTGCCGCCCCAGACCGCCGGCTGCCATTCCTCGGGCGGCACCGTTTCCGGCGACACCGCCAGCGCGGACAGATAGCCGTCCAGCGCTTCGAGGTTGAAGCCCTTGAACGGCACGGCGCGCTGGTCCAGCAGGTCGGATAGGCGGTCGAGCTTGGCGTCGTCGAGCAGATCGGTGGTGGACATGGCGGCGTATCGAAGGAAACGGTGGATAGGGTAATCGACTGCGGCATCTGCCGCGCCTCTGCTGCCATCCCCGCGCAGGCGGGGACCCATGCCTTCGAGCGTTCAGAACAAGTCGCGACTTGCTTCACCGTTCCGGGCATGGGTCCCCGCCTGCGCGGGGATGACGGCAGAAGCAGGGATGACGGCGAATTCCCCGACATCGGGGAAATGCGGCGGGCCTCAGCTCACTGCATTCAGTCGCCCGGAATCTGCCGCGGCGTATCGACATCGCCCGGTGCGTGCGGGGCGATGAAATCGATGGCGTCGGGTTCGTCGCGCAGCAGCGCGCGCGCGCCCCGGTCGCCGCGCAGCGCGGCGAGCGAGGCGAAGACGTTGCGCGGGAAGACCGCCGGCACGCCGCGCAGGCCGTCGTAGCGTGAGGCGACCATGCGCTGTGGGTGCGCGTTGGCCAACGCGAGCAGGCCGCGCAGCCAGGCGTCGTCGACGGCGTATTGATCGACCAGCATCACCAGCAGGCGATCCACCGCCGGGTCCGCATCCACGCGCGCGACCGCGGCGCGCAGCGATGCCGACATGCCTTCGCGATGATCGGGCACATCGACCCGCTCCAGCAACGCTGGCGCGCGCAGCGTCCGCCACAGCGCGTCTGCGTCGGCGCCCAGGGTCAGCAGCGTGTGCGGCGCCACGGCGCATGCGGTATCGACCGCATGCTGCAGCAGCGAGGTGCCGCGCCATTGCACCAGTTGTTTCGGTTGGCCGAGGCGGCTGGAACCGCCGGCCGCGAGAATGGCGACGACAGAGGTCATGCGCTTTTTGCGGGCTCCGGGTGAACAGGTTCCGGGTCGCCTGGTTCTGGGTAACACAGCGTGCGATATGCCAGCATCGCCTCGGCCAGCATCGACACCGCGAGTTCCTGCGGATCGCGCGCGCGGGGCAGCAGCCCCAGCGGGCTGCGCAATCGCGCCGCGGCCGCGGCGGACACCCCCCGCGCATGCAACTGTTCGAGCCGCTGCGCCTGCGCGCGTGGGCTGCCCATCGCGCCGACCAGACAGGCGTCGCTCGCGAGCGCCCGCTGCAGGAACGGCAGCTCCCAGCCGTGATCGTGGAACAGGGTGATAGCGACCGTGTACGCATCGAACGCCAGCGGCGGCAGCGCGTGCTGCGCCTGCAACACGTGCAGCGGCACGCCGATCGCTTCCAGCGCGGCATGCAGCTCGCGCTCGGGGCTGAGTGCGACCACTTCGATGTCCGCCGCGCGCGCGAGCCGGCACATCGCCAGCAGGGTATCGCCGGCTCCGGCCAGCACCAGCCGCAGCGCGGGCAGTTGGCGGATGCGTAGTTCGTCCGCGGATGTCGGTGCCGGCGGCAGGCAGTCGGGCGGCGTCGCGGCATCACGCCAGCGCAGATCTAAGGCTTCGCGCCGCGCGATGGCCTGCGCGATCGCATCGACCGTCGCGGCCGCCACCGCGCCGTCGAACTGCAGATCCAGGCCGCTGCCGCAGGGCAGCACGATATCGACATAGGGCGAGTCGGTGCCGTAGCGCATGCGCCGGCTGGCGGCGTCGGCGATGGCGCGCTGCGCTTCCTCGATCACCGACCAGTCCAGGCAGCCGCCGGAGAACGAACCCGCGACGTTGCCGCTTTCGCTCACCGCCATCTGTGCGCCGATCCGGCGCGGCGCGGCGCCGTGTATGCCGACGAGGGTGACCAGTGCGCAGCGTTCGTCGCGCTGCGCGCTGGCGGTCAGCAGCTCAAGCGGACGCGGCATGCGGTCGAATGGCGTCGCGTAGAACGGCGTCGCGTCGAATGAAGTCTGGCCGGCTCATTTCAGCATGCTCATTTCAGCGTGCCGAGATACGCCACGATCGCCTTGCGGCGCTTGGCGTCGGGCGTCGCGATCATCATCGTCGTGCCCTTGACGCGCGTCGACGGCGCCTTGAGGTAGGCATCGAGTTCCTGCGCGGTCCAGGTGATGTTGCTGCTGCGCAGCGCGGTCGAATAGTTGCGATAGGCGGCGACGCCGGCAGCCTTGCGGCCGACCACGCCTTTCAGCGTCGGGCCGGTCGGCTTGGCGCTGCCGTCCACCGAATGGCAGCCGGTGCAGGCGACGAACGCGGCCTTGCCTTCCTGCGCGGTCTGCGCGTGTGCGGTGAGCGAAAGCACGCTGCACAGCGACAGCACGGCGAGCGAGACGATTCGAAGGGTCATGGGGAATGCTCCGCATCGGATTCAGAAGTCACGTTGCGCATCGGGTTTCCAAGTCATGTTTCCCGAAACGGCAGGTCGCGCACGCGCTTGCCGGTGGCTTGGAAGATCGCGTTGGCGACCGCCGGGCCGATCGGCGGCACCGCGCATTCGCCGATGCCGGTCGGCGATGCCGTCGACGGCAGCATATGCACTTCGACCGTGGGCATCGCGTCGATGCGTAGCACGCGATAGGCGTCGTAGTTGGTCGCGGTCGGCGCGCCGTTGTCCAGCGCGATGCGTTCGCCGAGCATCGCGCTGAGTCCGAAGCCGGTGCCGCCTTCGATCTGCGCGCGCACGATGTCGGGATTGATGACGGTGCCGCAGTCGGACGCCACCACGCAGCGTTCGACCTGGATCCCGCCGTCGGCGGTCTTGGAGATCTCGGCGACGGTGGCGACGAAGCTGCCGAACGACTGGTGCACGGCGACGCCGCGATACCGGCCAGCCGCGACCGGCTGCGACCAGCCCGCTTTTTCGGCGGCCAGCGACAGCACCGCGCGTTCGCGCGCGTCGGCCGGCAGCAGCGCCAGGCGCAGCGCGACCGGATCCTTGCCCGTGGCGACGGCAATTTCGTCCAGCATCGTCTGCATCACGTACGCGGTGTGGGTGTGGCCGACCGAGCGCCACCACAGCACCGGCACCGGCGACGCCGGGTGGGTCATGCGCACGTCGATGTCGGGCAGCGTATAGGGGGTATCGACGACGCCCTCGGTCGAGGTCGGGTCGATGCCGTCCTTCATCATCATCGCCTCGAACGGTGTGCCGGCCATGATCGACTGGCCGACGATGTGGTGCTGCCAGCCGCTGACGTTGCCGTCGGCGTCCAGGCCCACGCGCACACCGTGTACGTGCAGCGGGCGATAGCGGCCGCCGCCCATGTCGGCTTCGCGCGTCCACTGCAGTTTGACCGGCGCGCGGAAATCGATGGCCTTGGCGATTTCCGTGGCTTCGACGAACACGTCGCAGTCGGCGACCGCGCGCCGGCCGAAACCGCCGCCGGTCTTCATCACATGCAGGTCGACCTGCTCGGGTTTGACGCCTGCGATCTGCGCGCAGGCGCCCTGCACCGCGTCCGGCATCTGCAGGCCGCCGTGGATGTGCAGGCGGTCGCCGTCCTTGTGGATCACCGCGTTCAGCGGCTCCAGCGCGGCGTGCGCGAGATACGGGAAGCGATACGTGGCTTCGATGGTCTTCGCGGCCTTGCCGAGCTTGCCGGCGGCATCGCCGCGCTGCAATGCGACCTTGCCGCCTTCTTTTTTGGCCAGTGCTTCGTATTCGGTGAACATCGCATCCGACGAGCGCGTCTCCGCGCCGCTGTCGTCCCAGGTCACCTGCAGCGCCTCGCGGCCCTTGATCGCGGCCCAGGTGTTGTTCGCCACCACCGCCACGCCGCGGCTGATCTGCACCACCTCGACCACGCCCGGCACCGCTTTCGCGGCGGTCGCGTCGAAGGATTTGACCTTGCCGCCGAAGCGCGGGCTGTGCGCGATCGTCGCGACCAGCATGCCCGGCAGCTGGATGTCGATGGTGTAGGGCTGGCTGCCGTCGGACTTCGCCCGCGCGTCGATGCGCGAGGTCGCGTCCTTGCCGATCAGCGTCCAGGCTTTGGCGTCCTTCAGCGCGACCTCGCCCGGCACCGGCAGGGGCGCGGCGGCGGCGATCAGGCTGCCGTAGGGCGCGCGGCGGTCGCTGCCGGCATGGATCACTTCGCCGTTCGCGGTCGACAGCTCGCCGATGGCGACCTTCCACTGCTGCGCGGCCGCCTGTTTCAACAGTTCGCGCGCGGCGGCGCCGGCCTTGCGGTAGCGCTCCCACGACGAGTGCATGCTGCTGGAGCCGCCGGTGATCTGGAACGCGCCGCCCATCGCGAGATTGCCGTACCACTTGGGATTGCCGGCGCGGCCTTCCACGCGCACGTTGTCCAGGGCCACGTCGAGTTCCTCGGCGACCAGCGTCGCCAGGCCGTGGTAGGAATTCTGGCCCATGTCGAACTGGCTGGAATACACGGTGACGATGCCGTCGGCGGCGATCGCGATGTAGGCCTCGAATGGCGAACCCGCGGCGGGTTTGCCGCCGGCAGCCGCTGCAGGTGCGGCGTCGCCTGAGGATTCCATTTTGCAGCCGACCATCAGCGCGGAACCGATCAACGTCGCGCCGAGCAGGAACTGGCGGCGCGAGAGCGCCGGGGTGTGCGTCTGCGTCGCGTCGACGACGTCCAGCGCGGAAAGTTTGCGACCGTTGAACATGTCGTTCTCCTTATGCGAGCGTTGTCGCTGCGGCTTTGATCGCCGCGCGGATGCGCTGATAGGTGGCGCAGCGGCAGAGGTTGCCGGCCATGGCCGCGTCGATGTCGTCGTCGCCGGGGCTGCGGTTGGTTTCCAGCAGCGCGATCGCCGACATGATCTGGCCGCTCTGGCAGTAGCCGCACTGCGCGACCGCGCCCGCGACCCACGCGTCCTGCACCGCCTTGGCGACCGGCCCGGTCGCGCCGGCGCCTTCGATGGTGGTGATGGGCTGGCCGACCAGCGCGCTGGCCGGTGTGACGCAGCTGCGGATCGGCTGGCCGGCGACGTGCACCGTGCAGGCGCCGCACTGGGCCATGCCGCAGCCGTATTTGGTGCCGGTCAGTCCGGCGATGTCGCGCAATACCCACAGCAGCGGCATGTCGTCGGGGGCATCCACCGGCACCGCTTTGCCGTTGATCGTCAGTTCGAAGGCCATATCGCGCTCCTGGTGCTGGTCTGAAGAGATTGGCGGAGAGGAGAAGATGACCCGGGTTCCCGGGAGGCGTTCCCGGGCGTGCTGCCGCGAGAGGACGAGAGGGGCGATGCGCGCCGGGCCATGGCCGCCGCGATGGCGGGGCCGAGTCACACTAGTCCAATTCCCGGAGGCCTTCCAGTGGGCGTGGACGACACGCGCCGTTGCGTTCGCGGGCACAAAAGCCGGGCACAAAAACCACAGGCACAAAAAAGGGCGCGACCGAAGCCGCGCCCTTCCGGAAACGATCAAAGCACCGGCATTACTTGGTGACTTCGAAATCCTTGGTCTGCACGACCATGCCGTCCAGCGAGACTTCGACCTTGTACTTGCCGACCGGGAAACCGTCGGGCTTCGCGATCTGGAAGTTGGTCGCACCGGTGCCGGTGAGATTCAGATCCTTGGTTTCGTTCGACACTTCCATGACCTCGGCGCCGTTGGCGTAAGTCCACTTGGCGCCGACCTTGCCGGCGACGGTGGCCGCGGGGTCGCTGGTGGCGGTGCCGATCGACACGGTGATCGTGTCCTTGGGCTTGAAGCTGGTGGCGGTGGCGGTGAGCTTCATGTCCGGGCCGACGGCATTGCCGAGTTCGACCGAGGTGACCGAGGCGGTGGCGGCGACCGGAGCAGGGGCGGGCGCGGGGGCCGGCTCGCTGATGGTGGGCGGCGCAACGGCTTCTTCTTTCTTCTTGCAGCCGACGATGGCGACGCTGCCGATGACGGCGACGAGCAGGGCTTGGGAGATACGTGTGCGGTTCATTGGATTGAATTCCTCGATACGGTCTGGATGGATGTTCCTGGTCGCCGCGCGTGCGGAGCGGCGCGCGGACGGCGCGATCATTTGGTCAATCAGCCGCCGGTCGGATCGTCGAGATCGCCGTCGCCGTCGACATCGATCGCCGGCAGCTTGATGCTCTGCCCGGGGAAGATCCGGTCGGGATCTTCGATCGTGTCGCGGTTGGCCTCGAAGATCTGGCGCCAGAACTTGGCCTTGCCGTAGAAACGCTTGGAGACGGCCGACAGCGTGTCGCCCTTCTCGATGATGTAGGTCTGTTCGCCCGTGCCGCCGCCTTCCCCGCCGATGATTTCCTCGGTGGTGGTGACGGTGGTCTGGACGTTGCTGAAGTCGGGCCGGGCCTGTTCGGTGCTGGTCACCGAACTCTGCACGTTGGAAAAATCGGGTTTTTTATCGGGTGTGGTCATGGTCGGACGGCTCCTGCCTGATGGCCGGGCCACATTGACATGACGAATGTTAAGAATCCATATCGACGACGTGTTTTTTTCGCGGCTTCGGCCTACTGCCTTTCATCGCGTCCGGCAGCGGGCGGCGGCGTCCCCGGCGTCGCCCGCCACGGGTTGATGTCCAGCCCGCCGCGGCGGGTGTAGCGCGCCTCCACCGACAGCGCCTGCGGCCGGCAGCGCGCCAGCACATCGACGAAGATCCGTTCCACGCACTGCTCGTGGAACTCGGCGTGGTCGCGGAACGACACCAGATAACGCAGCAGCCCGGCGCGGTCGATCCGCGCGCCGCGATAGGCGATGCGCACCGCTGCCCAGTCGGGTTGACCGGTCACCGGGCAGTTGGATTTCAACAGGTCCGAGCGCAGCGTTTCTTCGACGACGGCACCGCCATCCACAGCATCGCCGTCAAGCGCAAGGTAAGCGGCATTCGGCGGGCCGTAATCGTCGATGTCGAGATCCAGTGCGTCGATCAGGATCGCGCCGTCGTCGACAGCGAACGGCGGCAGCCCGAAATCGACCGCGACCGTCGCACCCGCGACCCGCGACAGATCGGCGACGAGCGTGTCGCGCGCGTGAGCGGCTGTGTCGAAACGCGCGGCGTTGAGCGAATTCAGATAGAGCTTCAGCGATTTTGATTCGATCAGCATCGGCGACGCCGCCGGCACCGCGAGCGTCGCCGTCGCGGCCACCGGCTTGCCGCGCGCATCCAGCCAGCTCAGTTCGTAGGCATGCCAGCGGTCGTGGCCGATGAAGGGCAGCGACGGCGCGTGGCTGTCTATGCCGATCTCGGCGCGGCCCAGCGTGCGCGGAATCGGAAACAGCAGGCCGGCGTCGTAATGCGACGGGTACGCGACCTCGCGGCCGAGGGGGATGTCGGTGTGGTTCATGCCGGCATTATCGCGCAGGCTTTTCGTAGGAGGGCCTTCAGGCCCGATCTTTTGTTTATGGCAGGAGGGCCTTCCAAGGCCAGATGGCCGCTATGAAAAACTCGGGCCTGAAGGTCCTCCTACGAACCGCGTTACGGAGCCGCATGCAGGTAATCCAGCGTCACCTGCAGCATCGCGCGCAGGCCGACGTCCAGCGCGGATTCGTCGAGGAAGAATTCGGGCGAATGATTCGACGGCGCCTTGCCGGCGTCCTGGCCCTTCGGGGTGGCGCCGACGAAGAAGAAGAAGCCGGGCACTTCGCGGGCGTAGAACGAGAAATCCTCGGCGCCCATGTTCAGGCCCATTTCGACCACGTTCTCCTTGCCGGCCGCGCGTTCGAGGCTGGGCAGCAGTTTTGCGGTCAGCGCGGGATCGTTCACGGTCACCGGGTTGCCCTTGGTGTCCGGAATCTGCGAAACAGCGGTCGCGCCGTGCGCGGCGGCGACGTGTTCGGCGACGTTCTGCAGATCCTTGAACACCGCCGCGCGCATGCCTTCGTCGAAGGTGCGGACGGTGCCGATCATTTCCACCTGATCGGGAATGATGTTGTAGCGGATGCCGCCCTTGATCGCGCCGAAGGTGACGACCACCGGCAGTTTCGAGATGTTCTGGCGGCGGCTGACGATGGTCTGCGCGGTGCCGATGACATCGGCAGCGGCGACGATCGGATCGACGCCGCCCCAAGGCCGCGAACCGTGCGTCTGCCGGCCCTTGATGACGATGTTGAAGCGGTCCGACGCGGCCATCGCCGGGCCGGAGCGGTAGCCGATCTGCCCGGCGTTGAGCGTGCTGAACACGTGCAGGCCGAACACCGCTTCGGGTTTGAAATCGCGGAAAATGCCCTGTTTCAGCATTTCCTCGGCGCCGCCTTCCTCGCCGTCCGGCGGGCCTTCCTCGGCCGGCTGGAACACGAACAGCACTTCGCCGGGCAGGTCGGCCTTCATCGCCACCATCGCTTCGGCCACGCCCATCAGGGTCGCGGTGTGGGCGTCGTGGCCGCAGGCGTGCATCACGCCGACGGTCTCGCCGCGAAAGGTCGAGGTGGCCTTCGACGCGAACGGCAGCGCGTGGCGTTCGGTCACCGGCAGCGCGTCCATGTCGGCGCGGATCGCGATGCGCGGGCCGGGTTTGCCGCCCTTCAGCACCGCGATCACGCCGGTGGTGGCGACGCCGGTCTTCACCTCCAGGCCGAGCGCGCGCAGATGATCGGCAACGAGTTTCGAGGTGCGCACTTCGCGGTTGCCCAGTTCCGGGTGCTGGTGGATGTCGCGGCGCCAGGCCAGCACTTTCGGCCCCAGTCGTTCGGCCTGGGTGCGTACTTCGGCACGCGCCATGTCGGCGGCTTGGGCGAGCGGTGCGGCTAGCGCGCAGGCGAGGGACAGGGCAAGCAGGGTCGTGCGCATGCGGTCGGGTCTCCGGTGAGTGCAGCGATGCTAACCCGAAGTCGCCATCGAAGAAGGTCGATCGGTCCTCCGCCCTGTGGGAGCGACGCAAGTCGCGACGGGCTGCGGAAAGTCCTTCCGTGATTCGTCGCGACTTGCGTCGCTCCCACAAAAGGAGAACACATCGCCGCTCCCACAGGGCCTCTCACACAATGATGGGGTTCTTGCACTCGTCAAACCGGAGCGCGCGTGCGAGGCTTCGCGCTTCGCCCTTCGCAGGCCACACCCATGTCCGAACCCGCAACCGCCCGCCCGCTCGAAGGCGACGCCGCGCTCATCCGCGCGGTCGGCACGTTCGCGCTGACCGCCGCCGTCATCAACGTCATCATCGGTGGCGGCATCTTCCGCATGCCGTCGGCGCTGGCCGACAAGATGGGCAGCGCCGCGCCGCTGGCGCTGCTGGCCGGCGCGCTGGCCATCGTGCCGGTGGCGCTGTGCTTCGCGGCCATCGGCAGCCGCACCCAGGCCACCGGCGGGCCGTACACCTATCTCACCGCGGTGTTCGGGCCGTTCGCCGGATTTCTCGCCGGTGCGCTGATGTGGATCAGCAATATCGCTTCCAGCGCCGGCGTCGCCGCGGCGTTCACCGTGCAGGTCGGCACGCTCGCGCCGATGTTCTCCGACCCCGAAAATCCGTGGCCGCGTGCGGCGCTGCTCACAGGGCTCTATGCGCTGCTGTTCGCGCTCAACGCATTCGGCGTGAAGCTGGGCGCGCGCGCGATCGCGGTGCTGGCGACGCTGAAACTCGCGCCGCTGTTCGTGCTGGCCGGTGTCGGCATGTTCTTCGTCGACTGGAGCCTCGTCAGTTTCTCGTTCGGCGACGTGCCGTCGGTGTCCGCGCTGGGCGCGTCGATGGTGCTGGTGATGTTCGCCTACTCCGGCATGGAGACCGCGCTGGTGCCGTCTGGCGAGCTGCGCGACCCCGCGCGCAACGTGCCGCGCGCGACCATCGCCGCGATCCTGCTGGTGGTGCTGCTGTATGTCGGCCTGCAGATCGTCGGCCAAGGCCTGCTCGGCCCGAAACTGGCGGAAAGCGGCGTGCCGATCGCCGACACCGCCGCAGTGCTGTGGGCGCCCGGGCGCACGCTGCTGCTGATTACCGCCTGCATCTCGATGGCCGGCTTCCTGCTGGGCAATCTGCTGGGCACCTCGCGGCTGGTGTTCGCGCTGGGCCGCGACGGCTACCTGCCGCGCGCGTTCGGCCGGGTCACCGCCACCCATCGCGTGCCGCTGCTGGCGCTGATCGCGCATGCCGGCCTGGCCTGGGTGCTCGCGCTCGGCGGCAGCTTCGATGCGCTGGTGCTGATCTCCGGCGGCGCGATCTGCCTGATGTACGGCCTGGTCAGCATCGCCGCGTGGCGCGCGCAGCGCATCAATCTCCGCGAGCGCGGCGAACCGTTCGTGCTGCCGGGCGGCCCGGTCATTCCGTTGATCGCGTTCGCGGCGATGCTGGCCATCGTCACCACGCTGACCAGCAAGGAATGGATGGCGATCGGGGTCGCGCTGGCGGTGTTGATGCTGATCTATGCCGGATTGCGGCTGCGCGCAACGCCGGTGGCGTAGAGCCTGTTCAAAAATCCTGTTTCAAATACCGGATGCGCAAAATATTTGTCATCCCGAACGCGGGCGAAGCCCGAGGAGGGATCTGCTTGTGGCCGCTGCGAGCGCAACACCAGGTCCCTCCGCCCGCTGCGCGGGCGTTCGGGATGACAATCGTGGAGATCAATGCGTATTGCGGTCGCGATGCCAGCCGCGATGTTTGATGTCCAGATACAGGCTGTAGGCGGCGGTGAACGACGGAAACAGGTTCTGGATGATGCCGACCGAATCCTGCTTCTGCGAGAAGATGAAATACGACAGCGTCATCGCGCTGCCGACCAGACTCATGTACCAGAACGCGCGCGGGATCACCGGCTTGCCGTGACGCTTGCTGGCGATGAATTGCAACAGCCAGCGGCCGCCGAACATCAGCGCGCCGGTCAGGCCGATCAGTTTCCACGGGCTCATGTGCAGCCCGGTCCATGCGAGCCAAGGGATCGGCGAATTCATGATGTCGACCGGCATGTTCAAAGCTCCTCGACCGCGGTGCGCTTGCTG
This sequence comes from Lysobacteraceae bacterium, assembly GCA_046598445.1. GTDB lineage: Bacteria > Pseudomonadota > Gammaproteobacteria > Xanthomonadales > Xanthomonadaceae > Lysobacter_I. The sequence goes on from JBKJHV010000028.1 coordinate 13,533, forward strand.
CGCGCGATCAGCCACGCCACGCCGCGCAGGTCGCGCAGGCCGACCAGCGCGCGGTTGAGATTGTTGTACTTCGACACGCCGCTGGCGCGGTGGCGGTGGTTCACCGGCACGCTGACGGTCTTCCAGCCGGCGCGCTGCATCAGCGCCGGCAGGTAGCGGTGCATGTGGTTGAAGTACGGCAGGTCGAGGAAGGCCTCGCGCTCGAACAGCTTGATGCCGCAGCCGGTGTCGGGCGTGGCGTCCTGCAGCATGCGGCTGCGGATCGCGTTCGCGAGTTTCGACGCCCAGCGTTTGCTGCCGGTGTCCTTGCGCTGCACGCGCCAGCCGGCGAACAGCTTCACGTCGGCGGCAGAGGTTTCGCGTTCCGCCAGCAGCTTCGGAATATCCGCCGGATCGTTCTGGCCGTCGCCGTCGAGGGTGGCGATCCACGCACCGCGCGCCTGCTTCACGCCGGTGCGCACCGCGGTGCTCTGGCCGCTCTGGGTGACGTGCTTGATGACGCGCAGCTCGGGCACGTCGGCCTTGAGCTTTTTCAGCACGTCCAGCGTGTCGTCGCGCGAACAATCGTCGACATAGACGATCTCGAACGCCTCGCCTTTCAGCAGCGCGTTGCCGCGCAGCGCTGCGGTGATTTCGTCGATCAGCGGTTTCACGTTGTCGCGCTCGTTGAATACGGGGACGACGACGGAGAGGTGGGGGGTTGTCATGAAAGGTGATATCCGGATTCTTTCTGCGAACGTAGGGCCAGAATGACCACTTCGTCCGTGCGTGGATCGTAGGCATAAAGCGCAAGGTAGCCATGGTGGTCGCGCCCGATCACAAGTTCGCGCCGGCCATGTTCCGTCGGTCTACCGATCCATGGATTGGTCGCCAGCACGTTCAGAGCCGCGATGATGTCTTCGATCCGCTGTTCCGGGCCGAGCGCATCGTTCGCCATCAAATGTATGAGTACCCGCTCCAGGTCGTGATCGACCCGGGCGGCAATGACGACCCGGGTCATGGGTTACTTGCCGTGACGACGCGCGACAGGCGGCTGCACGTCTTCGCCACGGACGCGGCGGCGCAGGTAATCGCGCATATCCTCCCATGGGATCGACTCGCCAGTGGCGAGATAATGTTCATGGCGCTCGCGCGCCTCGTCATGGAAAGCCTGCCGCTGTTCCATCGCATCGGCTTTCTCGGCGATAGCCTCGATGATCAGGCCGTGGGTCGAGATGCCTTCCTGCTCCGCGATGCGCGACAGGCGCGCCTTCAGCTCATCGGGAATGCGGATCGTGGTGGTGGACATGGCGATGGCGATGGCCGTGCAGCGAGCGGATGCAAAATGTAGCACATCAGTGCTACGCGGCAGGATCAGATCCGCGCCTTCAACCGCTCCAGCACGCCTTCCAGGGTGTCCAGATCGGTGTAGTGGATCACCAGGCGGCCCTTGCCGCCGCGGCCGTGCAGCACGTTGACGGTGGTGCCCAGCGATTCGGACAGGTCGCGCTCGAGGGCGACGATATCGGCCTGCGGTTTGGGCTTGGCGCCGTTGGTGGTCTTGGCCTTGGCGCCTGTGGGCACCTGGCCGGCGGCGTATTGCTGCACGCGGTGTTCGACTTCGCGCACCGACCAGCCCAGTTCGGCGGCCTGGCGGGCCAGCGCGATCGCCGCCTGCGGCGCCAGCGACAGCAGGGCGCGGGCGTGGCCCATTTCCAGCGCGCGGGTTTCCACCAGGGTGCGGATGTCGGCCGGCAGTTCCAGCAGGCGCAGCAGGTTGGAGACCGCGGCGCGCGAGCGGCCCACGGCCTCGGCGGCCTGGGCGTGGGTGAGGTCGAATTCGTCGATCAGCCGCTGCAGCGCCTGCGCTTCTTCCAGCGGGTTGAGGTCTTCGCGCTGGATGTTCTCGATCAGCGCCATCGCGACCACGGTGCGGTCGTCGACTTCGCGGATGACGACCGGGATTTCCGCCAGCCCGGCCTGCTGCGAGGCGCGCCAGCGGCGTTCGCCGGCGATGATCTCGTAGACCTTGCCGCCCTTGTCCTTGGCGATCTCGCGCACGACGATGGGCTGGATCACGCCCTGCGCCTTGATCGACTCGGCCAGCTCGGTGAGCTTGCCCGGGTCCATCGCGCGGCGCGGCTGGTACTTGCCGGGGGTCAGCGCATCGACCGGCAGCATCCGCAGGGTGTCGGTGGACGTGGCTTCCAGCGCGGGCGCCTCCGCGGCGGCCTTGGGGCCGAGCAGGGCTTCGAGGCCGCGGCCAAGGCCACGCTTTTTGACGGTGCTCATGCGGAGGTCCCCGGGGTCTTGTGGTGCGCACCGCCGGCGCCGGCCTGTTGCGTGCGTTCGCGCTGGTGGCGGATCACTTCGCCGGCCAGCCCGAGATAAGCGATGGCCCCGCGCGACCCCTTGTCGTAACCGACGATGCTCTGGCCGTGGCTGGGCGCCTCGGCCAGACGCACGTTGCGCGGGATGATGGTGCGGAAGACCTTGTCGCCGAAGTGCGCGGTGAGGTCCGCCGAGACGGCGTTGGCGAGGTTGTTGCGCACGTCGAACATGGTGCGCAGCACGCCTTCGATTTCCAGATCCGGATTGAGCTTGGCCTTCAGCGCGTCGATGGTCTGCAGCAGCGAGCTGAGGCCTTCCAGCGCGTAGTACTCGCACTGCATCGGCACCAGGATCGAGTCGGCGGCGGTCAGCGCGTTGAGCGTGAGCAGCGACAGCGCCGGCGGGCAGTCGATGAGGATGAAGTCGTAGCGGCTGCGTACGGTTTCGATCGCGCGTTTGAGCCGCTGTTCGCGGCCCGGCTCGTCCATCAGCTCGATCTCGGCCGCGGTCAGGTCGTTGTTGCCCGGCATCAGGTCGAAGCCTTCGGCGGTGCGCACGATGACATCGGCGGCGTGCATTTCCTCCAGCATCACGTCGCAGGTGGAGCCGGCCAGCTCGCGCTTGTCGACGCCGCTGCCCATGGTGGCGTTGCCCTGGGCGTCGAGGTCGACCAGCAGTACGCGTTTGGGCGCCTGCGCCAGCGCGGCGGCGAGATTGACCGCGGTGGTGGTCTTGCCGACCCCGCCTTTCTGGTTGGCGATGGCGATGATGCGGGCCATGGTGGGGTCCGGAAGTCAGGTGTTGGCCGGGTCGAAACCGGGAAGTCCGCGCCGGAGGCGACGCGGGCCGAACCGCGGATTATGCCTGCTGATGACTGGGCTTGGCGTCAGCCTTTGGTCGGTTCAGCATGACCCACCACCACGAGATGCCGTTCCGCGCCCAGTCCGGGCACCGTGAGCGGGTGGATGTCGCGCAGCGCCCAGCCGGCGGGCAGGCCCGCGATCTCGTCGTCCGGGCGGGTGCCCTTCATCGCCAGCAGCACCCCGCCGGGGACCAGCAGATGCCCGCCCAGGCTCAGGATCTGCGGCAGCGTGGCCAGGGCGCGGGCGGTGATCGCCATGAACTCCCCCGGGCGGTCCAGCGCTTCGATCCGCGATTCGGCCACCTCGGCGTTGCCCAGGCCGAGGTGGCGGATGGCTTCACGCATGAACCGGGCCTTCTTGCCTGCCGATTCCACCAGCGTCACCCGCAGCCCGGGTACGGCGATCGCCAGTGGGATGCCGGGCAGCCCCGCGCCGGTGCCCAGATCGGCCAGGGTCGGCACCGCAGCCACGAACGGTGCCATCGCCAGCGAATCCAGCAGATGCTTGGTCACCATTTCGCGCGGGTCGCGGATCGCGGTGAGGTTGTAGGTCGCGTTCCAGCGCAGCAGCAATGCCAGATAGCGGGCCAGCGGCTCGCCCAGCGCGGGGTCGAGATGCAGCGCCTGCAGGCCGGTGTCGAGGTCGGCGCGGGCGGCGGCGGGGAGGTCGGGGGTGGTCATCCGGGAATTATGCGGGAGGCTTTTGTAGGAGGGGCTTCAGCCCCGAGCGTTTGCCTTGAATCAAAGGCGCCGTAACCGTTTCATTTCCGTCGGCCGTGGGCACGGCCCTGATGTCGTTGTCGATCAATGTCTATCTGGGCCGGGCTAAAGCCCCTCCTACGAGACGGCTTTGCAGGCCAATGTCGCCAGATAGCCCGGCGTCGGCGTCCAGGCGTGCAGCCGCCAGTCCCCGGGCGCGCCCAGCGCGGGGTCGCAGGCGACCAGCCGCGGCGGGCCGTCGTCGTCGAATTCGAACTGCAGCTTCTCCAGCCCGAACGACAGCCCGTGGCCGTGGGCCTTCAACACCGCCTCTTTCGCGCACCACAGCCGGGTGAAGGCGTGCTCCAGCCGCGCCGGGTCGTTGGCCATCTCCGCCATCCATGCGGTCTCCTCCGGGGCGTAGAACCGCCGCGCCAGCGCCAGCGCCTTCGGTCGCGGCCGCAGCCATTCGATGTCGACGCCGACCCGCGCGTGCTCGGCGCAGACCGCGATCAGACGGTCGCCGCTGTGGCTCCAGTTCAGATCGACCCGATGCGCACCGGCCTCCAGATAGGGCCGGCCGTGGCTGTCGCGGGCGATGGCCATCGCCGCCGGCGGTAGCGCCCAGAGGTCGCCCAGCCAGCCGCGGATGCGGCGTTCGGCATCCTCGCCACGCCGATACGGCCACCAGGCGCAGGAGACGGGCCCGTGTCCCAAAGGTGCGAACTCCAAGCTGTTCACTAGAATGTAGAGTCGGTTTGAGGCGATCAGGCCGCCCAGCGTAAGCTAAGGCAGGGGCGGGCACAGGTCTGGCAAGAGAACAGCTGTGGTGCCTGGGCGAAATCAGCGGGAGACGAGCAACGATATGGCGGCAGTGATCGAAACCACGGACACTGGGGCGGCGCCCCAGGCGCCATCGCCGCAATGGGTGGCGCTGGCCGAAGGACCTGCCGGCCGCAGTTTCGCCTTCGATGGCCACGGCCATATCGCGCTCGACACCTTCCTGGCCGAAGTCCGTGGGGTCGCCGCCGGTCTGCCGCAGGCGGCCTACGCCATCAACCTCTGCGAAGACCGCTACCGTTTCCTGGTCGCCTTCTGCGCCGCCGCCGTGCGCGGCCAGGTCAATCTGCTGCCGCCCTCGCGCACCCCGGCGGTGATCGAGGATGTGCGCCGGCAATATCCCGAGAGTTACTGCATCGCCGACGTCCGGCTCTCGCCCGCGCCGCCGCAGCTGCACGCCCTGCCCGAGCGCCTGCCCCGGCAGCACGGCCCGCCGCTGGAAGTCGACGCCGGGGCGCTGGCGATGATCGGCTTCACCTCGGGCAGCACCGGCACGCCGAAACCCAACCCCAAGACCTGGGGCAGCCTGCGCACCAGCACTGCGCAGAACACCGCCGCGCTGCGCCATCTGTGGCCACAAGCGTCGGTGCTGCCGATCATCGCGACCGTGCCGCCGCAGCACATGTACGGCATGGAGCTGTCGGTACTGATGCCGCTGCTGACATCGGCCGCCGTGCATGGCGGCCGGCCGTTCTTTCCCGAGGATGTCGCCCGCGCCCTGGGCCATGCGTCCGCGCCGGCGCTGCTGGTCACCACCCCGGTGCATCTGCGCGCGCTGGTCGAATCCGGCATCGCGCTGCCGCCGCTGGCCGGTATCGTCACTGCCACCGCACCGCTGCCGCAGGCGCTGGCCGCCGCCGCCGAACAGAAGTTCGGCTGCGAAGTACGCGAAATGTTCGGTTCCACCGAAACCTGCGTCATCGCCCACCGCCGCACCGCGCGCGACGACTTCTGGCAGAGCCTGCCCGGCGTGCAGTTGCAGCCGCAGCCCGACGGCACGCTGGTCGTGGCGCCGCACCTGCCCGCGCCGGTGGCGCTGGCGGATCTGGTCGAACTGCGCGGCGAAGGCAAATTCCAACTCTGCGGCCGGCAGTCGGATCTGCTGGAGATCGCCGGCAAGCGCGCATCGCTGGGCGACCTCACCCGCCGTCTGCTGATGGTGCCCGGCGTGATCGACGGCGTGATGCTGCAGCTCGACGCCTGCGACGTCACCGGCGTGCGCCGGATCGCCGCGCTCGCGGTCGCGCCCGGGCTGGACGCCGCCGGGATACTGGAAGCCCTGCGCCACAGCGTCGACCCGATCTTCCTGCCGCGGCGGCTGCGCATCGTGGACGCCCTGCCCCGCAACGACACCGGCAAACTGCCGCGCGAGGCGCTGCTGCGCTTGCTGGGATGAGCCGGCGCGTGCGCCTGATCGTGTCGCATGCGCTGCGCTATGATCGCGGCCGGCTGTATTTTCCGAGCGAGCACGACACATGAAAGGCGCAGGCGGCACCGAGGGCGGCATCGGACAGTTCTTCATCGGCCTGATGTGCGCGGTGGCCGGCGGCTGGTTGCTGACCAACCAGGTGTCGGTCAGCTCCGGCGGCGGCTGGATGGTCTACGGCTACAACGGCTTCGGCTTGTCCCTGATCCCCTTCATCCTCGGCACCGGCCTGATCTTCTTCAACGGCAAATCGATCATGGGCTGGCTGCTGCTGGCAGCGGGTCTGGTGATCGTATTTGTCGGCATCCTCGCCAATCTCAACATCTATTTCCGGCCGACCAGCCTGTTCAACACCCTGCTGATGCTGGCGCTGCTGGCCGGCGGCATCGGCGCGATGGTGGCGGCGTTGAGAAGCCCGCCTACCGAAGCGCCAAAGCAATAACGGCGGGCGCGGCTGTTTTCGCGCAGCCTCCCCAAGCTGTCCGGAACGGCGCATGCAGAATGCACGCCGCGCTGATCGGGCTCCGTGCAGAACACCCTGCGAACACCGGGAAAACGCGGCTTTTTTCGACATTCGCCGGCTTAAATGATCTGCGTATGAACGAAATGGGGGCCAGAGGCGTACACCCGCGTCTTTGCGACGAAGCTTTGTCCTCGCGGCGTTTCTCGGTCCGCAGGCGTTTTCCGGCATGCACCGCCGGACAGCGACTGCAGGCCATAGAACCAGGCAACGCATGTCGAAGCGACCGCATCGGCGCCCTCACGGGCCCTATGCAGGTCGTACCCAACACTTCCGAGGAGAGAAACATCATGAACATCATCATCTGGTTGATCGTCGGCGGCATCATCGGCTGGCTCGCGAGCGTCATCATGAAACGCGATGCGCAACAGGGCATCATTCTGAATGTCGTCGTCGGTATCGTCGGCTCGTTCCTGGGCGGCTTCCTGGTGGCGCCGATGCTGGGATCGGGTACCGCCAACACCGGCGACTTTTCCGTCGTCGGCCTGCTCGCCTCCCTGGGCGGTGCGGTGATCCTGCTGCTGCTGGTGAACCTGTTCACCCGGGGCCGCGCGCGCTAAGTCGTTTCGCACTTACGCACGCACCTCACCAGCGTTCCAAAACGAAGCCCGGCATCGCCGGGCTTCGTTGTTTGCGTCACCGCGGCGGCGGCGCGATCTCCACCCATACCGGCGCATGGTCGCTCGGCCGTTCCCAGGTGCGCGGTTCGCGATCAATGTCTGCTGCAGTCGTTTTGTCGCGCAGCCCATCCGACACCAGCGTCAGGTCGATGCGCAGGCCGAGGTTGCGGCGGAAGCCGGCTTGGCGGTAATCCCACCAGCTGAAGAAGCCGCCTTCGCTGTGATGCAGGCGGTAGGCGTCGTGCAGGCCGAGGTCCAGCAGCCGTTTCAGCGCCGCGCGCTCGGCGGTGGAGGTGAGGATGCTGTCGTCGTTCCAGATCGCCGGATCGTGGACGTCGCGGTCGTCGGGCGCGATGTTGAAGTCGCCCATCACCACCAGTTTCGGGTGCCGCTTGATTTCCCCGGCGAGCCAGCCGTGCACGGCGTCGAGCCAGCGCAGTTTGTAGTCGTATTTCTCGGTGCCCAGATCCTGTCCGTTCACGACATACAGATTGACGATGCGGATACCGTCGACGGTCGCGGCGATCGCGCGCTGCTGCGCGTCTTCGAACGCCGGGATGCCGATCTGCACGTCTTCCAGCGCATGCCCGCGCGCGAGCAGGGCCACGCCGTTGTAGGTTTTCTGCCCCGCGAACACGCTGCGGTAGCCCAGCCCGGCCAGCACCGCGTCCGGGAAGCGGCTGTCTTCGAGCTTGGTTTCCTGCAGCCCCACCACGTCGGGTGCCGCGTCCTGCAGCCATTGTTCCAGGTGCGGCAGGCGCACGTTGAGCGAGTTGACGTTCCAGGAGGCGATTTTCATGGGCGAAGTCTAGCGAGAATCGCCGCGTGAATCGCCATGCCTTCCGCCGCCTCAGACGTAGCCGATACTCACCGCAACCGCCACAGCGGCTGCCGCCAGCCCGACCAGGATCAGCTCGAACCGCCAGATCGCGCGCAGCCAGCGCTGCCAGCTCACGCCGGCCACGCCGATGGCGCCCATCAGCACCGCCGAGGTTGGAATCACCAGATTGGTCACGCCGTCGCCGAGCTGGAACGCCAGCACCGCGACCTGGCGGCTGACGCCGACGATGTCGCCCAGCCCGGACATCAGCGGCATCGTGATCGACGCCTGCGCCGAGCCGGAGGTGACGAAGACATTGAAGATCGCCTGGAACAGCAGCATGCCCTGCGCAGCGAGCATCGGCGGCCAGCCTTCCAGCGCGTGGCCCATCGTGTACAGCAGGGTGTTGAGCACCGAGGCCTTGTGCGGATCGGTACCGCCGAGCAGCCACAGCATGCCTTTGGCCGCGCCGATCACCAGCGCCACCGGCACCATCTGCGCCACGCCGGCGGTGAACAGTTCGGCCAGCCGGTTCGCGTTGGGGCGCTGCGGATTTCCGCGCTGGCCGATGAGAATGACCAGCGCACTGAACAGGCCGAGCGCAAGAAACTGCGCCGCCAGTTCCGGCAGGTAATACCCGCGCCGGGTGATGCCCCAGACGATCCAGACCACCGTGGCGACGATCGCCAGCAGCACGATGCGGTCGCTGCCGCGCAGTGGCGACTGGCGCAGCATCGCGGCGATGTCGCCATTGCCGGCGACGCGGTGGCGCAGCGCGTAGCGCAGGGTGAAGATCAGCGCCGCCAGCGTGAACACCGCCCACACCGCGATACGCAGCGGCGCGCCGGACAGCGCCGGCACTTCGGCCACGCTCTGCGCGACCAGCACGCTGAACGGGTTCATCCACGACGTGGCGAATCCAATTTGGCTGGCCATGTAGGTCGCCATCACCGCGCTTTCGCGCGGCAGCCCAAGCCGGTCGATCAGTGGCAGCAACAGCACCAGGAACGCGATGGTCTCTTCGCCCATGCCGAACACCGCACCGCCCAGCGAGAACGCGACCGTCAGGCTGCCGAGCAGCCACGCCGGATGGCCGCCGCTCAGTGCGACCAGCCGCAGCAGGCCGCGTTCGACCGCGCCGGTTTCGTTCACCAGCGCGAACGAGCCGCCGATGATGAAGATCAGCGCGATCAGGCCGACGGCCGCGCCGTTGCGGTCGCCGCTGGTCATGCCCTCGAACAGGAAATTGAGAAAGCCGCGGCCGTCGGCGGTGCCGAACAGCGTCGAACCTGCGGCGTCGGGGTCGATCCGGAAACGGTCCAGCGCCACCGGCGCGCCGGGCTCGAACAGCCCGGCCGGCACGAACGGCACCACCAGCGCGGCGAGCAACGCGATGCCCAGCAGCACCAGCAGGGTGTTGAGGCCACGCTCCGGCGCGGCCTCGGAAGGGACATTCGACATCGATCACCTCGGTAAGGCGGAAAGACCCGGCGGGAACAGATTCCATTCGCGCTTCATCGCGATGAAAGCGGGCGTGACGAATAACAGCTTCTCAGGCTTGTTCAATATGTCCCGCAACCGCAAGCCCCACAACGGTAAATCGACAAACCCTTTGTCGTCCCGAACGCCCGCGCAGCGGGTGGAGGGACCTGCTGTCCTGACCTCGCCGGCCGCAAGCAGGTCCCTCCTCGGGCTTCGCCCTCGTTCGGGATGACAAAAAAATCTTCGTCGATGTCTACGCGCGGGACGAGGCGCCGTCCCGCGTGCGGATGCAGGACTCAATAACGATAGGTATAGCGGAAGGTCACGAACCGGCCCAGCGTGTTGTGGTTGTACAGATCCACATTGCTGTTGGAACCCAGCGACAGCGGCGGATCGCGGTCGCCGAGGTTCTTGATGTTCAGGCCGATCGACTGGCGGTCGTCGATGTCCCAGTCCACGTTGAAATTGAGCGTGGTCCACGACGCGACCTTGCTCCCGGCCGGCACGCCGGAACGCTGGTCGTCGTCGTAGTAACTATCGACGTAGTTCGCCCACAGCCGTGCGCTCCAGTCGCCCCGCGACCACGACACGCCGGTGTTGACCAGCCATTCGGGATAACGGAACTCGCCGACCTTTTCGAGCAGGCGCTGGCCGCCGCTGCAGTTTCCGGCGCCGCGACGCGCATCGCCGCCGCTCGGGTCGCAGGATTCGCTGCGCTCGAACGAATGCGTCCAGGTCGCGTCGACGTAGGTCTTGAAGCGGCCGAGCGGTGTGTCGTCGAAGCGATAGTCGAAGCCCAGATCGATGCCGTCGGTGTTCTGCTGCCCGATATTGATGAGCTGCAGCTGCACATCGTCGATCACCCCGCCGATGGCCCCGCCGCGGGTGGCGATGCCCAGTGTGCCGCGCGGCAGATAGCGCGGCTGACCGGGCGCCGCGTTCGAATCGAAAATCAGGCTCGGATCGGTCAACGCGCGGCGGAACAGCTCCAGATCGTCGATGTCGACCAGATCCTTCTGTTTGAAATTCCAGTAATCCACGGTCAGGGTCGCGCGGCCGCCGAATTCGAAAACCGTGCCGAAATACCAGGCTTTCGAGGTTTCGGCATCCAGCTCCGGGTTGCCGTAGATCTCGGAAAGATAGCTGTCGTCGGTGGTGCGGCCGTTGCAGAAGGTCGTGAAGAATTCGCTGCCCGACGAACACGGCAGCGCGCCGGAACTCAGCGAGGTGCCGGCGCCGACCTGGGCCAGCGAAGGCGCGCGGAACGAGGTGTTCCAGCCGCCGCGCACCAGGAACATGTCGCTCGGGCGCCAGCGGAAACCGA
>JBKJHV010000035.1:0-31849 GCA_046598445.1 Lysobacteraceae bacterium
ATCGCCGAACGCCTGTGGCCGGTGGCGGAAGCCGAGGCCCTGCGGTTGCAGGCCGAATCCGCGCTGCAACAGGGACGCCTGAGCGCCGCCGACGGCAGCGGCGCGCGCGAGTTGTACGAGGCCGCGGTGGCGATCGATCCGGATCGCGCCGAATTGCGTTCGGGGCTGGCGTGGGTGGCGCAGGCCGCGGTGCAGCAGGCGCGCGCGGCTACCGAGCGCAGCGCGTTCGCCGAAGCCCACCGACAACTGCGGCTCGCACGCGCGCTGTCCGCGCCCAAGGTGCAGGCCGACGCGGTGGCCGAAATCCTGCGCCGGCGCGAAGCGGCGGTGGCCGGTATCGACGATCTGCAGCGCGCCGCCGACGCCGCGCGCGTGGCCGGACGGCTGGAGGGCGGCACCTCGAAGAGCGGCACCGATGCGGCGCTGCCGCTGTATCGACGGATTCTGGAGCTGCAGCCGGCGCATCTGGCGGCGCTGGAAGGCCGCGAGGACGCATTGACCACCCGGCTGCAGCAGGCCCGTGCGGCGCTGGGCGGTGGCGATCTGGCCGCGGCCGCGGCCGGTATCGCCGCCGCCGTCGAGTACGACGCCGGTCACGGCGATCTGCCGGAAACCCAGGCGGCACTGGTGCAGGCGGTGGAGCGGCAGCGCCGACGCGCCGATGCGGACCTGCGCGCCGGGCGGCTGACCCGCGCTGGCGAGGGTTATCGCGCGTGGCGGGCCAGTGGCGTCGAGACCGATGCCGCCGACGCTGGCCTGCTCGCGGTCGCGCGGGCGCATGCCGCGCGGGCGCGCGAAGCCGCCGCGGATTTCCGTTTCGATCGCGCGAACGCGGAACTGGCCGCCGCGCAGGCGCTGGCGCCCGACGCGCCGGAATGGGCGCAGGTGCGCGACGCGTTGCAGCGTGCGGCGCGCGTGCGCGATACCGCCGGCCCGCGACTGCCGCCGCGGGTGCTGGAGCGTCGCCTGCGCGCGTTGCTGGACGAAGCCGCCGCTGCAGAAGCTCGCGGCGACTGGCTCACGCCGCCCGGCGACAGCGCGTTCGACAAGCTGCGCGCGGCGCGTGCGCTCGCACCCGACGATGCCGGCGTGCGTCGGGCCAGCGCACGGATGCTGCCGCGCGTCCGCGAGTGTTTCGAGAATGAATTGCGCGACAACCGCCTGCAGCGCGCGCGGGTCTGTCTGGATGCGTGCATCGCACTGGCGGGCGACCGCAACGAGATCGCCGATGCGCGCAGCCGGCTCGCGCAGCGTTGGGTGGCGGTGGGCGAGGAGCGATTGGGCAGCGGCGATGTCGACGGCGCGCGCGCCGCGCACGATGCCGCGCGCGGGCTCGATGCGGGCGCATTGGGACTGGTGGACTTCGCTGAACGCCTGCGTGCTGCCATGGGTGCTGTCGATCAGCGCTGACGCTCCGCATCGATATTGCAGTCGCGCAGATCCAGACTGACCCGCAGGGCTCTGCCGAGCTTCGGCCAGCATTGCGGTCAGTTGCGACCCGACATCACACCGCCGTCGACATTCATTACCGTTCCGGTCGTCCATGCCGACTCGTCCGACAGCAGGAATTTCACAGCATAGGCAACGTCGATGGCCTTGCCGATCCGGCCGATCGGATGAAAACCGTTGAATCCCTGCAGCGCCGCAGCAACCTGCTCGCGCGGGATGAAGCTTTCGTAGACCGGAGTTTCGACGACGGCGGGGGCGACCGCATTCACGCGGATATTGTGGTCTGCGAGTTCCATCGCCAAGTGCTGGGTCAGCGCGTGCATCCCGGCTTTCGCCATCGAGTACGCCGTGGACGGCGTGGCCTTGACTGCCTGATGCGCCCACATCGAACCGATGTTGACGATGGCGCCGCCGCCGTTGTCGCGCATCCGTCGCGCGATCGACTGGGTCAGGAAAAAAGTGCCGCGATTGATGTCCAGGTAGCGGTCGTATTCCGAAGCGCTGTGGTCAAGGAATGCCAACGGCGTGAAGATGCCGGCAGCGTTCACCAAATAGCGCACAGTTGAGAAATCGCGTTCGATCTGGGCGATGGTTGCGGCGATGTCTTCGCCACGTGTCAGGTCGGTTTGTATGAATACGGAATTTCGCAGCGATCGTTGCGCCACTCCGCCCTTCTCGCGGTCGCGCCCCAGCAGGACCGTATGGGCACCGGCTTCGCTCAGCAGTCGGGCAGCGGCGAGGCCAATGCCGCTGGCGCCACCTGAAATCACTGCGATGGTGTTTTCGAAAGACATTGTTCTCTCCTGTATATCTATCAGTAGGTAGGTTTCAAAGGCAAAAAATAATCAGCGCTGCAGCTGTTGGAGCAGATCCGTCGTCAGTACGTTGAAAAAAACAGGGTCGTTGGTTGCCCTGGCGATCATCAGGCCGCCCTGCAAAGTTGCGAGAATGGATTTGGCGCGTTGCAACGCACCACTCTGCGGAAGCGGCCACTCGTTGTGACGCGCGCCTTCGTCCAGTGAAGCTGCTAGCCATTCGATCTGGTCGTCGAAGAAACTCTGCAGCGGTTGCCTCAGAAGGGCGGGGAGGGCAGCGATATCCGACGCCATCATTCCGCACAGACAGATGGCGCCCTCGTCGAGGGTGGCGCGATACAGCCCAAAATATCTTCGCATGCGCTCGGCCGCAGTTGCGCTGTCTCGATCGATCGCATCCAACCGCTCGCGAAAAACTGCCCGGTAGCGAACGACCAGCTCGCGCTCGAGGTCTTCTTTCGCCGGGAAATGGTGATGGATGCTGGCTTTGCGGATACCGACCGCATCGGCGATATCCGCATAACTGAAGGCATTGAACCCGCGCGACTGCGCGAGCGTTTGTGCGACCTGAAGAATGTGTTCGCGGGTGTCCACGGAGAAACAATACCTACTGATAGGTAGACTGTCAAGACAAGCGGCTCAGGACATTTAAAACAAGACGCTGCGGCCAGATTTGTGTAGCGAGGGGGCAGCGTTGACGGTTCAACGCAAGAAGACTTCGCGCACGGTCGCGCGCGCGCTTTCCAGCGAAAAATTCCGGGCGACGCTGTACAGGCCATTACGCGCCAGCGTATTCCAAAGCGTTTCGTCTTCGTATAACGCCACGACAGCATCGGCAAAGGCTTGGGGCGCGTCTGCCACCAGCACATCTTCGCCATCGCGCAGATGCATGCCTTCCACTGCGCAGGCCGTGGCGACCACCGGTTGACCGTGGGCCATGCTCAGATTGATTTTGCCCTTCACGCCGGCGCCGTAGCGCAGCGGTGCGACCGAGATGCGGCCGCCGTCCATGTACGGATCGATGTCGGCCAGATGCCCGTGCACGACCACGCCCGGCAGCGCGGCCAGCGCCTCGATCTCCGGCGGCGTATGGCTGCCGATGCAGTGGAAGCGCACGTCCGGCAGGCGCATGCGGATCGACGGCAACGCGTCCTGCACGAACCAGCGCACGGCGTCGACGTTCGGCGGATGGCGGAAGCCGCCGACGAACACCAGATCGCGGCGCTGCGCGAACGCCCGACCGGCGCCGGCGATCCGGTGCAGGTTCGACAGCAGTTCCACGCGTGCGTCCGGCGCATCGATGCGCAGCAGATCGCGTTCGATCTCGCTGACCACCAGGGTGATATCGGACTTCGCGATGACACCCAGTTCCAGCGCGCGCGTGCGCTCGGCGGCGCGGGCCAGCGCGGCATCGCCGGCCAGTTCGGCGCCGCGGCGTTCGCGAAGATAGTGCAGGTCGACGGTGTCGAAGATCAGTCGCGCCTGCGGCGCACGCGCGCGCAGCAGCGACAGGAATTCGCTGGCGACGTAATGCCGGCTGACCATCACCGCATCGAAACGCGGCCCATGCTCGCGCAGCCACGCCGGCGGTCGCGCCGCGAACGGCGCATGCCAGGCTTCCACGCCGAGGTGCTGCAACTGCGCCGCGTAGGGCTCGACGCGATGACGGTCGGCGGGCATGAACACGACATGCGCGCCTTCCTCGCGCAGCAGCCGCATCAGATTCACCAGCCGCAGCGAACCCGAATCGTGATCCGGACGCGGCGTCTGCGCGTCGATGATCAGGATCTGTTTCTGTCTGCGGTGCAGCAGCGCGGGCGTGGGAATGATGTTCCCGGGCAACTGCTGCGCCAGCGCTTCGCGGCGATGCTCGGCGAAGATGCCGCGGTTGCGCACCTGATACGCTTTCATGCCGACGTTGGTGTCGGTGCCGGCGGTGCCGCCCTCGGCGTGGATGACGCGCGCAGCCGGTTGGTAGATGACGCGTTTGCCGGCGGCGCGGACCGCGAAAGCGAGGTCGGTATCTTCGTAATAGGCCGGCGCGTAGCGCGTGTCGAAACCGCCCAGTTGCGCGAACAGTGCGCGCGGAATCGCCAGCGCCGCGCCGCTGGCATAGTCGCAGTCGCGCAGATACGCGAAGCGCGGATCTGCGGGCGATTCGAACTTGCCGTAGTTCCAGCCGCTGCCGTCGGCGAACACCACGCCGCCGGCTTCCTGCAGCCGGCCGTCGGGATACAGCAACTGCGCGCCTACCAGGCCTGCGTCGGTGTGTTCTGCGAAAGTAGCGATCAGCGCGTCCAGCCAGCCCGGCTGCGGAATGGTGTCGTTGTTCAGGAAGACCAGGTATTCGCCGCGCGCAAGCGCCGCGCCGTCGTTGCAGGCGGCGATGAAACCGCCGTTCTGCGCGCGGCGGTGATAGCGCACCCCTTCGATCTGCGGCAGCGCGGTCAGCGTCTCGTCGCTGCAGCCGTCGTCGACCACGATCACCTCGAACGGCGTCGCGGGCGGATGCGCAGCGAGTGCGCGCAGGCAGGCGAGGGTATGCGTGAACTGGTTGTAGACCGGGATGAGGATGCTGGCGACCGGCGTGGCTGAAGTCGCTACTGAACTCATGATTGCGAACGGCGCGAACGCCGACTGCTCCGGCGCGTAGAGGCTGCCCGACGGCAACTGCGCGGCGCGGCGGAACTGGGTTTTGGCGCGATCCCAGGTGGTGCGCCAGCCGCGGGTACGCAGACTGGCCCAGCCGCGCCGGAGCAGGCCGAAACCACGACGCCAGATGAACCGCAGATCGGCGGGCGAGAACGACATCCTGAGGGTGACTCCTGGTTCTGCAGCCGGGGTGGCGGAGAGTGTTCTGTCAATCATGGTGGATCGGAATGCGTCGCGGCGTGCCGGTCCCGACACCCTGCTAGACTCGGGCGGCATTTTCGCATCTCCCGCCCGATCACAGGCACGACTCCGACCGAATGGCCCGCAAGCAAGATATCGACGACGACCCGGAAGATCAGGACGACGCTGACGACGAGGACGAAGACCTCGACGAGGCCGGCGGCGCAGGCCGCGGCTGGCGTCGGCGGCTGCTGAGCTGGGCGCTGGTGGCGGTGGCACTGGGCATGGGTTTCCTGATTCCCTACACCCTGTACCTGAACCATCAGGTCAGCGTGCGTTTCGGCCAGTTGCGCTGGCAGGTGCCCACCCGCGTCTACGCCCGCCCGCTACAACTGGCCCAGGGCATGGCGATGGACGCCCGCACCCTGAAGACCGAGCTGGAGGCAGCTTCCTATCGCGACGACGGCGCGGGCGAGCGGCCCGGCATGTACAGCGTCAAGGGCGCGCGCTGGCGTATCGCCAATCGCGGCTATCAGGATGTCGGCGGACCGGTCGGCCCGAGCCGGATCGAAGTGACGATCTCCGGCGGCCGCGTACAGTCGGTGCGCGATCTGGCCCGCGGCCGCGCGGTGAAGTCCGCCAAGCTCGATCCCGCGCGCATCGCCACGCTGTACGGCCAGAAACAGGAAGAGCGCCGGCTGGTGCGGATCAGCGAAGTGCCGCCGCTGCTCACCGACAGCCTGCAGGCGGTGGAGGATCGCGATTTCGCGCGTCACCACGGCATCGACCCCAGCGGCATGGCCCGCGCACTCTGGGTCTGGATCAAATCCGGCGGCGAGGTCAAGCAGGGCGGCAGCACGCTGACCCAGCAGCTCGCGCGTTCCGGGCTGCTGGGCATCGGCAAGGAACAGACCTACACCCGCAAATTCAACGAAATCCTGTACGCGCTCATCATCGACGCGCGCTACGAGAAAGGCGTGATCCTGGAGGCCTATCTCAATCAGGTCGACATCGGCCAGCGCGGTTCGCAGGCGATCCACGGCTTCGCCTCGGGCGCCGAATTCTATTTCGGCCGCCACCTCGACGATTTATCCACCGAGCACATCGCGCTGCTGGTCGGGCTGGTGAAGGGGCCGTCCTGGTACAACCCGCGCAAGCAGGCGCCGCGGGCGCTGGAGCGCCGCAATCTGGTGCTGGCGAAGATGCTGGAGACCGGCACCATCGACCAGAAGGAATACGACCGCGCGGTCAAGGCGCCGCTGGGCGTCACCGATGTGCCCGGGAGCATGGTCGCGAACCGGTTTCCGGCCTATGTCGATCTGGTCCGCCGCCAGTTGGCGCGCGATTACTCCGAACAGGAACTGCAGGGCGCCGGGCTGACCGTGCTCACCGGCATGTCGCCTTCGGCCCAGGCCTATGCCGAAGGCGCGGTGACCCGCACGATGAAGGCGCTGGGCACCGCGCGCCGCCCGCCGCTGCAGGCCGGCGTGGTGGTCACCGACGTCCACAGCGGCGAAGTGGTGGCGGTGATCGGCAGCCGCAGCTTCGACGAACACGGCTTCAATCGCGCGGTGCAGGCGCAGCGTCCGGTGGGCTCGCTGCTCAAGCCGTTCGTGTACCTGCTGGCGCTGGCGCAGCCCGACAAATATTCGCTGGCGTCCACCGTCGACGATTCGCCGGTCAGCATCACGCTGGACAACGGCAAACGCTGGAAACCCGGCAATTCCGACGGCCGCAGCCACGGCACGGTGCGTCTGATCGACGCGCTGGCGCAGTCCTACAACCAGTCGACGGTGCGGATCGGCATGGACGTGGGGCCGCAGCGCCTCAGCGACCTGCTGCGCACGCTCGCGGGCATCGAAGCCGGCCAGAACCCGTCGCTGATCCTCGGCTCGCTCGACCAGAGTCCGTACGCGATGGCGCAGCTCTACCAGTTCCTCGCCTCCGGCGGCGAAATCCAGCCGCTGCACGCGGTGCGCGGCGTGCTCGATGCCAACGGCAAGGCGCTCAACCGCTACGACGCCGCACCGAAGCCGGCGCAGTCGGGCGACGCGGTCGCCGCGCGATTGGTGACGTCGGCGCTGCAGCAGGCGGTCAGCTCCGGCACCGGCCGGCAATTGATGAGCGACGGTCTGGGCCGACTGCGGCCCGCCGGCAAGACCGGCACCAGCAACGATGGCCGCGACAGCTGGTTCGCGGGCTGGACCGGAGACCACCTCGCGGTGATCTGGGTCGGCAACGACCAGAACGCGACCACCGGCCTGTACGGCGCCACCGGCGCGATGCGCGTGTGGTCGGGGCTGTTCTCGCGCCTGCCCACCGCGCCGCTGCAGGTCGGCGGCAAGGGCATCGACTGGCAGTGGGTGGCCGACGGCCACACTACAGACGCCGGTTGCCCGGGTGCGCGCCGGATCGGCTTCGTGAGCGGATTCGCGCCCGCCTACCAGCCCTGCCTGCTGGCGGAGCCGGAAAGTCTCGACGGCGGCGAAGGCAGCGAAGCCGGCGGCTCGGAAAATGAAGGCTTCTGGAGCAGGATTTTCGGTCGCGGCGACCGCGATGCGGACGGCGGCGAAGAAGAACAGCGCCGTGAGCAACAATTGCGCGAAGAACGTGATCGTCAGGAACGCCAGGAACAGAACGAACAGGGTTATCGCGAACAGCGGCAGCGCGACGACCTGCGGATCCAGCAGGCCAACGAAGCGCGGTTCGCCGAACAGCGCGCGCGCGACGAGACGTATCGCCAGCAACAGCAGCGCGATCAGGAATCCCGCGAAGCGCGCGATCGCGAATACAGGGAACGTCGCCAGCGCGAGGACGCCGACCGCCGCGAACAGGAGCGGCGCGAACAGGAGCGTCGCGACCAACAGCGCGGCATGTTGCCTTCGGGCAGCGCGATCGAGACCCGCGTCGCATGAATCTCATGATCTGCCGTCTTCTGGTTGTCGCAGGCCTGCTTCTGCTGGTCTCCTGCACCAGCGCGCCGCCGGCGCCGGAATGGAGCGGCCCCGCGCCGGAGCAACTGGTCGCCGAAATCCGCGCCGCAGGCGCATTCGCGAAGGGCGAGCTCGACGTACAGCCGCTGCGCGATCCGATGGTCGAGGATCTGCGCGTGCAGGCCACGCAATTCGAAAGTGCGCGACGCTATCCCGACGCCGCCGCCGCGCTGGACAAGGCGCTCGGCATCGCGCAGCAGGATCCGGCGCTGCTGCAGGAGCGCGCCGAAGTCGCGGTGCTGCAGAAGAATCTCGACAAGGCGGCCTCGCTCGCGCGTGACGCCTATGCGCTCGGCGGCAAGGTCGGGCCGCTGTGTCGCCGGCACTGGGCGACGATCCGCCAACAACTCGCCCATCGCCAGCGTGGTCTGCAACTGCGCGCTACCGGCAAGCTCAAGGGCGAGAAACTCGCGCAGTGGGAGCGCGAATCGACGGAGTCGGCGGTTGCGCTGGCCGATGCCGAGCGCAAGCAATCCGATTGCACGCTCACCGGCCCACCGCGGTATTGAGACGATGAGCATGGCTTCCGATGTCCGCAGCGGCCGCGATGCGGGCGCAGACGACACTGCGCTGGATTCGCGCTCCGCGCTGGCCCGCGCCTGTCGCGATGCGCTGAGCGACGGCGGCGTGCTCGCGGTGCAGATTCCGGGCTTCGCGCCGCGCGTGCCGCAGCAACAATTGGCGATGGCGATCGCCGAAACCGTCGAAGACCGCGCGGTGCTGCTGGCCGAAGCCGGCACCGGCACCGGCAAGACCTTCGCGTATCTGGTGCCGGCATTGCTGTCGGGCCTCAAGACCATCGTGTCGACCGGCACCCGCGCGCTGCAGGATCAGCTGTATCACCGCGATCTGCCGCGTGTGCGCGACGCGCTCGGCATCGGCCTGAAGACCTCGCTGCTGAAAGGTCGCGCGAATTATCTTTGCAAATACCGTCTGGAAAAGAGCAAGGGCGAGCCGCGTTTCACCTCGAAAGAACAGATCACCCAGTTCCAGCGCATCGTCGCCTGGAGCGGACGCACGCGGATGGGCGATCTGGCGGAACTCGACGCGCTGCCCGAAGATTCGCCGCTGCTGCCGATGGTCACTTCGACCACCGACAACTGCCTCGGCAGCGAATGTCCGTCCTGGGACGACTGCTTCGTGGTGCAGGCACGCCAGCGCGCGCAGGCGGCCGACGTGGTGGTCGTCAATCATCACCTGCTGCTCGCCGATCTGGCGCTGAAACAGGAAGGTTTCGGCGAAATCCTGCCCGGCGCACAGGTGTTCGTGGTCGACGAAGCGCATCAGCTGCCCGAACTCGCCGCGCAGTTCTTCGGCGAAGGCCTGAGCGCGCGGCCGCTGGTGGAAGTGGCGCGCGACGCGGTGGCCGAATGCAAGACCACCACCGGCGCGCTCGCGGTGCTGCAAGGCCCGGCGCGTTCGCTGGAAGAGGCCACGCGCGAACTGCGCGCGGCGATGGAGCCGCTGCCACCGCGCGGCACCCGCTGGCGCGCGATGCAGGAGCCCGGCGTGTTCGATGCGCTGGGCGCGCTCGACGATGCGCTGTGCGCGTTCATCGATGCACTTGCGCCGCTGCGCGAGGCCGCGCCCGGTTTCGAGAGCTGTCACACGCGTGCGCTCGACAACCGCGCGCGTCTGCTGCGCTGGGCGCCGCCGGATTTTTCGCGGCGGCGCGAACTCGCTGGAGACGAAGACGGCGCGGGCACGCAACTGCGCGCCGATCTTCCGCCGCATGAAGCGGCGATCGAATCCGGAGCCATCGATACCGAAGAGGCATCGCAGGACGACGAAAACGCCAAGCCCGATCCGCGCGCCTGGGATGTCCGCTGGTACGAACTGTCGCCGCGCGGCTTCCGCCTGCAGCGCACGCCGCTGGATGTGTCCGGACCGCTGCGCAACCATCGCGAGCAGTCGCGCGCGGCGTGGGTGTTCACCTCGGCGACGCTCGCCGTCGCCGGTAGTTTCGATCATCTCTCGGTGCGGCTGGGTCTGGACAAACCGCGCACGCTGCTGGCGCCCAGTCCGTTCGACTGGCCGCGTCAGGCCTTGTGCTACCTCCCGCAGCGCATGCCGGAGCCGAATTCCCGCGATTACACCAGTGCTGTGATCGATGTCGTGCGCCCGGTGCTGGAAGCCTCGGGCGGCCGCGCATTCGTGCTGTTCGCCTCGCATCGCGCGCTGCGCGAAGCGGCGGAACTGCTTCGCGATGGGCCGTGGCCGCTGTTCGTGCAGGGCGAAGCGCCGCGTTCGGTGCTGCTGCAGCGTTTCCGCGATTCCGGCAGCGGCGTGCTGCTGGGCGCAGCGAGTTTTCGCGAAGGCGTGGATGTGGCCGGCGACGCGCTGAGCGTGGTGGTCATCGATAAACTGCCGTTCGCCGCGCCGGACGACCCGGTGTTCGAGGCGCGGCTGGACGCGATCCGCCGCGAGGGCGGCAATCCGTTCCGCGACGAGCAACTGCCGCAGGCGGTGATCGCGCTGAAGCAAGGCGTCGGCCGCCTGATCCGTACCGAAACCGACCGCGGCGTGCTGGTGCTGTGCGACCCGCGGCTGATCGGAAAATCCTACGGACGCACTTTCCTGGATTCGCTGCCGCCGTTCGCGCGCACCCGCTCGCTGGCGGATGTGCAGGCGTTTTTCGGTGACCAGACGCCTCCAGAGACGGCGTTGTAGGTCGGGCCCTGGCCCGACATTACGACTTGTCGGTTTGCGTCGTGTGATGATCGAAACCGTTCCGCTCATTGTCCGAAGCGATCCGACGATGCGTGATGTCGGGCCAAGGCCCAACCTACAATACCGCCATGAACCTGCTCGCCTTTGAACTCTCCACCGAAGCCTGCTCCGTCGCCCTGTGGGTCGACGGCGACGTGCGCGAACGCCACGAGATCGCGCCGCGCCGGCACGCCGAACTCGCGCTGCCATGGGCGGAGGCGCTGCTCGCCGAGGCCGGTGTGGCGAAATCCCAGCTTGATGCCATCGCCGTCGGCCGCGGCCCCGGCGCGTTCACCGGCGTGCGCCTGGGCGTCGCGATCGCGCAGGGCATCGCGCTGGCGCTGGATCGCCCGGCGGTGCCGGTATCGACGCTTGAGGCGCTGGCGATGCGTGCTGTCGTGCTCGGTGCGGGCGAGGGCGAGGGCGCCAGCGTGCTCGCCGCGATCGATGCGCGCATGAACGAGGTCTACGTCGCCGGTTACCGGTTGACGCTCGAACACGACGTGCTGCTACCGCTGCCGTTGAGCGCGGAGCAGGTGCTTGCGCCCGATGCGGTGCCGCTGCCGGACGAGGGCGGCGCATGGTTCGGCGTCGGCACCGGTTTCAGTGCGCTCGGCGGTGCGTTGACATCGCGCCTGCCATCGAACTGGCGCGCGGTCGATGCCGAAGCCCTGCCGCATGCCGCCGATGTCGTGCGTCTCGCGCACGCCGCGCTGCTACGCGGCGAAGCGGTGGCGCCGGAAATGCTCGAACCCGCCTATCTGCGCAATCAGGTGGCGCTGACCCTCATCGAACAGCAGGCACTGCGCGCCGCGCGTTCGTGATCGTGTCTTTGACGCTGGTCGCACAGCGGCGTGGCGGTGCAAATCGCCGCTGACGGCGCGTCGCCGATAGGCCATCGGTCATGGGCTGTCGCGGGAACTCGGGCCGGCCGTAACGGGTCCATGGTCTGGCGCGCATTCGCGACGACTGACGAGAGGGCAACGAGATGACGCAGACCGTATCGGCCGACAAGGCCGCGAAACACGTACCGTTCTGGCGCAACGAATGGTTCACGTTCGCGATGATGGTGGTGTTGCTCACCGTCGCGCGCAGTTCGTTCGCCAATCACTACCAGGTGCCCAGTGGCTCGATGGAGCCGACCCTGATGCCCGGCGATCGCGTCGCCGTGAACATGATGGCCTACGGTGTGCGCGTGCCGTTCACCGACATCGAACTGGTCGATCGCGGTGAACCGGAACCCGGCGATGTGGTGGTGTTCAAATCGCCCGCCGACGGCACCCGGCTCATCAAGCGCGTGGTCGCAGTGGGCGGCGACACGGTTGCGGTGGTCGATGGCCGGCTGTGGATCGACGGTCAGCCGCTGCACGATGTGGGCGCCAGCGACATCGAACATTTCGGCGCGCGCGACGTGCACCTGAATCTGCGCGACGGCGGCGGCCCGGATCTGGCCACCGGCACCATTCCTGCAGGGATGGCGCTGGTGCTGGGCGATCATCGCGGCAACAGCGCGGATGGCCGATTCTTCGGACTGGTGCCGATGAAGTCGCTGTACGCACGGGCTTCCGCCGTCTATTACCGCAGCGGCGAAGGGTTCGGCTGGACGAAGTTGTGAATTGCCGATGTGGTAGAGCGGGCTTCAACCCGCTTTTTTGAGGCGCTAACGGCGTTTCAAACACTTGCCGGTTCATTGGTGTTAGCCGCGGGCGCGGCCTCGACTGGCGTTGCATATCTGGTTCGTGCTGGGCCGGCCAGGGCCCGACCTACTTGTCGATCAACTCGCCGCCCGGCAGGAACTGCCAGGTGCGCACGACGTTGAGGATGTCGGGGTTTTCCGGCGTCTTGGGCAGCGGCGGATAGGGCTCGGCGAGTCTGGCGATCCGCAGTGCGGCCTCGTCCAGCAGCGGAATGCCGCTGGACTGGACGATATCGGCGCGCTCGATCGTGCCGTTGCGGCGGATGCCGATATTGATCACCACCGTGCCCGACAGCTGTCGCCGCCGCGCTTCGTCCGGGTAATTCAGGTTGCCGACGCGTTCGGCGCGGTCGACCCAGGCCCGCAGGTAGTTCGCCCAGGCGTATTCCTGGGTGCTGGCGGAGACGAACTTGCGCGACGGACGCTTGGCGTAACGGGCCGAGCGCAGGTGGATCTCCGCCGCCAGCCGCGCCATCGCCATGTCGTGCTCGACTTTCTGCGGCCCAACGCGCTGCGGGGTCACCGTCGCCTGCATCACCCGGCTGGGGGCCGCGCGACGAATGTCGCTGTTCGGGCTGGCGATCACGCGTGCCTCCGGCGGCGGCTGCGGTGCCGGCGACTGCGCACGTACCGTCTGCGGCGCCACCCCTGCCTCGGCCTGGGGCACCGTCCCGGGCTGCGGATCGCTCGGGCGGCTGGCCTTGTCGTGCTCGCCGCCGCCCTGATTGTTCGCCTGCGCCAGGAAATCGGCCTGTTTGGGCGTCAGCGGCGTCTGTGTCTGGGTGAGGATCACATCCAGCATCGGCACCACCGGCGCCGCCCGCTCCAGCGCGAAGCCGACCCCGAGGATCAGCAGCCCGTGCAGCAACAGCGACAGCACAAGGGTCGCGCCCAGACGCTGGTCCTCGCCGATCGCCGGCGGAGGGGGAAGGGGGGCGCTGACGGCGGACATGCGGGTTAAGCCGTCGCCTCCAGGGCATCGAACAGCAGCCCGGCGATGTTCAGCCCGAACTGCTTGTCCAGCTCGCGGATGCAGGTGGGGCTGGTGACATTGACCTCGGTCAGATGCTCGCCGATCACGTCCAGACCCACGAAGCGCATGCCGCGGCGCTTCATTTCCGGGCCGACCTGGGCGGCGATCCAGCGGTCGCGATCGGTCAGCGGGCGACCTTCGCCGCGGCCGCCGGCGGCAAGATTCCCTCTGAATTCATCGCCTTGCGGAATTCGCGCCAGGCAATAGTCCACCGGCACGCCGTCGATCAGCAGGATGCGCTTGTCGCCGTCCACGATTTCCGGCAGGTAGCGCTGGGCCATCACCAGATGCCGCCCTTCACCGGTCAGGGTCTCCAGAATGACGTTCAGGTTGGGGTCGCCGGCGCGGGAGCGGAAGATCGAACGCCCACCCATGCCGTCCAGCGGCTTCAGCACCACCTCGCCGTGCTCGGCGGCGAACGCCTTGAGCGCCGGGGCCTTGCGGCTGACCAGGGTCGGCGGGCAGCACTGGGGGAATTCCAGCGCCGCGAGTTTTTCGTTGTGGTCGCGCAGCCCCTGCGGGTCGTTCACCACGAGCGCGCCGGCGCGCTGGGCGGCGCTGAGGATCAAGGTGTCGTGCAGGAAGTCGGCGTCGACAGGCGGATCCTTGCGCATCAGGATCAGATCGTCCGATCCCAGCGCACGGTGTGACGAAGGTCCGCTTTCAAACCAGCTTTGCGCGTCGTCGCGAACGATCAACGGCGACACCTGCGCGGTCGCGACGCCGCCGCGCATGCCCAATCCGCCGGGAGTGACGTAAAAGAGCCGATACTGACGTTGCTGGGCTTCGAGCAACATCGCAAATGTGGAGTCTTTCGCAATTTTGATCGACTCGATCGGGTCCATGACCACGACTACGTCGCGCGCGAGTTTCGGCATGCCGCTGTACCTGCAAGATTCGTCGGGTCGGATGGTAACAAGCTGACGCCATTGAAGCCCGACTTCATCGTTGTTGGCTGGGAAATTGCTAAGCAAACCTTGACAGTCCAGCTTCAGACTGGGATATAGGTGGCTGAAAATGATGACAAACCAGCAGCACAGTCATCGATTGCCGGGCGCATGGGGAGACGTGATGACGCAAGACGAGAATCCAGCCGGCGGCCTGCAAGGTTTGCGGGTGATGGTGATCGACGATTCGAAGACCATTCGGCGCACCGCCGAAACCCTGCTCAAACGCGAGGGGGCTGAAGTGGTGACAGCGACGGATGGTTTCGAGGCACTCGCCAAGATCGCGGACCAGCGTCCGCAGATCATCTTCGTCGACATCATGATGCCGCGGCTCGACGGCTATCAGACCTGTGCATTGATCAAGAACAATCAGGTCTTCAAGCACACGCCGGTGATCATGTTGTCCTCGAAGGACGGTCTGTTCGACAAGGCACGGGGTCGTATCGTCGGTTCCGAGCAGTACCTGACCAAACCATTCACCCGCGAAGAACTGCTCGACGCTATCCGCAAACACGTCAACGCCTGACCGGGGGGACAGGCAACTCATGGCCCGCATTCTACTCATCGAAGATTCGCCGACCGATACCGCCGTGCTCACGCGCCTGCTTGAGCGTCACGGTCATCAGGTACTCGCATCCATCAGCGCCGAGGATGGCATCGAAGTGTGCAAACGGGAGTTGCCGGACGTGGTGCTGATGGACGTGGTGCTGCCGGGCATGAACGGCTTCCAGGCGACCCGCGCGCTCTCGCGCGAACCGACGACCAAGACCATTCCGGTCCTGATCGTGAGTACCAAGGGCATGGAAACCGACCGTGCCTGGGGCATGCGCCAGGGCGCCAAGGACTACATCGTCAAGCCGCCGAGCGAAGAAGCGCTGATCGCCCGGATCGAACAACTGCTGGAGACCGGTGCATGAGCGTGGACGAGTTCGGCGACGAAACCGCCAGCGCCGAAACTGTCGTCGAGACGGCTCCGGTCGACGCGTTCGAGACCCTCGCCGGATACGAACGGCGCAGTCTCGCCCACGTCGCCGGCCTGCCGGAACAGCTCCAGGCCGCCGGCCTGTGGCGCGGGATCGGTTTCCGCATCGGTCAACGCCGGCTGGTATCCGACTACGAGTCGGTCGCCGAAATCCTCACCGTTCCGCAGATCACCCCGGTGCCCGGTGCGCAGGGCTGGATGCTCGGCGTGGCCAACGTGCGCAGCAATCTGCTGCCGGTGGTCGACCTCAAACAGTTCCTCGAAGGCGCGCGCAGCGTGCTGCACGAGGGACACCAGAAAGTGATGGTGTTGCGCCAGCCCGGCGGCGACGTCGCGGTGACCATCGATGAGCTGTATGGCCAGCGTTCGTTCATGGAAGAGCAGGAGATCGACGCCGAAGGTCTGGCCGACGGTCGTTACGCAGGTCTGATCGATCGCGCTTACCGCACCGCCGATGACGTCTGGGGCGTTTTCAGCCTCGATCGCCTGGTCCGCACCCCCGAATTCCGACATGCCGCCGTCTAACGACGACTGACGGCAACCCTTTCACTGCAGCAGTTCCAAACACAGATCGAGGCTAGACATGAGCACTCCGATGGATAACGTCGCCGGCAAAGGCCGCAGCCAGAGCACCAGCCTGTGGCTGTGGGTCCTGGCCATATCGTTGCTCTTCTTCGCAGGCAACACCGGCTACGCACTGTGGAAGACCGCGCGTTTCGGCGGCGCCAACACGTCGGCCTCGAACCTGCAGGTGAACTCGCAGCGACTCGCCAACCTGAGCCGCGAAGCGATCGACGGCGATGCCGCGGCCTTCAAGGCCGTCAAAACCATCAAGGAGCAGATCGAAAGCGACGTGAAGTTGCTCAACGATCGCTTCAGCAATGCGCCCGACGTGGCCGGCCCGATCGCCACCGTGACCTCGACCTGGGTCCCGATGAACAAGAACGTCGACCAGATCATCGCTTCCGAAGAGGCGGTGCTCGCGCTGTCGAACAATGCCAAGAACTTCACCGACCGCGTTCCGCAGTTGCAGGCGCAGCTCGACGAAGTCGTGCGTGCGATGTCCGCCAGCGGCGCGCCGTCCTCACAGATCTACATCGCCCTGCGTCAGGTGGTGCTGGCCGGCTCGATGGCCCGCCGCGTCGCTGAAATCCGCGCCGGTGGCCCGGGTGCCGCACTCGCGGGCGACGCGCTCAGCCGCGACGCCGCGGTGTTCGTGCAGGTGCTCAACGGCCTGCGCAACGGCGATCAGGCGATGAACGTGCAGAAGCTCAGCAACGCCGCGGCGCTGGGTGCGTTGAACCAGTCCAACGACCAGTGGGTCGCGATGAAGAAGGACCTGGACGCGATCCTGGCCTCCTCGCAGAACCTGCTCCGCGCGCAGTCGGCCGGCGCCGAGCTCATCACCGGCTCCGCGCGGATGCTCGACGACAGCAAGAACCTGTTCCGCGCATTCACCGCCTTCGGCTCGCTGCGCGATACCAGCTTCCTCGGCAACATCTGGGTCAGCATCGTGTCAGGCGTGGCCGCGTTGGCCTCGATCGTGTTCCTGGTGTTCAGCTTGAACAGCGCCCAGAAACGCCGGTACGAGGGCTCGATGGAGCTCAACAACCGCAACCAGGAGGCGATCATGCGCCTGCTGGACGAAATGGGTTCGCTCGCTGAAGGCGATCTCACCGTGAAGGCGACCGTGACCGAGGACATGACCGGCGCGATCGCGGACTCCATCAACTTCGCGGTCGAACAGCTTCGCAGCCTGGTGCAGACCATCAACGACACCTCGGTGCAGGTGGCGTCCAGCGCCCAGGAAACCCAGGCCACCGCGATGCACCTGGCCGAAGCTGCCGAACATCAGGCACAGCAGATCAACACCGCCACCAACCGCATCAACGAAATCGCGATCAGCATCAACCAGGTGTCGAAGAACTCCGCCGAGTCCGCCGACGTGGCGCAGCGCTCGGTGGAGCTGTCCACCAAGGGCGCGGGCGTGGTGCGGCAGACGATCGTCGGCATGGACTCGATTCGCGGCCAGATCCAGGAAACCTCGAAGCGGATCAAGCGCCTGGGTGAAAGCTCGCAGGAAATCGGCTCGATCGTGGAACTCATCAACGACATTTCGGAACAGACCAACATCCTGGCGCTGAACGCGGCGATCCAGGCGGCCTCGGCCGGCGAAGCGGGCCGCGGGTTCGCGGTGGTGGCCGACGAAGTGCAGCGACTCGCGGAACGCACCTCGAACGCGACCAAGCGAATCGAAGCGCTGGTCCAGACCATTCAGTCCGATACCAACGAAGCGGTGAGCTCGATGGAACAGACGACGTCCGAAGTGGTCGCCGGCGCGCGATTGGCCGAGGACGCGGGTACCGCACTGGGCGAAATCGAACAGGTGTCGAACAACCTCGCAGGCCTCATCCGAGGCATCTCCAGCGCCGCGCAGCAGCAGTCCGCGGCGGCGACGGACATCACCCAGACCATGACCACGATTCAGTCGATCACCGCGCAGACCTCGCAGGGCGCGAACCAGACGGCCGAATCGATCGGAAACCTCGCGCAACTGGCAGCGGACCTGCGCCGCTCGGTCGCCGACTTCAAGCTCCCGGCCTGATCCGGCGGAATGCTGCGGAGCAATGGCGAGATGATCCGAATGTCTTCCGATCGTGAAACCGGACGTAACCGCGTCCGTGGAGGCGCACGATGACCGCGCTCCATGATGCGATCGAATACAGCGCGCTGGGCTGGGTAAAGCCCGAGCTCGACGAAACCCTGCGTCTGGTGCGGATGGAGGTCGAAGGCTTTGCCGAAGATCCTGCCGACACCAGCCGGATGGGGGTGAGCGCCGAATTGCTGCACCAGGTGCAGGGCACCCTGCGCATGGTCGAACTCTATGCCCCGGCGATGGTGGCCGAGGAGATGGAGCAGCTGTCCCTCACGCTGCAGAACGGCGGCATTGCCGATCGCGATCGCGACAGCGCATGTTCGGCGCTGATGCGCGGCGTGGTGCTGTTGCCCGACTATCTGGAGCGTTTGCAGAGCGGGCACAAGGAAATATCGATCGTCCTGCTGCCGATGCTCAACGAACTGCGCGCCGCCCGCGGCGAAGCCGGTCTGAGCGAAAGCGTCCTGTTCGTTCCCGATCTCGACCGCGTTCTGCCGGCTTCGCTGCCGCGTGCGACGCCGCAGCCGGCCGCCAGCCGCGCCAATGAAGTGGCGCCATATCTGCTCCGCCTGCGCGACGCGCTGCAGGCGTGGCCGGAATCCGGTGCGCCGGGCGATGCCGAGGGTCTGCATTTTGCGGCCGAAGCCTTGCTCGCCCGCACTGCCGATGAATCGCAGCGGCGCATGCTGTGGGTCGCCTCGATGGTCGCCGTCGCGTTGCGCGAGGGCGGCCTCACGGTGAATCCGGGTCTGCGTCAGGCCTTCGCCAGTGTCGATCGCGAGACCCGCGGCCAGTTCCAGCAGGGCGGCTTCGATGCGCCGCGCGCGGACGCCGCGCTCGAGCCGACCCGGCAGTTGCTCTATCACGTCGCACACAGCGATTCGGTCCATCCGGCGCTGATGAAATTGCGCGAAGTGTTCGATCTCGACGCGCTCAAACCGACCGAATCCGAACTCGATCACGCCCGCGGCAGCGTCGCTGGCCGCAATCGCACCCTGCTCGATACCGTGGCCGCCGCGATCAAGGAAGACCTGCTGCGCGTGAAGGACGAGCTGGACCTGTATCTGCGCACGGCCAAGACCAATCCGGTCGAGCTTCAGCCGCAGGCCGAACGGCTGCAGAACGTGTCCGACACGCTCGGCATGCTCGGGCTCGGGCTGGCCCGCAGCCTCGTGCTGCAACAGCGTGACGCGATGCGCGAAATCGTCGACGGCAAGCGCAAGGCCGACGAGGCCGCGTTGCTGGAAGTCGCCGGTGCGCTGTTGTACGTCGACGCGTCGCTGGACGACCAGGTCACCCGCCTCGCCAGCGGCGATGGCGCCGAGAACGAAGAAGATCTCGCCGGTGCCGAAGCCCGCAAGGTTCTGGGCGTCCTGATCCGCGAGGCGATCACCAACTTCGCCGGTGCGCGGCAGGCGTTCGTCGCTTTCGTCGAAACCAGCTGGAATCACACCGAACTGGCGCAGGTACCGAAACTGCTGCGCGACGTGTCCGGTGCGCTCAATATCCTCGAACTGCCGCAGCCTGCGCAGTACCTCGATGGCGTGCGCCTGTATGCCGAAATCGAGCTGCTCGAACGCCGCCGCATTCCCAACAGCCGCCAGCTCGACACCTTCGCGGACGCGCTCGCCAGCATCGAGTATTACCTCGAAGCACTGCGCGAACAGCGCGCCAATCGCGACGATATTCTCGATATCACCCGCAACAGTCTCGAAAACCTGGGCTACTGGCCGTTGCCGGCCGAACGCGCGCCTGCGCCGGTCGCCGAAGCGCCCGCGGCCGATTTGTCGGAGATCGCGTCGCCTGAGATCGTAGCGCCTGAGATCGTAGCGCCGGTCGTGGAATTGCCGGAAGCCGAGCTGCTGGAGATCGCAGAGCCGGTCGTCGACGTGCCGATGGAAGAGGCGCTGGAGATCGTGAAACCGGCCGCCGAGACGCAGATCGCCGAGCCGCTGGAGATTGCAGCGCCTGCCGTCGAGACACCTGCCGTCGAGACACCCAAAGCGGTCGTGCCGGAATCGCCTGCACCTGCGCCGTTCGTGCCCCTGTTCCTGCCGCCGCGGCCGCCCGTCGCTGCCGCGCCTGTGCAGCAACCGCAAGTTGCGGCACCGCCAGTGGCGCCGCCAGCCGCTGCGCCGCTGTCTGCCGGTTTCGACGTCACCAGCGACGATATCGACGACGAAATCCGCGAGATTTTCCTCGAAGAATTCGAGGAAGAGATCGGCAACCTCGCCCAATTGCTGCCGGCGTGGAAAACAGATCCCAGCAACATCGAACGCCTGCAGCCGGTCCGCCGCGTCTTCCACACGCTGAAGGGCAGCGGCCGTCTGGTCGGCGCCAAGACCCTCGGCGAGTTCAGCTGGAAGATCGAGAACATGCTCAACAAGGTGCGCGACGGGCTGCGCCCGGCGACGTCGCCTGTGATCGCGATGGTCGACCAGGCCTACGCGACCCTGCCGCAATTGCACGCCGCGCTGCGCGGCGAGGGCTCGGTCACCACCGATCTGCGTGCGATGGAAGCCTACGCTGACCGCATCGCCGGTGGCGAAGAAGTGATGCCGGTGATCGTCGCTTTGGCGGCTGCCGCCCATGCGGCGCCGGTCGTCGAGTTCGAACCGGTGAAAACCGAATTCACCGCCGGTGCGATGGTCGAGCAGGAAGAAGGCATTGCGGTCAGCGTCGACGCAGTGCTGTTCGAGATTCTGCAGGCGGAAGTCGGCGGACATCTCCGTACCATCGAAGGTTGGCTGTCGCGCGCGCGCAATGCGCCGACCGCTGCGGACGAGCCGCTGGTCCGCGCGATCCACACCATGAACGGTGCGTTCGCGATGACCGAAGTGCCGGCCATCACCGACGCACTGATCCCGGCCGAAAGTTACGTGCGTCGTCTGCTCGCGTCGACCGATGCCGCCGATGCTGAAGGTGTGAGCGCGATCGCCGAACTGGCCGATCGCGTGCGCGCGACGGTGTCCGCACTGTCGGTGTCGGGCGGCCGCGTGCCGCGCTGCGATGCGCTCGCCGAGCGTTTCCAGACCCTGCGCGACAGCCTGCCGGAATCCAGGCCGGTCAGCCTGGTCGAAGAGCCTGCAGGGTTCGAGATCGAAAACGAACCGGCCGGGCAGGCCATCGAGCTCACCGAGCTGGATCTGAGCGCCTACGGCAATTTCGATGTCGAACCGCCGGTGCAGACTCCGGCCGAAGCGACACGCATCGAAACGGTCGATGCCGACGATGCGATGTCTGTGCAGCTCGACGTCGTCGAATTCGACCTTGCGGCCGAAGACGAGCTTGCTCGTCTGCTTGGCGAGAGCGTCGAAGCACCTGTTTTTGAATGGACTCCGAGTCAGCCGGTTTCGTTGTCACCGGAATCGGGTTTGCCCACCGATGCGGACGAAGCCGCACGCCTGCTTGCGGTCATGGAATCCTACGAAGCCGAACGTGTCGAAGCCGAACGTGTCGAAGCTGAACGCATCGAAGCCGAACGTGTCGAAGCTGAACGCCTCGAAGCCGAACGTGTCGAAGCCGAACGTGTCGAAGCTGAACGTATCGAAGCCGAACGCGTCGAAGCCGAACGCCTCGAAGCCGAACGCGTCGAGGCTGAACGCGTCGAAGCCGAACGTGCTGAAGCGGCTCTGCGCGAACAGGAAATGCGCGATTTCATCCGCATCGAAGAAGAACGGCTGGCCGCCGTGCGTTTCGATTCGGTGCAACGCGAAGCGGAATGGCTGGAGGCCGAGCGTCTGCTCGCCGAAAGTGGTGATCCGCAGAGCAGTGAACAGGTCTCCGAGCAGGCGGAAACGCCGCTCGTCGAAACGCCATCGGCTCAGCCGTCCGTGGTGGCAGGTCTGCTGGCCAATACGGCCGTCGTGGATCCCGACACCGCTCTGGACATGGACGATCTCGACGCCGAACTCATCGACATCTTCGTCGAGGAAGGCCGCGATCTGCTGGATCATTCCGACCAGTTGCTGGTGGCATTGCGCGAGAATCCCGACGAGCGCGAAGTCATCGGCGGCCTGCAGCGCGATCTGCACACGCTCAAGGGCGGCGCGCGCATGGCCGGCATCATGGCGATCGGCGAACTCGGCCACGCCATGGAATCGTTGCTCGAAGCCGCGGCCGAACATCGCCTGCAGCTCGAAAGGCAGGACATCCCGCTGCTGGAAAGCGGTTTCGATCGCCTGCACACGATGGTCACCCGCGTCGGCGACCGCCGCGCGGTCGTGATCCCGGAGGCGCTGGTCGCCGCGTTCGACGCCCGGGCTCTCGGGCGCGCGTTCGAACCCAGTCAGTGGACGCCCTCCGTGTCGGAAGCGGCGCCCGTCATCGACCTCGAGACCTTGTCCGAAGCGCCCGCGCTCGAAGAGGCAGCGCTCGAAGAGGCAGCGCTCGAAGAGGCAGTACTTGAAGAGGCAGTGCTTGAAGAGGCAGTGCTTGAAGAAGTCGTCCTCGAAGAGGCCGTGCTCGAAGAGGCATCGCTTGAAGAGGCATCGCTTGAAGAAGTCGTCCTCAAAGAGGCCGTGCTTGAAGAGGCATCGCTTGAAGAGGTAGTCCTCGAAGAGCCGGCTTCCGAAGAAATCGCTTTCGACAAGATTCTTCTCGAAGCGATCGCTTTCGAGGAAGCGGCGGTCGGATCGCCGACGGACGAAGAGATTACGCTCGAAACCCTGCCCGAGGATGTGCTGTTGTCCGAGGCGATCGGATTCGACGAGCGGTCCTTCGTCGAAGAGCCGTCGCTTGAGCAGACATCGATCGAGCAGACATCGATCGAGCAGACGCTGGTCGAGCAGACACTCACCGAACACACGTTCGATGATGGCGTTTTCGTCGAGGAAGCCTTCACCGAGATCGTCGCGCCGGCTGAGCCGGAAGCTGGCGAATATGTCGCCAGTGCCAGTTACGAATACGAATACGAGTTCGAAGTTCCCGCCGTCGGGCCGGAAACGGTTGATTTCGAGGTCGAGCTTGAGGCCGAAGCCGAAGCAGAACTTGCCGCAGTGCTGCCGCAGATGCCGACCTTCGCGCCGTTGCCCGCGCTCAAGCCTTTGTCGGTGCCGGTGGATTTCGGCGCCAACGCCAACGACGATGTCGGTCTGCGCGGTACGCAGGAACAGGTCCGTGTCCGCGCTGAGTTGCTCGACCGTCTGGTGAACTACGCCGGCGAAGTCGCGATTTACCGCTCGCGACTCGAACAGCAGCTCGGTGCGTTCCGCGGCGCCACTGCGGAAATGGAGCAGACCAACACCCGTCTGCGCGACCAGTTGCGTCGTCTGGACATCGAAACCGAAGCGCAGATCATCGCGCGTTACCAGCGCGAGGGCGAAACCCGGGACGAGACCTTCGATCCGCTGGAACTCGACCGCTTCTCCAACCTCCAGCAGCTGTCGCGCGCGCTCGCCGAAACCGCGGCCGACTTGAGCAGCCTGCAGAGCACACTCGACGACCTGACCCAGGGTTACGACACCCTGCTGTTGCAGCAATCGCGCGTGAGTTCGGAGCTGCAGGAAGGTCTGATGCGCACCCGCATGGTGCCGTTCGACACTGTCGTGCCGCGCCTGCGCCGCGTGCTGCGCCAGGCTTCGACCGATACCGGCAAGCAGGTCCAGCTCAAGCTCGATGGCGCCCAGGGCGAACTCGATCGCAACGTGCTGGAGCGCATGACCGCGCCGCTGGAGCACATGCTCCGCAACGCGGTGGCCCATGGTCTGGAAAAGCCCGCGCAGCGCAGCAATACCGGCAAGCCCGCAGAAGGCACAGTCACCATCGCCATCCGCAAGGAAGGCTCGGAAGTCGTGCTGCAGATCAGCGACGACGGCAACGGCCTCGATCGCGACGCGATCCGCCAGCGCGGCGAAATGCGCGGCCTCGTCCGCAAGGACGCGGTGCTGTCGAACGCACAGCTCGATGCGCTGATCCTGGAGCCCGGTTTCTCCACCGCCGAGGAAGTCAGCCAGCTGGCCGGCCGCGGCGTGGGAATGGACGTGGTCGCCAGCGAAGTCCGCCAACTCGGCGGCACGCTCGACATCCACTCCGAGCGCGGCACCGGCACGGTCTTCACCCTGCGTCTGCCGCAGACCCTCGCGGTCACCCAGGCGGCCTTCGTGCGTATCGGCGAAACCACCTTTGCGGTGCCGATCGCCTCGGTCCGCGGCGTCGGTCGCATCCAGCGCGAGGAACTGGCGAATGGCGACCTCACCAGCTACCGCTACGGCAACGAAGAATACGTGCTGCACGATCTGGGCAAACTCCTCGGCCACGCGCCGGCGAAGGCCGAAGGTCAGCTGCAGATGCCGTTGCTGCTCACGCGTTCGGGCGATCTGCACATCGCGGTGACCGTCGACCAGATCCTCGGCAACCGCGAAATCGTGGTGAAGCCTATCGGTCCGCAGGTCGCCTCGATTCCGGGTATCTTCGGCGCCACCATCATGGGCGATGGCAGCGTGGTGATGATTCTCGATGTCGCGCCGCTGGTGCGCCGCCAGACCGCAGCGCTGCTGGAAATCGAAGAAGCGCTGCAGGCGCCCGCCGCCGAACAACGCGTGGTGCCGCTGGTCATGGTGGTGGACGACTCGATCACCATGCGCAAGGTCAGCAGCCGCGTGCTGGAACGCAACAATTTCGAGGTGCTCACCGCGAAGGACGGTATCGACGCGCTGGAACGCATGGTCGATCGCGTACCGGACCTGATGCTGCTCGATATCGAAATGCCGCGCATGGACGGTTACGAACTGGCGACCATCATGAAGGCGGACCCGCGCCTGGCCAACGTGCCGATCATCATGATCACCTCACGCACCGGCGACAAACATCGCCAGCGTGCGATGGATATCGGCGTCGACCGTTACCTCGGCAAGCCGTATCAGGAGAACGAACTCATGCGCAATGTGTTCGCGCTGCTGGAAGAGAAAGAGTCGAAGCCGGTGAGGTCCGATGGTTGACGCCGTCTCCAATGCCGCAGCGCCGCGCGTCGTGTTGCTGGCGCGCGCGGGTAAAGCCGCCGAACACCTCGCTGAAGCCTTGCGCCAAGCCGGTGCGGAGCTGCTGACGATCGCCGATCCGGCGACCGCCGACGAGGCCGCACTGCGCGCGCTGAATCCGCAGGCGGTGCTGGTCGCGCTGGAACCCAGCATCGAACCCATGCTCGACAAGCTCGATGGGCTGCTCTCGGACCCGGCGCTGACCGTGATCTACGACGAAGCCGACGTCGCCGCGCACCGCACCGGCTGGGACGCGGCGCGTTGGGTCCGCCATCTTTCCGCCAAGCTTGGTCATCACAGCAATGTGCTGCCGCCCGGCACCGAGAGCGACCAGGAATGGCAACCCTCCCCGGGACAGATTCCCAAGCCCGCCGCGGCGTATGCCGATGTCGACATGACGGCTTTTACCCGTGAAGCCGTCGCGCATGCCGACAGTGTCCCGGCCGATGGCACACCGGTGGAATCCGTGCCCGAAATGTCCCTGTTGTCGCCGGACATATCCTTGATCGATGCGATCCCGGCCGTGCCGGCGCAGGCCGTGCCCGTGCAGCCCGTGCCGCCGCCGCTTCCGCCGATCGCGCAGGCGCCAATCGACTCCGGGATCAAAGCTTTCCAGACGGCATCGTTCGAGACGATGGCGCTCGAGTCCGCCGATCCTGCGGCGCATGCGCACGACGCCGCGTTCGACAGCATCTCGTTCGACGCGTTCGCGACGGATGACGGTGATGACATCGAGAACGTATCGCTCGACAGCATGCAATTGGAAGGCGTGCCGACCGAAGACAGCGCATATGACAACGTCTCGGTCGCGTCCGCGCCGAGCGTCGCACCGATGCGGTTCGATGACGACGCCTTCTTCCTCGAAGAACTCTCGGCGACCGATCTGCCGCCGTTGAGCGGCGAACCGGTCGCGAACATCCAATTCGATGGCGGCTTCGATGGTGGGCTCGAACTCGAGGACGCTTCTTTTGAAGCGCCCGATCTCGATGCCGTGCTCCCTGCCGCCACGGCTTTGCGCGAGCCGGAAGCGCTGATTTCTTCGGACGAAGTGATGTCGTTCGAAGCGCTGATCGCCAGCAGTCTGGCCGCTGAGGCCATGCAGGCGGCGCCGGTCGCTTTGCAGGCGGAAGCGAAACCTGAATTTTCGCTCGGCGGCCTGTCTCTGTCGCCGGTCGACGAAGCGCCAGCGGTGGTCGCCAAAGCCGCGTCCAGCCCGGCCGCGCACGATATGTCTGCATTGGAAGAACGCATTTCCAGCCTGTCGCTGGTCGATCTCGATGAGGGCGCGACCGATGCGTTCGGCATCCAGGCCACACCGGTGGTGCTGGTCGAGGCCGGCCTCGGCGGCCCCGATCCAGCGCGTCAGCTGTTGTCGTCGCTGCCCGCCGAATTCCTGGCGGTCGTGCTGGTGCGCCTGCATCTGCAGGGCGGTCGCTACGATCGCTTGGTCGCGCAAATGGAACGCACCGCCGCGCTGCCGGTCGCGTTGGCGCAAAGCGGCGCCACCGCGAACGCCGGAACGATCTATTTCCTGCCCGACGGCATCGGCCTGGTCGCGCGCGCGGGCACGTTCGGTTTCGTCGATGACGCCGCCCCGCCCGCGGCGATGTTCGCGGCACTGCCTTCCGGCGCCAGCGCCCTCGTGTTCCTCAGCGGCAGCGATCCGCAGCTGGTGGACAGCGCGATGGCCGCGGCCGCGACCGGTACGGTGGTCGTCGCCCAGTCCCCTGAAGACTGCTACGACGGCGCGGCCTGTGCCGAGCTGCGCAATCGCGGTGTGGCCTCCGGGCTGCCCGCCGAACTCGCCGGCCGACTCGCGTCGTGCTGGCCCAGTTGAACGAACCCAAGACGAGCACTCCCGTGAACAGCACGACCGTCAACGACATCCGAGGCGTCCTCATCCAGATCGCCGGCTCGCAGCTGCTGCTGCCGAACGCGGCGACGGTCGAAGTGCTGTCTTTCGTCGATCCGGAACCGCTGGAGAACGCGCCGGACTGGCTGCTCGGCCAGATCCGCTGGCGCGGCTGGCGCGTGCCGCTGGTCTCGTTCGCGCGTATCGCCGGCACGCATACCGAAGGTTCCGCCGTCGGCACCAAATTGATCGTGATCAAAGCCCTCGGCGGCGACCCGAAACTGCCGTACTTCGCGCTGGTGGCGCAGGGCTTCCCGCGCCTGGTCACGATTTCCCGCGAGAACATGATCGTCGACAGCGAACACCGCGAAGTGATGCCCGACGGCATCCGCCTGCGGGTGATGTTCAACCAGGACGTGGCGCTGGTGCCCGATCTCGACGCCGCCGAGCGGATGATCGTCGAGGTTCTGCGGCCGGCGGCTTGATGATGACGTAGGGTGGGCCTTGGCCCACCATTGCGACGTTGCCGATCATCTCTAGTCGTTATCGAAGCGGTTTCGAGAATTGCAACTTTTGTCCTGTAAAACGCATCCGCAGAGGCGAAGTATGTCCATATGCCTGAGCATGGTTGCCTTTACTCTTCTTGCGGCGCTGCCTGCTGAATCACAAGGCAACGCGCATACGCTTAGCATGCCTCCACCGCTCCGCTGCGAGACGGCTTGACCCAAGCAATGGTGGGCTGAAGCCCACCCTACAAATCCCCGAATTTCGCCTGCAGCGCCGCAATCGCGGCCAAGCCTGCGGTTTCCGTGCGCAGCACGCGCGGTCCGAGGCACAAACCGCTGAAGCCATGCGTGCGCAGGATGACGCGGTCTTTCTCCGACCAGCCGCCTTCCGGGCCGATGCCGATCACGATGCCGCCGGAGACGCTGGGCGACAGCGTCTCGAAACGATATTCGCCGAGCGGATCGAGCGTGAGCTTCAGCGCATCCGCATCCAGCGACGCTGCGGCTTCGGCCAGCCCGCGCGGCGGCAACACCTCAGGCACCCGCGCGCGCCCGCTCTGTTCGCAGGCTGAGGTCACGACGCTGCGCCAGTGCGCGGCGCGCTTCTCCAGACGTTCGCCGTCGAGCCGCACTTCGGTGCGATCCGCGAACACCGGCGCGATCGCGGCGACGCCGAGTTCGGTGGCCTTTTGCAGGATCAGATCCATCTTCTCGCCGCGGGCAATGCCCTGCAGCAGCACCAGTCGCAGCGGCGATTCGTTGTCGACGGCGCGCATGCCCTCGACTTCCGCCTCGACGCCGCGCTTGCCGGCGCTGAGCAGTCGCGCGTCGTAATCGTGGCCGTCGCCGTTGAACAGCGCGCAGGCCTCGCCCTCACGCAGGCGCAGCACGCGCACCAGATGCGCACCGGCACTCTCGGGCAGGGTCACGCGCGCGCCGGGCGCGAGCGGCTGATCGATGTAGACGCGGGTCAGGCGCATGCGATGCTCCTCGCGCTGGTTCTATTGTGGGAGCGATGTTCGTGGGAGCGACGCAAGTCGCGACTGCGATCCAGCAGCATCGTTGTTCGTCGCGACTTGCGTCGCTCCCACAAAAAGCAGCCGCTTTCGATAACGGTAACGACGCGGGCCCGGCTCATGCAGTGGCCTCCTCGATGGCTGCCAGCGTGATCTCCGCGAGCAACTGCAGTTGCGCATCGTCGACACAGTACGGCGGCATCCAGTACAGCACGTCGCCGAGCGGACGCAGCAGCACGCCGCGCGCCAGCGCCGCGCGATACGCGCGCAGGCCGATCCGCAGCGCCGGGTCGAACGGCGCGCGCTTATCGCCGTCGCGAGTGAGTTCGAACGCGACGATCATCCCGGCCTGGCGCACGTCGGCGATGTGGCGGTGTTTTCCGACCTCGGCCGCGAGGCGGCGCATCGTCATCGAGGTGTCGCGATTGCGCGCCAACACATCGTCGTGTTCGAAGATGTCCAACGACGCCAGCGCCGCTGCGCAGGCCAACGGGTTGCCGGTGTAACTGTGCGAGTGCAGGAAGGCTTTTTCCCGCGAATCGTCGAGGAAACCGTCGTACAGCACCTGCGTGGCCAGGACTGCCGCCAGCGGCAATGCGCCGCCGGTCAGGCCTTTCGACAGACAGAGGAGGTCGGGCATCACGCCGGAGTCCTCGCTGGCGAACATCGGCCCGGTGCGGCCGAAGCCCACCGCGATCTCGTCGGCGATCAGGAACACGCCGTGGACGTCGCACAGATCGCGCACGCGCTTGAGATACACGGGATCGTGCATGCGCATGCCGCCCGCGCACTGCACGCGCGGTTCGAGGATCAGCGCGCAGATCTCGCCCGGATGCGCATCGAGCAGGCGGGCGAGAGCGTCGGCGGCCGCTTCGGCGTGTGCCTGCGCGCTGCAGCCCTCGGGCGCGGTGTAGGCGTCGGGCGCGGGTGTGAACAGGCATTCGGCCAGCAGTGGCGCGTAGATGCGGCGGTACAGGGGAATGTCGCCGACCGACAGCGCGCCGATGGTTTCGCCGTGGTAACCGTTCTCCAGCGCCACGAACTTCGTCCGTTGCGGTTCGCCCTGGTTGCGGAACCAGTGGAAGGCCATCTTCAGCGCCACTTCCACGCCGGCTGAACCGTTGTCGGCGTAGAACACCTTGCTCAGCGGTGCGCGGCCGGGCTGGCGCGGTGCCATCGCCAGCAGGCGTTCGGCCAATTCAACCGCCGGCGCGTGCGACACACCGGCCAGGATCACGTGTTCCAGCGTGCGCGCCTGACGACCGATAGCCTCCGCGATGCGCGGTTCGCTGTGGCCGTGGATATTGGTCCACCAACTGCTGATGGCGTCCAGGGTGCGGCTGCCGTCATGGCCGATCAGCCAGGCGCCTTCGCCGCGCGCCACCGGCAGCAGCGGCAGAATGTCCGGATGCTCACGCATCTGCGTGCAGGGGTGCCACAGCACCGCGAGGTCGCGCGCGCGCCAGCGATCGGCCACGTCGCGGCCGCTGGCATCGTCCGCACCCTTGTCGTTTATCATCGGCATATGCGTCTTCATCCCCCCATTATCGCCCGGCGCGTCCGTGCAGGTGCGCCATGAGCCGGCCATTGCCGACCATCCATGAGGTCCGCCGGCGTCGCGGCGATCCCGAGCGCGTGATCGAAGAGCTGGATCTCGAATTCTCCAACGGTGAGCGCCGGCTCTATCACCGCGCGCCCGCCACCGGCCACGGCGCGGTGATCGTGGTGCCGATGCTGGATGACGACACCGCGCTGCTGATCCGCGAGTATGCCGCTGGCACCCATCGCTACGAACTGGGTCTGGTCAAGGGCAAGATCGATGCCGGCGAGACGCCGGAAGAAGCCGCGAATCGCGAATTGAAGGAAGAAGCCGGCTACGGCGCGCGATCGCTCACCGTGCTGCGCCGGATCAGCCTGGCGCCGACCTACATGGGTCACGAAACCGTGCTGGTGCTGGCGCGCGATCTGTACGAAGAGCGCCTGCCCGGCGACGAACCCGAAATACTGGATGTTGTGCCGTGGAGGCTCGACGCGCTGCACGAGTTGATCCTCGCCGAAGATTTTTCCGAGGGGCGCTCGATCGCCGCTCTTTTCCTGGTCAGGGAGTGGTTGCGTCATGCCGATGCTGCTTGAAGATTCCGTGCGCGAAAGCGTGATCGCGCTGGCGGTGGCTGCCGCTGCCGATATCCTCGCGATCTACGAACATCCGTTCGATGTCGAACACAAGACCGACGACAGCCCGCTGACCGCCGCGGATCTCGCCTCGCATCGCCGCATCGTCGATGGCCTGCAGCGGCTCACGCCCGACATTCCGGTGCTGTCGGAAGAATCGGCGGAAATTGACATTGCCACCCGCCGCAGTTGGTCGCGGCTGTGG
Organism: Lysobacteraceae bacterium; assembly: GCA_046598445.1. GTDB lineage: Bacteria > Pseudomonadota > Gammaproteobacteria > Xanthomonadales > Xanthomonadaceae > Lysobacter_I. The sequence continues at coordinate 30,841 of JBKJHV010000035.1, forward strand.
CTGGTCGATCCGCTCGACGGTACCCGCGAATTCGTCAAGCGCAACGGCGAGTTCACCGTGAACATCGCGCTGATCGAAGACGGCGTGGCCACGTTCGGCGTGATCCAGGCGCCGGTCACCGGCGAATTGTGGTGGGGCGATCTGGTCCATGGCGCGTATCGCCGCGACGATCTCGGCGACGAAATCGCGCTGAACACGCGCGCGCGACCAAGCCCGCCGCTGCGCGTTGCCGCCAGCCGCTCGCACCGCGACGCGCGCACCGAAGCGTTCATGGCGAAAATGGCCGCGCAGATGGGCGGACTCGAAACCGTCGGCGTCGGCTCGTCGCTGAAATTCTGCCGCGTCGCCGAAGGCGCGATCGATGTCTATCCGCGTTTCGCGCCGACCAGCGAATGGGACACCGCCGCGGGGCAGGTCATCGTCGAAGCCGCCGGCGGCCGCGTGCTGGATCCGCAGGGCCGCCCGTTCTGCTACAACCAGCGCGATACGCTGCTCAACGGCGATTTCGTGGCGCTGGGGGATGCGGCGTTGCCTTGGGCGAGCTGGTGCGAATAGGGCCGAGCGCAATCCAATCATCATTGTCATCCCGAACGAGGGCGTAGCCCGAGGAGGGATCTGCTTCTGCCTTTGCCAGTCAAGAACTGAAGCAGATCCCTCACATTCGTTCGGGATGACAGACGCTTCGGGATGACAGAATTCAAACCACGATGACCGATCACACCGACATCCAACGCCTCCTCGCCATCATGGCGCGCCTGCGCGATCCGCAGGGCGGTTGCCCGTGGGATCTGAAACAGACCTTCGCCACCATCGCGCCGTATACGGTGGAGGAAGCCTATGAAGTCGCCGATGCGATCGATCGCGGCGATCTGGACGATCTGAAGGACGAACTCGGCGACCTGCTGTTCCAGGTCGTGTTCCATGCGCGGATGGCCGAGGAACAGGGCGCTTTTGATTTTCGCGATGTGGTCGCGGCGATCAGCGACAAGATGGAGCGCCGGCATCCGCA
>JBKJHV010000089.1:0-60921 GCA_046598445.1 Lysobacteraceae bacterium
CATCAGAGCAGCATTGATGTCTGCTGTTCTGATGCCTGCAGCAGACAACATGCGGGCGTCAACAAACTGACGGCAGAACACACCGCTCGACACGCGAAAATTCATCAAAACCCGCCGCGCGCGATGAACATGCGCAGGATGGCGACGGCGTCGGCGGCGACTTCCGATGCGCTCTGGGTGGCGTCGATCACGCGCACGCGGTCGGGTGCGGCGCGGGCGCGGTCGAGGAACGCGCGACGCACGTTCTCGAAGAAATCGTCGCGTTCGCGTTCGATGCGGTCCGGGCCTTGCCCACCGAACGCCAGATCGCGGCCGCGGGTGCGTTCGCGGCCCTGGGCGACGCCCAGATCGAGCAGCAGCGTCAGGCCGGGCTGGACGCCGACCACGCGCCGTTCGAGTTCGGCGATGAACGCGGGATCGATGCCGCGGCCGCCGCCCTGGTAGGCGTAACTGGAATCGGTGAAGCGGTCGCTGATGACCCAGGCGCCGCGTTCCAGCGCGGGGCGGATGGTTTCGCGGACGTGCTGCGCGCGCGCGGCGAACATCAGCAGCAGTTCGGTCTCGGCGGCGGGCGGTTCGTGCTGCACGCCTTCGATGGGCACGTTGAGCAATAGATCGCGGATCTGTTCGGCCAGTGGCGTGCCGCCGGGTTCGCGCGTGGACACCACTTCATGCCCGGCCTGCTGCAGTGCATCGCGCAGGGCGTTGAGCACGGTGGTCTTGCCCGCGCCCTCGCCGCCTTCCAGCGAGACGAAATGCGGGTGGCGTTCAAGTCCATTCATGGCGATGTCCGTCATTGCGCGCGCGCCTGCTGCGCGCGGTAACGCTTGATGTACTCCACGACAGCGCTCTGATGCTCGGCATAGGTCTTCGAGAACACGTGGCGACCGCTGCCGTCGCCCACGGCGACGAAGAACAGCGCGTCGCCGGGCGCCGGATGCGCGGTGGCCTGCAGCGCATCGCGGCCGGGCATGGCGATGGGCGTGGGCGGCAGGCCGTCGCGGGTGTAGGTGTTGTAGGGCGTGTCGGCGCGGAGATCGCTCTTGCGGATGTTGCCGGTGTAGGCGCTGCCCATGCCGTAGATGACCGTGGGATCGGTTTCCAGCCGCATCGGCACTTTCAGGCGGCGCAGGAACAGGCCGGCGATCTGCGGGCGTTCGCTGGCGATGCCGGTTTCCTTTTCGACGATCGACGCCAGAGTCAGCATTTCGTAAGGCGTGTTCAGCGGCAGATCCTTGTCGCGGCCGCTCCAGGCTTCGGTCAGCGCCTTCTCCATCGCTTCGGCCGCACGCTTGAGCACGTCGAGGTCGCTGTCGTTGCGGGTGTACAGATAGGTTTCGGGCAGGAAGCGGCCTTCCGCATGCTGCGCGCCCAGGCCGAGGGCGCGCATCAGCGCGGCGTTGTCGAGATCGGCGGTCGTCTGCTTCAAGGGCGTGGCCTTCGCCAACGCCGCACGCAGTTCGCGGATGTTCCAACCTTCGACGATGGTGAAGCGGTAGTTCATGACCTTGCCGTCGCGCATCCGCGACAACAGATCGCGCGGGGTCATGCCGGGTTCCAGCGCGTATTCGCCGATCTGGATCTTGCCGGCGGCGCCCATCTGCTTGGCCAACGCGCGCCACTCGAGGTCGCGGGTCTCGATGCCGAGTTCGCCCAGCTTGCGCAACACCTTCGGCAGCGAATCGCCGGGCGCGACGATCACGCTGTCGCCCGGCTCGATCCCGGCGATGGCCGCGTCGGCGAAACCGAGGAACCGCTGATACGTCACGACACCGAGTGCACCCACGGCGACCACGATCAGCGCCGACAACAGCAGCGCGAGTACGCCGAGGCGGGATTTTTTCCTGGGAGCTGGACTCACGGAGCGTCCTCGTTCTGTGCGGCGTTGTTCGAGATGTTATCGAAGGCGGGATGCGCGGCGGCGAGCCGCCTGCGTGCATCGGCGACCGCGGGGTGCGGCGACCACACGCGGTCGCCCAGCCGGGCCACCGGCAGGATACCGCGCACCGCGTTGCACAGAACCACCGCGTCGGCGGTTTCGACCTCGTCCACGCGCAGGCGACGCTCGCCAGCGGCGAAGGCGCGCAGCGCCCAGCTGCGGCAGACCCCGGCGATGCCGCACTGGTCCAGTAACGGTGTCCACCAGCGGCCCTCGCGCAGCACGAACAGATTGGCGGCGGTCGCGGCGATCGCGTTGCCCTCGGTGTCCAGCATCAGGCCTTCGTCGATATCCGGATCGAACCACTCGGCGCGGGCCATGATCTGTTCCAGCCGATTGCAGTGCTTGAGACCCGCCAACAGCGGCTGCCGCGCCAGGCGCGTCTCGCACCAGCGCAGCACCAGACCGCCAGGCTGTGGCGGCGGCGGTGGCGTGGAGACGGCCAGCATCCACACCGGCGGCGCGTCCTGCGCAGACGAGTAGCCGCGCCCGCCGCTGCCGCGGGTGATGATGAGTTTCACCACCGAATCGCGATGCAGCGACAGCCAGTCGTGCAGTTCGGTGTCGATGCGTTCGGCCGATGGCAGCGCGATCCGCAGCCGCGCCGTGCCCAGCACCAGTCGGGCGCGATGGCCCGGCCACCACGGAATGACGCCGCCGACGGCGCGCATGGTCTCGAACACGCCGTCGCCATACGCGAAGCCGCGACCGGCGGCGAGCACGCTGTCGGCACCCTCGGCCACGCGCTGGTCGCCGACGAACAGGCGCGCGTTCACGCTTCGGCCCCCAGCGCCTTGAGCAGGCCGCGGGCCTTGGCCCGGGTCTCGTCGAGTTCGCGCTGCGGATCGGAATCGGCGACGATGCCGGCGCCGGTGCGGAAGCGCAGACAGCTTCCACCGAGCAGGCTTCTATCGAGCATGCTTCCATCAAACATGCCCGCTTCGACTTCGGCACTCTCGACTTCTGCGCTTCGGATCAGGATGTTGAGATCGAGGTCGCCGTCGCGGTTGAGCCAGCCGAACGCGCCGGTGTAGGCGCCGCGACCGGTACCTTCCAACTCGCCGATGATCTGCATGCAGCGCACTTTCGGGCAACCGGTAATCGTGCCGCCGGGAAACACCGCGCGGATGGTGTCGCCGGGCGTGGCGTCGTCGCGCAGCCGGCCGCGCACGTTGCTGACGATGTGATGCACGTGCGAATAACTTTCGACCGTCATCAGTTCGTCGACTTCGACGCTGCCCGGCGTGCAGATGCGGCCGAGATCGTTGCGTTCGAGATCGATCAGCATCACGTGTTCGGCACGCTCTTTCGGATGGCCGACCAGTTCGCGGATGCGCGCCGCGTCGTCGTCACCCTCGAAACGCGGGCGGGTGCCGGCGATCGGCCGGGTTTCGACCACATCGCCGCGCACCGACACCAGCCGCTCCGGCGAAGAGCTCACCACTGCCCACGAAGTATTCACGTCGCCGCTGGCGGTCTCACCGACGAACAGACCTGCGAAAGGCGCCGGGCTCGCCGCGCGCAGACGGGCGTACAGCAGCGCGGGTTCGAGCGCCTGCGCGAAGCGCGCACGCCACGCACGCGAGAGATTGACCTGGAACACGTCGCCGGCCGCGAGATATTCGAGAATGCGCGACACGCCGTTGGTGAACGCGCCCGGCGCATCGTCTTCCAGCGACTCGGGCGCGGTCCATGCCGGCAGCGGCGCAGGGTCCGGCATCGCCAGATCGGCGAGGATGCGATCAAGCATCGTCTCGGCGCCCACCTCGGCCACCGCGAAGCATTCGCCCGTCGCGTGGTCGCGCAGCACCGCCGCCGGACAGCGCAGCGCCAGCGCCACCGGCAGTGCACCTTCGGCCTGCGGCAGGCGCAGCACCGGCTCCACCTGCGCGGCGAATTCGTAGCCGAAGTACAGCGCCCAACCGCCGCGGAACGGCCAGCGCGGTTCTTCGCGCGTGGTGCGCAGCGCGCGCCAGCCTGCGTCGAGCAGCGCGAGAAAATCGTCGCCGACATCGTGGCGGTCCTGGTCGCGGACGCGGCCGTCGGCATCCAGACGCAGGCTTTCGCCGTTCGTGGCCAGCAGCAGATCCCAACGCCCCTGCGCATGGCCCGCATGCAGCGACGACGACGTGGATTGCAGCAACAGCGGGTAGCGCGCGGGCGCCAGACGATGCAGGCGCAGCAGATCGCTGTCCGCAGGCAGCGCGCGGGTGACGATCATGTTCGGAGCCTGATGAAGCGGATCAAAGACGACCGAACACCAGCGTTCCGTTGGTGCCGCCGAAACCGAAACCGTTCGACACCGCGATGTCGATCTTCTTTTCGCGCGCGATGTTCGGCACGTAGTCGAGATCGCAGCCCTCGCCGGGGGTTTCGAGATTGATCGTTGGCGGAATGATGCCGGTATGCAGCGCCATGATCGAGAAGATCGCCTCCACGCCGCCGGCCGCGCCGAGCAGATGCCCGGTCATCGATTTGGTCGACGACACCATCGTCTTGTAGGCATGGTCGCCGAGTGCGCGCTTGATCGCGCGGGTTTCGGCGACATCGCCCAGCGGCGTCGACGTGCCGTGGGCGTTGAGGTATCCGACCTGATCGGCGTTGATGCCTGCATCGCGGAACGCCGCCGCCATGCAGCGCGCCGGGCCGGAGCCGTCTTCGCTCGGCGCGGTCATGTGGAACGCGTCGGCACCGGCGCCGAAGCCGCGCAGTTCGCAGTAAATGCGCGCGCCGCGCGCCTTGGCGTGTTCGTATTCCTCGATGACGAGGATGCCGGCGCCGTTGCCCATCACGAAACCGTCGCGATCCTTGTCCCAAGGACGCGAGGCGCGGGTGGGGTCGTCGTTGCGGGTCGACATGGCTTTCATCGCGCAGAACCCGCCGATGGAAGTCGGGCTGGTGCCGTATTCGGCACCACCGGCGATCATCACGTCGGCATCGCCGTACTGGATGGTGCGCATCGCCATGCCGATGGAATGATTGGAGGTGGCGCAGGCCGACACCGCCGAAAAATTCGGACCCTGGATGCCGGTCATGAGACTGATCTGGCCCGGCAGCATGTTGATGATGGTGCTGGGGATGTAGAACGGCGAGACCTTGCGCGGGCCGCCTTCGTGGAGCTTGATGCTTTGCTCTTCGATACCGAAGATCCCGCCGATGCCGGAGCCGATGATCGCGCCGATGCGTTCGGCGTTGCTCTCGTTCACTTCCAGGCCGGAATCGCGCATCGCCATCAGGCCGGCGGCCACGCCGTAGTGGACGAAACGATCCATCTTCTTGACGTCTTTTGCCGTCATCCAGTCGGCAGGATCGAAACCCTTGACCTCGCCGGCGATCCGCGTCGCCATCGCCGAGGCATCGAAGCCGGTGAGTTCGGCGATACCGGAACGTCCGTTGACGATGCCATCCCAACTGCTGGCCAGATCGTTGCCCAGGGGCGACACGATTCCAAGACCGGTGACTACGACACGACGCTTCGACATGCTGGACTCCTGAGTCTTCGCTCGACTGAACATGGGCCGCACCTCGCATCGCACTGAATGTTGCGCCGCATGCGAACTGCGTTTGTTCAGATCACAATTCAGACCGCTTTCATACGAATCAATTTCACGCGACTCACGAGTGGCAGCCGCTTTGCCCAAAACGCACAGGGCCGCGATGCGGCCCCGGCGTTGACCGGACGCGAATGCGCCCGGGTGCGTGATCGAGGCGCGATACGCCTTGAACTTAGGCCTTGACGTGAGCCTTGATGTAATCGATCGCAGCCTGAACGGTGCCGATCTTCTCGGCTTCCTCGTCCGGGATCTCGCACTCGAACTCTTCTTCCAGCGCCATCACCAGTTCAACGGTGTCGAGGGAGTCGGCGCCAAGATCGTCAACGAACGATGCACTGATGGTGACTTCCTCTTCCTTGACGCCAAGCTGTTCGACCACGATTTTCTTGACGCGTTCTTCGATGCTGCTCATGGGTATTGTGCTCCGGGAGGAATATTGCGGTGGATAGTGTAAGGGAAACCAGGACCTGCAACAGGTCTGGCGATGTCTTTTCGATTCAACAACTTACTGGATTGTCTTCTCCGACGCCGCGCAAATGCGCGAGTCAGGCCATGTACATGCCGCCGTTGACGTGCAGGGTTTCGCCGGTGACGTAGCCGGCGGCGGGCCCGGCCAGGAAGGCCACGGCATGGGCGATGTCGGCAGCTTCTCCGAGACGGCCGAGCGCGATCTGCCCGAGCAGGCCCTCGCGCGCCGCCTCCGGCATCGCACGGGTCATGTCGGTGTCGATGAAACCGGGCGCCACCACATTCACGGTGATGCCGCGCGAGCCGATTTCCTTCGCCAGCGATTTGCTGAAAGCAATGATGCCGGCCTTGGCCGCGGCGTAATTGGTCTGACCGGCATTGCCGGTGACGCCGATGACCGAGGCGATGTTGATGATGCGGCCCTTGCGCGCTTTCATCATGCCGCGCATCACCGCTTTGCTGGTGCGATAGACGCTGCTGAGATTGGTGTCGATGATCGACTGCCATTCTTCGTCTTTCATCCGCATCAACAGGTTGTCGCGGGTGATGCCGGCGTTGTTGACCAGGATCGACACCGCGCCGAATTCCTTGGCGATGCCGTCGATCAGCGCGTCGACCGCGGCGGAATCGACCACATCGAGCTTGCGGCCGTGGCCACCGAGCGGTGCGAGGCGCTCGCCTATGGCGGCGGCGCCGCTGTCGGACGTCGCGGTGCCGATGACGGTGGCGCCCTGCGCGGCGAGCATATCGGCGATGGCTGCGCCGATGCCGCGACTGGCGCCGGTCACCAGCACGATTTCGCCCTGCAGTGGGCGGTAGGTCATGGAATCGGTATTCATGGCATTCGTGGGTTTGTGTGCGTGGTCCGGCGCTGACGCAGGACGCGTGGGGTCAGCGCAAGGTCGGGCGTGCGCCGTATCGGCCGTGGGCGTAAGTGGCGAAAGGCCGATCGATGCGCATCGCGACGAACTGCCACTCCTGTCCCGGTGGGACGGAGGCCGGCGTCGGATGTGTCGATTGCTTTGCGCTCACGCGGTCTTCCAGCTCGAATTCGGTGAGCGATGATACGGGCGAATGCACCAGTCTGTCTGTACCAAAGCGTATGTAGGAGCGCCGTGGCCGGGCACAGCGGCGGCAGGCAACCCCGGACGCAAAAAAACCGCCGCATCTCGCGATCGCGGCGGTTTCGTCAATACGCCGTTCGGCGGCAGTTCAGTAGCGCAGCAGCGCCGAACCCCAGGTGAAACCGCCGCCGAAGGCTTCCAGCAGCACCATCTGGCCGCGCTGGATCCTGCCCGAACGCACCGCTTCGTCCAGCGCCAGCGGCACCGAGCCGGACGAGGTGTTGCCATGGCGGTCGACGGTGACGATCACCCGTTCCATCGGCATGTCCAGGCGCTTGGCGGTGGCCTCGATGATGCGCAGATTGGCCTGATGCGGAATCAGCCAGTCGATGTCGTGGCGGTCGAGGCCGTTGGCCTCCAGGGTTTCTTCGACCAGCGCATCCAGCGTCTTGACCGCGTGCTTGAACACGTCGCTGCCGGCCATGTTGATGCGTACGCCGACGTTCTTTTCTTCCGGCTTGAACCCGACGGAGACGCCGACCGGGTTCCACAGCAGCTCTTTCTTGCCGCCGTCGGCATGCAGATGGGTGCTGAGGATGCCGGTATCGGTATCGGGCTTGAGCACGACCGCGCCGGCACCGTCGCCGAACAGCACGCAGGTGGTGCGATCGCTCCAGTCGATCATCCGGGTCAGCGTTTCCGAACCGACCACCAGCACGTTTTTCGCGGCGCCGGAACGGATGAATTTATCGGCGACGGTCAGCGCGTAGATGAAGCCGGAGCAGGCGGCATTGACGTCGAACGCGGCGCAACCGTCGGCACCGAGGCGGTGCTGCAGCAGGCAGGCGGTGGACGGGAAAATCAGGTCGGGCGTGGTGGTGCCCAGGACGATCAGGTCGAGCTCGGAGGCATCCACACCGGCCGCTTCCAGCGCGCGGACCGAGGCGTGATAGGCCAGATCGCAGGTGGTTTCGTCATCGGCAGCGATATGACGCTGGCGGATACCGCTGCGGCTGGTGATCCACTCATCGCTGGTATCGACGAATTTGGACAGGTCGTCGTTGGTGAGGATTTTCTCCGGCAGATAGCTGCCGGTGCCCGCGATACGCGCGAAAACTTGATTGGTCATGCCCGCCCGTCACCTCGTCGCGGCGATGCGGCCGCCTGCGGCCGGATCGCGGAGAGACCTGTCCCCTAAACGGCAAATCCAGGCCCGAAAAGTAGGACGCGGCCTTTCGGCCGCATCCCTGTGTCGTGCCGGCGATGCCGGCACTGCATCTCACGTGGCGCCATCATGGCGCCGCGAAGATCATTCTTCGTCGACAGTCTTGACCTTCGGCGCGATCACCTGACGGCCGCGATAGTAGCCGTCCTTGGTGACGTGGTGACGCAGATGGACTTCGCCCGAAGTCGGATCGGTCGCCAGCTGCTTGGCGGTCAGGGCATCGTGCGAACGACGCTGGCCACGACGGGAAGGAGTGACGCGGGATTTCTGCACTGCCATGGGATTGCTCCAGCTCTAAAACGTAGATATCGGTGAATGTTAGGAAAATTCGCGGGTCGCGGAAGTCGTCGGAACCTGGCCAGGAATTGATCAGGTTGTCTCCACGCATTCCTCAAGTTTTCTTCAGTGAAGCCAATGCCGCGAACGGATTGGCGAGTGCTTCTTCTTCCGGCGGCACCGGCCAGTCGCGCTCGACCGATTCGCTGCCCGGCATCGTCGGCACCAGCGGCACGGCGAGGATCAACTCATCCTCCACCAGCTCCGCGGGCCGCAACATGCCGTCATCGGACAATTGCAACACCTCGTAGTCCGGCAACAACGAAGCTTCGACATCTTCTTCATCGCCATCGATGCCACGCACCAGCGCGAACCGCTGCGCCACCGTCACCGGTTGCAGGAACCGCTGCAGACTGCGCTGACAAATCAGCGGCAAATCGGCATCGACCCGCAGTTCCGCGTACGGGACCTGCAAAGCATCATGGCCGAATTCCAGAGCGAAGCGCGCTTCACCCTCGGTATCGGCCAGCAGATCGCGGAGGCGGGCCATCACGGCCAGCGGCAAACGGCCATCGAAACTGCGCCGGGCTGCCGCCATACGCCAAGCGTCCAATAGTTCGGGCACTTCAGCGGACATAAGACGCGGAATGTTAAGGACAGCGCCGTGCGCTGTCAAACCCGAACCCTTGCCGGACGGGGGATTTGCCCCTCGGCCCGGCCCGGGGCAGACTGTCCGGCCATCTCAGGGCCTGCCCGCGTGACCGGCTTCACTCTACCTGTCATTACAGTCCTCTCTGCGATCATCGTCGCTGTCGCCTTGGCGCTGGTTTGGCGCGCGCGTCTGAAAGGCAACCCACGCCAGCGGTCTTTTACTCGCCTGCTGGACGCCGCCGACGCGCTCGAAGCCCGGCTGCGCACCGCGAAAGCCGAGATCGAAGCCATCACCGGCGATGAGGACGAAACCGTTCGCGCCGCTCTGCAGGAAATGCTGCGCCAGCGGCTATGGCTGCAGCAGCACGGCGAGACCGCCTCGATCCAGACGCTGGACGAGCTTCGCGCCTCGATCGAACAGGCCCGGGACCGGATCGACCAGCAGTTGATCCAGGTGGAACGCGCGCGCTCTACCGCGACCTGAACGCAGGCGCCCGCCACCCATGCCGACAACACCATGCCAAGCCTGACCCTCGCCTCGACCTCAACCTACCGCCGCGCCCTGCTCGAACGCCTCGGCCTGCCCTTCGCCACCGCCCGGCCCGAAGTCGATGAGTCGCCGCTGCCCGGTGAGTCGCCTCAGGCCTCGGCTCAACGACTGGCGCTGGCCAAGGCCGAGGCAGTACTCGCCCGGTCCGACAACGACGCCTGGGTGATCGGCTCAGACCAGGTGGCCGAACTGGACGGCCGGCCGCTGGGCAAACCCGGCAGTCACGCCGGTGCGGTCGCGCAGCTGCGGTCGATGTCGGGCCGCGAGGTGCGGTTCCTGACCGCGCTCTGCCTCGCCGGCCCGGACGGGCGCCGGATGCGGGCGCTGGACATCACCACCGTACGCTTTCGTGCGCTGGGCGACGACGAGATCGAGCGTTATGTCGCCCGCGAGCAGCCGCTGGATTGCGCCGGCAGCTTCAAATGCGAGGGGCTGGGCATCGCGATTTTCGATGAGATCGACAACCGCGACCCCACTGCGCTGATCGGGCTACCGTTGATCGCCGCCGCCAGGTTGTTACGCGAGGCGGGGTTTGTGGTGCCGTGACGAACAATATGTAGTGCGGCCTTCAACCCGCTGCTTCACCCCCTCCCATTCGCGCTACGCGCAAATCTCCCTCCCCTGCGACGCGGGGGAGGGTTGGGGTGGGGGCAGCGACCTGAAGGCCCCTCTACAAAAACATCACCTCAACCGCACGACCTGTTCCGGCCAATCCTCGACGCTGCCGTCGCGGCCATGCAGCCTCAACCCCAGCCAATACGTCCCCGGCGGGTGTTTGCCCAGGTCGATTTCGGCGCGGAAGCCGACCTTCGGCTGCTGCGGATCCGTGGAACCACCGTCGCGCCATTTCGCCCAGAAACCGACGACTTCGGGACGTTCGATGCCGTACTCCGCGTCAATGACCGGTTTGCCGTCGATCAGCACTTCCACCCGCGACAAGCCGACGCCATCCTTGAACGCCCAACCCTGCACCGGGAACCGGCGGTCGACCGCATCCCCCGCGGCAGGCGTATCGACCCACGCCATCGCCGGCGCCACGCATTCGCCGTCGGCAGCCGTCGGCGACAGCGCGAACAGCAGAAAACGCTGACGACCGCGATCGATGTTCAGCACTTTGGGCGGCGGCAGCGGCCCGACCATCGCGCAGAGATCGTGGTAACGCTGCAATTGTCCGCGATAACCGACATCGGTGGCGCCGACCACCAGCAGCGTCGGTGCATCGGCACGGTCAACGCGGCCGACGCGTTCGTCGCGCTGCAAACCCCAGAGCCGCAACTGCGGCGCGCGGCCGTGATGGCGATTCAACGGGTGATCAAGCACGCCGATGTCGGGATCGTTCAGCGCGAAGCCCAGTTCGGCGCCGATCTTGAAATTGTCGGCGAGCAGACGCGTGCCGGCGGGCATCCGCGCTCGCATCGTGTCGACTTCGCGCGCCATAACGCTCCAGCCGGCGAAATTCGAGGGATACCACTTGCTGGCCGCGCTGCGTTCGCGCACGGCCGGCGACGACACCGCGGCGTAATAGCCGAGACCGGCGAACAGCCCCAGCGCCGCCAGCGTCCATGCGGCGCGGCGCCATGCTTTCGACCATCGCGACAGCACCAGCGGCGCCAGCGGCAGCAGGGCGAGATAGGCCGGCAGCGGCCAGTGGAAACTCACACGTTCGCTGTCGGCGAAAAATCCCAACGCGAAAAACCCGGCCAACACCAGCAGGCCAGACCACGCCAGATAACGCACGCCAGCCGGGGAATCCGCGCCGCGCTGCGCGATGCCGGCACGCAGCATCGCGAACAGCAACAGCGGCGTGACCATCAGCGCCTGCACTGCGATGAACAGCAGACCGTCGGGATGAAAGGCCCAGGGATGACGTTCCACCAGTTGGAAACGCAGGCCTGCGTCGGCGTTGTCGAGGTTCCACAGCAGCAGCGGCAGCCATGCGAGCGCGCCAAGCGCCACCGCCAGCCACATCCGCACGTCGCGCAGCGCGCGTCGGCCCGCAGGCAGCATCAGCATCGCCACGAAACCGACGCCGATCACCGCGATGAAGCGATAGTGCGTGAGCCCGCCGATGATGAGCCCCGCAGCGAGCAGCGCGGTCGCCGTCCACGACGTGCCGCGCATCAGCCGGCTGCCTGCATCCAGGCACAGCACCGTCGCCAGCGCCAGCGGCACATCCGGCAGCGCCAGCACACCCAGCGTGCCGAGCAGCGGCAGCAACACCGTCAACATGCCGGCATGCCAGGCATGCTCCTGCCAAGCATGCGCCGGCCCGGCTTCGCGCCGCGCGATGGCGGCGACCCACCACGGCAGCAGCGCCGCAATCAACAGGAACGGCCAACGCACACCCAGCAGACTGTGGCCGCCGGCTTCGACGCCCAGCCGCGTCAGCCACGCGGTGAGTCCGGGCAGATCGGAATAGGCCCAGGCCAGATGACGACCTTCCTGCCAATAGAACGCTTCGTCCACGAACAGCGGCAAGCGCGCGGCCAGCACGCACTTGAACAGCATCGCCGCCGCCCAAAGTGCGATGAACTTTCGTTTCGCCGAATCCGTCTGCTGTTTCAATACGTAGTCTCGTTACACTGCCGGAAAGTATCTGTAAAGCCTTGGGAGAACCCCCGTGACGCCAGCTCTCGAACCCCGTACATGCTAAACGACGCGCAGATCGATGCCCTGAAACGCGCCCAGGCGCAGGTCAATCAACTGGTGCTGGGCAAGCCGCAGGAAGTGCGTCTGGCCTTCGTCGCCCTGCTGTCCGACGGCCATGTACTGATCGAGGATCTGCCCGGGTTGGGCAAGACCACACTGGCGCATGCGCTGGCGGCCAGCCTCGGCCTGGGCTTCCAGCGCGTGCAGTTCACCTCCGATCTGCTGCCGTCGGACATCGTCGGCGTGTCGGTGTTCGATGCCCAGGCGCGGAGTTTCCAGTTCCATCCCGGCCCGGTGTTCGCGCAGGTGCTGCTGGCGGATGAGATCAACCGCGCGCCGCCGCGCACACAGAGCGCCCTGCTCGAAGCGATGGCCGAGCATCAGGTGACGGTCGATGGCATCACTCATCCGCTGCCCGATCCGTTCTTCGTGATCGCGACCCAGAACCCGGTGGATCTGGCCGGCACCTACCCGCTGCCGGATTCGCAGCTGGACCGCTTCCTGCTGCGGCTGCATCTAGGCTACCCGCCGGAAGACGCCGAACGTGCGCTGCTCGCCGGCAGCGACCGGCGCGACCTGATCGCGCGCAGCGAAGCGGTGCTCAGCGGCGACGACGTGCGCGCACTGCGCCGCGCGGTGAGCGAGGTCCATGCCAGCGAAGCCTTGATTGCGTACGTGCAGAAACTGATGGCGCGCAGCCGCCATCACCCCGGCGTGCGCGTGGGCCTGTCACCGCGCGCGGGGCTGGCGTTGCTGCGCGCGGCGCGTGCGCACGCACTGCTGCTCGGTCGCGCGCACGCGCTACCGGATGATGTACAGACATTATTTATCGCCGTGGCGGCGCATCGGCTGGTGGCCGACGCCGATGGCGGCGACGGCACCGCGCTGGCGAAATCGATCCTGCATGCGGTGGCGGTGGACTGACGATGCCCCTCTCCCTCGCGCTACGCTCGCTCTTCCCTTTCCCCGCATGCGGGGAGAGGGTGGCCGAAGGCCGGGTGAGAGGCGCGTGACCGGCAACGGCCTGCGCAGTTGGATCGAGCGTCGCGTGGCGAAGTGGACCCGACCGCGCGCGCCCGAAGCCCTGCCGGTGACCTTCGACCGCCGCCGCATCTACGTGCTGCCAACCGGCTTCGGGCTGTTTTTCGCGGCGCTGCTGGCGGCGATGCTGCTGGGCGCGTTGAACTACAACAACAATCCGGCGCTGCTGCTCGCGCTGCTGCTGGGCGGCGCCGCGCATACCGGCCTGTTCGCCGCGCATCTGCAGTTGTCGGCGCTCAGCATCACCGCGATCGGCGCCGAACCGGTCAGCGCCGGCAAACCGCTGCAATTGCGCCTGCATGCGCGCGCCGAACCCGGCCGCGAACGCCGCGGGCTGCGCATCGCCTGGGGCGAACACACGGCGTTGCTGTCGCTGTATCAAGGCGCAGGCGAAGCGGTGATCGAACTGCCCACCGAACGCCGCGGCTGGCTGGAACCCGAGCGTCTGCGGATCTCGACCACGCGACCGCTCGGCCTGGTGATGGCCTGGAGCTACGTCTGGCCGGAACGGCCGCTATTGATCTACCCGGCGCCCGAAACGAACGGCCCGCCCCTGCCCGAAGGCGGCGGCGATCGCGCCATCGCGCGCCTGCACCCCGCTGGCGACGACGTCCACCACCTGCGCAGCTACCGTCGCGGCGATTCACGCCGGGCCATCGCCTGGAAACCTTCGGCGCGTCGTAACGAACTGCTGGTACGCGAATACGAACAGCCGCTGGGCGCCGATATCGATCTCGACTGGCGCCCGCTCGCCACCCTGCCCTACGAGCACCGCATCCGCCGGCTCGCACGCTGGGTGGACGAAGCCGAACGCGACGGCCGCCGCTATCGCCTGCTGCTGCCCGGGCAACCGCCGCTGGGTCCGGCGGAGGGTGCGCTGCATCGTCATGCCTGCCTGAAGGCGCTGGCGTTGATGCCGGAATCTTTCACCCCTGCCTCTGCGCGCAGCGCGGGGGGAGGCCGGGAGGGGGGCGGACGGTGACGACCGCATCCGATTCACCGCTGCCGCTTTCATCCCTTCCGGGCGCTCGCCTTCAGCGAAAGGGAGGAAGACAATCCGACGCGCCAACACTCGAACCCGTCGCCCGGCGTTGGACGCTGCTGGCCGCGTACGCCTGTTTACTCCCGCTGCTGCTGCAGGTGCTGCCGACGCTGGCGCTGGGCATCGGTGCGGTCGCCATCGCGGTGCCGCTGCTGGCGCGCGAGGGTCGCGCGCCCGCCTGGCTGCGGCTGATGCTCATCGTCGCCCTGCTCGGCACGGTGATGACGCTGTATGACTATCGCTTCGGCCGCGACACCGGATGCGCGCTGCTGGCGACGATGCTGGCGCTCAAACCGGTGGAGATGCGTTCGCTGCGCGATGCGCGCAGCCTGCTGGGCTTCGCGCTGTTCGCGCCGTTCGCGACCTTTCTGCTCGATCAGGGCCCCCGGTCGCTCGTGCTCGGATTGATCGCCGCAGTCGCGGTGTTGGCGACGCTGCTGAAACTGTCGGAAGTGGAAGTCGGCGAAACCGCGCCTCCGGGCCGGCCTTGGCGGCGGTTCGGCGCGGTGCTGCGGATGATCGCCATCGGTCTGCCGCTGGCGATGGTGGTGTTCTGGCTGTTCCCGCGCTTCGCCTCGCCGCTGTGGGGCGTGCCCGAGCGCGCGCAGACGCGCCCGGGTCTTTCCGACCGGATGACGCCGGGCGACTGGATCGACATGGTCGCCGACGACAGCCCCGCACTGCGCGCGAAATTCATCGGCGAAGCACCGCCGCAAGCGCAGATGTACTGGCGCGGCCCGGTGCTGTGGGACTTCGACGGCCGCAGTTGGACCGCAGTGGAATGGTCGCGGTCGATGGGCAGCGCGCAGGCGGTGCCGGGGCCGAAGCGCTACGACTACGAACTGGAGATCGAACCGACCGAGCGCAGCCAGTTGGTGGCGCTGGAAATGCCGCTGGCCGCGCCGCCCGGCAGCCGGCTGGGACGGGATTTCAGCCTGCGCAGCGATGTCCCGCTGAACGGCATCACCCGCTGGCGGATGCGTTCGTCGCCGCAGGCAACGCTCGAAACCGATCTGCACCCGGCCCTGCGCAGACTCGCCCTGCGACTGCCAGTCGGCTACAACCCGCGCACGCGGGCTTTGGCGGACACCTGGCGGCGCGAAGCCGGCCCTTCCAGCGCGGCCAGCGACAACGCCATCGTCAAACGCGCGATCGCCTGGATCCGCGCCGAATTCGCCTACACCCTCGACACCCCGCTGCTCGGCCGCCACACCGTCGACGAATTCCTGTTCGACGAGAAGGCCGGGTTCTGCGAACACTACAGCGGTGCGTTCGTGTTCCTGATGCGTTCGGCCGGCATCCCGGCGCGGGTGGTCACCGGCTATACCGGCGGCTACCGCAACCCGGTCGGCGATTACTGGCTGGTGCGCCGCTCCGACGCCCATGCCTGGGCCGAAGTCTGGCTGCAGGGCCGCGGCTGGGTGCGCGTAGACCCGACCGCTGCGGTTGCGCCGGAACGCATCTACGACACTATCGACGACCGCCGGCCCGGTGCACTGGGCAGCTTCGCCGGCCTCGGCCCGATGTTCGATGTCGGCGACTGGATGCGCCGCAGCTGGAACGATTTCGTACTGGGCTACAGCGCCGCACGCCAGCGCCGGCTGCTGCAATCCTTCGGCGTGCCCGATCTCGATTCCGCCAGACTCATTCAATTGTTCGTGATCGCCACCGTACTGGCGCTGTCGGGCATGTTCTGGCTCGCCACCCGGCAGGAACGCGAGAAAGACCCGGTGCTGCGCGCCTGGCGACGGCTGGAAAGGCGCTACCGCCGGCTGGGACTGGGCCGCGAAGCGCACGAACCGGCCACGCTCTGGGCCGGACGCGTGATCGAAGTCCGCCCGGAGGCACGGATTCTGGCCGGGCTCAGCGCACGTTTTGTCGATTGGCGGTACGCTCGCGACCATGGCGGCATCGCAAGCGCGGATGAACTGATCCGCGAGCTGCGCAGGCACCGACCTTGAACATTCCGGAGACTTCCATGTACCCACGCATCCACGCACGCACGCTCGTCGTTGCCGCCCTGGCCGCCGCCCTCGCCGGCTGCGTCACTTCGGCCAAACCCCTGCGCGGCGAATTCGCCGCGATCACCCCGCATCTGGCGGCCCAACAGGAAAGCACCGGCAACGTGGTGCGCTGGGGCGGCCGGATCGTCCGCACCGAGCCGCTGGCCGACCGCACCTGTTTCGAAATGCTCTCCACCGAACTCGACAGCCAGGGCCGTCCCTACTGGGCTGCCGACAACACCCGCGGCCGCTTCATCGCCTGCCGCACCGGTTTCTACGACCCGGCGCTGTTCACCGATACCCGCGAAGTCACCTTCACCGGCCGCATCGACGGCTACGAAACCCGCAAGATCGGCGAATACGACTATCGCTTCCCGCGGGTGGACGCCGACGTGGTCTATCTGTGGCCGGTGCGCGAACACGTGGATGTGGTGTCCCGGCCGAGCCCGTGGCCGTGGTGGGGCTGGTGGTGAGCGCAAGCGTCAGGCGCCAGGCTTGAGGGACAAAAGGAAACGGCGACCGGAAGCGGTCGCCGTTTTTGCGTTTGGCCGATGTACGTCGCCAGCGATGCGCTATTTGACCGGATCGACCGACGCCTTGTGGTGGTCGCGATAGCGGAACGTCAGCCACAGGCCGACCGCGATCGCGTACGACAGATTCGGGATGAAGGCTTTGTCCAGCGTGGTGACCTTCGATGCCAGCGCGATGTAATTGGTGTACGCGGCCTGCGACAGTGTGAAAGCCCCCACCATCAGCAACATGCGGATCGGGATCGGCATGCCCAGCCGGAGGGCGAAGATCGTGCCCTCGGAAATCAGCACCCCCACCAGGAAGGGGAACACCGCACCGATCACCAGGATGGCCAGCGAGCTGTCGCTGGAATGGGTCGCCAGCATCAGATCGGCGAACGTCACGCCCAGCGCGCGGGTAATCAGAAAAGCCAGGAAGCCGGTCGAGAACGACATGATCCGGACATATTGTTCGGCGCCTTCCGATTTCAGGATCACGTTGATCGCGATCCACAGCTGGCTGGCGATCGTCAGCAGGATCAATATCTGTTCCAGTACGGTGAAAACATCCCACTTCATGCGCGACTCATCATCCTGCCGTCCCCATTCGCGGGTACCGACCGGGACCATAACACAGCCCCCCGCGCCGATCCGGCGCACACCGCCTGCCGGCAGGGTTCGCGTAGCGGAAACGCGACGTCGCGCTTCATTTCACCACGCGCAGATGCGAGGGCCGCTTCTTCGGCGGCGGCGCCATCGGCGGCTGCGGGCGCCGCCAGTGGCGAACCAGCAACCAGCCGAAGAGCATGCCGCCCAGATGGGCGAAATGGGCGACCCCGGTATCGAGCCCGCTGAACGCCAGCGCCAGCTGCGCGACCGCGAAGATCATCACCAGCGTGCGCGCCTTCAACAACATCGGCAGGAACAGCAGGCCGATGCGACGGTCCGGAAACATCATCGCGTAACCGATCAGCAGGCCGAAAACGCCGCCCGACGCGCCCAGCGTCGAGTACGCGCCACCGCCCTGACTCACCACCAGCGTCGCCACCGCGACCTGACACAGCCCGGCGCCCAGCGTGCAGACGGCGTAGAAGATCAGGTAGCGTCGGCTGCCCCAATACGATTCCAGCTCGGCGCCGAACATCAGCAGGCAGATCATGTTCATCGCGATGTGCAGCGGGTCCGCGTGCATGAACGCATGGGTGAGCAACTGCCAGGGCATGAACGAAGACGACGGCGAGTACAGATCGCCGCCCAGTGCAAACGGCCACAGTCGCAGCGGCGCGAGATAGGCGTCCGGCAGCACTTGCTGCAACAAGAAGATCAGCACATTGGCGAGCAACAGCGCCTTGGTGACCGGGGGCAACCTGGAGAACATCCGTGATCCTTGGGGGGAAGAGCCGGATTTGGGGGAAGAAGCCGGAATCATCGAGCGCCACAATCATCGGGCGTTCGATGCGCCGACTATGATACCGGGATGTCCACGCTTGCCGCCCTCTCCGCCGAGGTTTTTTCCCGCGACCCGGCCGCGCTTGGCGAGGCCTTGCGCGACGACGGCGCCTGCTGGATCGCCGGCTGGCCCGATGCAGGCCTGCGCGACGCGCTGCGCGAAGACCTGCAGCGATTGCACGCGACAGGCGACCTTTCCCCGGCCGCAGTGGGCCGCAGCGACGGCCGCGCGTTGCGCAACGACATCCGCGCCGATGCCACCCGTTGGCTGGACGACCCGCGCTGCGGCGCAGCGGCGGGCGAATTCCTCGCACGGCTGGGCCCTATCCGCACGATGCTCAATCGCAGCCTGTTTCTAGGTCTGACCGAATGCGAGGCGCATTACGCCGCTTATCCGCCCGGTGGCGGTTACGCCCGTCATCGCGACCGCTTCCGCGACAGCGATGCGCGCGTGGTGTCGTGGGTGACTTACCTCAACGCCGATTGGGGCGCGGACGACGGCGGCGCTCTGCGGCTGTATCGCCCCGATGAGCGCACTGGCGATGAAAGCATCGACGTACCTCCGGTCGGCGGCAGCATCTGCTTTCTGAGCGAACGGGAACACGAAGTGCTGCCGGCGATGCGCGAACGGCTGAGCATCGCGGCGTGGTTTCGCAGGACACCTGCGGGATTGGTTTGACGCCTGCAACGCAACCAGTCGCGAATGCCCTAACCCCAGACTTCCTCGTCCACCGATTTCGCGCGCTTCGCGGGACGCACGCGGCCGTGGTCGTCGATACGCACGCCTTCGCGGCGCAACCGCTTGAGCTGTTCCTGATGATGCGGCGTGCCCGGCGCAAACGCGCTGCGGCCATCGGCGCGCAATACGCGATGCCAGGGCAGCTCCGGGTCGTCGTTCTGCGACAGCAGCCGCGCGACCATACGTGCACGTCCGGGCAAGCCGGCGCGCTGGGCGACGATGCCATAAGCGGCGGTTTCGCCGCGCGGGATCGCACGGATCGCGGCGAGGATACGGTCGGCGGCAGACAGTGCGTCCATTGGGGGGTAGCATAATGCAACGCTATCCCCCGGGTTCCCCATGCAAAACTTCGAACAGATCCGCAGCCACCTCACTTCCGGCGATTTCCGGATCACGATGCAGGAGCCCTACATGCTCTGCGTCGAACTCTCGCTCGAACAGGGCCGCCGTCACCAGGCGATTTTCCTCTCCGAACTGGAAGACGACGACGGCCGCACCTATCTGCGCTTCAGCACCGTAATCGCGCCGACCACCGGCATCGACTGCCGCCGTGCGCTGGCCTTCAACTGGGAAAGCCGCGTCGGCTATCTCGCCATCGGCGAACTCGACCACGTTCCCTACCTGCAACTGTGCGAGAACCGTCCTTACGAAAGCCTCGGCCCGAGCGAAGTCGATCGTCTGATTCTCGAAATCGGCGGCATGGGCGACCAGCTGGAACGCGCGCTGTCCGCCGGCGGCGATCTGCTGTAAGCAGTCCCTGCATCCCGATCCTGTAGCGGCCTTCAGGCCGCTGCTTTTTTGGAAAGAGCAGCGGCCTGAAGGCCGCTACAAGACACAAGAACGCAGAAGCCCCGATTCTGGTCGGGGCTTCTGCGTTTTCGAAACATCGATTGCGGATCAGCGCGTCACGCCCAGCCGATGGCTTCAAGCAGACGCAGCAGACCGTAGGCGATGCCGCCGGCCGCCGGAATGGTCAGCACCCACGCCCACAGGATACGTTCGATCACGGTGATCTTCAGCGCGCGCGGGTTCTTGCCGAAGCCCACGCCCATGATCGCGGTCGAGATGCTGTGCGTGGTCGATACCGGCATGCCGAAGTGCGCCGCGGTGACCAGGATCGTCGCCGACGCGGTCTCGGCGGCGAAACCGTCGATCGGCTGCAGCTTCACCATCTTGTGGCCGAGCGTCTTGATGATCTTCCAGCCGCCGGCCGCAGTGCCGGCCGCCATCACCAGCGCGCAGGTGACCACGATCCAGACGTCGATATGTTTCTCACCGCCGTCCGGGTGCAGGAAACTGGCCCAGGCCGGAAGATTGTCCAGCGTGCCTGCGGCCTGCGCGCCGAAGATGGTGAGCGCAATGATGCCCATGGTCTTCTGCGCATCGTTGCTGCCATGGGCGAAACCCATGTAACCGGCGGACACCAGCTGCGCCTTGCCGAAGACCGCATTCACCCAGCGCGGGCGCACCATGCGTGCGAGCACGCCGCCGGCTTTCGAGAATGCCCAGATCACCGCGTAGATCGCCGCCAGAATCAGCACCCCGAGCGTGAACCCCGCGATCGGCGAACTGACCATCGGCAGCACCACTTTCCATAGCAGGCCCTTGTTGGTGGTCCAGCCTTCACCACCCAGCTTGGACCAGATCAGCGCGGACCAGTCGTTGTGCGCAGCGGCGAGCGCGGCGCCGCACAGGCCGCCGATCAGCGCATGCGAGGACGACGATGGCAGGCCTTTCCACCAGGTGATGAGGTTCCAGGTGATGCCGCCGGCCAGCGCGCACAGGATCACCTGCGAGGTGACCATGACCACATCGGTATCGATCAGGCCCGAGGCGATGGTCTTGGCGACCGCGGTGCCGTAGAAGGCGCCGATGAGGTTCATCACCGCGGCCAGCATCACCGCCTTGCCGGGCGACAGCACCTTGGTGGCGACGACCGTGGCAATGGAGTTGGCGGTGTCGTGGAAGCCGTTGATGAACTCGAAAACGAGCGCGGCCAGGATGACGATCAGGACGAGAGTAAGCACGGAGGCCGTCTCAGCTGTTCTTCAGCACGATCTGGTAGGCGACCACGCCGGCTTCGCGGCAGCGGTCGATCGCCTTTTCCAGGATCTCGAAGAATTCCTTGAGCAGGAACATCTGCAGGCTGTCGAGCTTGCCGGAATAGATGTCGCGGTAGAGCTCCAGCATCAGCCGGTCGGCTTCGTTCTCGATCGCGCGCAGCTTCTCGTTGAGCGCGGTCATGCGGTCGATGTTGAGGTGACGCAGCTCGCGGACCATCTCCACCACCACGCTTGCGGCCTGTTCCAGCATCGCCGCGCGCGGCGCGAAGTCGATGTCTTCCAAGTGGCGGACCGCCAGCGAATACCGGTCGGCGAACTTCTCCACCTGCTTGGGGATGCGATACAGGGCCGAACCCAGCGCCTCGATATCCTCGCGCTCGATCGGGGTGATGAAGCTGTCGACCAGGGCCTTGCCGATCTTCTCGGAGGCGGTGCGTTCGCGCTGGCGCGCCAGCTTGAAGGGGTCGAGGGCCGGCTGGCGCTCGGCAGACTTCATCATCGTATGCAGCGCGCTGGCGCTGGCGAGGGCGGCCGCGGCGGCCTCGTCGAGCAGATCATAGAACTGCTGGCCGGAGCCGAAGATCGTTTGCAGGGAAAACATGGGTGGGCGCCTTGATGACAATGATGTGAATAGCGTAAGTACGAATTATGACTTAAAGATGACATTCGCCTTCCCGATGTCATTGCACGGACATTTCAATGTCACGAACCCGGCCCCCGCGGCCTCCGCCCCGTCCCTGCCCTAACTGAACGCTGGCGGGCGCCATCGGCCCGGGACGGTCATGAGCGCCTGCTATCATCCGTCCACCCCCCGATGCCCAGCCCTGTGACCTTCCCCCCGATGCCCCGCCCGACGCCGGAGCCCCCCGAACGCCGTCGAAGCCGCCCCGCAGCCCGCGTGGCGGGCCGCCGCCGTCAGGGAGCATCCAGCCGTGCTTGAGCTGTCGTTGGTCGCCGCCCTGATCGTGCTGAACGGTTTCTTCGCGCTGTCGGAAATGGCGCTGATGACCTCGCGCAAGACGCGCCTGAAACAAATGGCGGAGCACAGCCGCGGCGCAAGCAAGGCGCTGGCGCTGGCCGAGCATCCGGACAATCTGCTGTCCACGGTGCAGGTCGGCATCACCTCGATCGGGGTGCTTACCGGCGTGTTCGGCGGCGAAGCCATCGGTCTGGCGGTCGCGAGCTGGTTCGGCGAACTGCTGCCGGCGCTGCAGGAATACGCGCGGCCGGTCGGCATCGGCACCGCGGTCACGCTGATCACTGCAGGCTCGGTGATCTTCGGGGAACTGGTGCCAAAGCGGCTGGCATTGACCAACCCGGAAATCATTGCCAGCAAGGTCGCGATCCCGCTTGACCTGCTCTCTCGTTTTGCCAAACCGTTGGTGCGGACGCTCGGCGCGATCAACCGCGGCGTGCTGCGCATCCTCGGCATCCGCGACGACGCCCGCAACGCGATCACCGAAGAAGAGATCCACATGCTGGTGAGCGAAGGCCACGAGCAGGGCATCATCGACGACGACGAACGCAACATGATGCAGCGGGTGATGCGCCTGGGCGACCGCACGGTCGAAAGCATCATGACACCGCGGATGCGGATCGTCTGGCTGGACGCCACCGCCAGCTTCCACGAGAACCTCGCCGAAATGCGCGAGACCCCCTACTCGCGCTACCCGGTGTACCGCGGCAGCGACACCGAAGTGCTGGGGCTGCTGGAAGTGAAATCGCTGCTCGACCGGCTGCAGGAAACCGAACCGGACCTGTTCGCGACCCTGCGCCCGGCGCTGTTCGTCTCCGAATCAACGCATGCGCTGAAACTCCTGGAAATCTTCCGCGAAGAGCAGCAGTCGCTGGCGCTGGTGGTGGATGAATACGGCGAGATTACTGGGATGGTCACCGTCAACGACCTGATGGGCGCGGTGCTGGGCCGGCTGCAGTCCGGCGAGACCCCGGATTCGGAAGCGCTGGTGATCGAACGCGCGGACGGCTCACTGCTGGTCGACGGCTCGCTGCCTGTAGACGAACTGCGCGAAATCATCGGCCAGCGCCTGCCGCATCTCGACGACCACGACTATCACACCGCCGCCGGCATGGCGATCGCACACTTCGGACGGATACCGAACACCGCCGAATACTTCGAGTGGTCGGGCTGGCGGATCGAGGTCGTCGATCTCGACGGCCCGCGCATCGACAAACTCCTGCTCACACGGATCGAGAGCACGGTTGCTGACGATGACGACTGAGCCACAGCCCCCTGAAGACGAGGTCGTGCCCTACGGCATGCGCGCGGTGCTCGACACCCTGTGCGACGGCGACCCGAACGACCATCTGGCCTTGCGCGATCTGATCAGCGGGCTTGGGCGCAGCACCTTCGGCGTACTGTTGTTCATCTCCACCATTCCCGCGTTCATTCCGATCCCGGGCGTGGCCGGCGCCCTCAGCGGCCCGCTGGTGGTGCTGGTCGGGCTGCATCTGCTGATCCTGCTGCGCAAACCCTGGCTGCCGGATTTCGTCGCCCGTCGCGGGCCGCAGCGCAGCACCCTGATCCGCTTCGATCGCGTCGGCGACCGCTGGCTGCGCTGGCTGGAAAAACTGGTGCGGCCGCGGATGACCGCGATGATCGACCACCCCGTAGCGACCGTGTTCACCGGACTGCAACTGGTACTGCTGGGCATACTGCTGGCGCTGCCGATTCCGTTCACCAATTTCATGTTCGCCGGACTGCTGCTGGTCTACGCGCTGGCGCTGCTGGAACGCGACGGCGCGCTCATGCTGCTCGCCTGGGTGGCGGGCGTGGTGGCGATCTACGTCTTCGGCGCGGTGTCGGGGAATCTGGCGGCGATGCTGTGGGCGTGGGTCGCGAGCCTGGGTTGACCGACGATTCCTGCAGGCCGATTTCTGTAGGAGGGGCTTCAGCCCCGATTGACGGTCGCGACGGAATTCGCACGCTAGGAGCTCGGGCCTGAAGGCCCTCCTACAAGACACACCGACCCGCGCCGAATCGCTTCGATCAACCCACCAGCGTAGTGAAATCGCGCATGTTCATCGGGTAACCCAGCCAATAGCCCTGGGCCAGATCGCAGCCGCGCGCGCGCAGCAGGTCGCACTGCCCTTCCTTCTCCACGCCCTCGGCGACCACGGTCATGCCCAGGGAATGCGCCATCGCGATGATCGCGGTGGTGAGCGCCAGATCGTCGGGGTCGCGCATCACGTCGGCGATGAAACTGCGGTCGATCTTCACGCCGTCCACCGGCACCCGGCGCAGATGGCTGAGCCCGGAGAACCCGGTGCCGAAATCATCGAGCCAGACCTTGATGCCGAAGTCGCGCAGGCCGGCCAGAATCTGCCGCGCCTGCTCCTCGTCGGCCAACACCGCGGTTTCGGTCAGTTCGATGTGCAACAACCGCGGGGGCAGGCCGCTGTCGGCCAGTGCCGACATCACGTGATCGCGGAAATCGCCGCTGCGCAGCTGGCGCGCGGATACGTTGACCGACACGAACAGCTCATCGCCGCCTTCGCGACGCCAGCGCACGGCGTCCTTGCAGGCGGCGCGGATCACCGCGGGGCCGATGGTTTCGATCAGGCCGCTCTGCTCGGCGACATCGATGAACACCGAAGGCGCGACCTGCCCATGCACCGGATGCTGCCAGCGCAGCAGTGCTTCGGCGCCGAGCAGGGTCTTGTCGGAGACGCGGTAGATCGGCTGGTAGACCAGGCTCAACTCGCCGCGCTCCCAGGCGCCGCGCAGATCCTGTTCGATGCGCACCCGGCGGGTCACCGCCTGGTCCATCGCGCGGCTGTAGAAGCGGTAGCCGTTCTTGCCGGCGACCTTCGCCTGATACATCGCGATGTCGCCGTTCTTCATCAGCATCGTCGCGCCCGAGGCATCTTCCGGAAACAGCGTCACGCCGATCGAGGTGCCGAGGAACACCTGGCGGTCCTGGACCACGATCGGCCGGCTCAGTTCGGCGACCAGGGTTTCGGCGAGGTGCGCCGCGCTGGCGCGCACGTCCGTCTGTTCGTTTTCGCCGTACAGCAGAATGACGAATTCGTCGCCACCGAAACGCGCAAGCTCGCTGGAGCCGCCGCCGATGCGCTCCACCGCTTCGCGGATGCGGTTGGCGAACTGGATCAATACTTCGTCGCCTACATCATGGCCGAGGGTGTCGTTGACGCGCTTGAAATCGTCGATATCCGCGAACAGCAGCGCGAGCTGGCGGCCGACGCCGCGCAGCTGCATCAGGCGGTGATCGAGGGTTTCGCGGAACGCCAGGCGATTGGCCAGGCCGGTCAGCGAGTCGGTGTAGGCCATGCGCCGCATGTCGCGGTCGTGACGCGCGATGCTGTCGGCCATCCGCGCGAAGGCGCGCACCAGCGTGCCGACTTCATCCTTCCGGCCGTTGATAGGCAGCACGGTATTGAAATTACCGGCTTCGATCTCGCGCGCCGCATCCGAGAGCTGGCGGATCGGGCGCACCAGCGCGCGCTGCAGCAGCAGGCCCACCAGCACCGCCAGCGACACCAGCATCAACAGCAACAGGCCGATCCAGGCCAGATGACGTCTGCCGAGTTCGCGCAGGCGTTCGGTGATCTCGCGATTGACGTGCGCTTCTTCGGCGCGGATCTTGGCGAGCGAGTAACCGATGCGAACACCGCCGAGGCGCTGATCGCCGAGCCGGATCGGCGCGGAGATGTCCATCACCGCGTCGGTACGCAGCACCTGCAGGCCGTCGGCGACGACGATCTGCCGCGCCAGCGGATCGGACATCTGCTGGCCAAACGTGGGGATGTCGCCGGAGCCGTCGTGGACGATGCTGCCTTTGGCGTCGTAGACCAGCACGTAACTGACGTCGGTCTGATTCAGGATGCTGCGGGTGGTCGCGCCGATGGCGTCGAGATCGAAGTAATAGGCCGGATTCAC
Organism: Lysobacteraceae bacterium; assembly: GCA_046598445.1. GTDB lineage: Bacteria > Pseudomonadota > Gammaproteobacteria > Xanthomonadales > Xanthomonadaceae > Lysobacter_I. Next base: position 26,141 of record JBKJHV010000089.1, read on the forward strand.
CAGCAGATCCGCGACCTGCGAGACCTGGGCTTCGCCGCGCTGGCGCAGACGGTCGTACACCAGCGTGCGGGTGGCGTCCTGGCTCAGCTGCAGCACTTCTTCCTGGGTCGCGGTCTGGCGCTGCCAGATCAGCACCACTGCCGCCAGCATCATCACCAGGGCGAAGCCGATCACCGCCATGAACTTGGCGTGGAGGCCGTCGAAGAATGTCATGCCACCCTGCCTCATTCGACCGCAGCCCTCACCTGCACCACGCCGCCGCGCAGCCGGTCGAGCACCTGGCGGGTGTCGCCGTCGATCGGCATGAAGCGCGTGGTATGGAAAAAATACTTCAGCGCATCACGGGCGAGCGGATCGCCGGCGGCTTCGATCAGCACCTCGCGCAATCGCGCCTGCACCTTCGGATCGAGATCGCCGCGCACCATTTCCAGCGCGCGCGGCACCGGTTCGGTGATGTGGATCACTTCGAGATCCTTGCGATACGACGCCGGCACCCGCGCGGCGTTGTTCCAGTCGATGTCGCTCATCGTCCCGGCATCGACCAGACGCTTGTGGACCCACGCACCGATGTTCAGCTCGGAGCGCGCGAACACGTAGCCGACCGTGCCGCCCGAGGGCTTGTCCATCGGCGACAGCAGCAGGCTGAGCGACATCCTGCGGCGCAACAGCTCGATCGCGGGCACGAAATAGGCGCTGGTGGAGGCGTTGTTCTGGAAGGCGACGCTGCGCCCGCGGAGGTTTTCCAGCGCATCCAGGCCGCTGTCGCGGCGGACGAAAAACACGGTGCGGTAGCGGCTGACCCCATCGCGCTCGGTCAACAGCAGCGGCTGGGCGTTACCGCGCTCCTGCAGCAACATGGCGGTGCCGGCGGTCTCGGTGACCCAGTCGACCTGCCCGCGGCGCAGGTAACTGGCCATCTGCTGTGCGTCGCGGGCCATCAGCACCCGACCCTCGCGGATCCCGACGCCGGCCATCCGCGGAACCACGTAATCCAGCAGCGGCTTGAGCTGCTCGTAGTGACTCCTGGGATCATCGCTGATGCGCCCCAGGACCAGAATGTGACGCTGGTCGTCAGCCGATGCCGTAGCGGGCACCAGTCCGATGAACGTGAACAACGCCGCCAGGCACACGAACAGACGGCTCAAGATCAATACTCCACGCGAGACTGGAAAGCGGTGGAGCAGCGGCCCGCGACCACAATGACCGTCGGCGCGCGCGCATCCATGGAAGGCACATCAGCTCCGCGGCGGCGGCGCGATCCGGCCATCGGCGATATCGGCCATGCGTTTGGCGTCGGCCAGCATTCCCCGCAAAAGGCGGACATCGCGGGCATCCAGCTCGGCGCGCAGGAACAGTCGACGGAACTTGCCCATCGCCGTCTCCGGTGTCCGGCCTTTGTGAAAATCGATCGCATCCAGAGTGTCTGCCAGTTGCAAAAAGAAGCCCTCGAGTTCGGCGTGGGTCGCGGGCGGTTCGCTGCGACCCTCGTGCTCCCGGGCGGCCGCGACGGGCACCGGCGCGGGCATGGCCGAATCCTGTGTCCCCGCTAGACGCAATTCATATGCCAAGACCTGGACCGCGGCGGCCAGATTCAGCGAGCTGTAGTCGGGATTGGCCGGAATATGGATCGCCGCATGGCACAGCTGCAGCTCTTCGTTCTCCAGCCCGGTGCGTTCCCGGCCGAACACCAGCGCCACCTCGCCGCCGGACGTGGCGGTCGCCAGGCTGCGCGCGGCGGCCTGACGCGGGCTCAGCTCATCCAGCGCGATCCGGCGGCTGCGAGCGGTGCAGCCCAGCACCAGCCGGCAATCGGCCACCGCCTCGGCCAAGGTCTCGACCCGGACGGCAGCCTCCAGCACATCGTTCGCACCGGCCGCCAGCGCGTAGGCGTCGGGGTCCGGAAAGCGCAGCGGCGCCACCAGCACCAGCCGCGAAAGCCCCATGGTCTTCATCGCCCGCGCCGCGGAGCCGATATTGCCGGGGTGCTGGGTACCGACGAGCACGATCCGGAGACGTTCGGCGGGGAAGGATTCGGAAGCGTAAGCCATGCCGCCAATGGTAAACTTTCGCGCCGGCCCCTGCGTCGGACTGTTCTTTTCCCCCGCCCTTTTCGCTTGCGCCCCTCGGTGGCGCCCGGAGTCGTTCGCGATGCTACAGCCCGCTGTCAATGTCATGGTCAAGGCGGCTCGCGCCGGCGGAAACATCCTGCTGCGGCACATGGCCCGGCTGGATGCGATCGATGTGGTCGAAAAGGACCGGATGGATTACGCCTCCGAAGTCGACAGACTGGCCGAAGAAGCGATCGTGAAGGAACTGCGCCGCGCGCAGCCGGAATACACGGTGCTGGGCGAGGAAGGCGGAAAGCAGAAGGGCAACCGCGGCCCCAGCCGCTTCACCTGGGTGATCGATCCGCTCGACGGCACCAGCAATTATCTTCGCGGCATCCCGCACTGGTGCGTCTCGATCGCGCTGTGCGAAGGCCCGGAACCGCTGCATGCGGTGATCTTCGACCCCCTGCGCAACGAACTGTTCACCGCCAGCCGCGGCGGCGGTGCCCAGCTCAACGGCCACCGCATCCGCGTCGCAGACCGCAGGGAACTGCAGGGCGCGATGCTGGCCACCGGTTTCGCCCCGCGCGAACGCAAGCGCGCCGAGGCCCAGCTCGATTGCATCAAATCGCTGCTGGTCCACGCCGAAGACATCCGTCGCGGCGGTTCGGCCGCGCTGGATCTGGCCTATGTGGCCGCGGCCCGTTACGACGGTTATTTCGAAGCCGGCCTGATGGCCTGGGACATCGCCGCAGGCGTGTTGCTGGTCCGCGAAGCCGGCGGCCGGGTCTGCGATTTCCGCGGCGCCGCGCTGGGACCGATGCACATCGACGCCGCCACCCGTCAGGTCGCTGCCGCGAATGTGCGTCTGATCGATGGCCTGCAGCAGGCCATCGTCAACACCGGCTACGCCAAGAGCTTCGATTGATTTGATTCCTGGTCCCGTAGAACGGCCTTCAGGCCGCTCTACGGAATCCAAAGAAAAAGGCCGCGCATTATGCGCGCCCTTTTTCGTGGAACAACCAACACTTGCGATCAGGGACGACGCGCCAGCGCGGCCTCGTCACGGGCCTTCGGCATCAGATCCTGCTTGCTCACGCCCAACCACAGCAGCAGCGGGCAGGCGACGAAGATCGACGACAGCGTACCGATCACGATGCCCAGGATCTGCGCTTCGGCCATGCCCTTCAGCGAACCGCCACCGTACAGGTACAGCGCGAACACGGTCAGGAACGCCACGAACGACGTAATCACCGTGCGCGACAGGGTCTGGTTGATCGATTTGTTCAGCACTTCAATCGGCGATGCGCGCATGCCGCGGAAATTCTCGCGGACGCGATCGAAGACCACGATGGTGTCGTTGATGGAGTACCCCATCACCGACAGCACACCGGCCAAGACCGTCAGATCGAACTCGTGCCCGCTCAGCGCGAACCAGCCGACCACCACGGCCACGTCGTGCAAGGTGGTGATGATCGCTGCCACCGCGAACTTCCATTCGAAGCGGAACGAGATATACATCAGGAAGCCGAGCACCACGAACAGCAGCGCATAGATGCCGTTTTCGGCCAGTTCGCGGCCGACCTGCGCGGTGATCTCGGCGCTGCGCAGCTTCTTGGCCGGGTTGCCGGGCTCGGACGCGATCACGCGCACGCTCTCGGCGATGCTCGCCGTTGCATCGTCGCCGGTCTTCTTGACGGACGACTCGTCGCGGAGGCGGACCAGCAGTTCCTTGCCGGTACCGAAGGCCTGGACCTGAGCGCTGTCGTAACCCTGTGCTTCGAGGCGCTTGCGCACGCCTTCGACATCGACGGATTTTTCGTAGGCCAGTTCGATGCTGACGCCGCCGGTGAAGTCCAGGGCGAAGTTGAAGCCCTTGGCGAACATCGCACCGACACCGACTAACATGATGAGCAGGGCGACGACCAGCGACGCCATGCGCACGCGCATGAAGTCGATGTTGCTGTCGTAGGGGAACACGTTGAAAGGTTTCATGATTGTGCTCCCTTAGATCGCAACGGACTGCAGCTTGCGACGGCCGCCGTAGATCAGCGTGGCGATGCCGCGCGACACGGACACGGCGGTGTAGGCCGAGGTCGCGATGCCGAGCATGGTGGTCACACCGAAGCCCTTCAGCGGCCCGGTGCCGAACGCGAACATGGCCAGACCGGCGAGGAACGCGGTGATATTCGCGTCGAGAATGGTGCCCGACGCGCGGTCGTAGCCTTCGGCGATGGCAGTCTGCGGCGGTAGCCCCGCTCGCAATTCCTCGCGTATGCGTTCGTTGATCAGTACGTTGGCGTCCACCGACATGCCGACCGTGAGCGCGATGCCGGCCAAGCCGGGCAGACTCATCGTCGCTTCGAACACCGACATCAGCGCGAAGACCATCAGCAGATTGAGCAGCAGCGCCAGACAGGTGACGATGCCGAACATGCGGTAATAGAACAGGAAGAACACCAGCGCGAACACGAACGAGAAGCCCACCGCTTTCAGGCCGCGCTCGACGTTCTGCTTGCCGAGGCTCGGGCCGACGGTGCGCTCTTCGACGAAATCCATCGGTGCGGCCAATGCGCCGGCCTTGAGCAGGCGCGACAGATCGTCGGCTTCCTTCCGCTCCAGGCCGCTGGTCTGGAACTGCTTGCCGAAGGGCTCGTTGACGTTGGCGACGGAGATGACCTCTTCCTTCGTCTGGTAGAACTTTTCTTCCTTGCCGTCGACGATGCGTACCTGCGGAATGCGCTCGATGAACACCACCGCCATCGGCTTGTTCACGTTTTCGGTGGTGAACTGCAGCATGCGCTGCCCGCCCGCGGTGTTCAGCGACACCGTGACCGCCGGCTGACCGTTCTGGTCGACCGAAGTGCGGGCATCGACCATGTCTTCGCCGGCGACGATGATCCGCTTGTTCAACAATATCGGCAGCGGCTTGCCGTCGGTGCCCAATTCGCGACGCTCGTACAGCTTCGCGCCCGGGGGCACGTTGCCGCTGTCGCGGGCATCGAAGGCATTGCCTTCGTACACGCCGCGGTATTCGAGGGTTGCGGTGGCGCCGAGGGTACGCTTGGCCTTGGCGGTGTCCTGCACGCCCGGCAACTGCACGACCACGCGGTCGGCGCCCTGGCGCTGGAGGATCGGTTCGGCGACGCCGAGCGCGTTGATGCGGTTGCGCAGCGTGCCGAGGTTCTGCTCGATGGCGTTCAAGGTCATCTGCCGGATCATTTCGTCGGAGACCTGGATCTTGATGACGTTGCCCACCGTCTCGAAGGCGAAGGCATTGGCCGCGACCAGCGCGCCGTTGTCGGCGGCGGTGGCGGCGAGATTCTTGCGGATCAGGGCCTCCGCTTTCGCCACGTCGGTACCCGGCACGAGGCTGATCTGCATGCCCTTCTCGCCGTCGCGATCGGCCGTGTAGTTGATGCCCGCGTCGCGCAATGTGCTGCGGATATCCGACAGATAGGCCTCGAAGCGTTTATCGATCGCGGCCTTTTTGTCCACTTCCATCAAAAAGTGCACGCCGCCCTGCAGGTCGAGGCCCAGCGCCATCGGCTTGGCGCCGATGGCGGTCAGCCACGCGGGCACGTTCGAGGCGAGATTCATCGCCACCACATAGCGGGTGCCCAGCGTTTCGCTGAGCAGATCGGCGGTCTTGCTCTGGGTGTCGGCATCCGCGGTGCGGACCAGCAGATTGTCGCCCTGCTTCTCGATCGACTTCGTCTTCAGGCCGGCTTTCGCCAGCGTCTGCGACACCCGCTGCTGCAGCGCGGCGTCGACCGTCGCGCCGCGGCCGGCGGAGATCTGCACGGAAGGATCCTGCGGATAGATGTTGGGCAGCGCGTAGATCGCGCTGAGCAACACCACGATCAGGATGACGACATATTTCCAGCGGGAATATTCGAGCATGACATGCACCGCGTCCGGTCTCGCGACCGGCCGCATTCGAGGTGGATCGGAAGGTCAGGCGAAGCGGATCACAGCGACTTCAGCGTACCCTTGGGCAGAACGTGGCCGATGGCGCCTTTCTGCACGCGCAACACCACATTGTCGGACACTTCGACGCTGATGAAACTGTCGCCGATCTCGCGAACGGTCCCGGCGATGCCGCCATTGGTGATGACTTCATCGCCCTTGGACAGCTTTTCGAGCATCGTGCGGTGTTCCTTGGAACGCTTCATCTGCGGCCGGATCATGATGAAGTACATCACCACCAGCAGCAGGATCGGGAACATCAGGGTCGACATCAGGCTGCCGGCGCCGGGAGCGGCGGGTGCGGCCTGGGCGTAGGCGGGGGAAATCAGGAGATCGATCAGGTTCATCGCGGGTCCGTGGCGCAAAATAGCTGGGGATTATGCCATGCGGGCCGGGCTGCGGGCTTTCAACCCCGCGACGGCCGCATCCGGGCCGATCGGCGCCTTGTTTTGATCGGTCTCTTTCCCGACCGCTCCCGGCCGCCGAAGTTCAGCCCGGCGCGGTGCCTGCCCCGGCCCGGGCGGCGTAGAACGCCTGGCGGAAGTCGCCGAAGCGGCCGGCTTCGATGGCCGCGCGGATGTCGGCCATCAATTTCTGGTAGTACCAGAGGTTGTGCAGAGTGCCCAGCATCGGCGCGAGCATTTCGTTGCAGCGGTCGAGGTGGCGCAGGTAGGAACGGGTAAATCCGTTGCTGCAGGCATGGCAGCCGCAGCCCTCCTCGATCGGCCGCAGATCGCGCTCATAGCGGCTGTTGCGGATGCGCACGGTGCCGAAACTCGTGAAGTAATGCCCATTCCGCGCGTTGCGGGTCGGCATCACGCAGTCGAACATATCGATGCCGCGGGCCACCGACTCCACCAGATCTTCCGGCCGCCCCACCCCCATCAGATAGCGAGGCCGGTCGGTCGGCAGCTGGGGACAGGTGTGTTCGAGCATCGCGTTGCGCTCGGCCTCCGGCTCGCCCACGGCCAGACCGCCGACCGCGTAACCGTCGAAGCCGATCTGCTTCAGCGCCTCGGCCGAACGGGTGCGCAGCTCGTGGTGGACGCCGCCCTGGACGATGCCGAACAGCGCCGCGTCGTTGCCGTCGTGGGCCCTGCGCGAACGCTCGGCCCAGCGCAGCGACAGCTCCATCGACTTGCGCGCCACCTCTTCCGTCGCGGGGTACGGCGTGCATTCGTCGAAGATCATCACGATGTCCGAATCCAGCACTTTCTGGATGCGCATGCTTTCCTCGGGGCCGAGGAAGACCTTGCTGCCGTCGGTGGGCGCGGCGAAGGTGACGCCGGCCTCGGTGATCTTGCGCTTGTGCGCGAGCGAGAACACCTGGAAGCCGCCGGAATCGGTGAGGATCGGGCCGTTCCAGCGCGTGAACCCGTGCAGGCCGCCGTGATCGGCGATCACGTCCAGACCCGGACGCAGAAACAGATGAAAGGTATTGCCGAGGATGATCTCGGCGCCGAGCGCACGGACCTGATCGGGCATCACGCCCTTGACCGAACCATAGGTCCCCACCGGCATGAACGCCGGGGTCTCGACGGTGCCGCGCGGGAAAGTGAGACGGCCACGACGGGCCACGCCGTCGGTGCCGAGCAGTTCGAAACTCATCCGCGACATGCGCGACTCCTGTAAATGATGCGGACCGGCGGACTCATGCGGGTAGGTAGGCTCATGCCGGCCGCCTCAGCTGGAACACATCACGCGTGTGGACATACGCCGCGCCGCCGAGGCGCCCGATCAGGTCGAGCTTCGCAGGATCGACATGGCGCGCATCGGTCATCGCCGCATCGTCGATGTGCGCGAGGAGCACTTCGGCGAACACCAGATGGTGCGTCGGCGCGTCCACGGGATACGGTTGGATGCCGGCAAGCGCGCACTCGAAGGCGACCGCGCTGTCGGCCACCCGCAGTGGCGCCACGCGTTCGGACGCCACCGACGCCACACCGCAGTGCTCGAATTCGCTTACACCGTGCGCGAACGCGGCGGCGGTGGCATTCATCGTCTCTGCCTGCGCGGCAGACACCAGTTGGATGACGAGTTCGCCGCGCTCGCGCAGATTGCGCAGGGTGTCTTTCTCGCTGCCGTCGGGACGCAGGCCGATGCTGAGCATCAGCGTCGGCGGCGCGTCGCAGACCACCTGGAAAAAACTGAAAGGCGCGAGGTTGTCGATGCCGTCGGCGGCGCGCGTCGACACCCAAGCGATCGGCCGCGGCGTGATGGTGGCGGTCAGCCAGCGATAGACTTCGTGCGCCGGTAACGCGGCAAAATCAAGCTGCATGCGTGGGCTCAACAGACAGCAACGCGGACGGGAGCGTCGCCGATGGGAACAGCAGCATCGCATCGCCATAGCTGAAGAACCGGTATCGCTCGCGCACCGCATGCGCGTAGGCGGCGAACACCCGGTCCTTGCCGGCGAACGCCGAGACCAGCATCAGCAGCGTGCTTTCCGGCAGGTGGAAATTGGTGAGCATCGCGTCGACGCTGCGGATGCGGTAACCCGGGAAAATGAAGATCCGGGTTTCGCCGGCGAACGGTTGCAGTTCGCGCTCGCCAGCGTCGTTTCCGCGCATGGCGCTTTCAAGCGCACGCACCACGGTCGTGCCCACCGCGACCACGCGCCCGCCGCGCTCGCGGGTACGGCGCACCTGCGCGACCAGTTCGGCGCCCACGTTCAACCATTCGCTGTGCATGCGGTGTTCGCGCACGTCGTCGGCGCGCATCGGCTGGAACGTGCCGGCGCCGACATGCAGGGTGATATGTCCGAATTCGACGCCACGCGCGCGCAGGGTCTCCAGCAAAGGCTCGTCGAAATGCAGGCCGGCGGTGGGTGCGGCGACTGCGCCGACTTCCTTCGCGAACACGGTCTGGTAACGCTCGTGGTCGTCGCTGCCCGGCTCACGGCGGATGTACGGCGGCAGCGGTAGCCGACCGGCGTGCAGCAGCCAGCCTTCCAGTCCTTCGCCGACGTGGAAACGCAGGTGATAGAACTCGCCCTCGCGGCCCAGCACCTCGGCTTCGCCGCCGGCGTCCAGCGCGATCCGGCTGCCCGCCTTCGGCGACTTGCTGGCACCGACCTGCGCCCGCGCCTCATCGCCGGGCAGCAGGCGTTCGATCAGGATCTCCACCCGTCCGCCGGTGGCCTTCTGGCCGAAAAGGCGCGCCGGAATCACCCGGGTGTCGTTGAAGATCAGCAGGTCGCCCGGCTGCAGCAGCTCGGGCAGGTCGCGCACCGACCGGTCCTGCAGTTCACCTGCCTGCGCAACCACCAGCAGGCGGCTGGCGGAGCGTTCGGGCAACGGCGCCTGTGCGATCAGGGCTTCGGGCAGCTCGAAATGGAAGTCGGATTTCTTCATCGCGGCGCACGTCTGGGGGCAGGCATTGTAGCCGCCCGCCCGCCGCAGCCCGCGCTCACACCACGTCCGCCCGCAGTTGCGGGAACACCTTGCCGACCTTCCCCAGCAGGTAGTCGCCGTAGCTGCCCTCGAACGGCGCCAGCACACTGGCGCCGTCCCAGCGTTCGCTGCGATCCGCAGCCACGCGGTCGGGGTCGATCCGGGCGTGCTGCGGCAGCGGCGTGACCCGGGCGGTGAAGTCCGGGTCGAAGAACAGCGGAAACGAAAACCGCTCACGACCGCTGGCGTTGCGCACCCGGTGCGGCGTGGAACGATAGGTGCCGCCGGTCAGGCGGTCGAGCATGTCGCCGAGGTTGCATACCAGCGTGCCCGGCAACGGCGGCGCATCCAGCCAGCCCTGCGGCGTGCGCACCTGCAGGCCAGGCACGTCGTCCTGCAATAACAAAGTCAGCAGGCCGTAATCGGTGTGCTCGCCCACGCCCCAGCCGTCGTCCGCGGCTGCCTGCGGCGGATAGCGGAACACGCGGAACAGCACGGTCGGGTCGGCGGTGTAGTGGCTCCGGAACCAGTCGTCCTCCAGCCCCAGGCTCAGCGCCACCGCCGCCAGTACCGCCTGCGCGGCGCGGGTGGCCGCGGCCATGTAGTCGAGCACCGCTGCCCGCAGCGCCGGCACCTCCGCCGGCCACAGGTTGGGGCCGTGCAGCGGCCAGCCGGCCAAGACGCGAGGATCGTCCGGCAGCAGCTCGGTGCCGAAATACAGGCCTTCCTTCAGGTCGGGTCGGCCGCTGGTGAGTTCGCCGCCGACCGGGAAATAGCCACGCCACGCGCGGCCGCCGTGCGGCATCGCCACGCGCATTTTCTCTGTCGACGGCTGCGCGAAAAACTGCCGGCTGGCTTCACGCAGCGCCCGTTGCAGCGTGTCGTCGATGCCATGGCCGGCGATATAGAAGAAGCCGTGCGCGCGGCAGGCCTCACCGATGGCCATGGCCACCCGGCCACAGGCATCCGGGTCTGCGCCGCCCAATATCGGGGCGATGTCGACAACGGGCAGCGTGTCGGCAGGCAGCGCGGCGTCAGACATGACGGCGTCCCTCAACGCTCGAACTTGGTGGACAGCACGATCGACGAGGTGGTGCGGGCCACGCCGTCGATCTCGCCGATCCGATCGGTCAGAACATCCATATCGCCCACCGCCGCCACCGCGCCGATGGCGACCAGGTCGTAGCCGCCGCTGACCGAATGCAGGGACCGCAGTTCGGGCATGCCCCGCAGCGCAGCCACCACAAGGGTCATCTGCTTGGGATGCACGGCGATCATGATGTGCGCGCGCACCTGGCCGCGCTCGTATTCGTCGTCGACGCGGACCGTGTAGCCGCTGATGACCCCTTCCCGCTCCAACCGCTCGATACGGCTCTGCACCGTCGTCCGCGACAGGCCCAGCCTGCGGGCGATCTCCGCCGTGGATGCCCGTGCATTCTCACGAAGCAGTGAGAGCAGGTGCTGATCGGTGTCGGAGAGTTTCATATGTCCGGCCAATTTCGTCGAATCGACGAAATATCCATGAATTCTGCACAGATCACAACTATTAAACGACAAGCAGATCGCGATAATAGAAGGCTCGACGTTTTCTGCCGGAGGCCCAGCCATGGCTTTGCTCAACACCCTCGCCCCGCTTCGCGCCCATGCAGGCGCGCGCCGCACCCACGGGCTGGACGACACGACCGTCCTGACATTCGCCGCCACGCATCCCGATCTGGTTGAAGCGATCGAAGCCGCCGGCGTCGAATACGCTGCGATCCGCGAAGAATTCGCCGATCTGCTCGATCTCGATGAAGCCGCCCAGGCGCTCGCCGTGCAGGCCGGCTTCGTCAATTTCTATTCGAACGACACCGTCAACCCGTACGTCGCGCTGGCCGCGCGCGGGCCGTGGGTCGTGACCCTGAAAGGCGCGGTGCTGCACGACTCCGGCGGCTACGGCATGCTCGGTTTCGGCCACACCCCGAAGGCGGTGCTGGACACGATGGTCCGGCCGCAGGTGATGGCCAACATCATGACCCCCAACCTGTCGCAGCTGCGCTTCGAGCGCGCGATCCGCAGGGAAATCGGCCACACGCGCCGCACTGAAGCCGGCGGCGCCTGCCCATACGACAAGTTCCTGTGCCTGAATTCGGGCTCGGAATCGGTGTCGCTGGGCTGCCGCATCGTCGACATCAACGCCAAGCTGATGACCGACCCGGGCGCCCCGCACGCCGGCCGCACCATCAAGCGCCTCGTCGTGAAGGGCAGCTTCCACGGCCGCACCGAACGCCCGGCGCTGTATTCCGATTCCAGCCGCAAGAACTACGTGCAGCACCTCGCCAGCTTCCGCGGCGAGGACAGCGTCATCACGGTCGAGCCCTACGACGGTGACGCGTTGCGCAAGGCCTTCGCCGATGCCGACGCCAACGACTGGTTCATCGAAGCCATGTTCCTGGAACCGGTGATGGGCGAAGGCGACCCGGGCCGCTCGGTGCCGCGCGCGTTCTACGATCTGGCGCGCGCGCTGACCAAGGCACACGGCTCGATCCTGCTGGTCGATTCGATCCAGGCCGGCCTGCGCGCCCACGGCGTGCTGTCGGTGGTCGACTACCCCGGTTTCGAAGGTATCGAACCGCCGGACATGGAAACCTACTCGAAGGCGCTCAACGCCGCGCAGTACCCGCTGTCGGTGCTGGCCGTGAACGAACGCGCCGCCGGCCTGTACCGCAAGGGCACCTACGGCAACACCATGACCACCAACCCGCGCGCGCTGGACGTGGCCTGCACCGTGCTGGGCCTGCTCACGCCGGCGCTGCGCGCGAACATCCGCGAGCGCGGCAAAGAGGCGCTGGCGAAGCTCGAAGCGCTCAAAGCCGAACTGCCGGGCCTGATCACCAAGGTCCAGGGCACCGGGCTGCTGTTCTCCTGCGAACTGTCGCCGGAGTTCAAGGGCTACGGCACGAATTCCACCGAGGAATGGATGCGCGAACAGGGCATCGGCGTGATCCACGGCGGCGAGAACTCGCTGCGCTTCACCCCGCACTTCGCCATCGGCAGCGACGAACTGGACCTGCTGGTCTCGATGATCCGCCGCGCGCTGCTGGAAGGTCCGCGCCAGCGCCAGGCCGCTGCGGCCTGAGTCGTCGGCACGCGATGGTGGAAACGAAGAAAGCCGGCATCGTCCGGCTTTCTTTTCGCCCGCAATTCGACACCGCCTCCGTATGACAGATCTGTACATCCTCCCCGGGCTGGACGGCACCACGCGGATGCTGGACAGCTTCGTCTCGGCCGCGCGCGCCGCCAGCTTCGGCAACAACTCCGGCAACGTCCACGCCATCGGCTACCCGCCGGACCGGCCGCTTGGTTATGCCGAACTCGAAACCTTCGCCCGTGCCGCGTTGCCGCGATATGCGCCGTTCGTATTGCTGGGCGAATCGTTCTCCGGCCCGGTCGCGATTTCGATCGCTGCGGACCCGCCACCGAATCTCGTCGGGCTGGTGCTGTCGACCACGTTCGCCCGCGCGCCGGTGCCGCTGCTGGCGCCGTTCGCGCCGCTGACCCGGTTCGCGCCGACGCGTGCATTGCCGATGGCAGTGCTGTCGGCGGTGCTGCTGGGACGCTGGAGTACACCGGAACTGCGGCGCACGCTGCGCGCCGCGCTCGATGAGCTCACACCGGAGGTGCAGCGCGCCCGCGCCGCCGCCGCGATGCGCATCGACGTATCGGATCGCCTCGCTCGCATCACGTTGCCGACGCTGACGTTGAAGGCGAATCACGACCGCCTGCTGCGCGCGGGTGCAGGTTGTCAGCTTCTCGCCGGCATCGCGAATGCGCGACAGGTCGCGCTGGACGGCCCGCACCTGCTGCTGCAGACGCGAACGGACCGCTGCGTCGAAGCGGTGGCGCACTTCGCGGAATCGCTCACCGCCGGAGCTATCCCGTAGCCCGGATGTCGAAGACATCCGGGACCACGACACCGGCAACGCCCCCGCATCCCGCTTCGCGGGATACGGGCTACGAAGCGTCGGCGTCGGTTAATCTTGCGCGATGAAAACCATCGAAATCCGCCACCCGCTGGTCCGCCACAAACTCGGGATCCTGCGCGACGCCAGCACCGGGCCGGCGCTGTTCCGACAGGTGGTCGGCGAAGTCGCCGCCCTGCTCGCCTACGAAGCCACCGCCGATCTGGCCTTGCACGATACCAGCGTCGGCACCTGGGCCGGGCCGCTGACGGTGGGGCAATGCGATCAACAGCAGATCACGCTGGTGCCGATCCTGCGCGCGGGGCTGGGCTTCCTGCCCGGCGTGCAGGTGTTGCTGCCGTCGGCGCCGGTAAGCGTGATCGGGCTGCGCCGCGACGAACAGACGCTGCAGCCGCATGCGTATTACGAACGCCTGGTCCACGACATCGCCGGCCGCACCGCGCTGGTGATCGATCCGATGCTGGCCACCGGCGGCAGCGCCATCGCCGCCATCGACATGCTCAAGGCTTCGGGCGTGGCGCGAATCAAGGCGATCTTCCTGGTCGCGGCGCCGGAAGGCCTGCGCGCGCTGGAAGCAGCGCATCCGGACACCGAAGTGGTGGTCGCCGCCATCGACGAACGCCTGAACGAACACGGCTACATCCTGCCCGGCCTGGGCGATGCCGGCGACCGGATTTTCGGCACGCCTGCAGGTTGATCGCAGCGCTTTACTGTGGGAGCGACGCAAGTCGCGACTGTTGATGAAATCTTTCGGCGATTCGTCGCGACTTGCGTTGCTCCCACGGTTGGCGATGTCGGGTATCGCTACCTGACGAGCGACATCCCCACGCCCATCCCGGCCATCGCCAGCAGTACGCCCCAGGTCAGGATCACGCCCCAGAAACGACCGGGCGACACACCGGCGTGGCGCGACAGTCCATAGGCATGCAGCGCGCGGGCCAGCAGCAACGTGCCGCCCAGACCCCAGAGCCACACTGCGCCCAGGCCGGAGAGTTCCAGCAGACCCAGCATCAGCAGCGCCACCGGCACGTATTCGATGAAATTGCCGTGCGCACGGACCTTGCGCGCGAGCCGCGTATCGCCGCCATCGCCGATGCCGATTTTCAGCGCGCGGCGGTGGCCGACCACGCGCGCGGCCAATGCCAGCATCAACAGGATGTGCAGCGACGCGAACAGCAGGGTGATCTTGGGCATGTGCATACTCGTCTGGGGAAGAAGATAGCGCCCGCGCTCACGCAGCCAGCGGCCGCGCCTGCAGCGTGGGCGTGTCGTGAATGGTGCCGAACCTGCCCTTGTCGTCGCGCACCACCTGCGCCAACGCGCAGCCGGGGTCGTGGGTGAAGAACAGATGCACGTTGCGCGCGAGTTTGTCTTCGAGAAACACACGCTTCTCGTCGATCAGCATTTCCGGGTTGCGGTCGTAGCCCATCGTGATCGGCACATGCACCCATGGCCGCCCGGGAATGAGGTCGGCGCAGAACACCACGCCGCCGTGCGCTTCGCCGCCGACCATGTCCGGGCCGACGATCTCGGCCAGCATCAGCCCGGGGGTGTGGCCATGGCTGTAGTGGAAGCGCACCGTGTCGCCGAGCGCGGCCGAATGCGCGCCGTCGACGATTTCCAGCCGGCCGCTGGCCTGGAGCAGCGCCGGCAGTTCCGGGATGAAGCTGGCCCGGTCGCGCGGGTGCGGATAGCGCGCGCGATCCCAGCACGCCGCACTGACCACGAAAGTCGCGTTCGGAAACAACAGTTCCGGTGCGCGGCCTTCCTGCCAAGGCGCGAGCAGTCCACCGGCATGATCGAAATGCAGATGCGACAGCACCACGACATCGATGTCCTCGTGGGAGAAACCCGCGGCGCCCAGCGAATCGAGCAGCATGTGCCGGTCTTCGACCACGCCGTAACGCTCGCGCATCTGCGGGTCGAAGAACGCGCCGATGCCGGTCTCGAACAGTACGGTCTTGCCGTTGAGCGGGCTGGCCAGCAGCGCGCGGCAGGCCAGCGGCACGCGGTTGAGTTCATCGGGCGCCAACCAGCGCGCCCAGACCGCGCGCGGCGCGTTGCCGAACATCGCACCGCCGTCGAGTTTCTGCGAATTGCCGAGTAGCGACCAGAGTTTCATGGCGTGGACCTCCCGCGTTCGATGACATAGACGTGCTCGATGCACGCCTCGCCTTTGTATTCCGCCTCGGCGGTATCGGCCAGACGCATGCCGAGGCGCTGAAGCAGGCCGATGCAGGCAAGATTACGCTCATCCGTGGCCGCGACCACACGCTGTGCGGGCGTATGCGCGAACACCAGCGCGATCAGCGCCTGCGCGGACTCCAACCCCAGCCCGGCGCGCTGGAACTGCGGATGCAGCGACACGCCGAATTCGGCCAGACGCCCGTCGGGAGACAGCCAGACGCCGAGATCGCCGACCAACCGGTCGTCGTCCAGCGTACCGATACCGATCTGCGCCCACTCGCCCGCTTCGAGGCCGGCGTTCCTGCTGTAGTCGCGCAGCGTCTCGTTGGCTTCGGCGTCCGACATCGGTGCCCAGCTCTGGTAACGGGCGACTTCGGGGTCGCTTCGATACGCATGGAAGTTGCGGAAATCGGAGGCGCGCAGCCTGCGCAGGCGGACGCGCTGGCAGACGTGGGGCAGGTGCTCGAACAGACTCATGCAGCCCTCGCTGTCAGCGTCCGCCGGCAGCGGGCGCGGCTTCGTCCGGCGCGGCTTCGACCAGCTTGGTTTCGACCAGCGCCTTGCCCACCGGATTGCGCGGGTCGCTGCCGCCGTGCAGCACATTGGCGCGCTTGTCCCACTCCACCGTTTGCAGGTTGCCCCAGGTGTCGCTGGAACGACGGCCGTCGGCGGCGTCTTTCGGGGTGGCCACGGTGTGGCCCATCGCACGCAGCGCGGCGACGACATCCTCAGGCAGCGCATTGCGCTCGGTGCCGAGACTGTCAGGCATCCACTGGTGGTGGTAGCGCGGCAGGGCGGCGACGGCCTGGGCGTCGAGGCCGTCGGCATAGCCCAGCGCACCCAGCAGCACCATGGTGATGATGCGGCTGCCGCCGGGCGTGCCCAGCACGGCGACGCGATCGGGCGAGGTCATGAAGGTCGGCGTCATCGAGCTGAGCATGCGCTTGCCGGGCTTCGGCGCGTTGGCGTCGTAGCCCATCACCCCGAACGCGTTCGGCGTGCCGGGTTTCAGCGCGAAATCGTCCATCTCGTTGTTCAGCAACACACCGGTGCCGGGCGGGATCAGGCCGGAACCGAACAACAGGTTCACCGTCTGGGTGCCGGCGACCAGATTGCCTTCAGCGTCGATGATCGAGAAATGCGTGGTTTCGTCGTCTTCCAGTGGCGTCTGTTCGCCCGAAAGCATGTCGCTGGGCGTCGCTTTTTTCGGATTGATCGTCGAACGCTGCCCGGCGGCGTAATCGGCGCTGGTGAGCGTGCGCACCGGCACGTCCACGAAATCAGGATCGCCGAGGTAGAACGTGCGGTCGCGATACGCGCGGCGCATCGCTTCGACGGTGAGATGCACGCGCTGGGTCTGCGGCAGCTTCGCCAGATCCCAGGGTTCCAGCATCTGCATCATCTGCGCCAGCGCCACGCCGCCGGATGACGGCGGCGGTGCGGTCACCACTTCCCAACCGTCGTACTCGAAACGCAGCGGTGCGCGCTCGCGGATGCGGTAGCCGGCGAGTTCGTCGGCAGTCCAGCGTCCGCCTTCGGCCTTCACTCCGGCCAGCAGTTTTTTCGCCACCGCACCGCGATAGAAACCATCGTGTCCCTGTTCGGCCAGCAGTTCCAGCGTGCGCGCGAGGTCGGGTTGCTTCAGCAGCTCGCCTTCCTCGGGCGCATCGCCGTCGGCGAGGAACACACCCTTCGTGCCTTTGTAGCGTTCCATCACCTGGCGACGGCTGGCATAACCGCCCGCAAGCCGCGCGTACACCGGAAATCCTTCGCGGGCGATGCGGATCGCCGGCGCCAGTGAGGTCTTCAGCGGCAAACGGCCGTAGTTCGTCGCCATGTGCACCAGCCCTGCAGGCAGTCCGGGTATACCCGCCGACCACGGCCCGTTGGTGGCGCGGTCGCGGTTGAATTCGCCTTTGGCATCGAGATATTCCGCAGGCGTCGCCGCGGCCGGCGCGGTTTCGCGCGCGTCGATGAAGATGTCCTTGCCGCTCTTCGCGTCGTGCAGCAGGAAGAAGCCGCCGCCGCCCAGGCCGGAAGAAATCGGCTCGACCACCGACAGCACCGACGACACCGCGACCGCGGCGTCGAAGGCATTGCCGCCCTGGCGCAGGATGTCCATGCCGGCCTGGCTCGCGAGCGCATGCGCGCTGGCGACCGCGGCGCCGGGCGGGTGCGCGGGCGTGGCGCCTGCGGCCGTCTGCGCGTGTGCAGGCAGCAGCGCGAGCGCGCAGGCCAGGCCCAACGCGAAAGGGGTTGCGATCTTCATGCGTCTTGCTCCTGCAGCCGCGCCAGCTTCGCCAGCAGCGCCTCGTTCGACTCCGGAAACGCGGGGTCCGGGTCGATGCACTCGACCGGGCACACCACCACGCACTGCGGTTCGTCGTAATGGCCGACGCATTCGGTGCAGCGCGCCGGATCGATGACATAGATGGTTTCGCCCTGCGAAATCGCCTGGTTCGGGCAGGCCGGTTCGCACACGTCGCAGTTGATGCAGAGTGCGTTGATCTTCAGCGACATGCGGGCTCGCAACGTCGTCGCGGCGCGAAGACCGCGACGACGGATGATGCGGAAACATTCGGATCGGAACGCGCGACTCGAAAGCAGCGGAACGGACCGCCGCGGCGACTCACTTCGTTTCGACGAAAACGTAATTCACGCCCGACGGCGCGACCGCAGCCTGCACGCGATCCTTGTCCTCGGCCTTGCCGATGAACAGCAGCTTCACGCCCTTCAGCTTGTCCGGCTTCACTTCCGCGAACGCGGCGACCACGAGATCCGCGGACTTGGTCGAAGACGGCGACGCCGACGCATAGGCCAACAGGTTGCCGGCCAGGATGCCGCGGGAGATGTCGGATTTGGCCTTGTCCATCAGACGGCCGTACAGACCCTCGAAGTCGGCCGAGCTTTCCGGCGGCAGCAGGTAGACGAAGGGCTGGCTGGTCACGCCCTCCATGTTGCGACCGACCACATCGGTGACGTAAGCGCGCCAGGCGGCGGCATCTTCGTTGGTGGGCGCGGCCACCGGAGCGGTAACGGTCTCCTTCTTGGCTTCATCTTCTTTCTTGCAGGCCGCGAAGGGCATGGTAAGGGCGGCGATCAGCAGCAGACGGGCAATGATGTTCATAGGTCGAAAATCCCAAGTGTGAGCACGATACGGATGAGCACGATACGAAACGGCAAGAGCAGGTGTGGCGTCAACGAAAGGCATCAATCCCGGCTGCGCTGCCATTCGGCCAGCAGCGCCCGGTTCACCGCCGGCGGCACGAAGCCGGAAACGTCGCCGCCGAGGCGGGACACTTCGCGCACCAGCGAGGAAGAGATGAAGCCATATTGCTCGGCCGGCGTCAGGAACAGCGTCTCCACATCGGGAATCAGATGACGGTTCATGCTGGCGAGCTGGAATTCGTATTCGAAATCGGACACCGCACGCAGGCCGCGCAGCAGCACGCCGGCGCCGACACTGCTGACGAAATGCGCCAGCAGCGAATCGAAGCCGCGGACCTCGACGTTCGGGAACCGCGACAGGGAATCGCGGGCCAGATCCACGCGCAACGCCAGCTCCAGCGCCGGACGCTTGCCCGGGCTTTCGGCAACGCCCACGATCAGCCGCTCGAACAATGGCGCCGCACGCTCGACCAGATCGAGGTGGCCATTGGTGATCGGGTCGAAGGTACCGGGGTAGACCGCGATCCTGGCTGCGGGTGTACTGGTGCCGAGGGAGGAAGAGGCCGTGGTCATGGCGTCGAATGGATCACCGAAAACGGAGACAGGCCCAAGTGTAACAGCGCGTCGGGCCGGCTTTAGGCAACCCGTTCAAGCCAGCCGGCTTATCCCGATCCTCAACACGATCCTCAACACGATCCTCAACCAGGCCCCCTCAACCCGACCCGCGCCGGTAAAGAGCGTAATGCACATCGCGGGTCTGGCCCGCGCGGTGTGGGCGCCACGCCGCAGCGGGCTGCACCGGCGACGGCGACTCCGCATACAGCCAGGCCTCGTCGGCAAGATGACCTTCCATTGCCTCGAACGCCGGACGCCAAAGGTCGCCGGCAAACGGTGGATCGACGAAGATCAGATCGAAACTGCCCGATGTCGCATGCAACCAGCCCAGCGCGTCCGCGCAGACCACCTGCACCCGCTCCCCGCCCGGCAGCTTCGCCGCGAGCTGGCGCAGGACATCGGCGAGCTGCGGGTCGCGCTCCACCAGCACCGCCTCGCGCGCGCCGCGCGAGACCGCTTCCAGCCCCAGCGCACCGGTCCCGGCGAACAGATCCAGGACGCGTGCGCCGGGCAGCATCGGCTGCAACCAGTTGAACAGGGTTTCGCGGACGCGATCGGCGGTGGGACGCAAGCCGTCGCGGTCGGCGACCGGCAGACGGGTACCGCGCCAGTCGCCGCCAATGATGCGGACGACACCGGGCGGCTTCGGCGTGGGCGCGCTTGACGCTTTGGCGGACAGGCGCTTCATCGGGGGGCAAGGGAGGCGGGTGGTAACATTCCGCCATTGTCCAACAGCCGGTGCAGTTTGGGTCCTCCGGATGAACCTCAATCAAGTCACCCTGCCCGCGCTGGACATCTCCGCTTCGGCCACGTTCTACCGCAGGATGGGGTTCACACAGATCGTCGACACTCCGCACTACGCCCGGTTCGAATGTCCGGTCGGCGATGCCACGTTCTCCTTGCATCGTGTGAGCCATGCGGTCGAGACCACAGGCGTGACCGTTTATTTCGAGGATCCTCAGCTCGACACTCTGGTCGCCCGGCTGCTGGCCGACGGTTTCGAGTTCATCGAACCACCGACCGACCAGCGCTATCTCTGGCGGGAAGCGCGACTCCTCGACCCGGCCGGCAATCTCATCTGCCTCTACTGGGCCGGCGAACACCGCAAAAATCCACCATGGCGCGTGGAGCTGACTTGAGAAGCCCCACGCCCGGCGCCATACCGACCCCCTGCAAGATCCAGGACAACCGCTCGCGATGATTCCCTTCTTCCGCCGCAAGAAACCGGATGCGGCAACGCAGGCCACGACGCCCACCGACTCCCACGAGATCGTGGAGGCCTTCGAAGCCGGCGCTCCGATCGAAACACCCTCCGGAATCGAGGCGCCATGCGCCGAATCCCACGCGGCCGCAGCCGATCCGGCGGCCGAAGACGTCGCCAACGCCGCCCCCGCCGCCGCGCCCGGGAAACCCGGCTGGCGCGAGCGCCTGCGCAACAGCGCCATCGCCCGCAGCTTCGGCGGTCTGTTCTCGCGCAATCCCAAGCTCGACGACGATCTGCTCGATGAGATCGAAACCGCCCTGCTCACCGCCGATGTCGGCGTCACCGCGACGACGCAATTGATCGAATCCTTGCGCAAGCGGATGAAGGCGCGCGAGTTCGCCGACGCCCAGGCGATGTTCAAAGCCCTGCGGACGGATCTGATCGCGATGCTGGCGCCAGTGGCGCAGCCGCTGGTGATCGACCGCAGCGCAAAACCCTTCGTGATCCTCACCGTCGGCGTCAACGGCGTCGGCAAGACCACCACCATCGGCAAACTCGCGCATCGCTATAAAGCAGAGGGCCGCACGCTGATGCTCGCCGCGGGCGACACCTTCCGCGCCGCCGCGGTCGCGCAGCTGCAGGCCTGGGGCGATCGCAACGGTGTTGCCGTGGTCGCGCAGGGCCAGAACGCGCTCGGCAAAGGCGGCGACGCCGCGTCAGTCGCGTTCGACGCACTGCAGGCGGCGAAGGCGCGCGGCACCGAAGTGCTGATCGCCGACACCGCCGGCCGTCTGCACACGCAGCAGGGCTTGATGGCCGAACTGGGCAAGATCAAGCGCGTGCTCGCCAAGCTCGACGACACCGCGCCGCACGAAGTGCTGATGGTGATCGACGGCACCACAGGCCAGAACGCGCTGTCGCAGCTGCGTCAGTTCCACGCCGCCGCAGGCGTCACAGGCCTGGTCGTGACCAAGCTCGACGGTACCGCCAAGGGCGGCGTGGTGTTCGCGCTGGCGCGCGAATTCGGCATCCCGATCCGCTTCGCCGGCATCGGCGAACGCTCCGAAGACCTGCGCGTGTTCGACGCCGAAGCCTTCGTCGACGCCCTGCTGCCGGAAGCACTCGGCGCGTGAGCACCCTATGAATATGTCTCGCGTGAGCGCCGCAAAGGCACCCCGCGCGTGATGGCGGACGCCGACGCCACACCCGCGCCGCGCCCGAAAAGACGCTGGCGGCGGGTGCTGCTCACGTTCGGCACACTTATCTTGTTGCTGTCGCTGTCGACGACCTGGCTGTTGCAGCCAAAACAACTCGTACCGTTGATTCTCGACCGCGCCGGCAAGACGCTGGGGCTGGAGATCACCGCCGACGGCATCGCCGAAGCGCGGCTGCGCGGCCAGCCGCAGCTGGTGGTGCGCAACATCGTCGCTCGCGTGCCGGGCGAGAAGACCGCGATCCTGCGCGCCGAGCGCGTGCTGCTGGCGCTGCCGTGGTCCAGCCTGCGCAGCGGCGGCAAGGATCTGGTGATCGAACGCATCGAGCTGGACGCGCCCCTGCTCGACGTTTCCGCGCTACAGGCGTGGCTGACGAAACGCCCGCCCGGTGAAGAAACGAAAGTCCCACAGCTCACCGATGGTCTGCGCGTGGTCAACGGCCGTATCGACAACGGCGACTGGCGGATCGAGAACGTCAGCGTGCAACTGCCTTCGCTGCATCCACAGCAGCCAGCGAACGCGCGGATCCGCGGCCGTTATGTCGATGCACCAACCGGCAGCGCGACGATGAAGATTCCGTTCGATCTCGCGGTCGCGATGACCAGACCGGCCAACGACGCGGGCGTCGCTGTGGTCGGCACGCTCGCCATCGAACGCGGCGATTGGCGACTGCCGGCGACGGTCGCGCTCTCCGGCCCGCTGCATCTGGGCGAGGACGCGATCACGATGACGCCCGCCAAACTGGGCATCTCCGCGCGCTACGAATCGGGCGAAACCAGACTGCCGTTTTCGCTGGGCCTTCACGGTCCGCTGCGTTACGACGCGGGCACCTGGGTGTTGGCGCCGGTCGGCGTGGCGCTGCGCGGCGACGAACCCGTACCGAGCTTCGACGCCCGCGGCGCGTTCGCACTCGGCAAGCGGCTGGTGATCGAACTCGACGGCGCGCTGCCGGAGTGGCCCGCCTCGTGGCCGGCGCTGCCCGTCCCGGTGTCGAATTCGACCTCGCCGCTGCCGTTCGCGCTGCGCTACGCCGGCCAAGCGGATCTGTCGGACGTCGCGGGTCTGCGCCTGCAGCGCGACGCCACCGAATTCGACGGCCGCTTCAAGTTGTACGACGTGCTGGGCTGGATCGATCAGGCGGGCGGCTCGCCATTGCCGCCGCTGGATGGTCGCCTGCGTTCGCCGGAGCTGGAAATTTCGGGCGCTGTGCTGGAAGGCGTGGATATCGTCATCGATGACGAAGATGTGCGATGACTGAGGCTGCGCGCAAAGTCCACGGCAAATCCCCGGACAAACGCTTCGCGTTTGCCCGCCCCCTTTGTCAAAGGGGGCTGAAAAGCACGGCTTTACCGCTTTTCACAGCCTGCGAATCGCAACATCCATGATCGAGACCCAACGCTACGCGCCCGCCCTGCTTGCATGGTTCGATGTGTCCGGTCGTCACGATCTGCCGTGGCAGCATCCGCGCACGCCGTATCGGGTGTGGCTGTCGGAAATCATGCTGCAGCAGACCCAGGTGCGGGTGGTGATCCCGTATTTCGAGCGCTTCCTCGCCGCCCTGCCCGATCTGCGCGCGCTGGCCGCGGCGCCGCAGGACGAGGTGATGGCGCTGTGGTCGGGGCTGGGCTACTACGCACGCGCCCGCAACCTGCACGCCGCGGCGAAGCGCTGCGTCGAACTGCACGACGGCGAGCTGCCGCGCGACATCGACGCACTCACCGCCCTGCCCGGCATCGGCCGCAGCACCGCCGGCGCGATCCTGTCGCAGGCCTGGGGCGACCCGCACGCGATCCTCGACGGCAACGTCAAACGCGTACTGGCGCGGGTGTTCGGCGTCGACGGTTGGCCGGGCACGCCGGCGAACGAGAAAAAACTCTGGGCGATCGCAGAATCGCTGCTGCCGGCCGAACGTCTGGCCGACTACACCCAGGCGCAGATGGATTTCGGTGCGACGCTGTGCACCCGCCACGACCCTGCCTGCGTGCTGTGTCCGCTGCAGCGCGATTGCGTGGCGCTGCGCGACGGTCGCGTCGCCGAACTGCCAACGCCCAAGCCCGGGAAGCCGCTGCCGGAGCGCAAAGCCGTCGTGCTGTTGCTTCGCGATGCCGAGGGCCGCGTGCTGCTGCAGCGCCGGCCGCCGACCGGCATCTGGGCGTCGCTGTGGTCGCTGCCCGAAGCCGCTGATCACGACGCCGCACGCGCGTGGTTCGGGCGGCACATCGCCGGCGACTACGACGGCGCCGCGACGCTGGCCGACATCCACCACGGCTTCACGCATTACCGCCTGCTGATGCACCCGCTGACGTGGCGCGATGTAGCCCTGCGGCCGCGTATCGGCGACGATGACGGTCTGCGCTGGGTCGCCCGCGAAAACTACGCTTCGCTGGGCATCCCCGCCCCGGTCCGCACCCTGCTGCAGACCAACCCTCCCTGATCCGGACATCAACCATGCCCCGCACCGTGTTCTGCGAGTACGAACAACGCGATACCGAAGGCCTGGACTTCGCGCCGTGGCCCGGCGAACTCGGCCAGCGCGTGTACGCGCGCATCGGCAAGGGCGCCTGGGCCAAATGGCTGGCGCACCAGACCATGCTGATCAACGAAAACCGCCTCTCGCCCATGAACGCCGAACACCGCAAGTTCCTGCAGGGCGAGATGGAGAAATTCCTGTTCGACGGCGGCGCCGAGAAGCCCGCAGGTTATGTCCCTGAAGGCGGCGCGCCCGAAGACGGCGCAGCGGACTCGGCTTCGACCTGACGCTTGGCGCGAGCGTCCTTCTCGGCGACCCGGAGCGCCTTCACGTCCAGCGGACGGATCTCCTTGATAGTGCAACTCACCGGAATCAGTCCGTTGCTGCTGATGTGGATGCGGTCGAAACGCGCGCTGAGCCGGCCGCCCATGCTGCGGATACCGATGGTGTGCGCGTAGTCCAGATCGGAACAGGGCTCGTACAGCTCCACCAGCCAAGCCTGGCTGGGCCGGGTCCACAACGCCATCGTGCCGTTGCCCAGCGGCGTCCAGCCGTTGTAATTGCCGAAGTACTGGATGCTGTCGACCGGCTCGCCGGCATGCGTGCGATACAGCGCCAGGCGCTCGGCGTCGCGCAGCCCGCTGTTGCTGGCGCACCCGGCACCCGACAGCGCGACCAGCAGCGAGGAAAGAAAGAGAGTCATGCTTGTCATCGGGCGTGTCATGGCAGCCTCCGCGAATGCGGCGTGGGTGGGGTCTGCGCCGATCATGCCCCTCCCCGCCCGGAACGCAAAGGCCGCCCACCGGCACATTCAGCGCCGGGCCGGCTTGCCCTCACGCCCCCGGCCCCGTATCATTCCGCGCTCGCAAGTGGCCGAGTAGCTCAGTTGGTAGAGCAGGGGATTGAAAATCCCCGTGTCGGCGGTTCAATTCCGTCCTCGGCCACCATTCAAATCAAAGGGCTTGTGATCACTCACCAGCCCTTTCTTTTTCCCGTCATTCCCGCCCTCACCCCGCCATCGACTGCAACACGATGCCGACGATGTAGGCGCAGTACGTACCCAGCGCATAGCCAAGCACCGCCAGCAACACGCCGACAGGCGCCAGCGAAGGATGGAACGCGGTCGCCACGACCGGCGCCGAAGCGGCCGCACCGATATTGGCCTGCGAACCGACCGCGATGAAGAACGCCGGCGCGCGGACCATCCAGGCCACGGTGAACAAGACGATGCCGTGCACCAGGATCCAGATGAGGCCAAGCAAGAACAGCCAGGGTCTGTCGAGCAGCGCCGACAAATCCATCTGCATGCCGATGGTGGCGACCAGGAAATACAGCATGACCGAACCGATCTTCGAGGCGCCCGCACCTTCAAGCTGGCGGGCACGGGTAAAGCTCAGCAACACGCCAATGGTCGTCGCGATCACGACCAGCCAAAAGAAGCCCGAAGTCAGGCTGTAGGACTTCAGGTTCCAGGCGGCCGGCAGTGATTCGATCCAGCCCACCAGCGGCGCAGCGAGGAAGTGCGCAAGCCCGGTGACACCCAAGGCGAGCGCCAGCACCATCATCAGGTCGGCGAGGCTGGGAATGCGCGCGTGTTCGGCCTGGTAATCTTCCATCCGCTTTTGCACCGCTTCGATCGCCGAGGTATCGGCGCGCATCCAGCGGTCGAAGCTGGCCGCCTTGCCGGCCAGCAGCAGCAAGCCCGCCATCCACAGGTTGCCGATCAGCACGTCCACGGCGACGAATTGCCCGAACAGCGTGGCATCCACCTCGAACACCTCCTTCATCGCTGCCTGGTTGGCGCCGCCGCCGATCCAGCTGCCGGCCAGGGTGGACATGCCGCGCCAGGTGTCGCCGGCAACGGTTTCCGGATGGATCCAGCCCATCACCACGAAGGAGACGATGGCGCCGAGCATCACGCCCGCCGTGCCGGCGAGGAAAACAATAATTGCCTTGGGCCCCAGGCGGATGATGGCGCCGAGGTCCATCGACAGGCAGAACAAGACCAGCGCGCCGGGCAGCAGGTAGTCGCGCGCCATCGGGTACAGCCCCGACTCGCTGCCGTTGATCACGCCGAAACTGTTGAGCAGCGCCGGGATGAGGTAACAAAGCAACAAGGCCGGCACATAAGTGTAGAAGCGCTTCCAGAAGCCGTCAGGGCGGCTGGAGGTCCAGAATACGAAGCCGAGCGCGGCGGCCAACAGGCCCAGTACCACGGCGTCATTGGTGATCATTGCGCTATTGGTGATGTCGGTCGCTGTCGCCATGTGCTTACCCACACCACGCGCTTGGCAGAGGCGCAAGGGCCCGGTTCGTCAACTGTAGTGGGGGACACGGCTGTCACACAACAGCAACATCCGCCCGCAATGCTTAACGATGCCGTAGCCTTTACTCGGTCCGCCCTCACCCCACTGGAGTTTCCTGATGAGCTTCCTGCACATGTTCGCCCACCACAACGATGTGATCGAAGTGGATACCGGCCAGCGGGTTTTCAGCGAGGGCGAGGCCGGCGACAAGATGTATGTGCTGCTCGAAGGTCGCATCGGAATCTACGTGCATGACAAGTTGCTTTCAGAAGTCGTACCCGGCGAGCTGGTCGGTGAAATGGCGCTGATCGATTCCTCGCCGCGAAGCGCGACAGCGACTGCGCTGGAAGACAGCAAGCTTGCCGTGGTTGACGAGAAGCGCTTCCTGTTCCTGGTCCAGCAGACGCCTTTCTTCGCATTGCAGGTGATGCGACTCCTGGTCGGACGCCTGCGCTCGATGGACCAGCAGGTCTAGCGCCGCAGCAAACGTCGATGTGGCCTCGGCCTCAGTCGATGCGGTAGACGCGCGCCTTGGGCGCGTCCTCGTCAATCTGCAGGAACCAGCGACCGGCAATGCCCGGCACCAGCACCACTTCGGGCGCGACCAATGTCTTGCGCAACTTCATGTTGCCCTTGAGCACTTTCCAGGTCTGGCCGTTCTCGAGTTCGAACACAGTGCCGGGTTCCCAACTTCCCACCGAGCCCTTCAAACGCGTGGTGATGCGCTCGACGTCCATGCCGATGTAGCTCATCGCGCCGCGATCTTCACCCGACCTGTCAGCCGGCGCCTGTGCTTGCGTCGCGGCGTCTCCGCGCAATATCTCGTTCAAGCGCGCCAACTGGTCAACGCTAAGACCGGCGAGACCCGTCTCCTGTATTTGCGCGGGCGTCAGCCGTTTTTCGATGGCCACGTAGCCGGCGCCAGCCACCGCGGCAAGGGCGATCACGAACAACACTACCGAAAGCACAAGTCTGGACTTCATCATGCTGCACTCCCTAAACGATCGACGCTAGCGCACGCAGATGACCGCCATATGACGTTGCGCCAGCGAACATCAAGCTCTGTGGAAACTGTCACCTTACAAACATCCCTTGGTCAAACACCGCCCCTAGATTGGCAACCGGATCCAACCCCCGGAGCAATGCCATGAAGACTTTCACCCGACTCGTCCTCCCTTTCGCCATCCTTACCGCTTTGGCGCCCGCCGCCTTCGCCGCCACCGGCCCGAGCAGTTCTGCCTCGCCTTACCTGAAACCCATCGACGCCGGCGTGGACTTCGTCTCGGTCCTCACCGTTGGCGACAAGGCGCGCAAGACCCACAAGGGCAACCTGACCTATCGCCTGGCCGGCATTCCGGATGGCATGGGCGCCATCGACAATGGTGACGGCACTTTCAACTTGTTGGTTGCGCATGAACTGGGCAGCAGCGTCGGAGTCATCCGGGGCCATGGTGCCAAGGGCGCCTTCGTTTCGAAATGGCAGGTCCGCAAGCGCGATCTGTCCGTCCTGAGTGGCGAAGACCTGATCGGCAAGGTCAACCTCTGGGATGGCCTGAAGTACGTCGCAACCCCTGGCGTTACCTTCAACCGTTTCTGCTCGGCTGACCTGCCCGACACGACTGCGCTTTACAATCGCGACAGCGGCAAGGGTTTCAACGAAGGCCGGATCTTCCTCAACGGCGAGGAAACCACCAATGGCCGCGCGTTCGCGCACATGGCATCGGGTCGCCAACACGGCACCAGCTACGAGTTGCCAAAACTTGGCAAGGCTGCCTGGGAAAACCTGATCGCCAGTCCCTACGAGCAGGACCTTACCGTCGTCGCCGGCATGGATGACGGCGCGCTCAACGCCAGTAAGCTCTATTTCTACCTTGGCCAGAAGCAGGCCAATGGCAGTCCGATCGACCAGGCAGGCCTCAACAATGGCCAGACCCTGACCGTGGCCATCGATGGCTATGCAACGGAATCAGCTGGCATCCCGATTCCCAATGGCTATAGCGGTCGGTTTTCACTGGTCAATGGCGGTGGCACGGGCCTGAATCGGGTCGAAGACGGCGCCTGGGACACAGTCAATCCCAACCGGTTCTATTTCGTCACCACTGCCAACTTCGCCGGTAACAGTCGGCTCTGGCGCATCACCTTCGACGACATCGCCAATCCGCAGGCCGGTGGCAACATCGAAGTGCTGGTTGACGGCGCGGTGCAGGGTCCGAAGATGATGGATAACCTGACCGTTGACGGGCAAGGCGACGTGATCATCCAGGAGGACGTGGGCAACCAGCCGCACCTGGGCAAGATCTGGAAATTCCACGCCAGCAGTGGCGTGGTCAGCCTGCTGGCACAGCATGACGAAAACCGATTCCTGAGTGGCGCGGCAAGCGACATCGACGGCAGCGACTCGAAGCAGTCCGACGAGGAATCGTCTGGCGTAATCGAAGTATCGTCCCTGTTCGATGGCGTCGACGGCTACGACACCAGTGCCTACCGCTATTTCATGTTGAACGTACAGGCGCACTACCCCAGCGTCAGCGGCACAGCGCTTGCCACGGACCTGGTAGAAGGTGGCCAGTTGCTGATGATGAAAGTCGCGCGTTAGTCGACTTCCACCATTTTGCTGCGCAAGGACTTGCGAGCAATCGCAAGCCCTTTTTTTCGGCCGGGTCAGCAGGCCGGAATCAGTTCGCGCTGGCGGCAGCTTGTACAGCAGGTTTCGCGGCGGTGCCGACAACGACGGAGGTCGGCGCCGAATCGGCCCGATTGCTGTAGTTGTTTCCGGTTCCAGTGCCGGTCTTGCTGATGCAACCAGCGAGCGACATGGCGGCGAGTACAACGACACATGCTAGAACTTTCCTGGCCTTCATCTTGAGCTCCTTGGTTGGGTCACCGGACATGCGCGATCTGCGCGAGACTGATTCTATGCCTATAACGCAGGCCGGGCGCCAGCCCGGCCGCGGGCTCAGTTCAAGGTCTTCCGAGCCGCCGAACGCGGCTTGGGAATTTGCCTCTTCTGGATCGACGAAGACTTCAGCGCGGCCCCATCGTCATTGCTGATCGTACCGAGGCCCACGCCATCCCCGAGCAGCGCGTCCTGGACATTGCTTATCTGGACAGTGAAGGTTTCGGTCGGCTCGGCGACGGCATCCGCGCTGACCATCACGGCGAAGACCTGCGTCGTTCGCCCCGCATCCATGTAACCCTGCACGATCTTGCCCTGGAAGTCATCGCCCGCCGCCGCAGTGCCCCCGACGGTGGTGGTGGCAAACCAGACCGGATTGGGTACCGGCGCGGACAGCCTTACGATGAAGTTCATGATGGTCCACGCGCCGGACGCGCCGGGACTGCCCTCCACCACGATCGCATCGCCAATGGACAGCGTTGCAAGATCATCATTGGTGATCCGACCCTGCGCCTGGCTGTCGGCGACATTGCTGCCTACCACGTTGCCCAGGTTCACGGTGAAGGTTTCATTGTTCTCGATTGCCGTGTCGCCATTGATGGTGACAGCGAAGCTGTAGCTGGTCTGGCCCGCCGGAATCGATTGCCCGGCCAGCGCCTTCGCCACGAAATCAGCGCCCGGCGCAGCGGTGCCTGCGTCGGTGCTGATATCGAAAGTCACCGGGCTGGTGGACGCGGCCGAAAGGCTGACGCTGAAGTTGGCCAGACTGGCGCCGGCATTGCCTTCGGAAACAACCACGTCGCCAATCGACATCGCCGGCACCACCGGATCGGAGGGCAAGTACTGCGCGGTCAGGCTTACGCCGCTGAAATTTGCGAACGAATACAACAGCACATAATAGATTCCGGCTTGTGGTGAATTGAAGGTGCACAATTCCGACGTAACCGGACCCTCCGATTTGCAATCGCCCGATCCCACGGAGGGAATCGAGCCACGCCGAACGTACATGTCCGCATCGCCGGTTCCGCCAGCGGTCGTGAAGGTGAGCGACGTTTTGCCAGCAGGCACGTTGAAGGTGTAGATCAGGCCCTGCCTGGTGGCCCCGGCGAGCGGGCCAATCGTAGCGCCGTTGGTCAGCTCCACCGGGATGTTCAACGAGATGGGCGCATTCGCGGACGCAGTCTTGCTGGGCACGCCCGGCGCTGTCGCCACCACTGGAATGTCGTAGAAACCGGGCGAAGCGCTGGAGTAGGTCGTGATGCCTATATTAACCAGTGCACTGCCGCCCGGCGCAATCGCGGGGGTCTGGCCAACGCTCGAGCTCCAGCCACCGGGCACGGTCGCCGCTACGTCATAGTTGGTGGGGACGCACTGACACGCATCGGCGTTGGTTACCAACACCGAGTAGCTGATGGTTTCGCCCGGTGCGCGCCATTGGGTGTTGGCCGGCGACAAGGATACCCTCGGCGGCGTTGAACACGACGGGGCTGCGTAGCTGATGTTCACGTTGGCGAAGCCAGTGCCTACCGAAGCAGGCTGGATGCTGAGGCCCGTGACCGGGTCGGTGAAGGTGCTGCCGGCATTCAACTGCACGTCAGGCCAGCTCGACGTCGCCGGCGTCATGTCAAGCAGAAAACTGCTGTTGGCTTTGCCTTCGGTGACCCGATGCACGATAACGCCCGAAGAGACATTGTTTGGCAGCTCAGCCAGGAAACTGTCGAATCCAACCGCCTCGCGCTTTTCCACGTAGTACCACTCGGTCGGCGCCAGGTTGCAGGTCGGCATCTGGTTCGCAATCTTCAATGCGCGCGGCGTGCTGCTTCGCGGCGCCTCCAGGTTCCCGATGCTGAACTGGCCGTTGTTATTCTGTACGGTCGTCAACGGCGGCGAGATGCCCGAGTTCAACCAGCCGAGCCGTTCCTTCTGGTAGGCATTGAAGTGCGCCGAAGGCAGGTTGCCCGCGAAGCCCACCGTCGGCGTTCCACCCATGACATCGAATGCGTCGCCATACTCGGCCATTGTGCAGCCCGACGAGCCGACCACCGCTGCGCCACAATCAAGCGAATGCGAGTGGTACAGGCCCAGGTTGTGGCCCATCTCGTGCATCACCACCGGCAGGACGAAACCGCGGTCAGCAAAGATCCACGACTTGGAAGGATTGCCGCCAACGGTGCCCAGCCCCCACCAGCTACAGCCATTCGACGGAAATGCAAAGATGTAGCGCCTGTAATTGGACAGCACGAAACCGCCGGCCGTCGCAGCGGCCTGCGCCTGGTCGGACAGCGTGTCCGGGTCGCATCCAGCGGAAGTCATGGGCAGCGTGTACCAGGGCGTCACGTCGCCCACCGACGTCGTCTGCTGGTAGGAAACCTCGAACTCGTAGTTGTTCATCTCAGCGAACGCCACGGTCGCGCCCTGCGCCGGCGTGAATGGCTGCAGGCTCGGGGCATCGCTGAAGTTCACCAGGATCAGCAAGGTCTTCTGCACGCCAATCGTGTTGGGCAACGCCGCCTGGATGGTAACGACGCTGCCGTTGCCCCCCGAAGCCAGCGCGATGGATGAACCGAGGCGAATGCCCTTCACCCGGATTTTCGAATCGGTAAGCAGGCGGGTTGGATTCGTGGCGAAATGCAACTCGCGTTCGCCCGATGCCGTGCGCAGGAAATATTCGTAGCGGTCGCCACCGTATTTCTCGCCCTCCATGTCCACATGCAGCACCGTCAGCACACCCTCTTCGCTCGTTTCGGTCTCGAAGTGCCGACGCGCGGCATCGGGAAAGGCTAGCTGCATGTTTTTCGGCATCGCCAGACGCAGTACCTCGCCCGGGTTGGATTCCATAAGCAGGGCCAGCAAGTCGCGGCGTTCGCGGGCAATCGCTTCTAGCGCCGCCAGACGCTTCCCGCGATCCTTGCGATCGGCCCGCGCGTAGGTGGCTTTGGCTTTTATCAATTCCACCGTCAGTTCTTCGGTCAGCCTCGCGGACGCGGGGCGGGTCGTCGAAAGCGCCTTGCCTGCTTCAACCCCATGTCCCGATGCTGTTGACGCGGCAAGGGCCAGGAATATTGCTGCGAGGTTGGCGAGACAAATTTTCAAGCGGGCTCACCTGGTAGTGACAGCATGGTGCTGGCTTGCAGCCGATCAGCGATCGTGTGCAAGGCTTGGTCGAAGGCCGATTCGGCATGCCTGGGCCGCAGGCGACCTTCGATTTCCATCTCGGCAAGTTCTTCCGGTGACGCCACCAGCATGCGCTGCCCTCGGCGGTTGCTGATGATGCGACGACCGCTGATGGGACTGGTCCAGCTTATTCGCGCGGAGGTGACGCGGCCGTCTTCGGCGATGAAGTCCAGCCAGGTGCCGATCGGCAAATCCACGTAGCGGGCAACGATTTCGGCAGGAATCTCGGCGTTGACCACGGCCGACACCAGGAACGAATCCTCCACCGGCTCGGCATCTGGCGCCAGCACGGTGTGCCCGACGATGACCTGCGGCGAATCCACCAATACGTGTTCGACTCTTGCCGCGGAGATCGCCTCGGCCACGACTTGATCGGGCGTCCGGCTGGCATCCGGCGCCTGCAGCACGGCCAGTGCGAGCGAAAATTCGACCAGCAGTTCATCGGCCGCGCTGCCCGGTTGCCCGGAGCTCGCCAAAACTTCTACAACCGTCGGACGCAGGCGCGGCGCATCGTGCAGGGCGCCTGAACTATTGCACTCCAGCAAGTCGTCGAGCAATCGTCGGCTCAGCTGCACACCCTCGCCCTGTGCGCCTTCGCGCAACAACACGACCGTGTGGTGGTGCTGCCAGGGACCGGCAAGGAAATCGAGCAATACCGAGGGCAGGCTCATGCCGACGATGGCGTCGCCGAGAATGGTGGAGACCGACTCGCGCGCGACTTGCCGGCGTTCCTGCCCGCTTTGCGCATCGGCGGCGCGGCGTTCGGCCAGCTCGGCGCGGCGGCGGCAGGCTTCGATTTCGGTGGACAGCAAGCCCTCGAGCAACGCGAACAATTTCAGCGTGTCGTCGAATTCCTCGACGATCCGAGCTACTACCATCATCGCCAGGTCGCGCAGGCTGCGGAAATGGGGAACGTCGGGTCCCGCAATTTCGAAAGCTTCAACCAGCAGGTTCAACACGCGACGCGCGGGATGGCTCGATTGCATGAACATGCGCCGGTCCAACATCGCCACGCGCACATAGGGAACGATCAATCGCGAAAGTTGCGTGCGCGCTTTTTCGTCGAGGCGGCGGCCATCGAGCAAGGCCTCGAACAGCATGCTCACCAGCTCCAGCATGTCCTGCGCCGGGCCAGGCATGGCCTGGATGCCCCCAGCCAGGCCCAGTTGCGATGCCGTTGCGCCGATGGCCTCGTGCAGGCGCGCAACCGACGATGCGCCAGCCGCGCTACCGGGGCCGGCGGCGTAACTGCCCTGCATCAGGGAGAGAATTGAAGAGATATCAGCCTGGGTCCAAGGCATGACCGGCGCGGCGGGCAGGTAATCCGGCACCGCCACGAAATCTCCTGGCTGACCGTAGCCGGGCACGTAGCCCGAACCCGGCGCCCAGCCCGCCTGCCCCGGCCCGGCACCCTGGGGCCAGCCACCAGGCACGCCGAGCACTTCCGGGCCCGGCTCGCGACGCGCGCTGAGCAATCCGAAAAGTCTATCGAGCATTTCGCTTCCGTCGCCTGACGCTCCAGCGCCGCCAGCCATGCCACCCTGCATGCCGCCGGCATCGCCGCCCATGCTGCCAAATCCGGCCTGCCCGTCGCCGAGCGTGGGCACCAGCTCTGGAGAATATTCATTTCCGCCGCGTGCCGGACCGCCTGACGCGCCGCCTTGCACAAGCGGCCGGCCCACGTATCCTGCAGACGAAAGTCGCGTGGTCATGCCCGAATAGAACGTCGTGATGCGCGACGCCAGCAGCGGTATCAGCCGCGCCATAAGCCAGTCACGTTCTTCCGGCGTGCAATTCATCTTGCGCATGCCACCGCGAATGCCCTCTACCCAGACGGAAGGCCCCAGTGGATTTGGCATGAGTTCGTTGAAATTGGGACCCGACATCGCCGCCAACTGTTGATCGAGTGCGTCGAGAGGTCCGCGGTCGTTGTACGACACGTCGTTTACGAAGCGCTCGCTGAGCAATTGTTGCAATTCTTCCGCTTCCGGCAGCAGCTCCAACTCGCGGGGCGACTGGCGCCGGTCAGGCACGCCCTCGAAGCGCAGCCGCCAACCTTCGGCCAGGCGATGCTCGGTCTGGGCGATCAGTTTCTCCCAGTTTGACGTGTCCTTGAAGGCTTCCGGCACTTCTTCATCGGCGACGGCGGTCGACAGAACTTCCGACAGCAAGCTGC
>JBKJHV010000054.1:0-18866 GCA_046598445.1 Lysobacteraceae bacterium
AAAGCGCTGACGCGCGACACGGAGATCGAATTCCGCGCAGGCAAGACCGTCTGGGCGCTGTCCGATAGTGGCGCCGCCGCGGTGTTGCTGAAGATGGATGAATTCCAGGGCCGCATCGGCACCGTGGGCGCCGTGTACCGCAAAGGCAAGAAGACCGAGGCGAACGTGCTGCCGCCGCTGCCTGCGCCGATCGTGAAAGCCGCATCGCTGGCGCCGGCCAAGCCCGGCGACGTGCGCTTCATCGCGCAGCACGGCGACGCCCTGCGCAAGGCGCTGCGCAGCGTCAGCGATGAGGACACCTGCGGCGATCTGCATGAGACGGGCGAGGAAGAGCAGACACTGGACATGGTCCGACTGACGAAGACGAAACTGCTGGTCTCCACCCGCTGCTGGCTGGCCGCCTACAACGCCGGCAGCGGCTACTGGATCATCAACGACACCGCGCCCTATCGCCCCGAACTGGTCACCAGCGACGCCACCGACTTCGACAAAGGCACCCTGGTCTCCACCCAGAAAGCACGCGGCATCGGCGATTGCTGGGGTTCCGAGCAGTGGACGTGGAACGGCACTGTTTTCGTGCAGACTTCAGCGTCCTCCACCGGAATGTGCAAAGGGTTTGCGGGTGGCGCTTGGGAATTGCCGACGTTGGTGACGGAGATTCGGTAGTGTGGAATACCGAGGGCGCGTGAAAACCCGCCTTTCGGAATCGGAGCACAACATCTGCCCGAACCTCGCAGCCCCATGCGGGGTCGTCACTCGTGATGCCGCTGCGTCGAGGCCCGCACCTCGTCGCTCGTGCGCGGCGATGACGGCATCCGTGCGGCGGAATGGATGGCCATCGCGCTGATCGCCTTGGGTTCCTCACCCGCGAACTGAGCCGACGCCAACCCCAACGCTTGCCCAACAGCGGCAGGTTGAATTCTTCAACGCACATTGCGGTTCATCTATTCAGGATCATAGTCAACGGCATTCGTAGGCGTTCAGCTGAATGCCTCCGCCGATAGACGGCCAGCCCGTGACCTCGCCACGCACTTCAGTTGCCGCGATTGCAGGCTGCATTCCCCTACCCAACCCAACCCAACCCGGTACCGTGGGCTGGAGATTGGCCCTATAAGCGGGAAAGCAGACATGAAACTCAAAATCCAATCGAAGATCCTTCCGCTAGCGATGCTGGCGCTGGGACACAGCGCGTTCGCGCAGCAACCCCCGGGCGCCGGCAGCCAGCTCAGGCAGCTTCCGCCGCCGGTCGACCTGCCGCGCGCGCCGCCGAAGGTTCTGATCGAGGAGTCCACGGCCGCCGTCGAGCCCGGCGCCGAGGGCGCGCGCGTCCTCGTGAACGAACTCAGGTTCACCGGCGCCAGCACCTTCCTCGAGGCAGAACTGTTGGCTGCCAGCGGCTTCGTGCCAGGCACCGAAGTCACGCTCGCCGAACTGCAGGCCATGGCCGCGCGCATCACCACTTTTTACCGCGAGCGCGGCTACTTCGTCGCGCTCGCCTACCTGCCGGCCCAGGACATCAGCGGCCACGTGGTGATCATCGCCATCAGCGAGGGGCGCTACGGCGAGGTGATCCTGCGTAACAAGAGCAAGCTCTCGGATGGCCTGATTCACGATGTCCTGGATGCTCCCGCCGCCGGCGAGCCAATCCTGATCGAGCCCTTGGAAAGCCGGTTGCTTCGCCTGTCGGACATCCCCGGCGTCAACATCCGCTCCACGCTGGCGCCCGGCACCGCGCCGGGCAGCAGCGACCTGATCATCGACGTCGAGCCGGGCCGCCGCATCACCGGCTTTGTGGACGCCGACAACGCCGGCAACCCCTACACCGGCGAGAACCGCTTCGGTGGCCAGCTCAACTTCAACAACCTGCTGGGCCGCGGCGATGTGGCCAGCCTGCGCCTGCTGACGTCGGGCGAGGGCCTGAAGTACGGCCGCGCGTCCTATCAGACGATGTTCGGACGGGCGACCGCCGGCGTGGCCTACAGCTGGCTCGAGTACGAGCTGGGCAAGCAGTTCAAGCCCCTGGACGCCAACGGCACCGCCAAGGTCGCCAGCGTCTACGGTTCTGTGCCGTTGATCCGCTCGCGCGGCACCAACCTCTACACGGGGCTGACCTTCGAGCACAAGACGTTCGAAGATCGCCTCGGCCTGTTCCCGGCGGCCAATCGCCTGGCCAGCGCCAATGTGCTCAGCCTGGCCCTGTACGGCGACCACCACGACGACTTCGGCGGCGGCGGCACCACCAGCTTCTATCTGAACCTGTCGGGCGGGCAGTTGGACATCGAATCGCCGTTGCCGCGCGCCATCGACGCGATCTCGGGGCGCACCCAAGGCAACTATTCCAAGTTGTGGTTCCACGGCAGCCGCGTGCAGCGCATCACCGACACGTTGTCGCTGGGCGCTTCGGTCACTGGCCAGCTGGCGTCCAAGAACCTCGATCCGTCCGAGAAGCTGGTGCTGGGCGGCATGGACGGTATCCGCGGTTATCCGCAGGGAGAAGCCACTGGCGATGAAGGCGTCATCGCCAACCTCGAGGCCCGGCTGCTGCTGGCCCGCACCTCCGAGCGCATCCCGGGCCAGTTGCACCTGCTGGGCTTCGTGGACGCCGGTCGCATCACCATCAACAAGGACCCGTGGTTCGCCGGCGACAACCAACGCAACCTCAGCAGCGCCGGCGTCGGCCTGTCGTGGAGCGAGCCGGGCAAGTGGTCCGTACGCAGTTATTACGCCTGGTCCCTGGGTAGCGAAGACGCGATCTCCGCACCCGACAAGTCCGGGCGGTTCTGGATCCAGGCCGTCAAGTACTTCTGATGTTTTGCCCTCGCCGCTCAAGGCGACACACAGTTAAGGAATACGCCATGAATCGTCCACTCGCCCACCGCAACGCGCACTTGCACTTCGCGCTGTCCGCCCTGTCCAGCGCGCTGCTGCTCGCCCTCTCTACGCCCGTGCTGGCGCAGTCCACGGCGCCGACCGGCGGCCAGGTGGTTTCCGGCCGGGTAGACATCGCCCAGAACGGCAACCGGACCACCATCACGCAGAACAGCAGACTGGCGATCATCAACTGGCAGTCCTTCAGCATCGGCGCCAACAATGGCGTGCAGTTCGTGCAGCCCGACGCCGGTTCGATCGCGCTCAACCGCGTCATCGGCACCGACCCGTCGGTGATCATGGGCACGCTGACCTCCAACGGCCATGTGTTCCTGATCAATCCCAGCGGCGTGCTGTTCGGCAGCGGTTCCTCGGTCAGCGTCGGCGGCCTGGTGGCTACCACAATGGGCATCACCGACGCCGACTTCCTCGCCGGTCGCCACCGCTTCACCGGCGCCGGCAGCGGCGAGGTGGTCAACCAGGGCACCTTGACCGCCAACGGCGGCGGCTATATCGCGCTGATGGGCCGCAACGTGCGCAATGAAGGCGTCATCTCGGCTCAGCTGGGCAGCGTGGCGCTGGCCGGCGGCGAAGCCGTCACCCTCGATGTGGCCGGCGATGGCCTGCTCAAGGTCTCGGTCACTCAGGGCGCGGTGAATGCGCTGGTCCAGAACGGCGGCATGATCCGGGCCGACGGTGGCCGCGTGCTGCTGACCGCGCAGGCGGCCGGCAATCTGCTGAACACGGTGGTGAACAACACCGGCGTGATCCAGGCGCAAACATTGCAGAACCGCAACGGCAGCATCCTTCTGCTGGCCGACATGGCCACCGGCACGGTGAACGCTGGCGGCGTGCTCGATGCCAGCGCGCCAACGGCCGGCAACGGCGGCTTCATCGAAACCTCCGCCGCACGCGTCAACGTCGCCGCCGGCACCCGGGTGACCACCGCCGCCGCCAACGGCCGCACCGGCCACTGGCTGATCGATCCGACCGACTTCACCGTCGGCAGCGCCGCGGGCAACAACATCTCGGGCGCA
This sequence comes from Lysobacteraceae bacterium, assembly GCA_046598445.1. Taxonomy (GTDB): domain Bacteria; phylum Pseudomonadota; class Gammaproteobacteria; order Xanthomonadales; family Xanthomonadaceae; genus Lysobacter_I. The sequence continues at coordinate 3,906 of JBKJHV010000054.1, forward strand.
ACGCTGTCGGCCCAGCTGGTGACCAACAACATCACCATCACCACCGCCGGCCCCGGCGCTGGCGCCGGCGACATCTTCATCAACGACGCCATCACCTGGTCGGCCAGCGGCGCGCCCACCACGCTGAGCCTGATCGCCGACCGCAACGTCGAGATCAATGCCGCCATCACCGCCACCAACGGCAACCTGTCCGTGTGCTGCGGCCAGGACATCAATGTCAATGCCGCCATCACGACCACCAACGGCAGCGTGCTGCTGGCCGCAGGCCGCAACATCAACCAGTCCGGCGCCATCACGGTGACCGACGGCAACCTGACGATGTGCGCGGGCAACGACGTCAACATCGCGGGCGCCATCACCGTGACCCGCGGCACCAACGACCCGACCCGCAGCCTGGGGCTTGCGCGCGGCCTTGTACTGAGAGCGGACACCGACGGCACCGGCCCCGGGATCACCGGCGGCACCGTGCGTTTCGCCCCCTTGGCACCTCCGACCACGGTCACCGCCGCGCCGGTGTCGATCTACTACAACCCGGTGTCCTACACCTCGCCGACCGACTACAGCACCCGATTCACGCTCACCGAGGGCGCGGCGTTGAGCAGCTACATGCTGGTGTTCGCCAATGCCGGCACCCGGGTCTTCGACGGAACCACCACGGCCATCCTGTCGGGCCTGATCGGCAACCCGGCGGGCGTGACCCTGGTCGCCGGACCCAATGCAGTGGCCCGCTACGACTCCCCGGATGTCGGCAGCCGCTCCATCACGTACAGCGGCTACACGCTGGGTGGCGACAGTGCCGGCTTGTATGCGCTGGCGCTGAACTGCTGCGGCACCGTGGTGGCGCATACCACGGGCACCATCGCCCCACCGCCACCGCCACCGCCGCTGCCGCCGCCGGTGATCGTTCCGCCGCCGCCGCTCGTGACCCCACCGCCGCTCGTGACTCCGCCGCCGACCACGCCGCCGCCCTTGATCGTGGTCGCACCGCCGCCGCCCCCGACCGTGCTGACGGTCCTTCCTCCGGTCGAGGAAGTAGAAAAAGTGCCGCCTTACGTGGCGCCGGTGCGCGCGCCCAAGCCGTATCGCAACTGACGGCATGACCGCGACCACCAACGTCTCGTTGGCGCCCGCCCGCCTGACGTGGCAGCGGCTTGCGCTGGCCGTGTTGTGCGTGGCGAGCGTCGGCGTCGCTGCCGGCACCGATTTCGGCGGCTATGCTGCGTCGCCGGAGGTGCAGCGCTTGGCGCACTGGATCGGCGAATCGGGCGACAACGCCGGCCTGCCTTTCATGTTGATCGACAAAGTGTCTGCGCGCGTGTTCGTGTTCGACGCAGCGGGCAAGCTGCAGGGCCATGACGCTGCCCTGCTGGGCTCGGCGCGCGGCGACAAGACCGCGATTGGTATCGGCGGCCTGTCGCTGTCGGCCATCCGGCCCCAGGACCGCACCACGCCGGCAGGCCGCTTCGTGGCCCACCTGGACAAGGACATCAAGGGACGCAGCGTGCTGCTGATCGACTACGACGCCTCCATCGCGCTGCACGCGGTGGTGCCAGGTACGCCGAAGGAGCGTCGCGCCGAGCGCCTGCGCAGCGAGACCCCCGACGACAACCGCATCTCGTTCGGCTGCATCAATGTGCAACCCGCGTTCTACCATTCCGTGGTGGCACCCGCCTTCAAGCAGACCGCGGGCGTCGTCTACATCCTTCCCGAGACGAGCCCGGCAAGCGACTGGTTCGGCAAGTGATCCAGACCGCCCTTCGCTTCCTCGCTCCGGGCCCCCTCGGTTCGTGATCGCCCGGCTCGGGTCCACCCATGTCGGGGATAGCCCGGGTTGGCGCGTAAATCGACTGATGCATGCATGCAGCAGGCACAAAAAAGCGCCGGTTCCCCGGCGCTTTGTAAGTCCGACAATGGCGCTATCGGCTGCGGCGATCGGCCGCAGAGATAGCGAACAGGGTTTCAGCGTTTCGCCAACTGCGCCGGCACGAACTGTTCGCGCACCGCCTTAGCCTGCAGATCCGGCGGCAGCATGCCCTGGTCGAGGAGGAAGTTGTTGAAGGCGAGGCGGTCGAACTTGTCGCCCAGCGCGAGTTCGGTTTCGGCGCGCAGTTCGAGGATGCGGGCGTAGCCGTAGAAATAGCTGCCGGCCTGTCCGGGCGCGTTGAAGGTGTAGCGGTCCAGTTCCTGGCGCGCCATCGCTTTCGACAGGCCCACGTCGTCGATCAGCACTTTCTCGGCGCGCGCGCGATCGATCATGCCGAGGTTGAGCATCGGGTCGAGCATCGCGCGGGCCGCGCGCAGCAGCCGGAACTGCAGCGCCATCAGCTGGCCGTCCAGCGGTTCGTAGGGAATCATTTCGGCTTCGGCGTACAGCGCCCAGCCTTCCACGTTCACCGAGTTGAACGCGAACAGCGTGCGCGCCAGCGAGACGCCGCGTTCGACCATCGCGGTGAACTGCAGTTCGTGGCCGGGGCGGCCTTCGTGGGCGGACAGCGTCCACGCCACCGCCGGGAAGTTGAAGTCGTCGTAGGCTTCGGACTTGTCGCTCAGCGCCGGATTGCTCAGCGGCAGGACGAACTGGCCCTGCTGGCCGGTGTTGCCCACCAGCGGCGCGGGCAGGAAGTGCGGCGCGGGCTGCGCCGCGCTTTCGGCTTCGGTGCCCAGGCGCATCACCATCGGCCGGTTCGGCACGTCGACGATGCGTTCGCGATGGATGATCGGATCGATGGCGTCGATGACCGTGCGGTAGCGGGTTTCCAGCTGGTCGTTGGGAATGGTGTCGCGTTTCAGCGCGCGGATCACGCCGCGGTAATCGGTGGCGGCGATGCCTTTTTCCTTCGCCACCAGCGGCGCCAGCCGATCCATCGCCGCGCGGGTTTCCATGAAGGCCAGCCGCGCGCGCTGGATCAGCAGCGCAGGCGGAATGTCGATGCCGACCTGCTTCAGCTGCAGTGCGTACAACTCGGGCGGCAGCCGGGTGTCGGTGCGCGCGTGCGGCAGCACATCCTTGCGCGTCCACGCCACGTAATCGGCGAACTGCTTGTCCAGTGCGTCCAATGCGGCGGCGCCGCCTTCGATCTTGTACTGCGCGAAGAGTTTGCGGATACCGGCGATGTAGGTGTCGGCGTTGCCCAGCGCCTGCTCCACTTCGAGCTTCGTCGGCCGCAGCAGTTCGGCGTTGGTGGCGCGTTCCTCATAGCGCTGGCGCGCCAGCACCGTGGTCGCTGTCGTGCCCGGCGCGATGCCGGTATAGGCCTTGAGTCGATCCAGCGCCTTGGCGCGGCGGTCGGCCGGGGTCTGGTCGGACAGCAGGCCTTTCAGTCCCTGGAACACCAGCTGCGGCGCGTCGATGTACGGCACCACCAGGCGTTCGTTGACCAGCGACGACTCGATGGTGTCGTCCGCCGCCTGGATCATGATTTCCAGATCCTGGCGCACGTTGGGGTCGCGCTCCAGCTGCAGCTTCTCCTGCAGCTTCGCCTTGGCGTCGACGGTGGCCTTGCGCAGGCGCGCGCCGTTGTCCGGGCCCAGGTCGGAGACCTTGTCGTCATAGCCGGGAATGCCGAAGAACGAGCCGCCTTCCGGCTGGAACCGCAGTTGCGCATCCAGCAGGATCTGGGCATTGGCGTTGCTGGCGGTCACCCAGGCAGGGGTTGGCTTGGCGGATGCGGGCTTGACGGCCTCGGGTTTGCTGGACGAGGGCTTGGCGGTCGCGGCAGGCGCGGGCGGCGCCGCGTGAGCGTGCAGGGGGATGGCGAGCGCGCAGCTGAGCGCGACAGCAAGTGCGAGGGGCTTCATCGGCGGATCCGGTCGGAGGAGTGGGACGACACTACGCCCGGGGCATGGGTGGGGCCAGCGTCGAAGGTCATGCGTGGGATGATCCGCCAAACCCGGCGCAGGGCCTGAGACCTGGTGCGTGCCTATGGTGTGTCGGCGTGGCTAGTCGATTCATCTGCCAGCAGATCAATCGGTTCGTCTCGCCCATCGATATCGACGATCAGCGTCGAATACGTCCACCGGCCTGCGGCTTTTTCGGCCTCGACGTAAATGTCCGCCTCGCCTTTCGGGCCGGAGATCGGGATCTGCAGGCTCGCTTCGCCCGATGCGCCGGACACGTTCATCTGACCGCTGACATACCAGCCCGGTTCGATCGGGGTGCCCAGGGCTCCGGTCACTTGCGGGTGTTCGCGCGCCCGCTGCATCGCAGTGGCGTAGGCATCCGAAGAACGCATGCCTTCGAACACCGCGAACATGATGAGCGCGATGAAGCCGGCGAACGCGGCCGCGCCGAACAGGCACAGCAGAGGCATGGCCCAGCGCCAGTGACGCTGCCACCAGCCGCGCCGAGGCGTAGCGGGCAACGGCGGCGGCATCGCATTCACGGCTTCAGACACCGCGCGAAGAACGCTTCGGTGAGCCGGTAACGGTGCAGCAGATCCGCGCCGCGCAGGCCGTGCTTGGCGCCGGGATACGTCATCAGCTCGAACGGTGTCGCACGCTTCTGCAGGGTGCTCATCAGCTTGGTCGAATTGCTGAACAGCACGTTGTCGTCGGCCATGCCGTGGATCAGCAGCAGCGCGTTGGGTTTGATGCCGGCGACGTGGGTGAACACGCTGCCTTCGCGGTAACCGTCAGCGTTGGCAGCCGGCAGATTCATGTAACGCTCGGTGTAATGCGTGTCGTACAGCGCCCAGTCGGTCACCGGCGCACCGGACACGCCGCAGGCGTAGTCGTCGGCGGCTTTGCCCAGCAGCATCAGGCTCATGTAGCCGCCGTTCGACCAGCCGTACACGCCGATGCGCGCACCATCGACCCAGGGCTGCGCGCGCAGCCACTCGACGCCCTTGCGCTGGTCGTCCACTTCCACCGTGCCCTGCTTGCCGTACAGTGCGCCGCCGAAGGCCGCGCCGCGCCGCGGCGTGCCGCGGTTGTCGACGGTAAATACCACGTAGCCCTGCTGGGCCATGTACTGGTTGAAGAAATGATCGCCGCGGCCGGGCCAGCTGTCGGTGGCGGTCTGCGCCGCCGGGCCGCCGTAGACGTAGACCATTACCGGATACTTCTTCGCCGGGTCGAAGTCCGCGGGCTTGATCAGGCCGTAATGCAGCGGCGTTTTGCCGTCGGCAGCGGTGAGCGTGCCGAACTCGACCGGCCGGTGCGCGGCCAGATATTTCGCGTACGGATGCGCGGGCTTCGCCGGGTCGTTGTCGATCAGGTTCGCGATCAGGCTGCCGTCGGCGCGATGCAGCGCGATCTGTGGCGGCGTGCGCGCGCTCGACCAGCTGTCGACGTAGACGCTGGCGTTCTTCGCGAAGCTGGCGCCGTGCATGCCAGGTTCGGTCGATAGCGTGCGGATCTTGCCGCCCGCGAGCGGCACCGCGTGGATCTGTATTTCGCGCGCGGCCCCGCGGCCCGCGGCATCGCGGCCGGCGCTGAAATACACCAGGCCTTTGGTTTCATCGACCGCCAGCACTTTATCCACCGGCCAGTCGCCGCGGGTGAGCTGCGTGAGCTGCTTGCCGTCCCTGCTCGCGACGTAGAGATGCTCGAAACCGCTGCGCTCGCTGCTCCAGACGAAACGGCCGTCTTCCAGGAAGTACAGATTGTTGTGCAGCGGTACCCAGGTCTTCGCGGTTTCGGTGACGAGCGTACGCTGTTGGCCGGAGTCGAGTGTGACCTCGATCAGTTCGAGCGTGCGCTGGTCGCGCGACTGGCGCTGGAAGGTCAGGTGCGACGGGTCGCGCCAGTCGACGCGGGTGAGATAGATGTCGGGGTTTTTGCCGAGGTCGATATCGCGGATTTCGCCGCGCGGGTAGGTGCGCTGCTGGTGCACGCGCGGCGTGCCGTCGGTGGGATTCGTCCATACCCGCATCTCCAGCGGTGCGATACGCACCACGTGCAGGCCGATGGCGACGTTGGTGTCGCCCGCCGCCGGGTAGCGCTGCTCGACGACTTCGGTGCGGTCCGGATACACCTCGTAACGCTTCTGCACCGGCACCTTGCTTTCGTCGATGCGCGCGAAGGCGATGGCGGAATCGTCCGGCGCCCACCAGTAGCCGGTGTGGCGATCCATTTCCTCGTCGGCGACGAATTCGGCGACGCCGTTGCCGATGGTGTCGCTGCCGTCGTTCGTCAGCTGCACTTCCGCGCCGGTGGTCAGATCGATCGCCCACAGGTTGCGCGCACGCACGAAGCTGACGAAGCCGCCCTTCGGCGAGACTTTCGGGTCGGTGGCAAAGCCTGCGCCGGTGGTGAGCTTGCGCACCGCGGCTTTGCCCGACTTGCCGAGGTCGTACAGATACAGTTCGCCGCCGAGCGGGAACAGCAGGGTTTTGCCATCCGGCGACCACTGGTAATCGACGATGCCCGACAGCGACGCGGTGCGCTGGCGTTCGCGCCGCGCTTTCTCTTCGTCGCTCAGCACTTCCTCGCCGGGCAGCACGTCGCTGGAGTCGACCAGTAGCGCCGACGTGCCGCTCGCCACGTCGAAGGTCCACAGATCCAGGCGGTTGCGGTCGCTGTCCTTGCCGCGCAGGAAGGTCACGCGCGAGCCGTCGGGCGCGATCTGCGGTTTCAGCAGGGTCGGGCCGGACAGCGGCGCGTCGCCGGTGATGGCTTCGAGGGTGAGTTTGCCCCCGGCGGGGCTGGCGGCGTGGGTGACGGGCATGATCAGCAGGCAAGAGAGAAAGGCGGCGGCGCGGATCATGGCTTCGTACCTTGGGTGGCGCTTTGGCCGAACAGCACCTTGCGCTGTTCATCGCTCAGCGGCTGGCCGGCGGTCGGATTGACCTGCTTCGTCCACGCGTACGCGCGCTGCGTGGCCGGTCGCGCGGCGATGGCGGCATGCCAGCGGCGGACTTCGGGATAGGGTTCCAGATCGATCGGCGCGGTCTTGTACGGGTTGATCCACGGGTAGCAGGTCATGTCGGCGATGCTGTAATCGTCGCCGGCCAGGAACGCACGGCCGGCTGTACGCTGATCGAGCAAGCGTTTGTCCAGCACGCCGAGCAGGCGCTGCGCCTCGCGGGTGTAGCGGTCGATGGCGTAGGGAATCTTCTCCGGCGCGTAGACGTTGAAATGCCCGTACTGGCCGGTCATCGGCCCGAGGCCCGCCATCTGCCAGAACACCCATTCCAGCGCCGCGGTGCGGCCGCGCAGATCGGCGGGCAGGAAACGGCCGGTCTTCTCGGCCAGATACACCAGGATCGCGCCCGACTCGAACACGCTCAGCGGCGCACCGCCGTCCGCGGGTGCGGTGTCGACGATGGCGGGCATGCGGTTGTTCGGCGCGATCGCCAGGAAACCGGGCTGGAACTGCTCCCCGGCGCCGATGTTTACCGGCTTGATCTCATAGGCCAGCGGTGCGCCGGCTTCGGCCAGTTCTTCCAGCAGCAGGGTGATCTTGTGGCCGTTCGGCGTGGGCCAGTAATGCAGTTCGATCATGGTGGGCGGGCCGGTCGATAGGATGGCGGCCAGTGTAAGCCGTGGGCGCGGCTTGGCGTTGTCATGCCCGGCGGCTACGCTATGGCGGATTTCGCCTCCAGCAGTGCCCCTACATGTCCAACGCTTCGCAAAAACCGCTCAACCCGACGCTCAGCCCGCTGTCCCGCCTGATCTTCGCCTCGCGCTGGCTGCAGCTGCCGCTGTATCTGGGCCTGATCGTGGCCCAGGGCGTGTACGTCTTCCTGTTCGGCAAGGAGCTGTGGCACCTCATCCACGAAACGCCGACGCTCAGCGAACAGGACATCATGCTGATCGTGCTGGGCCTGATCGATGTGGTGATGATCTCCAATCTGCTGATGATGGTGATCGTGGGCGGCTACGAAACCTTCGTCTCGCGGATGAATCTGGCCGGCCATCCCGACCAGCCGGAATGGTTGAGCCACGTCAACGCCAGTGTGCTCAAGGTGAAGCTGGCGATGGCGATCATCGGCATCTCCTCGATCCATCTGCTCAAGAGTTTCATCGAGGTCGGCATGGTCGACGGCCTGCCGCTGTGCAGCACCATGGCCGGCATCGAGGCGGTGCAAGCGATGCAGCCGTTCATCGATGCCGGGCAGAAACTCAAGCCTTGCACCACGATCACCTCGGCCGGCGTGATGTGGCAGGCGATCATCCACGCGCTGTTCATCGTTTCGGCGATCGGCATCGCCTGGACCGATCGGATCATGATGGGCAGTTCGACCAAGCGCGATCATTGATTCGTGCTCGGCAGGGCGCCCGGTCGACACCGGGCGCATAAAAACCGGGCGCCCCCCGGTGATCCGGCCTAAAATGCGCGGATGGATGTTTCCCACCTGCTCGACGGCCTGAACGCCGCGCAACGCGAAGCGATCAGCGCCGAATCCGGCCACCTGCTCGTGCTCGCCGGCGCCGGTTCCGGCAAGACCCGCGTCCTCACCCATCGCATCGCCTGGCTGCATGAAGTCTACGGCGTGCCGATGCACGGCATTTTCGCGGTGACCTTCACCAACAAGGCCGCGGGCGAGATGCGCCATCGCGCCGAATCGCTGCTGCCCGGCGGCAGCCGCGGCATGTGGATCGGCACTTTCCACGGCCTCGCCCATCGCCTGCTGCGCCTGCACTGGCAGGACGCGAAGTTGCCGGAAGGTTTCCAGATCCTCGACAGCGACGATCAACTGAGGCTGGTCAAGCGCGTGGTGCAGGCGCTGGAACTGGACGAGGCGCGGTTCCCCCCGCGGCAGATCGCGTGGTGGATCAACGCGCAGAAGGACGAAGGCCGTCGGCCGCAGCACATCCAACCAGAAAAAGATGAATGGGCCAGCGTGATGCTGCGCGCCTATACGCTGTATCAGGAACGCTGCGAGCAGTCGGGGCTGGTCGATTTCGCCGAGATCCTGCTGCGCGCGCATGAACTGCTGCGCGACCATCCGGCGCTGCTGCAGCACTATCGCCACCGTTTCCAGCAGTTGTTGATCGACGAGTTCCAGGACACCAACAGCCTGCAGTACGCCTTCATCCGTCTGCTGGCCGGCGACACCGGCCAGGTGTTCACCGTCGGCGACGACGATCAGGCGATCTATGGTTGGCGCGGCGCCAAGGTCGAAAACGTGCAGCGCTTCCTGCGCGATTTCCCCGGCGCGCGCACGATCCGGCTGGAACAGAACTACCGTTCCAGCGCGAATATCCTCAACGCCGCCAATGCCGTGATCGCGAACAATCCGTCGCGGCTCGGCAAACAGCTGTGGACCGACAGCGGCGAAGGCGAACCGATCGATCTGTACGCCGCCTACAACGAAATCGACGAAGCGCGGTTCGTGATCGAGCGCATCCGCGCCTGGGTGCGCGACGGCGGCAGCCACGGCGAAACCGCGATCCTCTACCGCAGCAACGCCCAGTCGCGCGCCTTCGAAGAAACCCTGCTGGGCGAACAGATCCCGTTCCGCGTCTACGGCGGCATGCGCTTCTTCGAGCGCGCCGAAATCAAGGACACGCTGGCGTACATGCGCCTGATCGCCAACCGCGACGACGACGCGGCGTTCGAGCGCGCGGTCAACACGCCCACGCGCGGGATCGGCGAGCGTACGCTCGATGAAGTGCGTCGCTATGCGCGCGCCCACGGCATTTCACTTTGGAAAGCGGCCGCACTGGTGTCGCGCAGCGATTTGTTGCCCGGACGCGCGCGGAATGCCTTGGCGCTGTTCGAAGGCCTGATCGATACCATCGCCGAAGAATCGGTCGATCTGCCGCTGAAGGACAAGATCGATCACGTGTTGGCGCGTTCCGCGCTGCGCGACCATTACGCCGCGCTGTCGAAGGGCTCGCTGGATTCGCGCACCGACAACCTCGACGAACTGGTGTCGGTGGCTTCGCGTTTCGTGAAGGGCGACGACGAGGAATCCGCCGCGCTGCCGGAACTGATCGCGTTCCTCGCGTATGCCGCGCTTGAAGCCGGCGAAGGCCAGACCGAGGCCGGCGAGGACGGCGTGCAGCTGATGACGCTGCACAGCGCCAAGGGCCTGGAATTTCCGCTGGTCTTCCTTGTCGGCCTGGAAGAAGGCCTATTCCCGAACAACAAGTCGATCGACGAAGCCGGCCGCCTGGAAGAAGAGCGTCGCCTCGCCTACGTCGGCATCACCCGCGCGCGCCAGAAACTGGTCATCACCTACGCCGAAGCGCGCCGCCTGCATGGCCAGGACATGTACGGCCTGCCGTCGCGTTTCCTGCGCGAAATTCCCGCGACGCTGATCCACGAAGTGCGGCCGAAGATCCAGGTCTCGCGGCCGATGTACAACGCGAATGCGCGCCGCGACGCATGGCAACAGGGCCGCGGTCACGCCTCGCTGCAGGAAAATACCGGCGTGCGTGTCGGCCAGAACGTGACCCACGCGAAATTCGGCGGCGGCATCGTCACCGATATCGAAGGCACCGGCGCGCACGCGCGCGTGCAGGTCAATTTCGAGGACGAAGGCAGCAAGTGGCTGGTGATGGCGTACGCCAATCTGCAGCCGGCGTGATGACGTTTTGTAGGGCGGGCCTTGGCCCGCCATTGCAATGTCCCCGGTGATTTCGACGATGATGAAAACCGTTTCGCCGGATGTGCAGTGCGAACGGAGGCGACGCGATGGTGGGCCAAGGCCCACCCTACACACCGTTTCGACATGAGCCACCTCCCATGACCGACCCCGACTTCCAGCGCGTCCGCGACTATCTCACCGGCCTGCAGGACCACATCTGCGCCGCCATCGAGGGTGCCGACGGTGCCGCAACCTTCCAGGAAGATCTCTGGGAGCGCGCCGAAGGCGGCGGCGGGCGCACGCGGATCCTGCGCGATGGTGCGGTGTTCGAGCAGACCGGGGTCGGGTTCTCGGATGTCTCCGGCACGAAGCTGCCGCCGTCGGCGACCGCCGCACGGCCGGAGCTGGCCGGTGCGTCGTGGCGTGCGGTCGGTGTGTCGCTGGTGTTCCATCCGCGCAACCCCTATCTGCCGACCACGCACGCCAACGTCCGCCATTTCCGCGCGACGCGCGATGGCGAGACCGTGGCCTGGTGGTTCGGCGGCGGCTTCGATCTTACGCCGTTCTATCCCTTCGACGACGACGTGCGCCACTGGCACCGGACCGCGCGCGAGTTGTGCGAACCCTTCGGCGGCGACGCGCGCTACGCCGCGCACAAGCAATGGTGCGACGAGTATTTCTTCCTCAAGCATCGCAACGAAACCCGCGGCGTCGGCGGACTGTTCTTCGACGATCTGCACGGCGACTTCGAGCGCGACTTCGCGTATCAGCGCGCGGTGGGCGACGGATTTCTCGATGCCTACCTGCCTCTGGTCGAACGCCGCAAGGACACGCCTTACGGCGAGCGCGAGCGCCAGTTCCAGTTGTATCGACGCGGCCGTTACGTCGAATTCAACCTGGTGTTCGACCGCGGCACCCTGTTCGGCCTGCAGTCCGGCGGACGCACCGAATCGATCCTGATGAGCCTGCCGCCGCTGGTGCGCTGGGAATACGGTTTTCAGCCCGAAGCCGACAGCGACGAAGCGCGCTTGCAGGATTACCTCAAGCCGCGCGATTGGCTGGGTGAGGCTTCGTAGGAGGCCCGGCTCTGTAGAAGGGCCTTCAGGCCCGAGCTTTTTTGTGAAGGCTCTCTGCGAACATCGGTCTGAAGACGCTCACGCAAAAGCTCGGGCCTGAAGGCCCTCCTACGAATGCTGCCGATTCATTAGCCGTCAGCCGCAGGCGCGGCTTCGATATCGTTGCGTTTGGGGTTCGTCCTGGGCCGGCCTGAAGGCCCTCCTACGAAGCAGGGCCTTGCGCGTCGGCCAGCACGATGCTGATCCGCCCGTTGGTCTCCAGCGTCGCCACCCGGATCCGCTCGACGTCGGTGCAGCCGGCCTCGCGCATGGCTTCGTGGAAGTCGGCGTTGCTCACCAGCTGTCGGCGAAGCACGTCGCGGTGGACCTTGCCGTCGCGCGCCAGGATCACCGGTTCGCCTTCGATCACTTTGCGTGCGCCCGGGCTGCGCGCCGCGAGGAGCGCGACCGCGTAATTCAAAGCGATCAGACAGACCGCCAGCAGCGCGGCGCCGGTCAGCGAGTTGTCGCCGCCGTTGAGGCCGTTCTGCACCGCGTTGCCGATCAGGATCAGCAGCACCAGGTCGAAGGGGGTGAACTGGCCCACCGCACGCTTGCCGGAAAGACGCACCAGCACCATGACAAGCGCATAGACGGCGACCGCGCGTAGCGGGAAATGCCACCAGGGCGCTGATAGCTGGAAGAGATCGGACGACATGGGCGGCACCGGAGGGGCAGATACGACCAGTGTCCTCCTCATGTCGGCCATTAACAAAACGTCAGGCAATAAAAAGCCCCGCAGGTGGGGGAACCGGCGGGGCTGGGAACGGGACTTGGGGAGAGTCTTACGTTCCGGTGACCACTCCAGGGGAGGAAGTGGTCTGCGACGGACGTTGCATCCGTCGCGAGTAAGTTGACCATGGAGTGGGTGGAGAGTTCGTAAAGATTCCGCTTATCGGCGTGTCGGATTCAGGATCGATTCACTGCCGGTGCATCGTTCGTTCAGCTATCGGCTAACGCATCGGCAAAACCTGTCTGAACTGTCAGGATCGTGCTGTTTTCAAGGGCTTCTGGTGGAACACAGTGGTCGCTTTCAGTGCGCCTCATCGCGCGCCAGTCGGATTCCAGACAATTGCGAAGCCGAACGCATCGCCATGCGCGGTGGCCGTTGAAGCGCGGCTGTCAGTGCGCCTCATCCCAGTTATCGCCGACACCACTATCGATCACCAACGGCACCCGCAGCTCGGCCGCTGCCGCCATCCGCGTCGTGGCCTCGCGCACCAGGGTGTCGACGAAGTCCGCGTCGCACTCGAACACCAGTTCGTCGTGCACCTGCAGCAGCATTTTCGCCTTGTCGGCATGGCCGGCGATCCAGCGGTCGATGTCGATCATCGCGCGTTTGATGATGTCGGCGGCGGTGCCCTGCATCGGCGCGTTGATCGCGGCGCGCTCAGCGCCCGCGCGCTGACCCTGGGTGCCCTTGTTGATGTAGTCGAGGTAAAGCCGGCGGCCGAATACCGTTTCCACGTAGCCCTGCTCGCGCGCCTGCTGGCGCGTACGTTCCATGAAATCGCGCACGCCTGGATAACGACTGAAGTACAAGGCGATGTAATCCTGCGCTTCGCCACGACCGATGCCCAATTGCCGCGCCAGGCCGAAGGCACTCATGCCATACATCAGGCCGAAGTTGATCGCCTTGGCCGCGCGGCGTTCGTTGCTGGTGACTTCCTCAAGCTTGCGGCCGAACACGGTTTCGACGTAGCCCTGCTCGCGTGCCTGCTGCCGGGTGCGCTCCATGAAATCGCGCACGCCGGGATAGCGCGAGAAATACAGCGCGATGTAATCCTGCGCCTCGCCGCGGCCCACGCTCAGTTGTTTGGCGAGTCCGAATGCGCTCATGCCGTACATCAGGCCAAAGTTGATCGCCTTTGCGGCGCGACGTTCGTTGCCGCTGACTTCCTCCAGCGATTTTCCGAACACTTCGGCGGCCGTCGCGCGATGCACGTCAACGCCCGACTCGAACGCGCGCAGCAGGCCGGGGTCTTCCGACAGGTGCGCCATGATCCTGAGTTCGATCTGCGAATAGTCGCAGGCGATGATGCGTCGTCCCGCGGGCGCGACGAAGGCGGTGCGGATGCGTCGGCCATCTTCGGTGCGGATCGGGATGTTCTGCAGGTTGGGATCGGACGACGCGAGCCGTCCCGTCGCTGCGCCGGCCTGGTGATAGCTGGTGTGCACGCGCCCGGTGTCTGGATTGACGATTTCAGACAACTTGTCGGTGTAGGTGCTGCGCAATTTCGCCAGGCCTCGGTAGTCGAGGATGATGCGCGGCAACTCGTGCAGGTCGGCGATCGCCGCCAACGCTTCTTCGTTGGTGCTCGGCTGGCCGGATGGCGTCTTCACCATCACCGGCAGTTTCAGCTCCTCGAACAGCAAGGCGCACAACTGCTTGGGCGAATCCAGGTTGAAGGTGCGGCCAGCCAGTTCCGTCGCTTTCTGCTGCGCGGTCAGCATGCGACGGCCGAGATCCCCCGACTGGCGACGCAACTCATCGGCATCGATCAACACGCCATTGGCCTCGATGCGTTCGAGCACCGGCACCAACGGCATCTCGATGTCGCGGTACACCGCCAGCAGGCCGGGCTCGGCGGCCAGCTTCGGCGACAGCACGCGATGCAGGCGCAAGGTAACGTCGGAATCTTCCGCGGCGTAGCACGTCGCATCGTCGGTGGCGACTTGCGAAAACAGGATCTGTTTGCTGCCCTTGCCGGCGACCGCTGCGTACTTGATGGTGTCGTAACCGAGATAACGCTTGGCCAGCGTGTCCATGTCGTGGCGGCTGCCGCTGGCGTTGAGCACGAAGCTCTCGAGCATCGTGTCGTCGGCATACCCGCGCACTTCGATGCCGTGACGGCGCAGTACATGCAGGTCGTACTTGCCATGCTGCGCGACCTTGCGCTTGGCTGCGTCCTCGAACACCGGCTTGAGCGCGGCGAGCGTTTCCGCGAATGGCAGCTGCTCCGGCGCGCCAGGATAGTTGTGCGCCAGTGGCAGGTACGCGGCGTGTCCGGTTTCGACCGCGAAACTGAGGCCGACCAGGTTGGCACGCATCGGATCGAGGCTGTCGGTTTCGACATCGAAGGCGAATTCGTCCGCGGCATTCAATTGCGCCAGCCAAGCGTCGAGTTTTTCCTGGCTGAGGATGCATTCGTATTCGCCAGGCGCCGACAGCGCCGGATCCAGCGAAGCATCCGGCATGACCATCGCACGCGCATGACCCGCTTCAGTCCCGCGCATGCCGATGCGTTCGCCAAGTTGCGTAGACGCCGGGGCCGACGTTCCATCAAGGTCCTTCAGCGCCTGCGTAAAGCCATAACGCAAGTACAGCGCGCGCAATGTTTCGATGTCGCGTTCGCGCAGCGGCAGTG
>JBKJHV010000084.1:0-66165 GCA_046598445.1 Lysobacteraceae bacterium
GTACGCGCCGCCGCCGTAGTACTTCACCTCGTTGCTCTTGCGGTCGGCTTCCTTGTCGCCGCCGATGACCATGCCCGATGCGCCGGCAGGCTTGAGGATGGCGTCGCGCACGTAGGCTTCATACCCCTTGCCGGTGCGCGCTTCGATCACGCGGCCGAGCAGCGAATAACCGAAGTTGGAATACATCTCGTTGGTGTCCGGGTCGTTGTCCGGGTCGTAGCTCGCCGCGCCCGGCGTGTAACCCAGCGGATAGTTCTTCAGCGTCCACTCGATCAGGCCTTTGTGATCGGTGCCGGTGTAGGCGAACATCGGGTCGCTCTTGTCGCCGTCCTTGTTGACGTTGACCAGGCCGGCGCGGTGGCCGATGAGGTGTTCGACGGTGATGTTCACGATGTTCGGATTATTGGCCAGCGTCGGATACTGGCCGCCGAGCACGCTGTTGTTGCCGAATACCTTCGAATTCATCTCCAGGCTGGTATCGGCGATCACCCGCGCCACCGCCACCCGGGTGATCGGCTTGGACACGCTGGCGATGCGGAAACGGTGCGACGTGCCGACCGCTTCGCCCTTCTCGACATCGGCATTGCCGTAGCCCGATGCATACACCAGACGTTCGTTGAGGCTGATTGCGATCGACATGCCCGGCACGTCGTTGGCCTTCATGTAGGCGCGGACCTTGCTGTCGATCAACGCCAGGTCGCTGGCCTTGAACGCGGTGTTCTCCCAGATGCCGTTGAAGCGCACGCCGCTGGCGGAGTTGAAGGCTTCGATGTACTGCGGTTCCCAGCTGGCGTAGGTGTAGTTGTCGAACACGTGCTGGTAGTTGCCGGCGGGAATTCCATGACGCGCCGACCACTGCGGGCCGCCGGTCTTCACCCAGATCGCCGCGTAGCGATCGGCGTTGCCCTGCTTGTAACCGCTGACGACTTTCAGGCGATAGCCCTTCTTGGCGTAGTCGTCGAAGGCGGTCTGGTATTCGGATGCCGACAGCCCGTGGCGGGCGGCGGTGGCGGGCGCGTTCTTGTCGAAGATCGCAGCAAAGCGCGGCGATCCGTTGATGCTGAGCACGCTGAGGTGCGAAGGCATGAATCCCTGTGCGCTCATCTCATTGACCGCAGCCTGATACTGGTCGGCGGTGAGGCCATGGCGCGCGGCGCGCGCGGGGCCGGCGGATTTTTCCCAGATCGCGGCGTAGTACGGTTGGTTGCCGACCGTGTAGCCGTTGACGTAACTCAGGCGATAGCCCTTCTTCGAATAATCGTCGAAGGCGGCCTGGTACTGCTGCGGATTCAGGCCATGGCGCGCGGCCTGCGCAGGACCGGGCGCCTTGCTCCACAGCGCCGCGTAGCGCGCGCCGCCGCTGTCGTTGCCGGAGATCGATTTCAGGCGAAAGCCTTTTCCGGTGAAGTCCTCGAACGCGCTCTGGTACTGCGCGGACGTGAGGCCGTGGCGCGCGACCCAATCGGCGGCGGCGGCCGGCAGCGCCAGCATCGACAGACCGACGAGGGCGAATGCGTTCGCGGCCAACCGGGCGTGGTGGCGCGGGGCGTTGGTGGAACGGATGTTCGGGAGCATTCTGTTCGAGAGCGTGGTGTTCATGCTGAAGTCCTGTTGGAGAGTGGAGATGGATGTGGATGTGGATGTGGATGTGGATGTGGATGTGGATGTGGATGTGGATGGATGCATCGTTTTTCCGGCAGCCGCGTCGGCGCTTATTTGCGCCAGATCGCGGCATAGCGCGCGCTGCCGCCTTCCGAGTAACCGGAGACCGCGCGCGTGAGCAGGCCTGCGCCGGTCGACGCTTCCCACTCGTTCTGGTACTGGGCGCTGGTCAGGCCGTGGCGCGCCTTGTAGGTCGCGCCGGCTTTCGAACTCCAGATCGCGCTGAAGTAGGTCTGGCCGCCGTGGCCGTAGACGTTGACGTAGACCAGCCGGCGGCCTGCGTTGTCGTTCGCATTGAACGCCTGCTGGTATTCGTTCGCGGTGAGCTGGGACTTCGACTGCCAGCTGCCGAGATCGACTTTTTCGTAGAGCGCGGTATAGCGACGCTCGCCGCCGACCGAGGTCACCGCGACGTTGCGCGGGCGGAAGCCGGCAGCGCTCAGGGTGTCCATGCGCTGCTGGTGCTGCTGTGCGCTCAGACCGTGGTATGCGGTGACTTCGGGGCCGCCCTGTTTGCGGAAGATCGCGGCGTAGCGCACGCCGCCGTCGTCGGCGTAGCTTTCGACCATGGTCGGGCGATAGCCCTGGCCGGTGAACTGATCGAAACGCTGCTGGTACTGCGCGCCGTTCAAGCCGTGCACCGCCTGCCACGGCGTGGTGCCGGCCGGCCGGAAGATCGCGTTGTAACGCACATCGCCGCCGACGCTGAAGCCGTCGATCCATTCCAGCGCGTAGCCGGCCATCGATGCCTGATCGAACAGACATTGATAGTCGCGCGCCGGCACGCCGTGACGCGCGACTTCCTTCGCGCCTGGCTTGATCGCGCCGGGCACGTTGCGCGCGTCGTAGCTCTTGCCGCTGACGAAACGGCCGCCGTCGATGCCGCAGATCCGCGGGATGCGGTTGCGCTTGCTGCCGCTGTTGTCGGTGAGGAAACCGCCGACCGTGGCGATGCCGCCGGAGGCTTTCGGCACGCCGACCTCGAAATGCAGGTGATCGCCGCTGGCGCAGCCGACATCGCCTTCGTCGCCCAGATAGGTGCCGGCTTCGACGAACTGGCCGGCATTCAGCTTGGCCTTGCCGCTGGACGAGCCCTTGCGCATATGCGTGTACTTGGTCCACTCGCCGTTGGCGTGCTCGATCCAGACGTAGTTGTTCTTCTGGTCGGCGGCGGCCAAGCCGTCGCAGTCGATGCGCTTGTCGAAGCCGTCGACGACATGGCGCACGAAGCCGTCGGCCGCGGCCACGATCTTGTAAGGACCGCCGCCGCGGCCGCCCATATCGATGCGCCCTGGCGGGCTGTGATCGACGTGATCGTTGCTGACCTTGACTTCGGTGCCGTTGGCGTAGGGAATGCGGTAGACGCCTTTGGAGGCGTCCAGCGCGAAGGCGGGGCCGCACAGCAGCATCGATGCGGCGATGGCGCAGAGCGCGCTGCGGTTGTGGGACGTGAGCATGGTGGTTTTCAACATGATGGTCTCCTCGAAAGCGTGGGTGAGTCGGGCGTTGCGCTGCCGATTTTGCTTGCGCTGCATGCCCGCTCATCGAGGTAGTCGCGAAGCCGCGCCCGATCCCGCCACGTTTCCGCCACTTTTTTTTGAATTATTTTTTGGGCATGCATCGACGGCCACATCCGCCCGCATTCCCCGTTGGGGCGAGGGCAGGGAATGATGTGGCGGGATCCGCCGCTGTTTTCCGACTATCAGGAACGAGCCGCCATGTGCGGCGTCGTTCCAGCCCGCAAACTGCACTGTCTCCGAGGAAATTCAACATGTCGTCCACCGTACGCACGCTGTCCTGCCTCGCGCTTGCCGCCGCGATGCTGTCTTCCACTTCCGATCTCGCCGCGCAAAGCCCGCAGGCGACGAAGCCGACCTTCACCGCGCCCGACGATCCGGTGCCGAACGGCCCGACCCGGCCCGATCCCGACGGCGGAGACGTGGTCGCCCTGAAGGCCGTGGTGATGCGCGACCTTGCGCTCGAACCCGGCTTTACCTTCGCCGACACCCAGATCGCCTGGGGCAATACCGCGATCATCCAGGCGGCGACCGCGGTGGAGAAGAAGAACGGCAAGTGTTCCTTCCGCTACGCGTACCGCACCCGCAACCATGGCCCGGTCGCGTCGTTGCCCACCCACAACCGCATCCGCTTCCAGACGATGGACGGCGCGGTGCTGTCGAGCCGGCCGCTGCCCGCGTTGGGCCACCATGCGGTCGCCAACAGCAGCGGCCACGTGCTGCTCGCCCCCGGCACCTGGATGCTGTACGTGCATGCCGACGCGACCGCGGTCAACGCCGAATCCGACGAGTCGAACAACCTGCGCCGGGTCAAGGTCACGGTGAAGGGAAGCTGCAGCTGATGGGTGCTGTCGGCGCGGCTGTAGCGAACGACGCTCAGTCGCGTCGTGTGGCGTCCGCCAAGGCCTGCGCGGCTTCGGTGGTACGCGGATCGTTCTCGCCGAACGCTTCCTTCCGCACTTTCAAGGCCTCGCGCAGCAGCGGCTCGGCTTCTTCCGCGCGGCCGCGCTCGATCAACAGCCGACCCAGCGGCACCAGCACCACCGCGAAACGCTGGTGGCCCGGCGCGAGGCGTTTGCGATAGATCGCCAGCGCCTGCCGCATCGCGCTTTCGGCTTCATCCAGTCGTTTCTGCCGGTACAGCACGATCCCCAGGCGGTTGAGCTGCATGCCCACGCGGTCGTGCTGGTCGCCGTAATGCTTGCGCTGGCCGACCAGCGCTTCGCGATACTGGCGCTCGGCGGCGACCAGATCGCCGCGTTTTTCGGCGACCTGGCCCAGGTTGTAGACCACCATCCAGCGCCCGGGATTGTCGGCGGGATAGATGTCCAGCGCCTCGCGGTAATAGCGTTCCGCTTGTGCCAGGTGCGCCGTCGCGAGATTGCCGGTCTGCGAATCGCTCGCTTCCAGCCAGGTCTGACCGATGTCGTTGAGATTCAGCGCGATCGACGGATGGCGTTCGCCCAGCGCCTTGCGGCGGATGTCGAGCGCGCGCAGCAACAGCTCGCGCGCGCCGTCGAAATCGCGTCGGGTCTTCAGCACGCGGGCGAAAGTGATCATGGTCAGCGCGACGTTGGGATGCGTCTCGCCCAGCGAGGCCTGCATCGACGCCAGCGCTTCGCGATACAGCGCCTCGGCCGAATCGTATTCGCCCAGATCGTTGCGCACCTGGGCCAGATCGGTCATCGCATACGCGATTTCCGGATGCTGCGCCGGCAGCAACTGCCGACGCAGGCTCAGCGACTGGCTCAGCAGCGGCTCCGCGCCGGCGTAATCGCCCTGGCGACGCAGGCTCATGCCGAGGTCGCCGAGATTATCGGCGACGCGCAGATGGCGTTCGCCGTGCAGCGTGCGGTGCATCGCCAGCGCCTCGCGGTACAGCGTTTCCGAGCCTGCGAATTCGCCGCGCAGATCGAGCAGTTGGGCCAGATCGCCCAGCGTGGCCGCGATGTCTTCGTGATCCTTGCCGAACGCCGCGCGATAGCGTCCCAGCGCCTCGCGCAGATCGGTTTCGGCGGCGGCGTAGTGGCCGCGGTCGCTGCGCACGCGGCCGCGGCTGCGCAGCGCGCGCGCCAGCAGCAAGGGTTGCCGCGATGCTTCGGCGCGGGCGATCTGCAGGCTGCGCGCGAATAGGGTCTCGGCGCGGTCGTACTCGCCCAGCTGGCGATACGCTTCGCCCACCGCGTCCAGCAGTTCGATCTGCACGTCTGGCTGGCCGCCGAGTTCGCGTTCGATCGACGCCCAGCCGCGATCCAACAGTTCGCGCGCGCTGAGCTGCGCGCTGCCGGACGCATCGGGATTCGCGCCCTCGAATATGCGCAGCACCAGCGTCTTCACCTGCAATGCCTTCGCGGCTTCCGCCTGCGCACGGTCGCGTTCGCGCGCCAGCGCGCTGGCCTGGATCGTCACCGTCACCGCATAGCCGGCGATCATCGCGACGATCGCCACGCTCGCGGCCACCGCCCAGGCATGCCGGCGGACGAACTTGCCGGTGCGGTAGCTCCAGGTTTCCGGCCGCGCGCGCACCGGCCGGCCCTGCCGCCAGCGCTCCAGATCCTCGACCATCGCGATCGCCGACGCGTAGCGGCGCTCGGGCTCCTTGCGCAGCGCTTTGAGCACGATATTGTCGAGATCGCCGCGCAGCTTGCGGCGCAGCGCCGACGGCGTGGTCTGGCGTGCGGTCGCGCTGCTGTGATCGGCGCCGTCTTCGCCGACCACGCGTTCGCTCGGGCGCACCGGCTCGGCGCGGCAGATCGCGGTTTCCAACGTCTGCTGCGACATGTCGGTCACGCGCTGTGCGCGTTGGCCGGTCAGCAGTTCGTACAGCAGCAGGCCGAGTTGATAGACATCGGTCGCGGTCGACGCCGGCTGGCCGTAGACCTGTTCCGGCGTGGCGTAGTCCGGCGTGAACACGCGCAGCGCGGTGCGGCTCAGCGGCTCTTCGCCCAGCGGTTCGTCGGCCAGCGCTTTGGCGATGCCGAAATCCAGCAGCTTCGCCTTGCCGTCGGTGCCGATGATGATGTTGCCGGGCTTGATGTCGCGATGGGCGATCAGATTGCGGTGCGCGTACGCCACCGCCTGCGCCACCTGTACGAACAGCGCGACGCGCTGATCGACGCTCAGCCGCTCGCGGTCGCAGGCGCGGTCGATCGGTTCGCCTTCGACATATTCCATCACCAGATACGGCCGGCCCTGCGGGTCGCGGCCGCCGTCGAGCAGCCGCGCGATGCCTTCGTGATTCAGCGTCGCCAGGATCTGCCGCTCCTGCTCGAAGCGGCGCAGGAACTCGTCGGAGTCGGCGCCCGCGCGCAGCAGTTTCATCGCGCCGTGCTGGCGGAACCCGCCCTCGCTGCGTTCGACCAGATACACAGTGCCCATGCCGCCGCGGCCCAGCGTGCGCAGCGCGTGCCAGACGCCGATTCGGAAATCATCGAAACCGGCGTCGTCGAAAGACAGCGCGGGCGAGGGCGCTTCCAACTCGCCGCTGCCCGAGGCGCGATCGAACATCGCCTGCCACAGCGGCTGCGCCAGCGCGCGCGGCGTCAGACCCGAGGCGTCGAGTCCGGGCGACTCCGCCAGCGTCAGCAGTTCGTGCAGTTCGGCCGCCAGCGTCGGCTCGCGGGCTTCGAGGTCGGCGAGAAACCGCGCGCGCGGGTCGCCTTCCAGATCCAGCGCCTCGTCGAACAGCGCATCCAGGCGGATGCGCGGGTCTTGGCCATCGCCGTGCTTGCCGGCGCTCATTCGCCGTCGAGCGCTTTCAGCAGCCAGACCCGGGCGCGCATCCAGTCGCGCTGCACGGTGCGCAGCGAGCTGCCCATGGCCTCGGCGGTTTCCTCCTCGGTCAGGCCGGCGAAGTAGCGGCATTCCACCACCTGGGCGAGGCGCGGGTTGAACGCCGCCAGCCCTTCCAGCGCGCCGTCGATGGCGAGCATTCTTTCGGGCGCGTCCTCGGTGCTGACCAGATCGGGGGCCAGCGTCACCTGGACCTGGTCGCCGCCGCGCTTGCCTGCCAGCCGTCGCCGCGAGTCGTCCACCAGGATCCGGCGCATCGCCCGCGCGCAGATCGCGAAGAAATGCCCGCGGTTCTGCCAGTCCACGCCGCCTTCGCCGACCAGTTGGATGTAGGCCTCCTGCACCAGACTGGTGGTGTCCAGCAGCGCCCCGCGCCGGCCGTTGCGGGCCAGCTGGCCATGGGCGATGGCGCGCAACTGGTCGTAGACAATCGGCACCATCCGGTCGAACGCGTCGCGGTCGCCGGCGTGGTGGCGCTGCAGCAGTTGGGTGATGTCATTGAGGGCGTGGTCGCTGAGGACGTGGTCGCTGGGCATGGCGTCGCTCGGTGTAGGTTCGGCGGGAGGCGGCTTCGCCAGGACGCTCTATTAAACGTCAGAATCCGTACCGGACGGGCCGGGCAGGATGCATCGGAAGCATGGGCGTCTTGCGTATTGCATTGCACGGGCGCGATAAAGTTGCTTCAATACCGCCCAGCGTTCTGTATATGGAAAAGTGGACATGAACGATCTCAACGACCTGTATTACTTCGCGATGGTGGTCGAACACTCCGGATTCGCCGCCGCCGAGCGCGCGCTGGGCATCCCGAAATCGCGTCTCAGCCGCCGCATCAGCCAGCTCGAAACCGACATGGGCGCGCGCCTGTTGCAGCGTTCCACCCGACGCTTCGCGGTGACCGACGTCGGCCAGAGCGTCTACCGCCACGCGCAGTCGATGCCCGCCGAAGCCAGCGCCGCGCGCGAAGTGGTGGACCGGCTCAGCGCCGAACCCCGCGGCCTGGTGCGGGTGAGCGTGCCGGTGGGCATCGCCCAGGAGCTGATGCCGAAACTGCTGCCCGATTTCCTGGCCCGCTACCCGCTGGTGCGCGTGCAACTGCACGTCAACAACCGCCGCGTCGACGTGATCAACGAAGGTTTCGACGTCGCCATCCGCGTGCGCGCCAAGCTGGACGACGACGGCAGCCTGGTGATGCGCAGCTTCGGTCAGATCCAGGAACTGCTGGTCGCCAGCCCGAAATATCTCGACCGCGCCGGCCGCCCGCGCGACCCGGAAGAGCTCGCCAACCACACCACGCTCAGCATGAGCGAGGACGAGGCCCGCCAGCGCTGGGAACTGCAGGGCGCGGGCGGCGAAGTCCGCCGGGTCGAACTCAAGCCGCGGGTCTCCGGGTTCGATTTCCCGATGCTGATGGCGCTGGCCAAGCAGGGCCTGGGCGTGACCCTCATCCCCGAAACCATCTGCGCCGACGCCGTGCGCAATCGCGAGCTGGAAGTGGTGCTGCCCGCCTGGCGCCTGCCCATGGGCATCTGCCACGCGGTCTTCGCCTCGCGCCGCGGTCTGCTGCCGGCGGTGCGGATGTTCATCGACTACCTCGCCGAGAACATGCCCCCGCTGCTGGAGGCCTCGCGCCTCAACTGCCTGCACTGCCCGGGTGGGATGGCGCCGGAGAAGCAGGTTAAAATCGCCGAGACGGTGTGAGGGTGGCTGGCACGAGAAGCGCCGAGAGGGTGTGACGATGGGCGACAGGGGGAAGCGGGGCGGGGCGCTCAACGCGCATCGAACCCTCCCACTGTCATCCCGAGCCGAAGGCGAGGGACCTGCTGTTCTGCTTTCGCGCAAGAACAACAACAGGTCCCTCACCCGATAAAGCCGGGATTCGGGATGACAGGATTTTTTTCTGCCGTAGTTGAAAAAATACGGAAGCGTGGCCGAGTGGTTTAAGGCAGCAGTCTTGAAAACTGCCGTGGGTTTACGCCCACCGTGGGTTCGAATCCCACTCTCTCCGCCAAATGTTTAGCCTGGGCCATATGATTTGATGGGGTGTTCTAGGAAAGTACTTTCCGGACAGGGGAAATCGTACCAATCATGTCCGCGGGCACTGCGAAACCATCGTCCATCCGCATCTGTGGCGTGTGGCCGGCGGCGAATTCGAAGCGGAAGTCGCGTGTCATCAGCGCGCAGTACAGCAGCAACTGTGCGTGGCCGACTGCAGCGCCGACGCATGAGCGGGGGCCAAAGCCGAAAGGGACGTAGGCGCTCGGTGCCGTCTGTCGGCGCGAGGGCAGCCAGCGATCTGGGTCGAAGGTTTCCGGATCTTCCCAGTATTCGTCCGAATGATGCTGGATGTACGAACTCAGTTCGTAGGTCTCGCCTTTTTTGACTGAGACGCCATCGAAGGCGATATCGCGCGATGCGATGCGACGTGTGACGAACGGGGTGGTCCATAGTCGCATGGCTTCTTTGATGAAACGCATCGTGCATGGAAGTTTTCGCACCGGTAGCCGATACAGCTCATCCGCGTCCAACGCACTGGTTTCTTCGCAGATGCGTGCGTACCAATCCGGGTATTTCGAAAAAGCGTAGAGCAGGCAGGCGGCCATCATTCCTGGAACGCCTGAAATAGCGATCAACTGCACCGTCACAAGGTACGTCACCCGATCCACGCCGATCCTGTCGTTGAGGGTAAGCAGCGATTGTGCATAGTCCTCGTGCGAGTCGCCGCTACGGACGCGACGCTTGAGTTCGCGGGTGATGACCCGGCTGGATGCGCGCAGTACCCTGAAATCGGAGATACGCTGTCTGAACGAAATGAGCTGGGTCTGCTGCACGCGGAACCGCAATTCCTGTTCGGCGATGAGGGCGCGCGCTCCATCGGAATCGACGTTGTCGATCACCATCGGGATCAGCGTGCGCGACATCATCTGCCACACGATCTTGGTCAGATCTTCGCTGCGCCCCGCATGCGCTTGAAGATCTGCACGCATGCGTTCGTAAAGCGATTCCATGTGCGCAGGCGCCGAGAGTTTCGCACTTTGCTCGGCGATCAGCGAGCGCACTTCGCGCCACTCGACCGGCTCGGCGGATTTGCGCATCTTCAACAGATCGATCAGCGACTCCGCAACCTTGAGATCCCGGGCGTTCTCCTTGTCGACCTTCAGTGCAAGCACCGGGTCGAATATGCCGATCACCCCATCCTCAAGCTTCACGATCGGGCCATCGCGGCGTGCTCGTTCGAGCAGGCGGGCCGCAGGATTGAATTCGGTGGCTTCGACGTCGACGGTCAAGTGCATGTCCTCATTCGTGAGGGAAGGTGGCCGATGGTCGGCCACCTTCTTCGTGTGCATACCGCTTGGTATCGATTCAGAACTCGACCCAATACGGCCATACCTTCCACAGGCTGCTTTTCTCGTTGGGATGGATGTTCAGGGTCACACGGGCAGCGCGCATCAGTCGGGCCATGGTTCTACTCCTTTTTTTTGAAATTAAAAAAGTTGAAGCGGTGACGCGGAACTTTGATAGCACGCCAATATTTGCGGTGTCAATTTGCTTTCCATTCGCTGCGTGCCTGCGGATTTACGGTGTCGAAACGGATTTCTTAAATATGATCCTGTCTCTTCCTGTTTTTCGCTTCCGATTTCCTTGTTCTTTTTTTGCGGCGATCGCGATCTTGATGTGGTTCGCATGGATTCATCGCTTCAGGACTTGTCCGGTTAGCACGCCGGTCGCCCGGTGGTTGCGGAGTCTTTCGCCGAACAGCTCCGGTCGAGATGGACTCCGGGTTCCGAGAGAGGCAAAAAAGCGGCGGGTTGAGCGGAGCGGGAACGGCTTTGGTTTGGGTCGCGACGGATGTCGCGGATCGACCGGACGACGGCCAGCGTTCGGTTTCGCAGACGAAAGCGGCTCGCGGGCGTCAATATCCGGATGCATTCCGTTCAATGCCGTAAGCCCTCACGAAAACCGGCTTGAACACGCCTCACGACAGCCTCGCATTCGCACATGCTCACCGCTGTTGGGCTGAGTATCAAAATCAAAATAGCTGAACGAACCACCTCGCCAGCCCGGTTTCGTTTTGCAGCCCAACCTCATCGCCAGTACGGTGCATCCACACACCGTCCGGAAGGGAACGAACATGTCGCATCTGAAACTCACAACTGCCTGCGCTTTGGCCCTGATGCTGGTGGCGACGGGGGCAAGCGCAGGGAAAACCCGCACCAAAAGCAACAATTCCAACGACCGCGTGGCGCCGGAAGGCGTGGTGCTGCAGGACAGCGCAGCCGGGGCCAACGGCTGTTTCTTGGGAACCGGGGCATGGTCCTGGGCGGCGGTATCCTCGGTCGGCTCGTTGAGCGGAGGCGGCAGCGGGGCTGCGGCGGCCAGCTACGCCCGGTCGGGCTCGATCGAAACCGATCTCCGCCCGGTCTGCGATTCCGCGCAATCGGCCATCGACCGGATCAATGCCGATGCCGCCAGGCTCGGCGCATTGGACGCTGCGGTGCAAGCCGGCGACGAGGCGACCATCCGCAATCTGTTGATCGAAGCAGGGCTATCGTCGCAGTTGGCGACCGGCGCGCAGTTCCGCCATCAACACCAAAGGCACGGGCGCGACCAATGGCCGTGGGTCGGCCTCGAACAGCAGCGCCTCCGATGAGCAGCCGCAGGCCGCCATTGCCGACATCAAGGCCGGGGACATGCCCAACCGCATCAGCATGAATGTCACCGTCGCGCGGACTGCTGGGGGCGTGAGTTTCACGGTCGGCCGCAGCTTCAAGAACAAGAACGGCCACGTCACGCTCAATCGCTGAAGTGAAAGGCCGCCCCTCGGAAGGGGCGGCCTTTGTTTGCATTGCAGCCTCAATTCAACGCGGGCAGCAGGAACGCGAATACTGCCCCGACGACGGTGCAAAGCAAGGCGACGGCCCAGAGAATGACGCTGGCTCTGCGCAATCGGGTGCAGGTATGTGCCAGATCGGGATCGGCTGGACACGGGAGTGATCGGGCGCGCCTCAGCAGCACGCCCGACAACCCCAGCATCGCGAAGGCGACAGCGAATACGCCCGCCTTGTGCGCCGACAGCCATATCAGCTGCGGCACTGCCGTCACCAGCCCGGCTAGAGCTGCGCCCGCGCCCAGTGCGACCATGACCGCGGGCAACACGCAGCAGATCAGCGTTCCGCTGCTCGCGATCAAGGTCAAGGTCGCCACTCCGAAGTTGCGTCGAAGCGGTGCGCCCGCGTCGCCAACCTCAGTCATGACGGGATACCCGCGTACGGATCGATTCCAGCGAATTTTCGGTCCGGCGGATCGCCACGACGGCGTAGCCGGCATCAACGATTGCCTTGCGCAGAGTCGCATCGTCGATATCGGCGCCGTCCTTGAGTTTTATCGCGACGATGCGGTGCTCCAGACTGACGAATACCGATTGCGTTGCAGGGAAAGCCTTCAACGTCTTTTCGATCCCTTGGGCGCAGAAGGCGCAGACCAGTCCGTTGACATCCATTTCGATGGTTTTTGCAGAGGCGATGGAAGAGAAGCCGAGCAGCAGGGCGAATACGATGTTGTTGAGCGTTTTCATTCGGATGTCCTCGAGATCAGAAATTGACCATGGCCATGGCTTGCAGGTTGCCGTCGGCGGTAGCGCCGAACTCAACCCAGGTACGGCCTTTGAAAAGTCGCACCAGCAACGCGACCTCGGTCCCGTTGTACAAACCGCCGGTGTAATCGCGGCCTTGGATGACGATCCAGGTGGCGAGGCCGTCGTAGTCGTGGGCATAGGGCGCCCAGCCGAGTTGGACGGTATCGATGCGATGCGAGAACTGGTCGCTTTCATGCAGATCCGACCGCAACGAACTGTAGATCCGACGGGTTTCGTAATCGGCCTGGAAACCTGCGTTGCGGGACGAGGTGCTGCCCGAAAAATCGTTTCCCGTTGCCTGGCCCAGGCCGCCCCAGACAAAAATGTTCGCCTGCGCACCCGGGAGGTTCCATCGTTTCGCCAGCAGATTGCCGCGTACATAAGTAATGCGGCGCTGCGTCGTGCCTTCTTCGCTTTCCAGTTCCAGCCAGCCGCCGCCCAGCGAGTACCAATACTTGGGGGCATAGAAAAGCTGGGCCTCGTTCATGGTGCCTGCGCCGTATTCGGCCATGACGGTTGTGCCTTTGGCGAACGCGATAGGCTTCGCCGTCGCGGCCACAGGCAGCGTTCCGAGCAGCGCGACGGCTGCCCAGTATGTGTAGGGATGCATGATTCGTCTCCGTGGATTGCCACACGCGTGGCGAGGGAGCGGCCCTCAGGCGCGCTCGATCAGATCGGACGAATTCAGACGATTGGAGGGCGGAGCGGTGTATCCAATCGCAATGACGGTGGTTCGCTGGAATACCATGCGAACGCCATGGATGTCGCGGGAAGTGCCGGGAGTGGCTGGACGAAAGAAGGCAGTACGCCAGTCGCCAGACAGGCCGAGAAATCGCAGAACGACTGCGGGCAGCATCCCTCTTCGCAAGGTGTGTAGTGGTGGTCGTCGGGCGGCGGCATGGGCATGCCTTCATCGCAAGGCATATCGCCCACCGTCATTGCCATCGCCTTAAGTTCGACGTCATTCGCATGCGCGGTCATGCCAAGAAGCCGATTGTTGCCGGGCAACACCAAGGCTGCGATCAGCAGCATCAGGAAAGCTCGGTGGACAATGTGCAGGCATGAGGGCATGGCGCATTCTAGACCCGATGAGGCCCCGGGAGGCAAATCCAGCGGGGTCGCCAAATGAACGGCAGGAAAGGGGGTTCATTGTCCTTACTATGATCCGAATTCGAGGGGCATACCGGACGCGCTGAGGCTTCGGGACGCCGCTCCCGCTAGAATGTCGGATGTCCATCCGCCCCACCTCCGCCGCGACCCCCGCCCTGACCCTCATCCGCAACGCTTCGGTGTTCGCGCCGGAGGCCCTGGGCCTGCGCCAATTGCTGGTCGGCGGCGGCAGGATTCTCTGGATCGGTGGCGTCGATGACCCTGCGCCGGTCGTCCCCGGCCTCGATGTGGTCGACCTGGCCGGCAAACGCCTGATTCCCGGTCTGATCGACGGCCATGCCCACGTCACCGGCGGCGGCGGCGAGGGCGGGTTCGCGACGCGGGTGCCGCCGGTGCCGCTGTCGCGGTTCACCACGGCCGGGGTGACCACTGTGATCGGGGTGCTGGGTACCGACGATCTGGCGCGGACTCCCAGTGAGTTGCTGGCCTCCGTGCATGCGCTGCGCGAGCAGGGCTTGGGCGCGTTCGCGTGGTGCGGCGGCTATCACCTGCCGCCGGTCACGCTGACCGGCAGCGTCCGCGGCGACATCGCGTTCCTCGATCCGGTGATCGGCGTCGGCGAGCTGGCGATCAGCGACCACCGCTCCAGCCAGCCGACTTTCGACGAATTCGTGCGCGTCGCCTCCGAATGTCACGTCGCCGGATTGATGACCGGCAAGGCCGGGGTGCTGCATCTGCATCTGGGCGACGGCGTGCGCGGGCTGGAGCTGGTGCGCCGCGCGCTGGACGAAACCGAGCTGCCGGCACGGGTCTTCCATCCCACGCACATCAATCGGCGCAAAGCGCTGTTCGAGGAAGCGCTGGCGCTGGCGAAGCGCGGCTGCACGGTCGATATCACCGCGTTCCCGGTCGAGGACGGCGAAGACGCCTGGCCCGCCGCTGAGGCTTGGGAGCGCTATCACGCGTCCGGCGCGCCTGCGGAGCGGCTGACCATCAGTTCCGATGCGGGCGGCTGCCTGCCGACCTTCGACGACGACGGCCGTCTGTGCCGGATGGACGTGGGCAGCGCGCGCGCATTGCTCGACACGATCCGCACACTGCTCGCCCGTGGCCATGCGCTGGACGCGGTGCTGCCGGCGTTCACCCGCAACATCGCGCGCCACCTGCGGCTGGCGGGCAAAGGCGACATCATGATCGGCGCCGACGCCGATCTGGTCGTGCTGGATGCCGATGGCTGCGTCGCCGATGTGATGGCGCAGGGCGCGTGGCATGTGCGCGATGGCGCAACGCTGCGCATGGGCATGTTCGAAGCCGATGTCGCGCAGCGCTGAATCTTTCGATAAAAAAACGAACCCAGGAAACCAGATGTGTCCCAGTAAAGTCCCCGACGGGGAAGCGCGCGGTTGGATCATTCCGATCGGCGGCGCCGAAGAAAAAGAGAACGACCGCGCGATCCTCGCCCGCTTCGTCGAACTCTGTGGTGGCGCCGATGCCGATATCGTGGTGATCCCGACCGCGAGCAAGCTCGCGGCGACCGGTCCGCGCTATGTCGACATCTTCAACAGCCTCGGCGTGACGAACGTCGAGGTGATGGATTTCGACACCCGCCGCGATGCCGACGAACCGCGCCGGGTGAAGCGCATCGAGCAGGCCAGCGGCGTGTTCTTCACCGGCGGCAACCAGCTGCGGCTCGGCACGCTGCTCGGCGGCACCGCGGTGGCGAAAGCGATCCGCCAGTGCAACGCGCGCGGCATGCACGTGGCCGGCACCAGCGCGGGCGCGGCGTTCCTCAGCGAACACATGATCGCGTTCGGCGAAGAAGGCCCGACGCCGATCGCCGGCATGGTGCGGCTGGCGCCGGGTCTCGGGCTCACGAACCGTTTCGTCATCGACCAGCACTTCCGCCAGCGCGATCGTCTTGGCCGCTTGACCGCGGCGCTGGCCTTCAATCCGTTCGCGATCGGTATCGGTCTGGACGAAGACACCGCGGCGCTGATTTCGCCGGACAACGTGGTCGAGGTGCTGGGCAGCGGCGGGGTCACCGTGGTCGACGCCGCCGGCCTGCAGTTTTCGTCGATGGCGCAGGTCGATGAGGGCGAGCCGGTCTGCCTGCTCGGCCTGAGCTTCCACATCCTCGTCGCCGGTGCTACGTTCAACCTGCACACGCGCAAGGCTTCGGCCGGCGCGCTGCTCGTACCCAAGGAATAAGCCCAGGAGTCAGTTCACGTCATGCGCATCCTCGATCGTTCGGTATTCGTTGGTCCCTCGCTGTATGCGCATTTCCCGGTGATCCGGCTGGAGCTGGATCTCGGCAAGCTGGAAGCCTGGCCCACCGGCCGGCTCGGCGCCGGTTTCGTCGATGCGCTGGTCGAGGCCGTGCCCGGATTACTCGAACACGGCTGCTCCTACCGTGAGCCCGGCGGGCTGATCCGGCGGATGAAGGAAGGCGAGGGCACCTGGCTGGGCCACGTGCTGGAACATGTCGCCATCGAACTGCAGAACATGGCCGGCGAAGACGTGACCTTCGGCAAGACCCGCAGCATCGATGACCGCCCAGGCGTGTATTCGGTGGTCTACGAATATGCGCAGCGCGAGGAAGGCATCGAGGCCGGCGAACTGGCGTTGAAACTGCTGCGCTCGCTGCTGCCGGAAGACCTGCGTTCGGCCGACGCCGTGCCCGAGGATTGGAACTGGCCCGAAGCGCGCGATACCTTCATCCGTTACGCACAGCGCCGCGCACTGGGGCCGTCGACGATGTCGCTGGTCAAAGCGGCTGAAGAGCGCAACATCCCGTGGCTGCGCTTGAACGAGCAGTCGCTGGTGCAACTGGGCCACGGCAAATATCAACAACGCATCCAGGCGACGGTGACCGGCAAGACCTCGCACATCGCGGTGGAACTGGCCAGCGACAAGGAAGAAACCAACAAGATCCTCGGCTCGCTCGGCCTGCCGGTGCCGCGCCAGGAACTGGTGCAGAGCGAAGGCGCCGCGCGCCGCGCCGCGCGCAAGATCGGCTTCCCGGTGGTGACCAAGCCGTACAACGGCAATCACGGCCGCGGCATCTCGATCAAACTCGGCAGCGACGAAGAAGTAGTCGAAGGGTTTCTCAAGGCGCAGGCGATTTCGCGCTCGGTCATCGTCGAGACTTATCTCGAAGGCGACGACCACCGCCTGCTGGTGGTCAACGGCGAACTGGTCGCGGCGACCCGACGCACGCCGGGGCATGTCGTCGGCGACGGCACGCACACCATCCGCGAACTGGTCGAAATCGTGAACCAGGATCCGCGCCGCGGCATCGGCCACGAGAAAGTGCTGACCCGCATCGAACTCGATGCGCAGGCCGAGATGATGATGGCGCGCGCCGAAGTGACCGCGGACAGCGTGCCGGAAGCGGGTCGCATCATCTACCTGCGCTCGACTGCGAATCTGTCCACCGGCGGCACCGCCACCGACGTGACGGACATCATCCACCCCGACAACCGCGAAATGGCGGTGCGCGCCATCAAGGCCATCGGCCTGGACGTGGGCGGCGTGGATTTCCTGAGCACCAATATCGCCGAAAGCTACAAGACCATCGGCGGCGGCATCTGCGAAGTCAACGCCGCGCCCGGATTCCGGATGCACGTGGCGCCGAGCGAAGGCAAGCCGCGCGACGCCGCCGGCCCGGTGATCGACATGCTGTTCCCGCAGGGCACGCCGTCGCGGGTGCCGATTGCCGCGATCACCGGCACCAACGGCAAGACCACCACCTCGCGGATGCTCGCGCACATCGCGAAGATGGCCGCGTTCACGCCGGGCCTCACCACCACCGACGGCGTGTATATCGACGGCCAGCGCACGGTCGAAGGCGACATGACCGGGCCGGTGTCGGCGCGGATGGTACTGGCGGACCCGCAGATCGATTTCGCGGTGTTGGAAACCGCGCGCGGCGGCCTGCTGCGCGCAGGCATGGGCGTGACCCGGGTCGATGTCGGCGCGGTGCTGAACGTGCAGTCGGATCATCTCGGCATGAAGGGCATCGATACGCTGGAGCAACTGGCCGAGGTCAAGCGCATCGTCGTCGAAGTGGCCGAAGACTGTGCGGTGCTCAACGCCGACGATCCGAATGTGCTGAAGATGGGCGGCTATACCGACGCCAAGGTCATCTGTTACGTCACCCTCAATCCCTCGCACGGGCTGGTGCGCGAGCACATTCGCGCCGGCGGCCGCGCCTGCGCGCTGGAAGCCGGCGTCAACGGCCAGATGATCACCTTGTACGACAAGGGCAGCCATATCCCGCTGTTGTGGACGCATCTGATTCCGGCGACGTTGGAAGGCAAGGCGCTGCACAATGTGCAAAACGCGATGTTCGCCGCGGCCATGGCGTTTTCGATGGGGATCAAACTGGATGCGATCCGCCAGGGCCTGCGCACGTTCGACAGCACCTTCTTCCAGGCGCCGGGGCGGATGAACGTGTTCAACGAGCATCCGTTCAAGGTGCTGTTCGACTACGGCCACAATGCGCACGCGGTGGCGGCGATGGCCGATCTGGCCCAGCGTCTGGAAGTGAGCGGCCGTCGTCTGGTAGTGGTGGCCGGCCCCGGCGACCGCCGTGATGAGGACCTGCGAGAGATCGCCAAGGCCGTGGCCGGTGGTTTCGACCATTACATCTGCCGTCGCGACGATGGTCTGCGCGGTCGCAAGCCCGACGAAGTGCCGAAGTTGATCGCCGCGACCCTGCGCGAGCATGGTGTCGCCGAAGACCAGATCAGCATCATTCCTGACGAACAGGACGCGATTGACGCCGGGCTGCGCATGGCCCAGGCCGGCGACGTGCTGCTGGTCTTCGCCGATGCGCTGGTGCGTTCGTGGAAGCAGATCATCAAGTTCAAGCCGGAAGGCGCGCCGCAGAAAGTAGCGGTCGTCGCGGAGAAAACCATCGAAGAGGAAGCGACTGTCGAGCCTGGCTTCTCGCCCGAGCAGTGGGAAGGCGTGAGCCGCGATGAGCGCGGCATCTTCATCTCGCGCGAGAGCGACGACTGAACGCCGCGAACATGATCTATTCCGAGCCACCGTTCGAGGATTCGCGGCGCCTCACCGGTTCCAACGTGTATTTCGCCGGCTGCGGCGCGGCGCTCGAAACCATGGGCCCGCAGGCTCGCGACCCGGTCGCGCTCGCGGCGTGGTGGCTGCGCGCGGAAGCCGCGCGCGAAGCATTGGGCTGGGCGACGACCGAACCGGTGGTGCGCGTGCATCGCAGCGGCACGTCGCTGGCGTTCGTCGCGCCGGCCGATCAGCTCTACACCGCGACCGAAATCAACGAATGGGCCTGGTGCGCCAGCGTCGGCGACAGCAGCCTGCATGCGCCCGGCCATCCGGCCACCTACGACACCATCCTGGCGTTGCACACATTGCAGCGTTTCGCCGCTGCCGAGCGCCGTCCCGACGCCATCGCGCTGCTCGATTGCGCGCAAAGGCACGGCATCCCCGCCTTGATCGACGACGATGCGCTGAGTCTCGGCCTGGGTGTGCATGGGCGCACGTGGACGATGGAGGCTGCGTTGCCGGCCGCGGAAGATGTGCCGTGGCCGATGCTGGGCACGATTCCCGCCGCGCTGGTCACTGGTTCCAACGGCAAGACCACCACGGTGCGTCTGATCGCGGCGATGCTGCGCGCGCATGGGCTGCGCACCGCGCATTCCTGCACCGATGGGCTGTTCGTGGGTGCGGGTGTCGGCGACAGCGCCGACATCGAACGGCTCGAAAGCGGCGACTACTCCGGCCCGACCGGCGCGCGCCAACTGTTGCGCCGCACCGATGTCGAAGCAGCGGTGCTGGAAACCGCGCGCGGCGGCCTGCTGCGGCGCGGATTGGCCTTGGCCGATGCCGATGTGGCGGTCGTCACCAATATCAGCGCCGACCATTTCGGCGAATACGGCATCCATTCGGTCGAAGATCTCGCTTCGGTCAAACTGACCGTCGCTCGCGCCGTGGCCGCGCACGGCTGGCTGGTACTCAACGCAGAGGATTCGCTGTTGCGCAGGCTCGGTCCGCAGGCCGCGTCGCGGGTCGCGTGGTTCGCGGTCGATCACGAAGCCTTGCCCGTGGATACGATGGATCTGCCGCGCTGCGCGGTACGCGACGGTCGTCTTTTGCTGGACGACGGTCTGGAAACCCACGACCTCGGCGACATCGCGGCGATGCCGGTCACCCTCAGCGGCCGCGCGCGCTACAACATCGCCAACGTCGCCGGCGCCGCGCTCGCCGCGTCGCTATTGCGGGTGCCGATCGCGATCATCGGTGCGGTGCTCGCCGATTTCGGCCGCAGTCATGTCGACAATCCCGGCCGCCTGCAGCACTGGGCGTTCGCCGGGATCGAAATATTCCTCGATTACGCCCACAACCCGGATGGCCTTGCGGGTCTGCTCGACATCGCCCAGGCGCGACGTGGCGGGGGACGCTTGGCGCTGCTGCTCGGTCAGGCCGGCAATCGCGAGGACGAACAGATCCGCGAACTGGCGGCGGTGGCGGCCCGGTACGCGCCGGATCTGGTGGTGGTCAAGGATATCGATGGCTTCCTGCGCGGGCGCGTCGAGGGCGAGGTGGCCGAAGTGATCCGCAATGAATTGCTGCGGCTGGGCATGCACGAAGCATCGCTGCCTGTGCGGCTGCGCGAAGCCGATGCCGCGCGCGAAGCGCTGGGCTGGGCGCGCGTCGGCGACGTGCTGGTCCTGCCGGTGCACAGCCTCGATGCCAAGGCTGAAGTCGCCGGCCTGCTGGACGTGCTGCAAACGCAGGGCTGGCAGCCGGGACAGGCGTTGCCTGACGCGGCCGTTGATCCGTTAGTGTAGGAGGGGCTTCAGCCCCGAGCCGTTGGTAATCTGCAGTGTCCTAGAAACTCGGGCCTGAAGGCCCTCCTACATCGACTGCGCGTCCCAGGCGCGGATCGCGGCTTCCACCGCATCGACACCTTTGGCTGCGGCCGCTTCGTCGACTTGATCGATCGTGTCGTTCGGGCTGTGGATGACCTTCATGACTTTGGGCGGCGACATCGGTCGCTTGCCGGCGAACACCGCGAGGATGTTCGGGATTTCGTCGGCGTCGACCAGCGAGTAGGAGACCGCGGGCCACTCGGCCTTGAGGAAGGCGAGGTGGTCGGACGGCGGGTATTGCTCGCCTGCGCTAATCGCCAAGCCCTGTGCCTGCGCGGCGCTGCGGCTGGCGGCGACCAGCGGATGCGCCGGGTCGGGCGTCATCATCCACAGGCTGTCGCCCCATCCGAAGACATCGAAATTGATGTACAGCGCGGGCTTTTCGCTGTTTTGGGCACTGCTTTGTTCAATGTAAGCGGCGGCGCCCAGCAGTCCGTGTTCTTCCAGATCCCAGAAGGCGACCTTCACCCGATGGTGGGCCAATGGCGTGCCCTGCAGACGTTCGGCCAGCGCCATCACCACCGCGCTGCCGGACGCGTTGTCGGTGGCGCCGCGGCCTGCATCGACGCGATCCGAGTGCGCGCCGATCAGCAGCAGCGGCGCGCCGGCCGGGCCGCCGAGATCGACCAGCAGGTTTTCGCCGTCGAGCTTGCCGGTAACGAATGACTGTTTCGTCGCGGTCAGGCCGATGCTCTGCAGGCGTGTCTGCAGATGCGCGCGGCGGGCGGCGTTGTCGTCGGCCTGCGCCATGCCCGCGACATCACCATACCAACTGCTGTGGGCGGGCTCGGATCCGCTGGATGCCGGCTTCGGCACGGGCGTGGCTGCGCAGGCCGCCAGCATGGGGATCAATATGGCGATCGGCAGTGCAGCGACGAGAACGGTCTGGCGACGCGGCAGCAGGGACATCGGGCGATTCCTTTGGGCCAAGACATTGGCGAAAGCCGAATCCTGCCAGAGTCGCGACCGCCCCATAGGTGTCGTAAGTCATCCCGCGTGCTGCGTTATGGACGCGGGTAGGGTTATTCCTACACGCCGACGCGGTGAACGGCGCTTGTCGCGCCCGCCGGGCTTGCCTAGTCTGTGCGCAGGACGACTTTTGACGACTCTTTGGGGAAAGGAATGACGATTCGGGTATTTCTGCTGGACGACCATGCGCTGGTGCGCACCGGCATGCGCATGATGCTGTCGGCCGAAGTGGATATCGAAGTCGTCGGCGAAGCCGATTCCGGCGAAATCGCGCTGCCGATGATCCGCAAGCTCAAGCCCGACGTGGTGTTGTGCGACCTGCATCTGCCGGGCATCAGCGGATTGGAGGTGACTGAACGCATCGTCAAGGGCGAATACGGTTGCAAGGTCGTGGTGGTGTCGGTGCTGGAGGACGGCCCGATGCCGAAACGGCTGATCGAAGCCGGGGCATCCGGTTACGTCGGCAAGGCCGGCGATGCGGTCGAATTATTGCGTGCGGTGCGCGACGTAGCGCGCGGCAAACGCTATCTGGCCAACGGCATCGCCCAGCATCTGGCGCTGGCAGGTATCGGCGGCGAATCCTCGCCGTTCGACACACTGTCGCCACGCGAGCTGGAAGTGGCGATGCTGCTGGTGCAGGGCATGCGTCAGGAAGAGATCGCCAAGCGCTTGAGCCTCAGCGCGAAGACCGTGAACACGCACAAATCGCGGCTGTTCGAGAAACTCGGCATCCAGGACAGCATCGCGCTGGCGCGGCTGTCCTCCCAATACGGTTTGAGCGACCCCGCGCGCGTCGTGTGACGCGCGCGGGGCAGGGTATTACGCTTTCTTTTCGGTGTCGTCGTCGGCAGCGTCAGTCTGCGGCGTCGATTCCGCATCGGAACCAGCATCGGAAACAGTACTGGGAACAGTGTCGAACAACTGCAGGCCGATGCCGTACTGCGGCGCGGCGATGTCCTGGACGAGTTCGGCGGCCACATCCGGCGGAGCGATGACGATGGCCGGGACGATCGCGCGCTCGGCGACGACCGGCTCGACTGCGGCGATCTCTGCGACAGGCGCAGCATCGACAACGACATCGGCAACCACCACGACCGGTTCGGCAACGGGCTCGGCCACTGGTTCGACAACCGACGCTGGCACGATGACTGCGGCCACCGTTTCGACGACTTGTTCGACCGCAGGCTGCTCGACCGCGTGCTGTTCGATAGCCGGCTGTTCGACAGCGTGCTCGAAGACCGGCGCTGGCGCGATGGCCACCGGAGCGGCTTCGATCACAGCTGGCGTTTCGACCATTGCAACGCTGGCCTCAGCGACCGGCAGCACTGCGGGTGCGGCTGTTTCGACGATATCGGCTACCGGGGCGACTTCAATTGC
This sequence comes from Lysobacteraceae bacterium, assembly GCA_046598445.1. GTDB lineage: Bacteria > Pseudomonadota > Gammaproteobacteria > Xanthomonadales > Xanthomonadaceae > Lysobacter_I. The sequence goes on from JBKJHV010000084.1 coordinate 22,971, forward strand.
TGCGGATTCGGCCTGAGGCGCTTCGATCACCGCAGCCACGGCGGCGGCGAGCACGGCCGGAGCCGCCGCTTCCGCGGCGACGATCCGTACCGGTGCGGGCGCCGCGGCGGCAGCAGGCGCGGCAGCCGGTTCGCGCACGATGGCCGGAAGATCGTCGAAATCGAACTCCGGCTGACTGCGGTCGACGTACGCCTGCGGCTCGTCGCTGGCCATGACATCGTCGGCCAACATTTCCTCGCCCGCGGCGGCGCCTTCACCGGCACCACGACGACGACGACGACCACCGCGACGTCCGCGACGGCGCCGACCACCGGCTTCCTGCGAGCCATCGTCTCCGGCGTCATCGGCCGCGTGTTCGAGGTCGTTGGCATCGATCGCAGTGTCCACGGCTTCCAGCGGCGCTTCGGCGCCGTTGGCATGCTGCGGGGCATGCGGCGGAATTGCCGAAGCCACAGCGGATACCGCAGGCGTCGCTGCGGACGTGTCGATGGCGATATCGGTCTGCGGCTTCGGCGCTTCGACTGCGGCCGCACGTTCTTCGCGACGCGGCTGCTGACGCTGCGTGTTGTCGTTGCCTTCGCCGTTCGCGGGTTTCGGCGTCTGCTGGCGCGGTTGCTGCTGCTTGGGCTGCTGCGGCTGGGGCTGCTTCGGCTGTTGCGGTTGCTGCTGGCGCTGACCCTGCGGCTGGCGCGGCTCGTTCTGCGGCTGCGGTTTCTGCTGCTGTGGCTGCTGGGCCTGCGGTGCGCCGCGACGCGGCTCTTCACGGCGCGATTCTTCGCGGCGTGGCTGCTGGTCGCGTCCGCCCTTCGGGCCGCGCTGGTCGCGCTGTTGGTCACGACGCGGACCACCGTTGCGGTCCGGGCGCTCGCCGCGGTCGCGACCGTGCTGCGGACGTACCGGTGCCGGCGTCGGTGCGGCATCGCCGCCGCCGAAGATGCCTTTCAGCCAACCCATCAGGCCGCCGGACTTGGCGGCCGGCGCGGGCTGCGCGAACGCGGGTGTCGGCGCCGGCTGCTGTACCTGCGGCTGCGGCGCGGCTGCGCGCGGGGTTTCCTCGCGGTCTTCGCGCAGCGGCGCCGGACGTGCCGGTTTGACATTGGTGACTGCGGGCGCGGCCGGGACGTTGAGATTCGCCTTGGTCAGCGCGATCGTCGCCAGTTTGCGCGGGGTGCCGCGCTGGTAGCTCGGCTTCGAGGTCTCTTCGCTCAGTTCGTTGTCGCGGATGCGGGTGACTTCGTAATGCGGCGTGTGCAGCGATTCGTCGGCGACGATCACGATCGGCGCGTCGTGGCGCTTCTCGATTTCGTTCAACGCGCGACGCTTTTCGTTGAGCAGATAGTTCGCGATCTCGACCGGCACCTGCACCAGCACCTGGCCGGTGTTGTCCTTCATCGCGTGTTCTTCGGCGAGACGGATGATCGACAGCGACAGCGATTCGATGCTGCGCATGCGGCCGTGGCCGTCGCAGCGCGGGCAAACGAGTTGGCTGGATTCGCCGAGGCTCGGGCGCAGCCGCTGACGCGACATTTCCATCAGGCCGAACTTGGAGATGCGGCCCAGCTGGACGCGGGCGCGATCGTGCTTCAGCGCCTGCGAGAGTTTGTTCTCGACGTCGCGCTGGTGTTTGTTCGACGCCATGTCGATGAAGTCGATCACCACCAGGCCGCCGAGATCGCGCAGACGCATCTGGCGGGCGACTTCCTCGGCTGCTTCGAGGTTGGTGTTGAACGCGGTCTCCTCGATGTCGCCGCCCTTGGTGGCGCGCGAGGAGTTCACGTCGACCGCGGTCAAGGCTTCGGTCTGGTCGATCACCAGCGAGCCGCCCGAAGGCAGGCGCACCGAACGCTCATAGGCGTTCTCGATCTGCGATTCGATCTGGAAGCGGTTGAACAGCGGGGTGTCGTCGATGTACTGCTTGAGCTTCCGCATGTTCTGCGGCATCACCTGCTCGACGAACTCTTTCGCCTCTTCATACATTTCGGGCGTGTCGACCAGGATCTCGCCGATGTCGGCGCGCATGTAGTCGCGCAGCGCACGGATGATGAGCCGCGATTCCTGGTAGATCAGGAACGGCGAGGTTTTCTTCAGTGCGGCTTCGGCGATGGCTTTCCACACGCTGAGCAGGTAATCGAGATCCCACTGCAGTTCTTCGGCGTCGCGGCCGACGCCGGCGGTGCGGATGATCACGCCCATTTCGTCCGGAATGGCCAGCACGTCCATCGCCGCCTTCAGCGCAGCGCGGTCGTCGCCTTCGATCCGGCGTGAGACGCCGCCGGCGGTGGGCGAGTTGGGCATCAGCACCATGTAGCGGCCGGCCAGCGAGATGAACGTGGTCAGGGCCGCGCCCTTGTTGCCGCGCTCTTCCTTGTCGACCTGGACGACGACTTCCTGACCTTCGCGCAAGAGTTCCTTGATCCCGGCCTTGTGGTGGTCCACACCGGCCTGGAAGTAGTCGCGCGAGATTTCCTTCAGCGGCAGGAAGCCATGACGCTCGCCGCCGTATTCGACGAACGCCGCTTCCAGCGACGGTTCGAGCCGGGTGATCCGGCCTTTGTAGATATTGGATTTCTTCTGTTCTTTCGACGGCCTTTCGATATCGATGTCGTAAAGATTCTGGCCTTCGACGATGGCGACGCGCAGTTCTTCGGCCTGCGTCGCGTTGATCAGCATACGTTTCATGGTCTTGCGTTCCTCACGCGCATCATCCCCGCTCGAAAGCGGGCGCGCGGAACGCCATGGGCGTTTTCGCCTCTGGAGACTGCCGGCGACACCGTCGCGCGCTCGTCCCGCCCAAGGGGCGGGCCTGCCATGGGGCAGGCGCGCGGCAGGAGCCGCTTCAAGTATTCCAGCGCTGCAACACCACGGCGAGCCGCGGGAGCGCTTGTTGTTCTATAAATGTGTTACAGGCCGGCCGCCTGCGTCGGTTGCGCTGGAAGCGCGATGATGCGGCGGCACGGGACGTGTTCAGCACGAGTGTCTGACGCACTCGGCGATAACCGGCTTTGCCGACAAGCCGCTAACATGGCCGCCCCGGAGGCGGTGGTCGCGTACTGCATCGGATATCGCGGGGGAGGCGGGCTTTCGGCCCATTCGAGCGACGCGACGCGAATGCGTCTGTCGCTAACTCCCTAGCGAAATCAACCCCTTATACCGCTCAACGAGTGTAGCAGATCACAATCCCCATGACCGCATCCATATGACCACATCGAATGTACCGCCGCGTTCCGGCACCGAGCCCTCGGGTAAGGTCCGCCTTGTCCGCATCCACGAGGACCGCGACGGTCAGCGGCTGGACAACTTCCTGTTTGGCGTGCTCAAGGGCGCGCCCAAGTCGCTGATTTACAAGATCATCCGCAGCGGGCAGGTGCGCGTGAACGGCGGTCGCGCGAAGGCCGAAACCCGGCTGGAGGGCGGCGATGAGGTGCGCATTCCACCGGTGCATGTGCCTGAACCGGGCGAGAAGGGCACCCCCGCGCCCGGCCTGCTGCAAGCGGTGGAGGCCAGCATCATTTTCGAGGACGCCCGGCTGCTGGCGATCAACAAGCCCACCGGTATCGCCAGCCATGGTGGCAGCGGGATCAGTTTCGGGGTGATCGAGACCCTCCGCGCCCTGCGTCCGAACGCGACCCTGGAACTGGTCCACCGGCTCGACCGCGACACTTCCGGACTGATGGTCATTGCCAAGAAGCGTTCGGCGCTGACCGAATTGCAGGCGCTGATGCGCGAGAGCGATGCCGAAGACGGCCGCGGTATCGCCAAACGCTACCTGACCCTGCTGGTCGGGCGCATGCCCGACGGCACCATGAGCGTCGATGCGCCGCTGCACATCGGCCTGCGCCAGGGCGGCGAGCGCCATGTCCAGGTGCATTCGGGCGGCAAGGCCTCGCTCAGCCATTTCCGGGTGCTGGAGCGTCGCGGCGGGCATTCGTACTGCGAAGTGCGCATCGAAACCGGCCGCACCCACCAGATCCGTGTCCATGCCCAGCACATCGGTCATTCGGTGGCGGGCGACGACAAATACGGCGATCCGGAGGTCAACAAGCGCCTGCGCGAGCAGATCGGCCTGAAGCGGCTGTTCCTTCACGCGGCGTCGCTGGAATTCGCGCTGGACGGCGGCCGCGAACCGTATCTGCTGGATGCGCCGCTGGCGCCGGAGCTGGTGGACGCGCTGGATCGCTTGCGCTGAGGGTTACGCCTGCGGAGCGTTGACTTTACGGCTGTTCGGGGATCGTTCAGAATTTCATCGTCAATGGAGGATGTTCGCGCAGCGGGCGTCCTTTTTCGTTTCCATCAGGGGGATTCACCATGTTCCGTCGTGCCTGCATTTCGATCCTCGCGGCGTTCTTCGCCGTGTCCGCCCATGCCGCCAAACCTCTGACCCAGCCCATGCCGCTGGGCGAGAATCTCGCCGTTGAAGTTGTGCTCAACCAGCAGGAAGTGGGCGTGGATGTCTCCGCGACCAATGCGATGGCGGCCGGTGGCGGTCTGCTGGGCGCGCTGATCGTGGCCGGCGTCGACAACGCCCGGACCAAGAATGCCGAAGAGCGCATCGTTCCGATCCGCGACCTGCTGATCGCCTACAAGTTCAACGATGCGTTCGAGCGCGAACTGCGCGCCAGACTGCCCTCGGAAGGCATCACCACGACGCCGGTCTTCGTGGTGCAGAACACGTCTCTGGGCGCGATCGACGCGCAGAACAACAACCAGTCGGCGTCGCGAGCGTTCGTGTTGACGCCGCGCTATGCGTTCGACAACCGCTTCGATCAGATGACCGTGCGCCTTACCGCGCAGATGGTCGAACGCCAGCCGAAGAGCAGCGGCAAGATCAAGGCCGTCATCGGCTTCAGCCGGACCTATACCTTCCAGTTTTCCCTGCCGGAAACGTCGGACAAGCCGGAAGAGAACGTCGCGGCGTGGACCGGGTTCGGCGGCGACGCGCTGGTGGCCATGCTCGACGAAGGCATGCACCAGACCGTCGACATGCTGGTGTTCGACTTCTCCACGGAAGGCCGCGCCCAGTGGGAGAACTTCGACCGCAAGGCATCGGTTCGGCTCGCTGGCCGCACGTATCCCGGTCTGAAGGTGCGCGAAACCCCCGAGTGGGTGTGGACGCGCGTGGGCAAGGGCTGGATGCAGGCCCTGAACGGCCATCGCATCGCCGCGGCACTGCCGGTGACCACGCAGGTCGCGGCCCCGGCTGTCGAAGCCGCCGCCGCCGCTGCACCTGCCGCCGTCGAAGCCGCAGTGCCCGCGAAGACCGAAGCGCCTGCGACGCCGTGATGCGCGCCATATCGATGATGCATGCGCTGCCGCTGTTGATCGGCATGACGCTGGCAGGCTGTACGGTGAAGGTGAACAACGTCCGCGTCGACACCGCGAAGATCGATGCGCGCGTTTCCGTGGCGTTGCGCTGCGCTTACCGGCTGCAGTCGGTCAGCGATCAGCGCCCGTCCGGCGATCGCGCAGGTACGCTTGGCGTCAATCTGCTCACGGTGGAGAATGCGCCCGACACCCTGCGCTCGCAGTTGCTGCAGGCAGGTCTTGCGGATGCTGGTGGCGATGGAATGCCGGTGTCCATCGAACTCATGCGCCTGTACATCAACCAGAATCTCTATACCAGCCTGCCCACCGTGGTGTATCGCGCGAAAGTCGGCGAAGGCCAGCCCTTCATCGTCCGTTCGCAGCTCGGCACGATGAGCTGGAGCGGATCGGAAAAGTCTGTTTACGAAGGCTATTCGGCCGCCATGCGCGATGCGAATACCCGGCTGATCGGCGAGCTCAACGCGCGCTGTCAGTGAGCGATATGCGGGGGACGTCTGCCCGGGCCGATCGATCGGCCCGGCCAGACGACGACGGCGCCCGTCCGGAGCGGCCTATCGGGGTTCGTGGCGCCAGATCTCGCCGCTGTCGGTGATGGCCCAGGCGTTGCCGGCAGCATCCACGCCCACACGCTTGCCGGCGCCCTGTACATCGACCCAGGCGCCGGAGTTATCCCAGCGATGGATCGCGTTGCCGTCGCCCTTGCCGCGCTTGCAGGTGACGGCGTACACGGAGCCGTTCGCGGCGACATCGGTGAAGCAACCCGGGCGCTTCTGCCAATAGCCGCCGCCATTGCTGAACCATTCGAAGATCTGCCCCTGCGCGTTGACCACCCATGCGGTGCGCCCGACCGAGATGCGCACCGCGGCGCCGGGCATTTCTTCCCAGCCGCAGAAGTCCTTGGCGCCGCCGGCAATGCCGGTATTCGGGCATGGCATCGCGCGCGAAATGGCGTTGCCGCCTTCGCCGTTCGGCTGCGAGGTGATGACCCAGATCCCGGCCTGGCCGGCGGCGATGTCGGTGATCGGTTGGTCGTTCGGCGTGCCGCGTTTGATCCACTCGCCGTCGTTGATGCTGGTGTAGAGCATCGCGTCGCCGCCGACGGTGTAGCTGTTGCCGGCGTAGGTCGCGATGGCGCTGCCGTAGCCGGCAACGCCCAGCAGTGCGAACTCGGCGCCGTTCCAGCGGTAGAAGTGCGAGGAGCCGCGGCTGTTGGGCACGACATCGCAACCGGTCACATACATGACGCCATTACCGCCGCCGGCGAGGTCGCGCGCGCAGCCGGGCACGCGCACCCAGTGGGAATTCGGTTGGACGTAAACGTCTCCGGCGCGAACCTCTGCGTCGACGGGTTTGGCTGGGGTGCGCATCACGGTGGGAGTCCCCCAATCGGGCGGTGCGGCGCCGACGGTGCAGGCCATGGCGAGCGTGGCCGAAGCCAGCGCAGCGGCGGAAAGATTCGAAAGACGCATGAGTGATTCCTCGATGTGTGCATGCGGGGGCATGCGGATGGGATACGGATGTCGGATGCGGGCGGAATACAGGTCGAGTGCGGCGTTCAGCCCATGGTGAGAAAGATCGCGATCACGATTGGCGGGATCCACAGCGCTTTCAGGCGTGCGGGCATCAGCGCCGAAAACAGGAGCAACAGTGCGATCGCGGCGGTGCGGACCGGGCCGAGCAGCCAGTTGATCGGCGTGTAGGCGGCGGCGAGATACAGCCGTTCGGCCGGATACACGCGCATCTCGACCGTTTCGCCGACCGAATAGAAACGGCCGCCGGGAATCTTGCTGACCTTGAGTTTGTGGGTGTCCATGCGCGGATTGACGATGGCGCGGCCCAGAAAACAGTTCGCGCGATGTTTCGTGCGGCAACTGTCCATGGCTGCCCTGATTTCGCCGACGACGGGATCGCCTGCGCTCAGCAACCAGAAGCGCCAGCCGACTTGCAGGGCGCAGAAAGACACCACCGCGAGCACGATCCATAGCAGTATTTTTCGATGAATGGGCATCAGGGCGGCACCTGTTCGATGAGGATGGCGGCATGGCGCGCGACCAGTGGTCGTGCCGCAACGATCAGGGGAAACATTTGTTGCCCTTCTTGGGATGGATGGCGCACAGCGCGCCGCCGCCGCCCGATTTCGCACCCAGCGACACCACGTTGTTACCGGCGCCGTCCACGGCGGTGAAGTTGCCGCCGCTACCGCTGCCGCCCTGCGACAGACGCATGACCGCGGCGGGCGTTCCAGCGCGATTGCTGAGCAGCAGATGCCGCCGGCTGCCGCTGAGTTCGATCACCGGTTTACTGTTGCCATCGCCGAGCACCTGCACTTCGCCGTGGCCGTCCGCGGCGGTGTACAGCACCAGCCCCATGGATTTCCCGGGCGCACCGAGCCCCAACTGTGCGCGACCGCCTTCCTTGGGATTGCTGCCGGCCGAGATCACCTGCTGTGCGTTGCGGTCGTGCAGGCGGAGGATGCCGCCGCTCTCGCCGACGTTCACCGCCAGTTCGCCCAACACCTTGGCCGGCGACTGGCCTTTGCCGCCGCCGCCGTCGCGCAGGAACAGGCCATGCCGTTTGTTGGGGCCGGCGCCGATGATGGTCGAATTCTGCGGCGTGTAGGCTTCCAGACGAGGACCAAGGCTCTGGCGCACGCCGATACGGACTTGATTGTCGGCTGAGCCAAGCTGCGCCATCAGCGTCGCCTGGTCCGCGGTGCGCTGCAGCTGGATGGCGGATCCGGAACTCAAGGTGCCCATTCTCAGTAAATGGGTATCGCCGCTGGCGTCGATGGTGACGATCGGACGATCTTTCGCATCGACGACCACGAACGGTGCGCGGACGCGATTGGCGACATTCTTCCCGGTCGGTGATTCGCGTTCGTCTTCGTCCGCGGCGACCCGGGTTTCCAGTTTGCGCACGCGATCGTGCAGTGTCTGCAGCGATGGTGCGGGGCCGACGGCGTAGGCGCTGCCGATGCCCATCAGCAGCGCGGTCGTCAACACCGAACCACCGATGGCGGCGCAGGTGGCGATCATCAGCTCGCGACGGAGCATTCCGGGGCGGCTCACGACGCACCTCCAATGCGACCCAGCGCGGTACGACCGGCGACTTCCAGTCGCGGACACAGCGATGCCTGCCGTTCGCCCTTGGTCATGCCGGTGATATTGAGCGAAAGGATGGTTGTGCCGCTGCGCACGATCAGTTGCTGCGCGCCGATCAGATCGGCATTGCTCGCCGAGCACCAGGCCGCATCGCCAAGACCTTCGACTTCCTGGCCGGATTTGCCGGTTTTCTTGCCCAACTCGTCGTTGACCGCCATGTTGAGATTGCCCGACAGGCCGGTGAGGTTCTCGTACAGCGTGTCGGCTTCCGCAGGCGTTCCACCGCGGATCACCTGCACCATCAGCATGGTCATCCTGCCCGGGTGTTCGCTGCTGGCCCACATGCAGTTTTCGGGATCGTCGGCCATCTGTCCGGCGCTCTGGCCGATCGCGGTCTGGGCTTCTTCCATGGTCAGCAGCGTGCACGCGCGCGGCAGTGGGCCGGCCGTTGTCTCTTTGCTTGCTGTGGATGCAGTGGCGGCCTCGATGGCCGGCCATCCGGCCGATTCCGCATCGGCTTGCTTGCCGCAGCCGGACATGAGCGCGGCGAGTGTGGTGATTGCGGCGATCGCCAGCATCGGCAGATGTCGATTCGCGGACAGGATCGTATTCATCGGGTCATGCTCCTCACGGAATGCGGCTTACAGTGCCGGCGCGGTCACGCCGCTGTAGCGGATGCGGACTTTCGCGTCCGAAGTGGATTGCGCATGCACCAGGCCGTCGCTGCCGACAAAGGCTTTGGCTTCTCCGCTCGGCATGCCCGGAATTTTCAGGGTGTAGGCATAGCCGGTGGTCGGAATGCCGTCGACGTTCTGCGGCCCCAGCTTGCGGCAGCCGCTCATCGGGTATTTGCCCGAGCGGATGGCCGCGTTGAGTTCCTTCGCCGCGGATTGACCCACGTCGACGTTGCTGTGCCGGGTCCACTTGCCGTCCATCCTGGTATAGGTCTTGCCGCCGACGACGATGATTTCCAGACGCATGCCGCCGGTTTCAGTGATGGTGTGGCGCGCAGGCTGCTGCGCGGATTTTTCCGCGGCGCGCAGATAGACCTCGCAGACCGGATCGAGCGCGTGCGCGGTGTTCGCTGCGAAGACCAGGCAGGCCGACAGCGAGAGGGCGATGAGCTTCATGATGACTCTCCATTGAAATTGGGACGAAGGGTGGGCGAAGGCGGCTTCGGACGCGATCTGCGAACGGCGTAGTGCGCCAGGCACAGCAGGCCGAGGTTCGCGAGCAGCAATATCGATTTGAAAACCAGTGCGGCCAGCAGGAACGGGCTGACTTCGAAGGCATGCGGGCCATCGAGCATCCGCAGCGCGGACACCATCTGCATCGACTGCAGGATCAGCAGAACCAGCAAGCCGATGCGAACGCCATGCAGGGCGATGCGCAGGACGCTCACCGCGTCCTCCCGTAGCGCCACGGCGCGTCGCGATACCACCACCACCACGACGCCGGAATCTGCGGCGCGTAGCGGGGCTGGTAGGGCGCAAGCGCGCACCAGTCGATGGCGTGCGGCGTGACGCTTTCACCCGATGCGGTCGAATCGGACGTTTCGGGAGCACTGTGCTGCGAAGCGTCCTGTGCGATGCACGGCCCGCGCATGTCGTATTCGTATCGCTCGTGGTCGATCGCGTACCGATAGTCGTCGCCATAGTCGTCGCGATATCTGTAGTCGTCGCCGTACCGATGTGCTTCGTCAGGCAACGATGAGGGTGCGATCGGTTGCGGCACCGGCACGCGCATCGGCGGATGCGGGTGCCGTGGCCCACTCTGTGCCGACGATCGCGTCGACGCCAGCAGCAGGGCGATGGCGATGGCTGCGAAGCATGCAGCGCGCGAGAGATTCATGGAGAGGTTCATTTCGCCACCAGCCCCGCAGGCACCCAAGCCTTGCAATGCGCCGATACCACAAGCCAACCGGGGTAGCCCGTGCCGTTGAGACGGTAGTTCAACGTCGCGATATTGCCGGCCATGGCGATACTGGCAGTGGCATCGCGTATGCCGGGCACCGTTTCGAAGGTCTCGGCGGAGACTTCGCATCCCTGCAATTTCGCGAACGCGGGCAAGTCGATCTCGAAGCTGACCTTGCCGATGTTTGCCTGGCCTTTGTCGATGTCTTCGGGCGTGTAGAAAAGAGCGCCGAAGGTCGCGGCCGGGTTGACCACTCCCTCCGAGCCGAAGCCGCCGCGTTTGTTGCCTTGCATGAGGAATCCCGGTGACTGCTTCCGCTCGCCGCCTATCACGCAGGATTCCATGGTGTTGTTGCCGAGCGCAGACTTCGGCGCGTTCGCGCAGTCGACGATGCGGCCTTCACCCGGCAGCACGACCAATTCCCAGCGCGGTTCAAAGGCGGCGTCCTTCGCGCCGCGCGCCCCCGTCGCGGAGACCACTTCCACCGAGGCGGCGCCGGGTGTGGCCTTAGTGATGCCATCAGGCAGTTGGGCAAGGATCTTGCCGTCCTGCCAGTCGAGGATCTTCGCGTCTATCCCCTGGATGCGGCCGTACTGGGTGGGCAGGGTGACGCGCAGCGTGCTTTTATCGCTGCCGAAGCACAGGCCCTGCACAATGAAGGCCTGCCCGGATTGCAGTGAGGCATCGTTCGCCGGCTGCACCGACATGATCTTCGGGGTGTTGCCGTTCTTCGCGCAGACCAGCGCAGGCGCCATCACCGCCGCTGTGCCAGTGGCCGGCTCAGTGCCGCCATTGCGGATGACGGCGGTGCTGCTGCCCAAGCCGCGATAGGCGCTGGTCAGGCGATCGTTCGCGCCGGACTGGGGCTGCGACGGCGGCGGCGTGTTCTGCCCCGGGGTCACCACGACGACCGGGCCGTTCGGCGGTGTACCGGTCTGCGTGGCCGGCGGCTTGCCGGTGTTGCCCTGTGCGACCGGTGGTTTCGAGGCGACAGGCGGCTGAGATGCGACCGGCGGCGTCGCGGGTTTGGTCGGCGCAGAACCGCCCCAGGGCGACGGCTGCGGTTGCGGCTTCGGTTTGCGTGGCTTGGGCATCGCGACCGGCGCCGGGTCCACGTTCGGCACTCGCGCTTCGCTGTCGCCGCGGCCGGGGATGGTGGAGGGCGCGGCCGGTCCCGACTGCTGCGGATAACCGTAACCCTGCTGTGCGTCGGCGGCGCCGCAGGTGGAGGTCAACGCCAGCGCGAGCAACGATGTCGTGTGATGGATGCGCATGATCGTGGCTCCGGATTACTTGCTGTCGGCGACGCTGGCGTCGAAACGCTTCGCCAGTTCGTACACGGCTTCTTCGATGGCCTCGCGCAGCACCGCGTCGAAGTTGTCCTTGCTGGTGGACTGGTGTTGCACTTCGGGGCTGTAGGCCACGCCGCCCTTGCCTTTCTCGGCGCGGACGCGGTTGATGAGCGCGCCGATGCCGCCGACGCTGCGCGCTGCGCCTTTCATGCGCTTGCGCACGCTGATGGCGTCGACCACATCGCCGGTGTTGGCGTCGACGATGCTGATGTCGATGCCGAATTCGTCGCGGTTGCTGGCGCCGCCGATCTGCATGCCACCGATGTTCACGCCGTTGCTGCTGGTGCGGGTGCCGCTGCCCAGCTCGGTGATTTCGGCTTCGAAGATGTATTCGGCCCCGCGCAGCTGCTGCTGCGACGCGCTGCCTGTGGTCTGGCCGGCGGCGTTCATCTGCTTTTCGCGGACCACGCCGCGATCGAGCTTGGCGCGCTCCACCACGCGGAACTGGCCGCTCTGCACCAGCGCGGTCTTGAACTGTTCGGTGGCGCCACGCGGCGAGATTTCGGGCAGGTTGCTGGTGAATTCGTAGATCGCGACGGCGACGCGCGCGTCGCTGCTCTTGCGCGGCAGGGTAGGCCGCTGCTTGGAGCCGGCTTGGGCGGTGCCGATGCAGGTGGCGAGCGTCAGGGCGAGGACGAGTGCGAAGCGGTTGCGGGACATGTCGGCGATCCGTGAGGTGAGGGACCATTGCCGAACGGGGGTTGGCCATGCGAACCGGACATGGCGCCGAATTTATTTTTGTCGTGGCCCGGCGCAAGACAGGCCGGGGCTGTCCAGGCTGCGCGGAGCGGGCCGCGCAGCCGGTTGCAATGACGTTATTGCGAGGCAGTCATGCGCCGGCGCACGACCGTGGGGCTGTCGGGATGGTCGTATCGCGCGCTGGCGGCGGCGGCCTCGTCTTCCAGCGCCTGGGCGGCAGCGACTTCGCCGCCGGCCGCCAGCACGTCGGCGCGTATCCGTTGTAGATACGGACCCATGCGCACATCGCGGAAACCGGCCACCTGGTTCCACGTTTCCATTGCCGCGGCGCTTTCGCGCCAGGCGGCGGCGCGGTCGCGTCTGGCCAGCGCTACACGCGCCAACCCGCCATGGGCCAGCGCGATATGCGCCAGCGTGCGGCCGTCGGCGTGGTCGACGATGGTCCCGAACTGCGTCTGCGCTTCGTCCATTCTGCCGTTGTCCAGCAGCCAGCGCCCCCAGCTTTCGCGGATCGCCATCACCGCCTGTTCGCGATCCTGCTGGTGCGTCAGATAGTCGTCGAGCGAAGTCTTCAGCATGCGTCCAGCGGCTTGGTTACGGCCGGCGCGTGCGTAGGCTTCGCCCAGGAAGCGTCGCGTGAGCCGTAACTGGAACGAGAATGCGGACTGCTGTGCGTAGGTGCGTTCCACTGCCTCCAGCGCCGCGATGCCGGCCGCCGCCTGGCCTTCGCTGGCCATGCGCTCGCCGTAATGCAGGCGTACGGTCGCCGTTTCCAGCGGATGGCTGCCGTCGGCGGGCAGCAGCGGCAGCAGGCGTTTGAATTCAAGATGCGCTGCATCGCGCTGACCGATCAGATGCAGGGTGCGCGCCGCGTTCGCGCGCGGCACCCAGGCGGTGGGAAACTCCGCGCCGGTGGTGCGATCGGCGATGTCGGCGGATTTCCGGAACGCGATCGCGGCCTCGGCGAATTGGCCGAGCTGTTGATGGATCAGGCCGAGGTTGGCGTAAAGCGTTTGCAGTTCGGCATCGTTTCTGTCGGGCAGCGATTCGGCCAGCGCCAGCGCCCGATGGTACGTGGCGATGGCGCGCACAGGGTCCTGCTGCTGCGCGTTGAGGAACCCGGCCAATTCGTGCAGTGCGGTGACGTGCCCGCGCGAACGAGGTGCGTGTTTGCCGAACAGCGCCACCGCGCGTTCGAACGCTCGCCGCGCATCGTCGCCGCGGCCGTCCTGACGCTGGAGGTATTGTCCCCGGCCAATCCACCAGTAAGCGCGCAACTCGGGATCCTTGTCGCCGGCTGCGCTGAGCAACTTGTCGGCTTCGGCCAGTGCGGCTTCGCAGCGCGACCCGTCGCCCGCGCTGCATGCGCGCGTCGATGTTTCCACCGCGCCGTTGAGGACGTTCGGATGCAGCGGCCCGTAGCGTTCGCGCACTTTCTTCAGTTGCAGCGCCTGCAGCGCCTCGTAGCGTTCATCCTCGCCGAGCTGCGCGTAAAGGTCCGCGACCGTACGCAGCAGTTCGATCTGCACATCGGGATCGTCGGCGAAACGCGATTCGATCTTCGCCGCGCCGGCATCCAGCAGGGCTTTCGCGGAAATGCTGCCGCGCGGCTGGTCGGAGGCGATGCGCGGGTCGTTCGCGGCGAAGATTTCGACCAGGAAGTCCTTGATCGCGCTGGCCCGGCGCGCTTCCTCGGCCGCGCGCTGCGCCTGCCACAGCACGCCGCCCACGCCGGCGCCCAGTGCGGCCAGCAGCAGGCAGGCTGCCGCCACGCCCTGACGGTGGCGGCGGACGAACTTGCGCGCGCGCTGCCAGCGGCCGATGCGCTGGGCCTGGATCGGCTGATGCGACAGATAGCGCTGCAGGTCTTCCGAAAACGCGTCGGCCGAGACATAGCGGCGAGCCGGGTCGATGGCCATGGCTTTGGCGAGGATGGCATCCAGATCGCCTGTCAGCTCGCCGCGGCGCTTGCCGGTGGCGCGTCTCGATGCCAGCGGCGCCTCTTCGCGCTGTTCGATCATCCGTCCCAACCGAGAGCGGGTGGGGAATGGGCGCTGCCCGGCCAGCAACTCGTACAGCATCACCCCCAGCGCATAGACATCGGTACCGACCGTGATCGCGCCGCCGTCCATTTGTTCCGGTGCGGCGTAGTCGGGCGTGGCGGCGCGTCCGCCGAAGTGGGTCGGACCGCCGTCATCGGCATTGCCGTCGCCATTACTGTCAAGCAGTTTGGCGATGCCGAAATCCAGCAGTTTCACTTCGCCGGCGGCGGTCACCAGCACATTCGCCGGTTTGAGATCGCGATGCACCACCAGCCGCGCGTGCGCGGCCTGCACCGCCGCGGCGACCTCGCGCAACAGGGCCACGCGCTCGCGGGTCGACAGCGCCTGGCCTGTGCAGTGTTCGGTGATCGGCGTGCCTTGCACATACTCCAGCGCCAGCCAGGGCTGCTCGTCCCCGCTTTCGTCCGTGCCGATGCCTGCGTCGTAGAAACGCGCGATGCGCGGATCGGTCAATGCGGCGAGGATGTCGCGTTCGCGCTGGAAACGTTCGCGCTGCGCGCCGGCCAGCAGGTGCGCGTGCGGCAGTTTCAGCGCGACCTGGCGTTCGTAGGCGCCGTCGGCGCGCGCTGCCAGCCACACTGCGCCCATGCCACCGCTGCCCAGCGGCCGCAGCAGCCGCCACGGACCCAGGCGCATGCCTTCGACGTACGGCGAGACCGTCTCGCCGCCACCGGTCGGCCGGTCCAGCCAGTCGCCGCCGCGCCGTTCTCCGGTCGACAGCACCGCCTGCAGCGAAGGCTTGAACGGGGCATCGTTCTCCGGCAAGGCGTCGAGCCAGGCCGCGCGCTGCCCGGGTTCCAGTTCGAGATAGGTGTCGAGCAGGGAGGAGAATCGGGGCCAGTCGGAGGGAGGGCAGGGCAGGGGTTTCATGCAGGTTCCCGTGGGTGGGCGCCCGCCCGAACGGGATGCGGGATGCGAACCGGACAACGACAGCCGGTATTCGCTACCCGGTTCGTCCGACAGTGCGGCCAGGAATTCAGCCGGGAGTCCGCTCGAAGGCCCACGCCTGGATTCACTCCAGCATCGACGCCAGCAGCAGCCGCGCTTTTTCCCAGTCGCGGCGTACGGTGCGTTCGGTCAGGCCCAGAGCTTCGCCGATTTCGACTTCGGTCATGCCGCCGAAATAGCGCATCTCCACGACCTGGGCGAGTCGCGGTTCCAACTGCGCCAGCGATTCCAGCGCCTCGTGGACCTGCAGCGCTTCTTCGTCGCTGGCGACGCCGTCGCCCAGCGCGGTGTTGAGCGTGATCGCGCGCTCGCCGCCGCCGCGGCGCAGCGCGTGGCGTTCGCGCAGCTGATCGACGATCACCGTGCGCATCACCTGCGCGGCGTAGGCGAAAAACCGCCGGCGGTTATCGACCTGCAGCGTCTGCTTGCCGGAGAGCCGCAGCCAGATCTCGTTCACCAGCGCGGTGCTGTCCAGCAGGGTCAACGGGCCAGAGCGCGACAGCCGTGCGTGCGCGAGTTTTTTCAGCTCGTCGTAGGCGACTTTGAACAGCGCCGCGTTGTCGACGCCGCTGCCCTGATTGCCCATATCGATCAGTTCGGTGATGTCACCCATGGGCATCCCTGGCGCGTCCGGTTGCGGGGATCACTAGTCTAATCGTTCCAAAGTGGCCTGCCGTGCGGACCGTCCCGGCAAGCGGCATCGGGCCAGGCACTCGCGGCATCAGCGCGTGGGTGCCGATGCGATCGTGCGCGATCGGGTCGTGTCCAATCCGGTCGTGCCCGATTTCATCGCGCCCAATTCCCCGGCGATCGAAGCCAACAGCTCGGCCTCGTGGCTCAGATGGAAAAAATGCCCGGCGTCGATGTTGTGCACCCGCACGTCGCAACGGCCATGGCCCTGCCATGCGGCAAGATCCTCGGCATCGATCAGATGGTCGCGAGTGCCGGAATAGACCACGACGGCCTGGTCCAGCGGCGCGCGCGGGTGGTATTCGTAGGCTTGCGCCAGCGTGAAATCGGCACGAAGCATCGGCAGCAGCAACGCCAGCAGCTCCGGCGATTCGAGCACCGGCTGCTGCAGGCCGCCGTAGCGCTGCAGCCCTTTCACGAAGCCCGCATCGTCGAGGTCGTACAGTTTCGGCTGCCGGGATTTTCGGTCTGGCGCGCGGCAGGCGCCGACAAGCAGGCGTTCGGGCTGGGGTAATCCAAGTGCGCGCAGTCGCTGCACGAGTTCGAATGCGATCAAGCCGCCAAGGCTGTGGCCATAGAACGCGAAGGGCCGGTCCAGCCACGGCGCGATCTGTTCGGCCAGGGTCTCGATCAGCAGGGGCATCTCCGAACAGGCCGGTTCGGCGATGCGCGATTCGCGGCCCGGCAGGCGTGCCGCCAGCACATGAGCGCCTGGCAGACCTTTGCCCCAGCGGTTGAACACGCTGCTGCCACCGCCGGCATGGGCGAAAGCGAACAGCCGGACCGGGGCGTCGGCGCCCTGTCCGAAATCGGTGAACCAGGCAGGCGAAGGGCGGGACATGAGGTGGCGAATTTCCGTTTCGGAGGTGGCAGAGACAGACTTTGCGGCTGTGCGGGATAGTGGTGCGAATGCAGTCGCCGCATTCGCGACGTCTGCCGTGCGGTGTGGCCTTCAGTCCGCCAGCGCCTCGGCCCTGGCTGCGCAGATGAAGTCGTTCTCGCTCAGCCCACCGACATCGTGGGTGGAGAAGCGGACCACGCAGCGGTCGTAGTGCACGCCAAGGTCTGGATGGTGGTCTTCGCGGTGGGCGACATGCGCCAAGGCATTCACGAACGCCATCGTCCGGTAGTAATCCGCGAATGTGAAGGTTTTGACCAGCGCATGGTTGTTCTCCGCCAACTGCCAGCCGGGCAGTTGCGGCATGAGTTCGGCGATCCGCGCGGGGGGCAGGCGGTGCTCGTGACCGCTGCGCGGGATGCAGTGGGCCTGGGCGAGGGGAATGAGGTCGGACACGGTGGATCTCCTCTGGCGGTCGGGTGAAGCTGAACACTGTTCCGCCCGTGTAACGAAAACGTGATGAGCACGGGCGGACCGGGCCGCTAGAATAGCCCGATGATCCAGATTTCCGAATCCGCGCAAACGCATTTCCGTCGCCTGATCGAGCGCGAGGCCCTGCCGGGCCTCGGCGTGCGTCTCAGCGCCATGCACCCGGGCACGCCGCGTGCGGACGTCCGCCTCGAATTCGCCGAGCCCGGCGACCTGCAGGGCGATGAATGGGCGGTGGACTGCGAGGGTTTCACGCTGTGGCTGGATGCCGGCAGCGTGCAATACCTCGATGGTGCCGAGATCGATTACACCTATCAGGCCACGACTGGCCAACTGCAGATCCGCGCGCCGAAGATCAAGGGCGTGACCCCGGGCGAATCGGCCTCGCTGGTCGAGCGCGTACGCTGGGTGGTCGAGCACGAGATCAACCCGCAGCTCGCCCAACACAAAGGCCACGTTTCGGTGCAGGAAGTCACCGCGGAAGGCGTGGTGATGCTTAATTTCGGCGGCGGCTGCCACGGCTGCGGCATGGCCGATGTGACCTTGAAGCAGGGCATCGAGAAGACCCTGCTCGAGAAAGTACCGGGGGTGACCGCCGTGCGCGACGCCACCGACCATGCCAGCGGAGCGGCGCCCTACATCGCGCGTTCCGCGGACTGACCGGGCCTCGCCGGGCGTGTTCACCGCCGGAGAATTGATCGAGATTCTTCAGGCCCGCTATCGGCGGCGGTTTCCGCTGCATGCCGATCGGCCGTTCGGCGCGTTCCCGCCGACCTGGCGGGCCTGGTTCCTGTCGATGCAGGAACATCTCGGTGCGGTGACCGGCGCGCCGGTCGCGGATTACCTCAGCCTGTTCCTGGAGCGGGCTGAGCGCGCGCCACCGAAGGCCAGCGCGGAGTTGAGCCGCTGGCGCGCGTACGCCAGCCTCGCGCGCCAGCAGTGGGAACCGGCGCCTCGCGACCAGCGTTGGATGCGGGGCGTGGCCAGCGTGTTCTCCGGGCTGCTGCATGTCGTGTTCATGATGCTGTTGCTGTGGCTGGGATTCGTGGCGATCGGCGACGCGCCGCCGGAGAACACACAGGCCGGCGAAACCGTGCTCATCGAGTACATCGGCACCGGCACGCCAGCGGAGCAGGGCGGCGCCGCGGCGCCGGGCGAGGTGGAAGCTCCCGCGTCTTCGGCAGCAGCAGCCTCCGCCCAGAGCGCACCCGCACAGACTGCCGCCGCCGCTGCACCGCCGCCACCCTCGGCCAGTGCCGCCACTCAACCGCCGGCGAGCGAGCAAGAGCCGCAGCCGGCCGAAGCGGGCAGCGCCCAGCCTCTGGTCGTCACCGAGACCCCGCGGACCGATATCGATTTCACCCTGCCTGCGCCGGTCCCGCGCGACGTCAGGCTGCCGCAATTGCAGGTGACCGTTCCGCAGGTGGCGTCCTCTGTCGTCGAGATCCAGACCTTCGAGCCGCGCCCCGCAGTGCGCGCGCTGGAACGGCCGGCCTTGCGCGTGCCGACACCCGCAGTGCCCACGCTGCGCACCGAAGTGACCGAAGTCCAAGTGCGGCGGCCCACGCCGGAACTACAGGTCAGGCCGCTGTCGCAGACCACATTGCGCAGCCCTGAAATCCGCGTACCGATCTTGCGCACCACGCCCACAGATGTGCCGATGCGCGCGCAGCCGGCCGCGGCAACGGCGGCTGCGGCTGCGACGCCCAGCCCGGCTGCAACGCAGGCACCGCCGGCCGCCGTGCCGGGCAATGCGGCTGCCACGGCGGGGCGCAGCACTACGCCGTCCTCCGCCACGACGTCCGGCGGACGCCCGCAGGCGCAAGGCACCGGCCGACCCACCGCGACGACATCCGCAGGCGCCGGACCGTCGCCGTCGCCACGTCCCGGCGCTGCGCCAAGCACGGTTCGCGGCGACGACTGGGGCGATTCCAATCGCAATGTGCCCGGCAACAGCACCACGGGCGGTCGTAACCCGGGTCCGGGTCTGTTCAACAGCGACGGCGGCATCCGTCTACCGGGCGACGGCGGCCGCGTCGGCGGTGGTCTGCCGCCGGGCACGATCATCGAGGACTTCCAGAAGATCGACCGCATGGGCACCTGGCTCAAGCGCCCGCCGCTGGATTACACCCCGACCCGTTTCGACAAGTTCTGGGTGCCCAATCGCACGCTGCTTGAAGAATGGGTGCACCGTGGCATCAAGAAAGTGGCCATTCCGATCCCCGGCACCACCAAGCGGATCGAATGCACGGTGTCGCTGCTCACGGCTGGCGGTGGATGCACGATCTACGATCCCAATCTGCAGGATCAGGAAGCCATCGCGCGACCGCCGCCCGACGTGCCGTTCAAGCCCGAACTGCAGGAAGACAAGGGCAGTCTGAAGAAGTGATCCGGGTCGGCGGGTTGCTGCAGCGATCGCCACAGCCGCAGTCACCTCGAAAGCACATCCCCACAAACGAAACGGGAGCCTCGCGGCTCCCGTTTTTTTCGCTCGGCGATGGACCGCAGATCAGCGCTTGTGCAGATCGCCCAGCGGACCCTGCTGTGTCGCGAAAAACGCGGCGAGGTCGGCGATGCCCTGGTTGTCGAGGTTGCCGGCATCCACCGCGCCCTTGATCTGGCTGGTCATCAGCGCGTGTTCGCGGCCACCATCGCGGTACTGCTGGATGCTGTGGAACAGGTAATCCTGGTACTGGCCGGCGAGCACCGGATAGGTGGCGTCGATCGGCTTGGCGCCGCCGGCGCCATGGCAGTCCACGCAGGCCTGGCCGGTGGAGCCCAGCTTTTTGTCGGCGGCGATCTTCTCGCCGCGGGCGGCGTCGCCGTCATAGGCGGAGACGTGTTCGAACTTGGCCTTGTGGGCTTCGCCTTCAGCGCCGGCGTGTTCGCCTTCACCGCTGGAACAGGCCGCGAGACCGAGGCTGAGGGCCAGCATGAGGGCGATGGCGATGGGGCGCTTCGTCATGAGGGCGGCGCTCACTTCTTCAGGCTCGAAAGGTAGGCGGCGATGTCCTTGATGTCCTGCTCCGAAAAGCTCTGCGCCTGTGCCTGCATGGTCGGGTGCTTGCGCGTGCCCTTGCGGTACTCGGTCAGTGCGCTTTCGAGGTATTCCGCCGACTGGCCGGTGATCTTCGGCACGCTGAAGGACGGATAGGCATTCTTGTAGCCGGTGACGCCGTGGCAGCCTTGGCAGGTGTAAGTGAGTTGCTTGCCTTTTTCGGCGGAGCCGGTGGCGGGAGTCTGCGCCTGCGCCGCGAATGCGGTGAAGAGGGCGAGGCAACCAGCGAGCAGCGGATAACGATTCGGCGATCGGATCATATCTGGCGTCATGTCGGGGCGTGGTATCGGGACGTTGAGCGGGGGGCGTTGAGCGTCGTATTCGGACACCGCCTGCGTACAAACCGGGGTACACGCTGATGATTCCGCGTGCCGGCACCGTCGCAAGCGTGCAATCCGGACAGTATAGCCTGAGGCGTCGCATCGACGCAGGCGTCTGTTGCTGGTCTTCGGCAATACGGCGTCGGCAGTACGGCAGCGCCGAACGTGTGACGCGTCACCCATGACCTCTGGCCGATGTTGAACGTGAATGGGTGATATACCTTAATACAACACCTCATAACCATGCCGACGATACCCACCATGTCCGCCGTCCCCAGTTCGCACCTTTCGGCCACCCGGCCCACCGCCCGGCCCACGTTCGCCCGCGCCCTGGGCGTCGGGATCCTGCTCGGTTGTCTCACCCTGTCCGCCTGCAAAGGGGGCGGAGACGCCGAGGCCAAAGGCAAGGAAGACGAGAAGAAAGCCCAGGACGCCGTGCCGGTCGAGGCCGTGAACGTCACCCGCCGGCCGATCGCCGCCAGCTACAGCGGCACCGCGCCGCTGGAAGCCCGCGCCGAGTCCCAGGTGGTGGCCAAAACCTCCGGCGTCGCCCTGCAGGTCATGGCCGAGGTCGGTCAGGAAGTGCGGGCCGGTCAGGTGCTGGTGCGGCTGGATTCCGACCGCGCGGTGCTGCAGGCGGCCCAGACTTCGGCGCAGATGCGCAAACTGGAAGCCAATTACAACCGTTCGCTGCAGTTGTCCAAGCAGCAACTGGTGAGCGCCAACGACATCGACCAGCTGAAGTTCGACCTCGAAAATATCCGCGCGGCGAATCGCCTGGCGAATCTCGAGCTTTCCTACGCCAACGTGGTCGCGCCGATCTCCGGCGTGATCGCCGAGCGTTCGATCAAGACCGGCAACTTCGTCCAGATCAACAGCCCGATCTTCCGCATCGTCGACACTTCGCGCCTCGAAGCCACGCTCAACGTGCCCGAGCGCGAACTGGCCACGCTCAAGGCCGGTCTGCCGGTGCAGTTGCTGGTCGATGCGCTGCCCGGGCGGCCGTTCCTGGGTCGCGTCGATCGCGTCGCCCCGGTGATCGACTCCGGCAGCGGCACGTTCCGGGTGATCTGCGCCTTCGACAGCGGCGGCCTGCTGCAGCCGGGCATGTTCGGCCGGGTCAAGATCGATTACGACCAGCGTGCCGACGCGATGGTCATTCCACGCGCTGCGTTGCTCGACGACGAAAACGATCCGGCGGTCTACACCGTGCGCGGTGGCAAGGCCGCGCGCGCCTCGATCAAGTTGGGCTATTACGACGGTGAATGGGTGGAAGTGCGCTCCGGCCTGAAGCTGGGCGACCGCGTCGTCACCGCCGGCAAGGTCGCGCTGCGCGAAGGCACCGACGTGCTGGTGATCGGTGATCCGGTCGCGAAGAAGGTCGCCGCCGCCAAGCCCGCGGGCGGCAAACAATGAGCGGCGGCGCGCGCCAAGACGACGACCGCCACGACAAAGACCACCACGACCACGAGGGGCGCGAGGGTCGCGAGGTCGAACACGAGGCCGGGAGCGGATCGGGCATGGTCGAGTTCTCGACCCGTCGCCGGGTCACCGTGGCGATGTTCTGGCTGACGATGTTCCTGTTCGGCGTGCTGGCGCTGACGAACCTCAAGGTCAACCTGCTGCCGGACCTGAGCTATCCCACCCTCACCGTACGCACCGAATACACCGGCGCCGCGCCGGCCGAGATCGAAACCCTCATCAGCGAGCCGGTCGAGGAAGCGGTGGGCGTGGTCAAGAACCTGCGCAAACTTAAGTCGGTTTCGCGCACCGGGCAGAGCGATGTCGTGCTCGAATTCGCCTGGGGCACCGACATGGACCAGGCCAGCCTCGAAGTGCGCGACAAGATGGAAGTGCTGCAATTGCCGCTTGAAGCCAAGCCGCCGGTGCTGTTGCGCTTCAATCCTTCGACCGAACCGATCATGCGCCTCGTGCTGGCCGCCAAGCCCGGCGCCGATCAGGTGGGCGACGAGGCCCAGGCGCTGCGCCGGCTCACCGAACTGCGTCGCTTCGCCGACGACGATCTGAAAAAGAAGCTGGAGCCGGTCGAAGGCGTCGCCGCGGTCAAGGTCGGCGGCGGTCTGGAGGACGAAGTCCAGGTCGATATCGACCAGCAGAAACTGGCGCAGCTGAACCTGTCGATCGACACCGTGATCCAGCGCCTGCAGCAGGAGAACATCAACGTCTCCGGTGGCCGCCTGGAAGAAGGCAGCCAGCGTTATCTGGTGCGTACCGTCAATCAGTTCGCCAGCATCGAGGAAATGCGCGAAATGCTGGTGACCACGCGCAGCGCCGGCAACGACGCCGCCGCCGTGGCCGCGCAGCAGATGGCGGCCGTTGCGGCTTCCACCGGATCGGCCGCGGCCATCGCCGCCGCCAACTCCGTGCAGAACGCCTCCGGCGGCGGTTCCAGCTCCACGGCCGGCGGCATGTCCGTGCGCCTGAAGGACATCGCCGATGTCCGTCAGGGACACAAGGAACGCGAGACCATCATCCGCCTCGGCGGCCGCGAAGCCGTCGAGCTGGCGATCTACAAGGAAGGCGACGCCAACACCGTATCCACCGCCGACGCCATTGCCGCGAAGATCGAAGAGATCAAGACCCAGATTCCGGCCGACATCGAATTGACCACGGTCGACGACCAGTCGCAGTTCATCCGCCACGCGATCGCCGACGTGAAATTCGACGCCGTGATCGGCGGCCTGCTGGCGGTGCTGATCATCTTCCTGTTCCTGCGCGACGGCTGGAGCACCTTCGTGATCGCGCTGTCGCTGCCGGTCTCCATCGTCACCACATTCTTCTTCATGGACCAGTTCGGGTTGAGCCTGAACGTGATGTCGCTCGGCGGGCTCGCGTTGGCGACAGGCCTGGTCGTGGACGATTCGATCGTGGTGCTCGAAAGCATCGCCAAGGCGCGCGAACGCGGGCTCGGCGTGTTCGAGGCGGCCATCGAAGGTACCCGTGAAGTCAGCATGGCCGTGGTCGCGTCCACGCTCACCACCATCGCGGTGTTCCTGCCGCTGGTATTCGTGCAGGGCATCGCCGGCGAGTTGTTCCGCGACCAGGCGTTGACCGTCGCTACGGCGATCGGCATCTCGCTGATCGTGTCGATGACCTTGATCCCGATGCTCAGCGGCTGGCGCGACCGTGCGCCGATGGCCTTCGCGGAAGAGCCGTCGCACCCGCAGTGGCAGCCCGACGCGCGTTGGCAGAAACCGCTGGCCGCGACCGGCCGCGGTGTCGGCATCGGCACGCGCGGCTTCTTCTTCGGGATCGCGTTCGCATTCGTGCGGGTGTGGCGTCTGCTGGCCGCGGTGATCGGCCCGGTGATGCGCACGCTCAGCGATCTGGCGATGGCGCCGTACAACCGCATCGAATCGGGTTATCTGCGGGTGCTGCCCGGCGCGCTGCGCCGACCGGCGATCGTGCTGGTGCTGGCGGCGTCCGCGTTCGGCCTCAGCCTGTTGGCGGTTCCGATGCTGGGTACCGATCTGATCCCGCAGCTCGCGCAGGATCGCTTCGAAATGACCGTGAAGTTGCCGCCCGGCACGCCGCTGCGCGACACCGATCGCGTGGTGCGCGAGCTGCAGGAGACGCATGCGAAAGATGCAGGCATCCGCGCGCTGTACGGCGTCAGTGGCAGCGGCACGCGACTGGACGCCAGCCCGACAGAAAGCGGCGAGAACATCGGCAAGCTGTCGGTGGTGATGAGCGACAGCGGCGACGAGGCACGCGAGGCGGAGCTGGTCGACGGTCTACGCGACAGCGCGAAGCAGTACGCCGGTGCGCAAGTCGATTTCAGCCGCCCGGAACTCTTCAGCTTCTCGATGCCGCTGGAGATCGAACTGAGCGGCCAGGACCTGCAGAGCATCGAACAGGCCGGCCGCAGGATGGCCACCCTGCTGCGCGACAACCCGCACTACGCCGACGTCAAGTCGACGGTGGAGCAGGGCTTTCCCGAGATCCAGATCCACTTCGACCAGGAACGCGCCGGCGCGCTGGGGCTGACCACGCGCCAGATCGCCGATGTTGTGGTGAAGAAGGTCCGTGGCGACGTCGCCACGCGCTACAGCTTCCGCAGTCGCAAGATCGATGTGCTGGTGCGCGCGCGGCAAAGCGATCGCGCCACGCTCGACGACATCAAACGCCTGATCGTGAATCCCGGCAGCGCCAATCCGGTGACGCTGGATTCGGTCGCCGACGTGGTGTCGACCACCGGCCCGAGCGAGATCCACCGCGCCGACCAGGTGCGGGTTGCGATCGTGTCCGCCAACCTGCGCGACATCGATCTGGGCACCGCGGTACGCGAGGTCGAAGAGATGGTGGCGAACGCCGAAGGCGGCCTTGGCGCCGGCATCGGCCTGCACATCGGCGGTCAGGGCGAGGAACTGGCGCAGTCGCTGCAGTCGCTGCTGTTCGCGTTCGGCCTGGCGGTGTTCCTGGTGTATCTGGTGATGGCATCGCAGTTCGAGTCGCTGCTGCATCCGTTCGTCATCCTGTTCACCATCCCGCTGGCGCTGGTCGGCGCGATCCTGGCGCTGCTGGTCACCGGTTCGACGATCTCGGTGGTGGTCTTCATAGGCCTGATCCTGCTGGTCGGACTGGTAGTGAAGAACGCGATCATCCTGATCGACAAGGTCAATCAGGCGCGCGAAGCGGGCATGGCCAAGCGCGATGCGTTGGTTGAAGGCGCCCGTTCGCGTCTGCGCCCGATCATGATGACCACGCTCTGCACCCTGTTCGGCTTCCTGCCGCTGGCGCTCGCCTTCGGCGAAGGCGCCGAGGTGCGCTCGCCGATGGCGATCACGGTGATCGGTGGCCTGCTGGTGTCCACGCTGTTGACGCTGGTGGTGATCCCGGTGGTCTACGATCTGCTGGACCGCCGTCCCGACGCGCACTACGTCGCCCGCGCCAAACGCGTCCGCGCCAAACGCGGCGAAGACTTCGACGCCGCTGCGGAGGACAACACTTCGACCGGGCACGCCCCGAACGAGAGCATCCCGAAATGAGCGTCGCCGAGTTCAGCATCAAGCGCCCCGTCACTACGGTGATGTTCTTCATCTCGATGTTAGTGGTGGGACTGATCGCCGCGGTGCGCCTGCCGCTGGAGGCGCTTCCCTCGGTGACCTTCCCTGGCATCTTCGTGCAGCTGCCCTACAGCGGCTCCACGCCCGAGGAAGTGGAGCGCACGGTGCTGCGCCCGGTCGAGGAAGCGGTATCGACGATGACCGGGATCAAGCGCATGCAGGGCAACGCCCGCGCCGACGGCGCGTCGATGTTCATCGAGTTCACCGACTGGGAGCGCGACGCATCGATCGCCGCCTCCGAGGCGCGCGAGCGCATCGACGCGATCCGCGACGACCTGCCGGACGATCTGCAGCGTTATTTCGTGCTGAAATTCTCGACCAGCGACGAACCGGTGCTGAAGGTGCGGCTGGCCAGCAAGCGCGACATGACCCGCGAATACGACATGATCGATCGCGAGTTCAAGCGCCGGCTCGAACGCATTCCCGGCGTCGCCCGGGTCGACGTGCTCGGCGCGCCGCCCAATGAGGTGGAGATCGCGGTTTCGTCCGACCGCCTCAATGCCCACGGCATCGACCTGAACGCACTCAACATGCGGCTGCGCGAGGTGAACTTCTCGGTGTCGGCCGGACAGATCGACGACGGCGGGCGGCGCCTGCGGGTGCAGCCGGTCGGCGAAATCGTCGATCTGCAGCAGTACCGCGACATCGTCGTCGACGCCAAGGGCACGCGGCTGTCGGACGTGGCCGACATCCAGCTGAAACCGACGCGTATCGACTACGGCCGGCGCCTCGACGGGCAGCCGGCGGTGGGCCTGGACATCTTCAAGGAGCGCAGCGCGAACCTGGTCGAGGTGGCGAAGGACGTCCTGAAGGAAGTCGATGCCATCGCCAAGGATCCGGCGCTGGACGGCGTGCAGGTCAAGGTGATCGAGGACCAGGGCGAAGCGGTGACCGGTTCGTTGATGGAACTGGCCGAGGCCGGGCTGGTCGGCCTGCTGCTGTCGATCATCGTGCTGTATTTCTTCCTGCGCCACTGGCCGTCGACGCTGATGGTGACCACGGCCATCCCGATCTGTTTCGTGATGACCCTGGGCTTCATGTACTTCGCCGGCGTCACCCTCAACATCCTGACGATGATGGGCCTGCTGCTCGCGGTGGGCATGCTGGTGGACAACGCCGTGGTGGTGGTGGAGAGCATCTACCAGGAACGCGAGCGCATGCCCGGCCAGCCGCGCCTCGCTTCGCTGGTGGGCACCCGCAACGTGGCGATCGCGCTGTCCGCGGGTACGCTCTGCCATTGCATCGTGTTCGTGCCGAACCTCTTCGGCGACCGCAACATGCTCAGCATCTTCATGTCGCAGATCGCGATCACCATCTCGGTGTCGCTGCTGGCGTCGTGGCTGGTGGCGGTGAGCCTGATCCCGATGCTGTCCGCGCGGATGAAGACGCCGCCGACGGTGCGCAACGATCGCGGCCTGATCCCCGGTCTGCAGCGTCGCTACGCCGCATTCCTGCGCTGGACGTTGGAGCATCGCGGCAAGAGCATCCTCGGCATCCTGCTGATCGTGCTGCTGAGCTTCATCCCGGCGACGCAGATGAAGACCAATATGTTCGGCGGCGAGGAGGGCGGCGAAGCCAACATCTTCTACCAGTGGAACGGCGCCTACACCAAGCAGCAGATGTCCGACGAACTGCTCAAGATCGAGACCTTCCTCGACAAGAACCGCAAGCAGTACCGGATCGTCCAGATCTATTCGTTCTACAGCGAGGAAGGCTGGGGCGGCACCCAGGTGAAATTCGATACCGAGAAGCCGGCGGAAACCAAGAAACTGGTGGAGGCGCTGCGCGAGGCCCTGCCCAAATCGGCGCGCGCGAACATCGGCATCGGCGACCAGGGCGGCCCGGGCGGTGGTGGCGGTCTGGCCCAGAACGTCCAGGTGATGCTGGTGGGTGATTCCTCCGAGACACTGCAGGAAATCGCCGAGGGCGTGGTGCCGATCCTGGCGCGGCGCAAGGAACTGCGCGACGTACGCGTCAACACCGGCGACCAGAACAGCGAGCTGTCGGTGCGGGTGGACCGCGAGCGCGCCGCGGCGTTCGGGTTCAGCGCCCAGGAAGCCTCGCAGTTCGTCGGCCTGGCGCTGCGCGGCGCGCCGCTGCGCGAATTCCGCCAGGGCGATACCGAAGTGCCGGTGTGGTTGCGTTTCGCCGGCGCCGACGACTACGGCATCAAGGACATCTCCGCGTTCACCGTGCGCGCGCCGGACGGCCGGATCGTGCCGCTGATGGCGATGGTGGACGTGCGGATCGGCGAAGCAGCCTCGCAGATCGAACGTTCCAACCGCCAGACCACCCTGACCATCCAGGCCAACCTCGCCGACAAGGTGTCGATGCCCGATGCGCGCAAGGCGATGGAGGACACGCTGAAGTCGATCCCGTTCCCGGCCGGTTACACCTACAGCTTCGATGGCGGCGGGTTCCAGCAGGACGACGATGCGATGAAGCAGATGATGTTCAATCTCATCATCGCGCTGGTGATGATCTACGTGGTGATGGCGGCGGTGTTCGAGTCGCTGTTGTTTCCTGCGGCGATCATGAGCGGCGTCGTGTTCTCGGTGTTCGGCGTGTTCTGGCTGTTCTGGCTGACCGGCACCGAGTTCAACGTGATGGCCTTCATCGGCATCCTGGTGTTGATGGGCGTGGTGGTGAACAACGGCATCGTGATGATCGAGCACATCAATAATCTGCGACGGCGCGGCATGTCGCGCACCGATGCGCTGGTGGAAGGCAGTCGCGAGCGTCTGCGCCCGATCCTGATGACGATGGGTACCGCGATCCTGGCGATGGTGCCGATCGCGCTGGGCCAGACCAAGATGGCCGGCGACGGTCCGCCGTATTTCCCGATGGCCCGCGCCATCGCCGGCGGACTGGCGTTCTCCACGGTGGTCAGCCTGCTTTTCCTGCCGACGATCTACGCGGTGCTGGACGACCTGCGCTCGGCGACCTCGCGCGTGATCGCACGGGCGAGCGGCAAGCGCGGCGTCCCGGCCGCGGCGGTGGCGGCGATCAAGGCGGAGTGATCGGTTGAATGGCTGTGCTTGCGTAGGAGGGGCTTTAGCCCCGAGCTCTCGGCTCTACGTCAAAGAGCTCGGGCCTGAAGGCCCTCCTACGAACGTAAGTCCCCGCGCGCGGGGACCGTCGTTTGGATTGGATCACCCCATCAGTTTTGCCAGCATCCTCGCGCCGCCGGTCCACACGCCGATGGCGGTGCCGAGGCTGGTCAGGAAGAAATTCAGCAACGTGCGTGCGACGCGATTGCGCCACCAGCCCTTCACGGTCTGCACGTCGTCGCGCAGGGCCATGAAGTCGGCGTAGGTCGGTTTGCGTACCCAGGCTTCGACCAGTGCACTGAGCGTGCCTGAGGCCAGCGCCGGGTGCAGCGGCGTGATCGGCGAGGCGACGAAAGCGGTGAGGATGCTCAGCGGATGGCCGCCGGCGATGGCGCAGCCGATCGCGCCGAGCGTGCCGGTCACCAACACCCATTGCAGCACCAGGTCGCTGCCGACCTCGAAACCGCCGCGCCAGAATCCCCAGACGAAGCCACCCAGCACGAATGCGGCGAGCAGCAGGGTGAACCACGGGAACGACGACTTCTGCGCGACCGCTTCCAGTTCGACGCGAAGAGCCGCGGGGTCGCGGTCGTCCTCGGCCAGATGCTTCGCGAGGCCCTGCAGATGGCCGGCGCCGACCACAGCCAGCACTTCGCGTGCGGTGCCTTCGGCCGGGATCTCGCGTAGGCGCGCGGCCATGTACTGGTCGCGTTCGGCGATGACGGTCTCGTACAGCGCGGGGCTGTCGGCGGCGAACTCGCTGAAGCTCGACTCCAGCATGTCGCCTTCCTTCAAGCCCTCGATCTGTTCGTCCGACACCTTTTCGTCGAAGAACAGCGACGCCATCAAACCGCCCGACACCTTCGCGCGGCCCCACCAGCCCAGCCGCTGCATCGCGCGCCGGAAGGTCAGGCCGACATCGCGGTCGATCAGATGCAGCGACAGCCCGCGCTCGCGCGCATCCAGCACCGCGGCCTTGAGTTCCGCGCCGGGTTCGATATCGAGCTGTTCGGCGAGCCGGCGCTGATACGCCGCAAGCCCCAGATTCGCGGCGAACACCGCGGTCTTGCCTTCGCGCAGCACCTTCACCAGATCCAGGCGCGCGAGCGCATCGGGGTCGGTCAAGGCCTGCGCGCGCTGCGGGTCCAGTTCGACCGCGATGGTGTCGTAGTCGCCGCTGGCGATGGCCGCCCGCACCACGTCGACGCTGGTCTTGGAGATGTGCGCGGTGCCCAACAGGGTGTAGCGCACGCCGTCGCGTTCGACGATGGCGTGGGGCTGGTCGGCAATGGTTGGGGGAAGATCCGTCGCGATGCTGGTCGCAAGAGGAAGATCTGCAGCGGTGTCGTCGGTCATCAAAGGCGCCTGGCGAGCCGCGTTTTCGGCTTCATTGCGGATTGTCAGGCCCAGTGCTGGCCCAGCGCAACCGACAATCGATGCTCGCCAGCGCAAACACGCGGGCCGTGCTTGAGACAGTCATCGTCTGTCCTTCACGCGAAGCCGTAAGGCAGATTCGGCGAAGACACGATCCGCGCGCCCACCGGTTCGCTGCGCAGGAAACGCAGCGCGTCGGCGATCACCAGCGGATGCTCGGCGATGCGGTTGTGGCCGTAGCCGCGTGTGCTGAGCATGCGCGCGCCGTGCCACAGCCGCGCGTAGCGTTCGCCTTCGGACCACGGCACTTCGCGGTCCTCCACGTCGTGCACGATCAGCGCCGGGCGGCCGATCATCGGCGCGTTGTGGTGCGCCTGCAGCTCGTTGATGGGCACCCGGGTCTCGCGCTCGAACAGCATCGCCATCCGTCGGCCGAAGTGGACGCCCAGCCACACGAAGCGACTGAAGCGTTCCATCGCCGCCAGCGGATCGGCGGCGGGGGCGATCAGGATCGCGCGTTCGGCATCGAGCCCGCGCGCCAGCGCCACCGCGGCTGCGGTACCGCCCAGTGAATGGCCGAGGACCGCCGCGGCCGGGCCGTAATGCTGGCCGACGGCGAGCAGATGACAGGCGAAATCTGGCAGCGTGGTGAAATGGCCGCCGCTCTTGCCGTGCCCGGCCTGATCGAACGCGACCACTGCGTAACCCGCGGCCTGCAGCGGTTCGATCCACGGCGCGATGCGGGTGCCGTGGCTCGACCAGCCGTGCGCGAACAGGATGTACGGCTGTCGCTGCGGATCGCCCCAGACATAGGTGGCGATCTCGATGCCGTCCACGGTCAGCCGTTCCTCGCGCGCCCCTGCGGTCGGGGCGCTTGCCGCGCGCGCGCGGCTGGAGCGGAACGGCGTCGTGAACAGCTTCGCCGCCCGAATGAGGGTGATGTCCGGCAGCAGTCGACCGCCGATCAGGAACCCGATCCGGACGCTGTATAAATTCGATAAGGTGCGAACGGTCGTGCTTATTTTCGCGAATGAGAAAGACATGGCGAATCTCCGTGGGGGAGGATCAGTCTTGGGGGGGCAGGGGCAGGGCTTGAGGCTGGGGTTGCGGTAAATAGCCCTGCAGGAGTCGATCGAACATCCGCTGGCCGTGCGCGGTCGCGGTATCGATGTCGGAGATCGCCATCTCGTGCTGGACCGCGAGCGCGATGGCGTTGATTTCGAAAGAGAATTGCCCGGCGTCGATGCCGTTGCGCAATTCGCCGGTGTCGATGGACATGTCGATGGCGCGGACCAGTTCGCTGCGCCAACGCTGATGGTGCATCAGCACCCGGTCGCGCAGCGGGCCAGGGCGGTCGTCGTACTCGCTGACCGCGGTCAGCAGCAGGCAGCCGCCGCGATCCAGGCGCAGCCAATCGAGCCAGTTGGCGAAGATCGCCCGCAGCCGGGGCAGGCCGCGGCCGGCTTTGAGCGCCGGGATCAGGGTGTGTTCGCCGAAACGCAGGGCCGCGATGTCCAGCACCGCCAATTGCAGGTCTTCGCGCGAGCCGAAATGCGCGAAGACACCGCTTTTCGACATACCCACCGTGTCCGCCAGCGGGCCGATCGACAGCCCTTCCAGCCCGGCCGATGCGGCAATCATGTAGGCGCGTTCCACGATCATGTCGCGGGTGGCGGCGCCTTTGGAGGTGGCGGCGGCGGGTGTCATGGCGTCTTTATAGAACGACCGTTCGTTTCTTTGCAAGATTCAGGCGACAAGCGGTAGCGCGGAAGCGTCGTCCGAAAGCATTCTGTCGCTATGGCCCTTCAATCAGTTGCTATCGCACTTGAAGAAAGGCCTGAACAGCTCGTCACCCCGGCGAAAGCCGGGGCCCAGCTCCTCAGTAAATAGTTGATAAGGAAGGCTGGATCCCGGCTTTCGCCGGGATGACGACAGTGAACTATTCACACCTTCCTGAATCAGTCGCGATAGCGCTTCAACAGATCACCGTAGGCGTCGATCCGGCGGTCGCGCAGGAACGGCCAGATCCGGCGGACGTGTTCGCTGCGGGCCATGTCGACGTCGGCCATCAGGATCGCCGGCTCGGCGCCGGCTTCGGCCAGGAATTCGCCCTGCGGCCCGAGGATATGGCTGTTGCCCCAGAAATCGATGCCGGCGGCATCCAGCGGCGATTGCTCGTGGCCGACCCGGTTGCAGGACAGCACCGGCAGGCCGTTGGCGACCGCATGACCGCGGTGGCTGAGGATCCACGCACCGCGCTGGCGGTCTTTCTCGGCCTGTTCGTCGCCGGGATCCCAGCCGATGGCGGTCGGATACAGCAGCAGTTCCGCGCCGGCCAGGGCCATCAGTCGTGCGGCTTCCGGATACCACTGGTCCCAGCACACCAGCACGCCGAGGCGGCCGGCCGAGGTGTCGATCGGCTCGAAACCGAGGTCGCCGGGCGTGAAGTAGAACTTCTCGTAGAAGCCCGGATCGTCCGGGATGTGCATCTTGCGATACTTGCCGGCGGTGCTGCCGTCGGCGTCGAAGACCACCGCGGTGTTGTGGTACAGACCGGCGGCGCGGCGCTCGAACAGCGAACTCACCAGCACCACGCCGTGCCGTTTGGCCAGCGCCGCCAGCCGCTCGGTGCTGGGGCCGGGGATCGGTTCGGCCAAGTCGAATTCGTCCACCGACTCGTGCTGGCAGAAATAGGCGCCGTTGTGCAGTTCCTGCAGCAGCACCAGCTTCGCGCCGCGCTTCGCGGCTTCGCCAACGCGGGTTTCGATCACCGCCAGATTGGCCTCGGCATCGCCGTGGTTCGTTTCCTGGATCAGCGCAACGGGCAGGGTTCTGGTTTTCATGGTGTATCGCAACCTCTCGCGAAGCGGATGTCGTAGGGCGGGCCCAGGCCCGCCATCGCAACATTTCCGCCGGAATCTTACGCCCGACGGAACGGTGAAGCGTTTCGGTTCAGCCCAACACGCCTTCGGGCAACTGCATGGTGATGCAGTGCAGGCTGCCGTTCTGCCAGATCAGCGGCCGGCACGGCACCGGCACGATGGCGCGGCCCGGGAAGGCCTCGGCCATCACTTCCTGCGCGCGCGCGTCGGCCACATCGCCGTACGACGGAATCAGCACCGCGCCGTTGACGATCAGGAAATTGGCGTAGCTGGCAGCGAGACGGCGGCCGTCGTCGAACACCGGCTTCGGCCACGGCAGCGCGAACAACCGGTACGGCGCGCCTTCGCGGGTGCGCAGTGCCGACAGCTCTGCGGCCATCGCCTGCAATTCCGGGTAATGGGTGTCGCTGACGTCGTCGCAGCCCTGATAGACGATGGCGTCTTCGGCGGCGAAGCGGGCGAGGGTGTCGATGTGGGCGTCGGTGTCGTCGCCTTCCAGATAGCCGCGGTCGAGCCACAGCACCCGGCGCTGGGCGAGCCAGCCGGACAGTTTCGCGGTGAGTTCCTCGCGCGACGCCTGCGGATGGCGCTCGTGCAGGCAGCGCCAGGTCGTCAGCAGGGTGCCGGCGCCGTCGGTTTCGATACCGCCGCCTTCCAGCGCGAAGTCGATCTCATGGCGCTGCACGTCGGCGAACACGTCCTGCGCGACCAGCGCCTCGACCAGGCGGTCGTCGCGGCTGGCCTCGAACTTGCCGCCCCAGCCGGTGAAGCGGAAATCCAGCAGCCGGAACGCCGCCCCGTCCTCGCTTGCACGTAACGTCACCGGGCCCGAATCGCGCAGCCAGGTGTCGTCGTATTCGACAGTGACGAAGCGCACGCGGGCCATGTCCACCCGCGCCGAGCGCAGTCTGGCTTCGGCATAGATCTGCAGATCATCGTCGGCGATGCAGATCACCGCATCCTGGAATGCGGTGATGGCGGCGACGAGAGCGATGTAGGTTTCCTCGACTTCGACCAGGCGTGGGCCCCAGTCGGTCTCGGAATGCGGCCACGCGATCAGAACGGCGGACTGGGGTTCCCACTCCGCGGGAAAACGATACTTGACGGTCATGAGGTCAGCGGATTGGCGGCTTCGGTCCGACTTCGTTCGCGCCGGCGCGGATGGCGACGGCGTCGATGACCCGGTCTTTCTCGAAATAGACGACGAAATTCGAATAGGTCCAGCGGTTGATCGAGGGCCACTGGCGCTTCTGGCCGCCGCGGGGATCCAGGCGCTGGATGGGCGCCCCGAATTTGCGTTCGACATCGGCCATGCGCGTGCCGCGTGCGGGCAGGGCCATGCCGGCTTCTTCGCTCACGCGTTCGATCAACAGCGTTTCGGCGGACGCCTGCGGGGCGGCGGCTGCAAACATGATGGCAGCGAGAATGGCGGCGGAGAGCTGGCGCATGGGGATATCCTCAATCGTAAATGCGGGTGCGAAATACGGATGGCGTTCGAAGGGCGGGGCGCCCCACGTACGTCGCCAATTGTAAGCGCATCCGTAAGCGCATCCGTAAGCGCATCCGTAAGCGCATCGCGACAGCGGAGGGATTACGGGGGATCGCCGCGGAACCCGGACGCGACAAAGGCCGCGCGAGGCGGCCTTTGTCCGGGTCTGCGGCACAGCTGCTATATAGATGTATCGCAGCGTGCTTATCGCATGTCCGTTGTTTCAGCGCTGGCGCGCCTTGAAACGCGGATTCGACTTGCAGATCACGAAGACCTTGCCACGGCGGCGGACGACTTTACAGTCGCGGTGACGGGCCTTCGCCGACTTCAGGGAGGACAAGACCTTCATGGGGAACCTCGGCGATAACGCAGTTGAGTGGATGGGAATGACGCGGATGGTAAATCAGCCGGCTATTCTGCCGGCATTTCACAGGCGATTCAAGTGGTTGCGTCAGCAGATTGTATCGCCGGGCCGCGAGCCGGGCGAGCTGCCGGCTACAATGGTGCCCCCGATATCGCCGCCGAGCCCGACATGCCCGATCACGCCGCCCCCGATCCGGCCTCATCCGCCGCGGTCGTATCCGCTGCAGCCGTCGACGTTCTCACCATCGACGGCCCCTCGGGTTCCGGTAAAGGCACCATCAGCCGGCTGGTGGCGAACCGGTTGGGCTGGCATTACCTCGATTCCGGCGCTCTCTACCGCGGCGTTGGCGTCGCCGCCAGTTGGGCCGGACTGGATCTGACCGATCCCGATGCGCTGGTCCGCTGCGCGTTCGATGCCCACATCGGCTTCGTGGAGGCCGCCGACGGCGAGCTGCGGGTGATCGTGAACGGCGTCGACGCCACCGACGAGCTGCGCACCGAGACGGCCGGGGCCGCCGCCTCCGCGATCGCAGCGGTACCCGACGTGCGGGCCGCGCTTCACGACCGTCAGCGGGCCTTCCGCCAGGCCCCTGGCCTGGTCGCCGACGGCCGCGACATGGGGACCGTGATCTTCCCCGATGCCCCCTTCAAGGTGTTTTTGACCGCCAGCCCCGACGAACGGGCCGAAAGACGGTATAAGCAGTTGAAAGACAAGGGGGTTTCCGTTATCTTCGACGACCTGCTGCGGGAAATTCTCGCCCGCGACGCCCGCGATGCCAATCGCGCGGTGGCGCCCTTGCGACCGGCCGACGACGCCGTTTGCATCGACACCACCGGACTCGGCATCGATGTGGTCGTCGAGCGCGTACTGGCCATCGTGCCCGGCGCGCATCCCTGAGTCGCTCAGGCGAGCGAGTGCTTCACGCAGCAGGCAAGCCCGACGCATCCGTCGCGAAAGCAGCGGAGCGGCGGTTTTTTCCACTCCTCACTCTTCATGGCCACAGGCAATCCCGCCCAGGCCCCTACGGGTGGACCGGTTCCATAGCGTTGCGTTCGATGGAAGCTTCCGTCGAAGCACGCACCCCGGTCTATGTCATCTACAGAGCAATCAATCCATGACCGAATCATTCGCAGAACTGTTCGAAGCGAGCGCGGCAGCCAATCTGTCCAAGCTCAAGCCCGGCTCCATCGTGGTCGGCACCGTTGTCGATGTGCGCACCGACGTGGTGGTCATCAACGCCGGCCTCAAGTCCGAGGGCATTGTCCCGATCGAACAGTTCCGTAACGACGCCGGCGAAATCGACGTCGCAGTCGGCGACATCGTCAAGGTGGCGCTGGACTCCCTCGAAAACGGCTTCGGCGAAACCGTCCTCTCCCGCGACAAAGCCAAGCGCGCGATGGTGTGGGACGAGCTGGAAGAAGCACTGGAAAAGAACGAAACCATCACCGGCCGCATCAGCGGCAAGGTCAAGGGCGGTTTCACCGTCGACATCAAGGACGTCCGCGCGTTCCTGCCCGGCTCGCTGGTCGATGTGCGCCCGGTCCGCGACCCGGTGTATCTGGAAGGCAAAGAGCTCGAATTCAAGCTCATCAAGCTGGACCGCAAGCGCAACAATGTCGTCGTCTCCCGCCGTGCGGTGGTTGAGAGCGAGCATTCGGAAGAGCGCGAGCAGCTGCTCGAGAAGCTGGTCGAGGGCGCGGTGCTCAAGGGCGTCGTCAAGAACCTCACCGATTACGGCGCGTTCGTGGACCTCGGCGGCATCGACGGCCTGCTGCACATCACCGACATGGCGTGGAAGCGCGTGCGTCACCCGTCCGAAGTGGTCGAAGTCGGCCAGGAACTCGAAGTCCGCGTGCTCAAGTACGACCGCGAGCGCAACCGCGTCAGCCTCGGCCTGAAGCAGCTGGGCGAGGATCCGTGGGACAACATCGCCCGCCGTTATCCGTCCAACACCCGCATGTTCGGCAAGGTCTCCAACGTCACCGATTACGGCGCGTTCGTCGAGATCGAGCCGGGCGTCGAAGGCCTGGTCCACGTCTCCGAAATGGATTGGACCAACAAGAACGTCAACCCGTCCAAGGTCGTGCAGGTCGGCGATGAAGTCGAAGTCATGATCCTCGACGTGGATGAAGAGCGTCGCCGCATTTCGCTGGGCATGAAACAGTGCTCGTCGAATCCGTGGGAAACCTTCGCGGCGATCTTCAAGAAGAACGACAAGGTGTCGGGCCAGATCAAATCGATCACCGATTTCGGCATCTTCATCGGCCTGGACGGCGGCATCGACGGTCTCATCCACTTGTCGGATCTGAGCTGGAACACCACCGGCGAAGACGTGGTCCGCAACTTCAAGAAGGGCGACAACCTCGAAGCCGTCGTGCTCGCGGTCGACCCGGAACGCGAGCGCATCAGCCTCGGCGTGAAGCAGCTGGAACAGGATCCGTTCGGTCAGTTCATGGCCACGAATCCGAAGGGTTCGAAGATCTCCGGCACCGTGAAGGAAGTCGACGCCAAGGGTGCGATGATCGATCTGGGCGACGGTATCGAAGGCTACGTCACCGCGCGCGACATCAGCTACGACCGCATCGACGACGCCAGCCAGCACCTCAAGGTCGGCGACGCGATCGAAGCCAAGCTGATCGGTATGGACCGCAAGGGCCGCACCCTGCAGCTGTCGATCAAGGCCAAGGACGAAGCCGAGACCCAGGAAGCGATGGCCGAATACGCCAAGGTGTCGTCCGACGCCGCCAGCGGCACCACCAAGCTGGGCGCGCTGCTGCGCGAACAGCTGGAAAACAATCGTTCCGAGTAATTCCGCACCACGGCCTGCGGCGATCCGGTTCTCCCGGATCGCCGCGGCGCCTGTCGGCTGCGGCCCGTTGAAGGATTGCGAGCGCCCATGACCAAATCCGAACTGATCGAGATCCTGTCCCAGCGTCAGAGTCATCTGAAGGCCGACGACGTCGATCTCGCGGTCAAGTCGTTGCTGGAAATGATGGGCGGCTCGCTCGCCGAGGGCGAACGGATCGAGATCCGCGGCTTCGGCAGTTTTTCCCTGCATTACCGCCCGCCGCGCACCGGTCGCAATCCCAAGACCGGCGATGCCGTGGCGCTGCCCGGCAAGCATGTGCCGCACTTCAAACCCGGCAAAGAGCTGCGCGACCGGGTCAGCGACGTCGTTCCGCTGCCGCCGGAAGATTGAGTCCGGGCTGTTTGCGACCGTCAGCGGCTGTGTCGACGCGACCAACCGTCGATCAGCGTTTTTCCTCATCGCCCATCGCCATGATCCGCTACGGCCTTCCGCCGGCTGACAGCGGCATCCATCGTTTTCGTCCTTCGGGCGGCATACACTGATGACCGGTTCCGACCTCAAACGCGACCTGCCTACCATGCGTCCTCTGCGTATGCTCATCGCCATCGTGTTCCTGGCCGTCGGGCTGGTGCTCGGCGTGCTGAACGCCGAATCCGCGACCGTCGATCTGGGGGTTGTCGACGTCAAGGCAGGGCTCGGC
Source organism: Lysobacteraceae bacterium (assembly GCA_046598445.1). Taxonomy (GTDB): domain Bacteria; phylum Pseudomonadota; class Gammaproteobacteria; order Xanthomonadales; family Xanthomonadaceae; genus Lysobacter_I. The sequence continues at coordinate 61,520 of JBKJHV010000084.1, forward strand.
GTGATCCTCCTGTGTACCCTGCTGGCCGGTGTACTGGCCGGTGGCCTGGCGATCGTCGTTTCGGTGGTGCTGCCGCTGCGTCGCGCACTGCGCCGCGTGGAGAAGCAAACGAACATGCCCGAGCAGAGACCCGAAACGCCTCGGGCCGAGACTGCAGCAATCCTTTCTTTGTCCGCCCCGTCGGAGACTTGAGATGGCCTTCATCTCCGAGTGGTTCTGGTATTTCCTGCTGATCCCGCTGGCAGCGGTGATCGGATGGGTCATCGGCCGCCGTGGCGGCGAGCGCCACAGCGATCATCAGGTCAGCCGGCTGTCGACCACTTATTTCCGCGGCCTGAATTATCTGCTCAACGAACAGCCGGACAAGGCGATCGAGCTGTTCCTGCATGTCGCCGAACTGGACAAGGACACCTTCGAGACCCAGGTCGCGCTGGGGCATCTGTTCCGCCGCCGCGGCGAGGTCGACCGCGCGATCCGTCTGCATCAGGGTCTGGTCCAGCGCTCCGACATCAACGATCAGCAGAAGGTGCAGGCGTTGCTCGCGCTGGGTGAGGACTACATGCGTTCGGGTCTGCTCGATCGCGCCGAGACTGTCTTCACTGATCTGTCCAAACTCGACGACCGCGCGCCGCAGGCGCTTCGTCATCTGATCAGCATCTATCAGGCCGAACGCGACTGGCAGCAGGCGATCGACAAGGCGTCGCGTTACGAAGCGGTGACCGGCGAGCCGATGGGCAAATTGATCGCGCAGTTCGAGTGCGAGCTGGCCGAACGCCACAGCACCGCCGGCGACAGCGACCAGGCGCGGGCGGCGATCGCGCGCGCCTATGCCGCCGATTCGAACACCGTGCGCGCCGGCATGCTGGAGGGACGGATCGAATTCGATGCGGGTCAGCATCCCGCCGCGATCCGCGCCTATGAGCGTGCGGCGCGTCATGACCCGGATTACCTGCCCGACATTCTGCCGTCGCTGCTGGTCTGCTACGACAAAGTGGGCGACCCCATCGGCGCACGCACGTTCCTGACCGAGATGTGCGAACACTACCGCGGGATTTCGCCGGTGCTGGCGCTGACCCGGCTGGTCGAAGCCGCCGAGGGCGTGCATGCGGCGCGCGACTATCTCGCCCGTCAGCTCAAGGAGCGCCCGTCGGTGCGCGGCGAGGCCGCGCTGATCGACCTGAGTCTGGCCGACGATACCGACCCGACCGCGACCCTGCACGATCTCAAGCATGTGACCGAGCAACTGCTGGTCCGCAATCCGAGCTACCGATGCAACCGCTGCGGTTTCGGCGCACGCAGCCATCACTGGCAGTGCCCGAGCTGCAAGGAGTGGGGCTCGGTGAAGCCATTGCTCAATTACGCGGTCGTCTGATGCTGCTGTCGGCCGGTTCCATCGCCTGGTTCGCGCTGTTCGCGGCCCTTGGCGCCGCCGGCACCTGGGCGGCGCGGACCTACGCGCTGCGCCGTCGCTTGCTGGACGAACCCGGCGAGCGTCGCAGCCATCAGGTCGCCACGCCGCGCGGCGGCGGCATCGCCATCGGCCTGGCGTTCCTGATCGCGATCGCGGCGATGACTCTGCGCCAGCCGCGCGAGATCGTGCTGCTGGTCTGCGCCGGTTTCGGTTTCCTGATGGTGGCCGGGATCGGCTGGCTCGACGACCACCGGCCGCTGTCGCCATGGTCGCGGCTGGTGGTACATGCGGTCGCCGCCGGCTGGCTCGCGGTGGGTTTCTATCTTTCAGGCAGCGGTGCCGGCGTCGCGCTCGTGGTGTTCGCGCTGTGCCTGGCGCTGGTGAACATCTGGAATTTCATGGACGGCATCGACGGCCTGGCTGCGACCCAGGCGGTGCTCGTGACTGCGACGTTCGCGTGGTTGGCGGGGAGCGCGCTCGCGGTTCATCTGGGGTTGGCGTTGATCGCGGCAACCTTGGGTTTTCTGCCGTTCAACTTCCCCCGCGCGAAGATTTTTCTGGGCGATGTGGGCAGCGGGGCGCTTGGATTCGCGTTGGCGCTGATGGCCGGGTTGTCGTTGGATGTCATGCCGCCTGCGGCGTGGCCGCTGGCGCTGCTGCCATTGAGCGCGTTCGTGTTGGATGCCGGTTTCACCCTGCTCACGCGGATGTTGCGCGGTGATCGTTGGTGGACGCCGCACGTCGAACACGCCTATCAGCGTTGGTCCAGGCGCGCCGGCAGTCATGTACCGGTGACTGTAGGCTATGCGCTATGGACGTTGCTCGCATGTGCGGGCGCGATTTGGTTCGGGGAGGAAGGACAGAAAGGGATTTCGATGCTGGTGTCTGCTTGGTTGGTTTTGGGGTGCGGGCTCTGGTACTGGCTGCGCCGGCCGGCCGGGCACGCCGCGAACGGAGGATTGGGCGCATGACCACATTGAAAGAACGCCTCGGCAGTGCATGGCCGCGCACCATGATCGTGCTGCACGATCTGTGCATCGTCTGGGTGTGCTGGACCGGTCTGGTGCAGTTCCGTTACGCCATGCTCGATACCGCCGTGCAGCCTGCGCTGTGGTCGACCGAAGCCCTGCTGGTGCTTGTCGCGCAGGGGCTGGTGTCGTGGCAGGCCGGCCTGTATCGCGGCGTCTGGCGCTTCGCCAGCGTGCCCGATCTGGTGAATATCCTGAAGGCGAGCATGTTCGGTCTGCTCGCCATTCTGCTGGTGCTTTTCATCTACAACCGCTTGGGCCAGGCGCCGCGCTCGGTGCTGGTGATGTATCCGTTCGTACTGACCCTGATGCTCGGAGCGCCGCGCCTGCTGTACCGCTCGTGGAAGGATCACGGCCGCATCAACAGCGACAAATCGGCCGTGCGCGTCTTGATTCTGGGCGCGGGACAGGCGGGCGAGGCGCTGGTCCGCGACCTGCGCCGCACCGGCGCCTATCAACCGGTGGGTTTTCTGGACGATGCCAGGAAACTGCGTGGCAGCCATCTGCATGGCGTGCCGGTGCTCGGCCGGATCGACGATGTCGGCCGGATCGCACCGGAAACCGCGGCCAAGCTGCTCGTGATCGCGATGCCTTCGGTCGACGCCGATCACATGCGCCGGGTGATCGAAGCCTGCGAACGCACCGGTCTGCCGTTCCGGATGGTGCCGCGACTCAACGATATCCTCGAAGGCCGCTCGCTGCCCGGTGAGCTCAAGGAGGTCGCGATCGAGGATCTGCTCGGCCGCGCTCCGGTGGTACCCGACTGGAAGGCCATGCGCGACTGGCTTGGCGGCCGCAGCGTGCTGGTGACCGGCGCGGGCGGTTCCATCGGTTCGGAACTGTGTCGCCAGTGCGCGCGCCACGGCGCCAGCAGGATCGCGCTGGTCGAGATCGACGAACTGGCGCTGACCACCACCCAGATGCGACTGCGTCGCGATTTCCCCGGGATCGAGCTGGCGCCTGTGTTGGGCGACTGCGGCGACCCGGCGGTGATCCGCTACGCGCTGGAGCTGGTGAAACCGGATGCGGTCTTCCACGCCGCCGCCTACAAACAAGTGCCGCTGCTGGAAGCGCAATTGCGCGAAGCCGTCCGCAACAACGCGCTGGCCACCGAGACGGTCGCCCGGGCGAGTTCGGCTGCCGGCGTCGGCACCTTCGTGCTGATCTCCACCGACAAAGCGGTCGATCCGGTCAATGTGCTCGGTGCGACCAAACGCCTCGCCGAAATGTTGTGCCAGTCGCTGGCCGATCCGCGTTCCACCCGTTTCGTCACCGTGCGCTTCGGCAACGTCCTCGATTCCGCCGGCAGCGTCGTGCCGCTGTTCCGCGAACAGATCCGCTGCGGCGGCCCGGTGACGGTCACGGATGCCGAAGTCACCCGGTTCTTCATGACCATTCCGGAAGCCTGCCAGTTGATCCTGCAGGCCTCGGCGATCGGTTCGCAGCAGGCGATCTACACGCTCGACATGGGCGAACCGGTGTCGATCCGCCTGCTCGCCGAACAGATGATCCGCCTTGCCGGCAAACAGCCCGGCCGCGACATCGCCATCGTCTATACCGGCCTGCGTCCAGGCGAAAAGCTGCACGAGACCCTCTTCCACGCCGACGAGCGCTATCGGCCGACCTCGCACCCGAAAATCCTGCAGGCGGCGCCGCGACAGGTTTCGACCGAAGCCATCGCCGCCGCGCTGGCGCGGATGCGCGAGGCCAGCGCACGCTACGATCTGGAGGCGCTGGCCGCGATGCTGCGTGAAGCAGTGCCCGAATTCGTGCCGACCAAGACCGTCGGCGAGTCCCATGCGCATGCGGCGACGGTGGTAGCATTTCCCGCCCGTAACGCACGCAGAACCTGATGGGGACGGCTCCGGTCTCCGATCCGATGTCGCCCTTGGCCGGGCGAAACCTGTCAGGCAAACCCGATATCGAGACCCGGCATCCTTCCGTGTCTCCGGGCGCGCTTCCGTGCGTACTTTTGCGTCATGTTGAATATCCCGAATCTCCAGAGGCTGAGCCGTTTCGATGACCCGCATCCGCAAAGCGGTTTTCCCCGTTGCCGGTCTCGGCACACGATTTCTGCCGGCGACCAAGACCGTGCCCAAGGAGATGTTGCCGATCGTCGACAAGCCGCTGATCCAGTACGCGGTGGACGAAGCGATCGAAGCGGGCTGCGACACGCTGGTCTTCGTCACCAATCGCTACAAGCATGC